>NZ_CP014213.1:1375000-2062500 GCF_003268005.1 Methanosphaera sp. BMS | reverse complement strand
AGAATTTTGATTAATTCTCTAATTTATAATAATTCCTTGGTTACATCTATGAATTCGCGTGCTTGATTAATTTCTTTAGCAATCTCTGCAGTAATATCATCTATTGCTTCATAATCTGATTGATTTCTTAATGATTGTGTTTTGGTTAAATACTTATAAGTCTTATTATCTAATTTACCTGTCTTCACATAGTTCTACTTAGTTCTTTGATAATTCCAAAATGTTTATTTGTAGTAATACCAATTTTTACCAGTAACGCTTTTGACATTAATAACATTGCATAGTAAGATAAACTTAGTGAATTTGCAAAATCACCCGCATCATATAATAATTTGCTTGATTTTAATTTTCTTTCGGCTTTTTTATGAAATTCTTCCAATTCATCCAAGAATAACACCTTCATTTAATACATTTGTTAAAAATGAAAAATTTTTAGTTTTTTCAAAATGTTCATTACTCATAATTTGTGCTGAAATGTATTCATAATACTCCAGAATTGTATTTACTACCTCATCTGCAACAATATCCTCAATTTCGTGATAATAATCAGATATTATTAAAATATCTATATCAGAATCTTCTGTATCATCTCCACGAGCTACAGATCCAAATAGAATTATTTTATCGATGTTATCCGACTTAATTTTTTTAGCAAAATCATTTGCAATTTTAATCCTATCATTCACAATCTCACCACTTGAATATTAACACATGAATTCTATATTATTGTTATTATGTTATGAATTATTCAATATTTATATATTATCATTTTTTTTAAATTTAGAGTGTTGGCATAAATTATGTTTTTTCACTCTTGAGTAATACTTTTATAAACTTACTATCTATTAGTATCTGCTTTAGTTATCCTTTTAAAATAATTATTATTACTTATCATGACTCCCCTTTGAATACTTATATAGATGCTCGCATTTTATTTATATAGTATCTATGAATAATATAATAATATAATTACATCATATTTTATGTCTTTATAATAGGGGACTGTTATGAATGTTTATTTTTCGAACATTTTGTTAGATATTATGGATTATGTTTATTCAGTGAATATATGGAGGTGAACTAAGATAGGTATTATGTCTGTGGAAAAAGTTGAATTTGATGGTGAAATAATATACACAGAACCTATCGGTGCTGATGATGCAATAGTTGAGATTATAGCCGAAAGGGTAAATCCTAACCTCTAATCCCAAATAAGTAACTCACCCCCCAAAACATTTTTTAAAACTAATTTTAATAAATAATAATATGAACAATAAAAAGATATCCCAAATTGGTGAAAGGGAATTGATTAAATTCTTTCTTAAAAAAAGGGATAAGTCATTAAATGATACTGATTCAATCATATACAAAAGCTACCATGATGATGCCGCTTTAATAGAAAATACTGGCAAATATACCGTGTTGTCCAGTGACATGCTAATACAGCACACACACTTTCCACACAATATGACACACTATCAGATGGGAGAAAAAATAGTGACCGTGAATGTAAGTGACATAATGGCAAATAACGCCATTTGTAACAGCATACTAATATCAATGGCACTGCCTAGCTCCATGAGCCTGGATGAATTTGATCAACTGACCGACGGAATACTTGACAAGTGCCGAGAGTATGATGTCAAGTTGATAGGCGGAGACATAAATGAAAACAGTGAAATAATACTATCGGCCACGGCTGTTGGAGTAGTTGACGATAAGCTAAAGTTATTATCAGGTGCTAAAAAAGGAGATCTTATAGCAGTTACAGGTGAACTTGGAAGTCCGGCTGCAGGTTTGGATTTGATATATGATGACATGGACATTCCATATGATGTTAAAGAAAAGTTAATAAACAGCATAGTGGAGCCTGCATTACCCATGAATACATTTAAATTACTCAACAGCTATCCCGATATGATAACCAGCATGACCGATATAACAGATGGTCTGGCATTGGAACTTTATACGCTAAGAGAAAAAAATTATAATATGGGTTTTGACTTAAATTATAATGACATACCCCATGAGAAATATTTGGGAATAATAGCAGAACACAACAGAAAAAGTATTCTTGACTACATTCTACACTTCGGCGAAGAATTTGAATTACTTATGACATTAGACTCCGACAAATACAATGAATACAAGGAAATATTCACAGACAAACTCTTTATCATAGGTAAATGCGATGATACCGGCAAAATTACCATGACCAAGGACTCTGAAAAGATTTCCATAACACCAAAAGGATATGAACACCTGAAAGAATTATAAAAAAATCTAACAATAGAAGGAATGACTATGAGTAACATTTGCAATATATGTCCAAATCACTGCAACATAAACAACAATACAATATGTGGACAAAAACCAACACTTGATAACGAAAACATGATTTACACCAGTGGCGTAGCGGTAGATCCAATAGAAAAAAAGCCGTTATACCACTTTTTACCGGGTACACAAACATTGTCCGTGGGCACAGTGGGCTGTAACCTCCAATGTTTAAACTGTCAAAATCACCACATAGCTCAGCCAAGTGATGTTAAAAGCGTATTTACACAGAAATACTCACCATCCGACATAGTGGGACAGGCAAAGTACAAGAAAACCCCCAGCATATCATGGACATACAACGAGCCAACAATACATCCAAAGTGGATAATTAAAACCGCTGAAATAGCCAGACAAAACAATCTTAAAACAATACTCGTATCAAACGGATACAACAGCCAAGAAACCCTGGACAATCTGGTCGAGTATGTTGACGCCGTTAATATTGACCTTAAGGGTATTGATGATGACTTCTATAAGAAAATCTGTCATGGCAGAGTCGAACATGTCTTGAATGCCATTGAATTCTACCATTCACATCAAGTCCACGTGGAGATAACAAACCTGCTTATTCCCGGATACAATGACGACTTAAGCAGTATACGAGAACTTATTAACTATGTCAAAGGAGTATCAACATATATTCCACTGCACTTTACACGATTCTATCCGCAGTTTAAGATGCAGGACGTTGAAATAACACCGGACAGGACAATTGATAAGGCATTGGACTTGGCAAAGTATCTGGGCTTGAAATACGTTTATCCTGGAAATACATCTCCATCATATAAGGACAATACATACTGCAGAAACTGCAGACACCTTCTTGTACAGCGTGAAGGTTACAACGTTAAAGTAAACATAAGCAGACAGAATGCATGCAGAAACTGCAATCATAAAACGGATATCATACTCGAATAATGCAATAAATGATTATGATTTTATTTTTAAAAAAAGAAATTGGGGATTGAAGTATTTTTAGTGGAGTCTAGAATACTCCACCTCCACCTCCACCGAATCCGCCGGAGCCTGGACCTCCGATGTCACCGAATGATCCGCCGATATCGGGCGTGTCAATATGACCGGGTATTCCATAATAGAACATGTGTCCAAATCCATAGTTGTTGGCAAGATACAGTACAGGTAAATCTGTCAGCATCTCACTTGACACATTCGTCTGGTTAAAGTGCTTTATCATGTTCTGACGTACCTCATCTGCACATCCGAGGGCTGTGGCATAGACCAGATACTTACCCCATACCTGAATGGATGCCGGTGGACGCTCCCTTATAAGACTGTAATCCAGGAGGTACTTCTTGAAGTTAGTCCAACGGTCATGGAATATGCTTCCCTCTTTTGTCCAACATCCCATTATAGTGTTAGGCATAATAAAGAGCACTACAGAGACTACAAGCAACAATCCGGCAAAGACTATTGCTATCAGATTGGTAAGTCCTCCCTTGAAGACGAATATTGCCAAGAACAACAGTATTATAGCTATTACAAATGATGCATAACTACAATATGCAGTATATGTTGAGGCCTTGTCATCATAATATCTTCTTATATCAAGGCTTGAGAATTCATGAGATGTATCGATAATCCAAGCGTTCATAAACTTTGAAAATGACGAGGAATCAGCTAGCATATTCTTGAATGAGATATGATTATTTTCATCCCCAAAGGATAATACATAGTCGTATACGTCAAGTTCATATCTTCTTAGACCGGACAAGTCCTTATCTGTTGGCCGTATTATCGTATCTGTTTGGTCCGAGTGTATTAGCTTAAAGTATTTTTTGTCTATCAAGTCAAGTAGTGTGGCGTTGTATCCGTCAGCGTTGACCTCGCCGACCTGACCGTTTAGAAGCATGTTTACAAGCAATGGCTTATCATCTGTTGGTATCTGACTTTCTTCCTGATTATGATATATTGAATTCTTGTTTCTGCCAAACCTTAGATATATGGCCAATGGTATGGCCATTAGTACTGTTGAAATTATAGCGGCGATGTAGCCGAAGTTATCACCGATAGACTCCTTGAATAAGTATGACTGCTGATCCTGTTCAATCTGACTTTTAGCATCCTTGTTTATTACATCAGCGTTTTGTGTACTTTTTATGTAATCCTTTGGCATTAGTATTCTTTGTTCGGATTGCTGATTTGAGTCCATCTTATTGAATTTGATTGTAAGCGTGTTGTCGGTTGTCCATGTACTTTCATTTACGCTGTGTGGCGGATTGTTCCAGTACTCAACCTCCCGATTACTGCCGGGTATGTGAATACTTTCGGTTAGATTATCAACGTCCGTATCCCAGTACTTATCCCATGACATGTACTGGAATTCAGCTACGTCATTATATACTTTAACTGCCTTGTTGAAGTTATAATGATAGATTACCCTTACAAGGCCTGGATTTACCTGTCTGGTCTTGGCCTCATCGGAGTATAGCCATACCTTCAATGTGACGTTGTTTGTTGAATTGACTACTTCCAAGGTGTTATAGTAGCCGGGTGTCTCTACTGATATATTGTCAATGCTTTGAGCACCGGATAGTAGTATAGTCCTATAGACACCGTTTATATTATCATGTATATTGTATGATATATCCTCCGTTATAACACATGCACCATCATCCTTTATCACTATGTCCTTGTTAACGTTATCCAAGGAGTACTGTGAACTTGATGAATAGGATAGTGGAATTGTAATGAACAATATGATTAACAATAGCAATATAGATTTTTTAATATGATTATTCATCGTAAGCCCTCCGTTTCCTGTTTATTAAGTAAAGATATACTTGTTGATTTAATATATTCACTTCTGAAAATAAATAATTATGTTGTGTATTGTGTCTATGTTTATAAAATTGTTTACAGATGTTGTCATTTTCAAAGCAGTGATATTTCATTGTTCACCTTGAAAGATACGTTGAAGAATTTGTTAGGCTAGTTATGGAAAAATAAATAGCATCAGATTAAACTAAATTACACATACTCCCATTTATGAAAATATGATTAAAAAGACTGTTTAAATACGAATAGAATTAAATAAAAATAGTAACAAAAAAATGGAAATATGGGTGGATTTTAGAAGGTTCCACCTCCACCTCCACCGAATCCTCCGCCTACTGATGATATTCCACCAGATGATGATGAGTTAGCTTCCGATTCCAGATGTGAAAATGACGAGGTCATGTTGTTTAATCCGCCATAATACGTAAACCAGACTATATCTGATTGATATAGGTAATCCTCATTTACATTAACGCTTTCAAAGTACTTGAACATGTTGTCCGATACTTCCTTAGCACAACCCAGGGCTGTTGCATAAACAAGGTATCTGCCCCATACCTGTATGGATGCGGGAGGATAATCCTTAATCATACTGTAATCGGTTACGTAATTTTCAAATGCTTTCCACTTGTCATGGAATGTCTTTCCTTCAGGTGTCCATCTTCCAGCGAATGTGTTAGGTATTGAAAATGACATTACCCCAACAACAAACAGCAGTATGACGATAATTATATTGAAGAATGATGAATCCGTAAACATTGTGTATATAAACAGTATTATGGCCAACACTACCATGAATCCGCTTATAAGATTAAGAATGTCCGAGCCTTTATCTTCAAAGTAGGAGTCCACTTTCTGCTGGGATATTTCACTTTTGGCCGTTTCCTTCCAGCCGGATATGAAAGCAGTATACTCCGTAGGATCACAGCTGTCCTTGATGTGATTGAATGAGATATCCCCGTTTCTTTCAAATTTCTTAAGGAAATTGATTATGTCCAATTCATACTTTTTAAGACCTGTTATGTCCTTATCTGTTCTTCTTATTATCGTGTCATCATTATTGCTTGCTATAATCTTATAATACTTGTTTTCAATCAGATTCAGTATGGTGGCATTGTATGCGTTTACATCAAATTCACCTACATCACCCACCACCACGTTATTTACAAATAATGGCGAGTCATCTGTTGGCGTGTCATATTCATACTCGGCTTTATAGTCAATCTTTGGTTCTCTGCCGAACAATGCGTAAATACCAAGGGGTACAAATAACAATAATCCAAGTATTGAATTTACAATTGAGCCCAGAGTCTTTTGAAACTCCCTATCAGAGGCGTACTTGTTTTGATCCTTTATTATTTGATCTTTGGCATCCAGGCCGGTTGTTATGAAGTTATCACCCGGCTTGAAGTATGACTTCGGCATTATCAGTCTTTGTTCATATTCAGTGTGTGAGGGTATGTCACTTAGCTGCGTCTTAAGTGTTGTGTCGTTTATCCATGTGGATTCTTCAACATAATCAGATGGATTGTTCCAATATTGAACACCTTCCCTGTTTGGAACTGTTATGTATGTGGTTAGTTTATCCACCCTGCTATCCCACTGTTTTCCCCATGGCTTAAATTGTAACTCAACAACATCATTATGCATCTTAACTCCTTTATTGAACTTATACTTGTAGATAACCGTTACCTTCTCATCATAGATTTTCTGTGTCTTGGCCGCGTCCTTATACAGCCATACCTTTATTCTTACATTGTCATTGTTTGTAATTATCTCGGGCGTGTTATAATAGCCCGGAGTTTCCACTTCAACATCACTTATGCTTTGACCGGATGCTAATGGTATTTCCCTGTATACCCCATTAACGCTACCTTCTATATCCTGTGTAATGCTTTCTGTAAAGATTGTCGTTCCATTATCAGATAGGTATACGTTGACAGTAGCCTCTGGTATGGTATAATCACCATCATCTGCAAATGCCACCGGCAACAGTAGAAATAATGAGATTACAAGAAGTACCGAAAGCTTCCTTATTTTATTATTCATAAAATACCCCCAATTGGATTATTATCATATAATAAGATACTATAATTATATAAATATATAATCTTTTCTAAAAATTATATGATGAATCAGTAATGTAAAATCAAAAATATTAATTGAAAAAAATAGTATGGTTTAATCTACCAGATACAGGCTTCTGTTTGCATCATGGTAGAATAACTTTATCAAATCATTATCAAGCAGTTCTTTCCTATTGTGTTTGTCGATGTATCTAATCATGTTCTGTCTGAATGACAGGTCAACCCCACATGTAGCCGAATATACTATATAATCAGCCCAATTTGAAACTGTTTCAGGGGGATTGTTCTCTATTTTACTGTAATCATTCAAATAAGATTCGAATTGCTTCCAATGTTGGTGCTGAATCCGGCCATTTTTGTTCCAGTTATTGCTTATTTTTGATGAAATTACATAGGCAAATATTATTATTGGAATAAGAACTATCAGACATCTGAATGTCCACGTAAATATTGGAACATCAGGTTTTAACATGTTTATCAAGATGAATGCTATCAATACATATATTATTGTCGTAAATGAATAGTATTTCAATAATTTGGATGTTTTATCGGTGAAATATTCTGTTATTGAATAACTTTTTTTGCATACCTGTTTGAATTTTTCATAGAGATTGTTTACTTCCGTTTTATCAATGCCATTGTATATTTCATTAAGTGCTTTTTGCTTGTTAATGTGTTCGGACAATGCATCGTATAAGATTTTTTCATGATCTTCAAGGTTATTGTCTTTATCTTTGGCTATTCGTATGAATAATTCATCATCACTGTGTGTCACGTTGATTAATTTCTTGTTTACTAGCTCCAATATCGTTGCATATAATGCATCAGCATTAACCGTATCCTTTTTATCATTCAATATCATGTTGGCCTTAATATAGCTATCATTTAAATCAAAGATAGCATCATGACCGGCATCATCTACGCCAGATTTTTTGAAGTAGTTGATTGATATGGCAAGTGGCGTCAGCATTAACAGTACAGATATCGCTATGAGCAAGTATCCCATAGTGTTATTGAATGCCACGTCTTTTGCATAATCATCCTGATTTTTTGTTATTTCCTCTTTCTGCAGTTGATTTATATTGTTGGTGTATTCGTTTGACTTGAATGCATCATTTGGCATTAGCACTACTTGAGTTAGATTGGAATCCGGTGATATTTGCTTATATCTTGTCTCATACCTATGCTTATTTACCCATGAATGGCTGCTTATCAGGTATGGAGGGTTGTCATAGATTTTTATGTCATCACGTGTGGCAGGATATGTTATGTATGTTTCAAGCTTTGAGACCGTGCTTGTTGAATCAGCCCATGGAGTATAGTTGAATACCGCGACGTCATTGTATAAATCTACTGCGTTTATGCTAGTATAATGATATATTATTTTTACGCTTCTGTTGGTGAGCTTATTTTTCTTGGATTCATCCGTATATAATGATAGTTTAATATTGGTATGATTTTTAGTATCGTTTATGTTGATATCATAGTAAATGCCTTCACATTCAAGTGATATGTTGTCTATGACCTCATTTGATGACTTGTCGATTGTGTAATATACCACGTTGCCGGATTCATCCAGGGTGTATGTCACTTCATCACTATAAAAGCATTGTCCATCATCACTGATGTTTATAAAGTTCACCACGACGGGGACTGTATATGCATGTACTTCATCATTTTCTCCAATAGAATATATGGGTGTTAATAATAACAGAAGTATGATGAATATACTTGACAATTTAATGATGGTATTTAATTTAAAAGTACTCATGATTAACATCCTTAAAGCGATAATATTATCTTTATATGAATAATTAATTATAGTTAATGAAGAAGAGATATTGCATGGAAAGTTATCAAAAAAAGAATGCTATTGAATATGTGTTGAAATCATCCTTGCTTACTTAAAAGCTAAAATTAACGACAGTCATAAGTAAAAATATCAAAAATAATAAAAAACAAAAAAAGGAAAATTGTTTGAAAGAATATCTAGAATTGTACGTTAGGTACAGCCCTATCACTTTCATGTGCTTCAAAGAACTCGGACTGTTTGAATCCGAATAATCCTGCAATTATATTGCTTGGGAATTGTTCACATAGGTTATTGTATTTTAGTACCGTGTCATTATAGAATTGTCTTGAATAGGATATTTTATCTTCAGTATCAGATAACTCCTGCTGTAATTCTATAAAGTTCTGGTTAGCCTTAAGTTCAGGATAAGCTTCTGCTACTGCAAATAAGCTTTTTAATGCACCTGTTAATTGGTTATCTGCTTGTGCTACCTCTTCAACAGTTGTAGCATTGGCGATACTTGATCTTGCCTTTGTGACTTCTTCAAATGTTGATTTTTCATGTCCGGCATAACCCTTAACAGTTTCCACAATGTTTGGAATTAAATCATTACGTCTTTTGAGTTGTACATCAATTTGACTCCAAGCATTTTTAACCCTATTTCTAGCATTTACAAGGTTATTATAGAATTTAATGATAATTCCCACAATGATAAGAATTATTACCACTATTATTATGATTAAAATCATGCTCATATTTTATACCTCCATAATTTTTATAAAGTAATAAATTAAATAATTAATTAATATTATACATTATATTAGTATAAAAACTTTATCCAAATTTATAAGAAGTGATTTTGTATGAGTACATATAGGGATTTGCAATTGTTATCCGACGCGGCATACTATGACAGGTGTAACTATGTCAACTATAACGTTGACAATGTACTCAAAGAAACAGATAAAATCAAAAATGGGATATACTATGCAAAGCGTGGCAGCCAGGAGGTACCCCTTTTTAAGGTGCTGCTTACAAATCAATGCAACAATGACTGTGCATACTGTACCAATTGCAAGGCACATAACTATCAGCGGGCAAGGCTAAGTCCGGATGCACTGGCAAGAATATACATGGACTTCTACAATAAAAATAGTGTGGAAGGATTGTTTTTAAGCTCCGGCATCATTAAGGATGCCGACACCACAATGGAAGAAATGATTGAAGCCGTGCACATTCTAAGAAACAAGTATTCATACAAGGGTTATGTTCACTTGAAAATCATACCCGGCTCAAGCAAGGATCATATAAAACATGCAATGCAGTTGGCCGACAGAGTCAGCATAAACCTTGAGGCCGCAACGAAGGATGGTCTGGGTGACTTGTCAAGTACAAAAAATTATGACAAGGATATTTTGAAAAGGCTTGACTGGATAAGTAACTTGCATAGACGTGACCATAACCTTGCAAGCAGTGGACATACCACCCAGATAATTGTAGGTGCAAATGAGGAAAGCGATGAAGACATATTAAAACAGGTTTATAAACTATCCAATAAATATGACACCTTGTATAATTACTTCAGTAGCTTCAAGCCACTGGAAGGTACACCGCTGGAAAATCACGAGCAACCGGACATACGTAGAACGGGAAGATTATATCAGGCAGAATATCTCTTTACACAGTACAACTATAAACTGGATGATTTGATACTTGACGACGATGGATTCCTGAACCTGAACGAAGATCCAAAATACATGGCGGCACTCGAGAATATGGACCTATATCCAATAGACGTTAACACCGCCAAATACAAGGAATTGATAAGAGTACCCGGCATTGGACTGAAGTCGGCAAGAAGAATAACACACATGCAAAAAGAAAACAAAAAGATTACAAGCCTCAAACAGCTCCAAGACCTGGGAGCCAACATAAACAAATGCAAAATATTCGTAAAAACGGGAAAAGCCTATCAAAGCACGTTAATATAATCCTAAAATGTGTTTAATCATTAAATTAAAAAAAAATAGTGGATTTTTAAAAAAAATTTAAATGAGAGTTATTCTTCATCAAATAATTCCCATATTTCCGGATATTTCTTACTGATAGCTTCTTCCAGTAATATTGAAGCTTCGTTACTAATACTAAATTCTGGAACTGTTTTTTTAAGGTATCTTAATGTTGATGCTGATTTAACAGACCATAAACTTATTCTAGGATTATCAGATACTTCCTGTTTGATTTCATCAATCTTTTCCTGACTCAAAACCATGAATGAATCATTAGATGTTTTGTTTTTTCTACTTGCCTTTTTTGCCTTTCTGGTTGTTTTCTTATCATCCTGATTTTGAATTAAAGCATCCAATCCTCTGCCTAATGCACTTTCAGCCATTACTGTTCACCTTCCAATTTAATAATCTCCTTAGCCAATTTCAGGTATGCTTTTGTTCCGCTGCAGTCTGGATCATATAAGATACAAGGCTGAGCATAACTTGGTGCTTCGGCCAATTTAACATTTCTAGGAATTCTAGTGTTGAATATGTGTTCTTCATCTTTAAAGAAGTCTTTGACACTGAAAACAACGTCACGTGCCAGTCTGGTTCTGCCATCATATAAGGTGATTAATATACCCTTTATAGGACATGGACTTTTAAGTCTTGTCTCGACCAACTTGATTGTTTGCAATAGGTCAAGCATTCCCTCTAAAGCATAGAATTCTGCCTGTATTGGTATAATAACACTGTCTGATGCCACCAGGGCATTTAATGTTAATATTCCCAAGGATGGAGGGGCATCGATGAATATGTAATCATATGCATCTACATGGTTTTCCAGTTTTTCATTCAAGATGTATGGATAACCTATTTCCTTACTAAGCTCCACTTCAGCCCCGCTTAATGATATGTTACTTGGTAGGCTGTGTAAATTTTCCAATTCCGTCTGATATATGCATTCGTTTAATGTACACTTGCCTGTTATAAGGTCATATATTGTAGTCTCAATCTGATTTTTTTCAATTCCCATACTGGTAGTTGCATTACCCTGTGGATCCATATCGATAACCAATACCATTTTACCAAGTTTTGCTAAGCTAGCTCCAAGATTTACTGCTGTAGTGGTTTTTCCACAACCACCCTTTTGATTTAATATTGTAATAACTTCTGTCATTGAATATCTCCTAAATTAGTATTAAAATAATTGTTGATTATTAATATTTATCATGAAACTAATATTTAAAGTTATAAGTTAAAAGTTATAATAAAAACAGTAGAGAATAGAATAAATGAATAAGCAAACGAAGCAAAAAAAATTAAAAATAGAGGAATAAATTAATAATCCTAGAATTTTACACGTTTAGATACTTTGTAAGGTAAAGGTAATTGTCTAAATGGCATTCCATCAGTTTTTGTGTGTATTTCATTGGCCAATTCTTCGACTGTGACTTCTTGTTTACTGTCATCGTCACGTCTGTTGACTGTTATGGAATTGTTTTCCACCTCATTGTCACCTACAACTATGGTGTATGGAATCCATTCCTTACCGGCATTTCTGATTTTCTTACCTAATCTTTCTGCAGTGTCATCAACATCCACACGGACGTTTAATCTTCTTAATTTACAATATACATCCTCAGCATATTCCAAGTGATTATCTGTAACAGGTATTATTCTAACCTGTGTAGGTGATAACCATAATGGAAGTGATGGTTTATTTCCCTTATCTGTGGATGTCTTTTCGAGTAGACTACAGATTACTCTTTCCAAACTGCCTGTTGGACTGCAATGTAATATGGTAGGGTACTGTTGTTGCTCGTTTTCATCAAGGTATGTGATTCCGAATCTTCTGGCACTTTGAATATCCATCTGTACAGTAGGATTTTCTATAGGTCTGCCCAAATCATCAATAGCTGCAAAGTCGACTTTTGCATTCCAGTAGTGTTTCATCTTAGGAATAACTTCAAGAAGTACTGGTTTTTTAATGTTTTGCTTAACGACTTTTTTAACCCAGTCCTCATTTTCAGCATAGAATTCTTCCGTTACACGGAAGGCTACTTCATAATGTACGTTTAAGTCTGTTTCAGTCTGTGCACACATGTCGACTTGTCCTTCAAAGACTTCTTTGGCGTGATTGTCATCCAAACATACACTGTGGAAGTCAGGCATTGTAAATGCCCTTAGTCTTTTAAGACCAACCACTTCTCCCTGTCTTTCAAATCTGAAACTTAGTTGTGATAATTCATATATACCTACAGGCATGTTTTTCCATGTTAAAAATGAATCCGCCATTATTCTGAATGCTCCAAAACAACATGCGAATCTTAACATCAATTCCTTATGTTTTGTTTTTAACCTGTATTGTCTTTCACCAAACTTAGCTGCATGTTCTCTTATAGCGGGATCTGCCAAGTCATACATTACAGGTGTATCTACAGGCATAGCTCCTCTTTCTGTTACGAGGTTATATACGTAGTCACCCAGTAAATCCTTAACGAGTTTTCCTTTAGGATACCATCTGATATGTCCCACATCAGCTGATGGTTCATTGCTGGCCAATTCTTTTTCCTTCATCAGCTTTACGTGTGGAGGTTGTTTACCTGAATCTTCATGTGATAGACCCTGTTCATGATGAACTAACTGTTTTAACGTTTTGTTTTGATAGTTATAGTCATCGACATCATATTGTTTACCGTCTTCTTCCAATATGTAGAATTTGGATGGCTGTTTTTCTTCTTCAACTTCATCTTCTTCTTCATCAACTTCCGTTGTGATTGTTCTTGATAACTCTGATAATGGATGTCCTTTACATGATAATTCAAATGACTTATACCATCCGAACGGTACTCTCATTACTGCTTCATTATTAGATATTAGTTCTGCTTCAATACCTTTTAATATCAATTGAGCTACATCCGGATTGGATAATGAAGAACTTAGGTGTGCATATGGATATACAACTATATTCTTAGCATTAACCTTATTTTGAACATTTAGTATTTCTTTTACGGATTTTTTTATGATGATTTCTGGATTTTCTTCATCTTCTTTTTCCACGGCAATAAATGCTACTAATGCATCATCTACACCAGTGTCTCTTTTTTCATCGTCGATATCTTCGGCTATTTTAGTTTTACTTCTAGTTTTGTAACGTAAATAATCAGAATGTATCATTAACGTTCGCATTTAAATTTTCCTCCATTTATTTAGTAGATAATTCCATTATAAATAAAATACAATGATTAATAAAAAATTACTTTATAAAAAATATTTTATCTAGTAATTTATATTATGTAGTTAATAATATATTAACTTCTTTATAAATAAGAGACTTGCAAAAAAAATAAATCATAATTGTAAAAATCATAGTATTATTCAAATAGCATGAGAAGCTATAGGATATCCTTAGAAAAAAATAACAAGAGGAGGTTAATTAAAGTAGTATACATTTACTTTCATCTTTTTTCATGTCGTGATAGAATTCAAGGTCTTCGTCATCAAATTCAATTACCTTAATCATGTCATAGATTTCATCGTCCAATTCTGTGTTGATTTCAGGTAATTTATTTGCAAAATCATCGAGAAGATTCTTATTATAGGATAAAGTTTTTTCATCCTCGAATAATGCTCCATAATAGATATCTGCCTCGACTAAATCCTGGAACATGTGACTTCCAAAGGATAATTCAGGCACATATCCTACCTGACTATATGATTCCTCCAATATTGCAGAAAACTGACTTATCTCTGCAAATGCCACCGGTATTCCCAGCTCAGGTGATGATGTACCTATTCGTCCGGGTACTATCAACATTGATTTTTTATTACCTTCTTTACAGTATTCATTGATTTGACCGATTATTCTTGCTATTGAACTTTTTTTAGCATATGGGTACTGGTAGTAGTCATGTGGATTGACATATACCAGTGTCTCTATGTTTTCCATCCTGGATCGACCCATGGATGCTGATTCTATATGGAAGAACGTTTTTCCCCTATCAGATGGAATTTCAATAGTTTCATTCGTGGTAGAAATCTGTAGTGGTCTGCACTGCAACAGATTTATTACAAATGACTTATCCTGACCTATATTTACCGTGTATTCAATGTCAACAGGATAGTCATAGGCCGTTTCCAGTGTTTTGAGTATTATCTTCATCGTTTTGATAAATTCGTCATTGTTTACTATTCCGTTACAGTTTACAAATACAACATCCCTGTACTGGCCTCTTTCCTTTAGTCTACTTTCAGCATCCCAGTCATGTTCTATAACCGTGTTTTTTCCATATCTTGGCAGTACCTCTAATCCCTCATCAACTGCAATTTCATGTATTGAAATGTCTTTTATGTCAAGCACGTCCAAGTAATGTTGTGAGTACCTGTGTCTTTCGGCAATATCGGGGCGGTCTATTGCATGCGGCTTATTCAGGTTTATTATTCTCGGATAATCCTTTTGTGTTCTGTCAACCGCTTTTGTTCCCAATCCCATTACCAATCTAAGCATTCCATCATTTTGATTTGTTCCGGGCGTTGGAGAGTATGGGCTATATGAAAATCCTACACCCGCTATTGTTGGGAAGAAATAATCGCCATAATATGATCCGGATACTCTTTGAACAAGCAATGCCATCTGTTCATCCTTATCATCCAAATCGTTTAATATTCTATATTCAAGTGCGGATATGTTCATTGTACTGGCATATACTGTTTTTACAGCATCTTCAAATGCCGCTAATCTTTCCTCCAGTGTTCCCTGGTTTACACAAAACACTGACTCATATTTTCCAGCGAATGCATTTCCAAATCCATCTTCAAGAAAACTGCTTGATCTGACTATTATAGGACTTTGTCCATAATAATCAAGTATTCTTATGAACTTATCCTTTATATCATCTGAAAATGTTCCGTTTTTAAGTCCTTCTTCCAATTTTTTACCTGCTTCATAGTATCCTTCCTTACTTCTTTGTTTTACGCGTATATTCCACAAATCATTGGATACTATGTATGTGTAGAACAAGTCTGAGCCGATGTAGAATGAATCGTCAGGTTCAAAGTTAGCAAATATTTCCGGTTTCTGTTTTTCTATTATCTTTCTGGCAAGTAGCATTCCACATGCCTTTCCACCTATCATCCCACTTCCGACGAGTCTATTGTATATGGCCATGTAGTCCTCATAGTCAAAGTATTCCTTGATTTTGTCCGACATCTTTTTGTCTTTGGCCATCATCATGCTACACATCATGTCACATTTGTCAGATATGTCTACTCCACTCTCATGCAGAAGTTCTGTTTTTGTAAAAAATCTTTCCCAACTATCCGTATTTTGTTCATTCATGTTGGATGAGTTGATTACCTTGTAAAATTTACTTACTTCCATTCCATCGGTTAGTGCTGTTACCTCTTTTGTTCTAAGATCATATTTGTGTCCCAAAAACATTTCCTTTGAGTATCTGTTCCATACCTTTATTGGATGGATATATACATCATTATTATTTGAATATATGTCTAAGAATAACTGTGTTGTTTCTCGTATTTTTGCTATTGCTTCAAATGAGTGTTTTCCTCGTATTACTGGAAAGTATGCTATTGTATCGAGTGAAAATAGGTATGGACATGTTACTCTGAAGAAGTTTCCCATCATCAAGTCTGTTGACCATATTTCCTGCAAGTCCGATAAGCAGTCAAATACGTAGAATGCATCCCATCCCTCTTTTTTGATGATGTTGTGTACTTCCAAGGTGAATGATTCGAATTGTTTCGGGTCTACATCGTAAATTTTTATCCCGTTTCGTTTTATCATTGTAAATTCAGTGGTTGAATTGATTTTTTCCTGTTTTAGTTTATTTATATCATCCTCTGTCATTGGTATAATAGGTTCATGTTTTCCGAAGTGGATGTATATGAGATTTCTTTTATCATTTAATGCTTGTTTGATAAATGGATTTACAAAGTATGAAAACTCCTTTAGGTTGGATACCTGCCAAACTACATTGTCTCCTAATCGTATGTTATCCAAGGTTTCGTCCAGTTGTTCAATACCACATTTTGTTCTTTCAAATGCTACCATGATATTAACTCCATATTGTTCATTTATTATACAATTTTATAAGTTATTTTGTGTTTTTGTTTAATTTAATATAAATAGTTATTGAATAATTTTTAATAATAATGATTAAAAATATACAATATTATTTTTAAAAGTGTGTGAAATCATATAGTGGAAATTAAAAAATTCTAAAAAAAGTTAAATAAAAATGTGAAAATAATATATATTGTTTTATATATAACGGAAGTATACTTCCGACGTATAATGAAAAATAAAATGATTCCGAGAAAAAAATAAAAAATAAAAAAAATGACAAAAAATAAAAAAAGGATGATGTAAATGATTATAATATCACTACATGTATTCAGGAGCTTTAATTCCAAGTAATTTCAAGGAGTTTTTGAGTGTTATTCTACTAGCGTCGACAAGTTTTAACCTAACCTTTTCATGATCTGAACCAATAACCTGCTGTGATTTGTAGAACTTATTAAATGCCTTGGATAATGATAAGGTATATTCGGTTAAATGATGTACCCTGTATTCCTTAGCCGATTGTCTGATAACTTCCGTGAATCTTGCCAATTCACGTACCAATTCCTGTTCCTCAGCCTCCAATTTATAATCACATCTTACATCCTCATACTCATCATAATCAGATTTATTGAGTAATTTACATGCTCTTGCATGGGCATATTGAATGGATGCACAACCCCTTTCAAAGCTCAATGCCTCTTCCCACTTGAATGTGATGCTTTTTTCAGGTGATATCTGATTGATATAGAATCTTATTGAACCAACACCAATTTTTTCTGATACCTCATCAATCTGTTTATCGGTTAAGCCCAAATCACGACTGATTAATTCATCCTTGGCATGATTGATTGATTCTTCTATAAATTCATCAACCGATATGAATACTCCGCGCCTTGTGGACATTGAACCTTCAGGTAAATCTATGAATTCATAGAATACCACTTCAGGTGCCCGGTTACCGCTTAATATTAATGCTTGACTTAATTGACTGGCAGCCAGCTTATGGTCAGCACCTAATATGTCAAGAGTAATGTCGCTGTTTTTTGTTTTATATTGATGATATGCCAAGTCCCTTGTAGCATATAAGCTTGTACCGTTTGAACGTCTTAGAATCAACTCCTTGTCTATGCCATAATTTTCAAGGGGCAGGTACAATACGTCCTTTTTGATGGTAAATGGCTGTAGCTTTTCAAGCACATCGTCCACAGAACCGTTTCTTAGGAATGTACTTTCCCATTTATATAATGACATTTTAATGTTTAACTCTTTTAATGTCTGTTTAATACCATCAAGACAATGTTCAACGACAGATTCAAAGGAGTCAATCAACTTTTGATCAGTACCTTCCTCATATTTTCTTAGTATATTATCGATTTGACTGTTATAATCAGGGTTTTCCTCCAGCTTTTTATTGCTTTTATAGTATACTTCACCTATGGCATGATCTATTTTCTTATCCTCATCCAATTTGAAATGGAACTTATCCATACCCCATACTATAATGGCAATCTGTCTACCCATATCATTAACGTAGTACTGTGATTCAACCTTATAACCGGCATGCTGAAGCACCCTTTTTAATGAATCACCAAGAATGGCATTTCTCAGGTGTCCTACATGTAACGGACCGTTAGGATTCGCCGAGGTATGTTCAAGCAGTATCGTCTCATCCTTTTCAGGTAATTCACCATAACCCTTATCTATGTAATTAAGAATTTTAGTGGTAAATAACGTGTAGTCAATAAAGAAATTCAAGTATGGACCCTGACATTCAACTTTCTTGAAATATAACGGCAATTGTATATTATCCTTTATTTCTGCAGCTATTTCAACCGGTGACTTCTTAAGTTTACGTGCCAATAAGAATGCCACGTTACTTGATATATCACCCATATCAGGTGATGGTGGCTGTTCCAATACTAATTCATCATCCAATTTAATCTTCATCTTTACTAAAGCTTCTTCTATACACTCTATTATTTCTAATTTTAATTTTGAATACATCTTTTACCTCCATGAAATTATAGACCTCTAAATAACAAAGTAACATATCCTATCTTTGGAATTACAACAAGATGTCCCCCCACAGTTATTACCTTTGAACGTATCTGACTTGGCTGAACAAGGTACGGGTCCTCTTTATTGTTGTTATCTCCCTTTATTGTGAAATATTTCGATCCGTTAATCATCTGGACATCTATCACTCTATGTATTACAGGTTCCTTATACCACGTTGCATTATACACTACAACATCGCCTTCATTCACATCAGTTTCCGGGTTGAATTCTTGTATTCCATAGGTATTTGTATTAACTGTAGCTACTATATCTCCCCTATAAAATGACGGTTCCATACTACCTGAAACAACTACATTTAAATGTGCCGCTAGCAATACCGCTATTATTACTATAATTGCATAACTAGCTATCTCCCTTGCTAAACTAGTATTGTCTTTATTTGCCTCTTGTTGCTTTTGTTTTTTCTGCCTTTTTTCCCTGTTTTTACGTTTTTTTGACAAGAACACACCCCCAAAATATTAATATATGGAATAATATTATTCCATCTATTTTAGTACTCCACCCTTGTCAGCGGATGTAGCCAATTGTTGATACTGTCTTAACCATCCTTTTAAGTTACGTTCTGCCGGTTTTACGTCAGCTAAACGTTTTTCTATTTCTTCATCAGTCAATTCAAGTGTTATGCTTCTTTCCGGTACGTTTATTGATACCACGTCACCATTTTCTATGGCTGCAATTGGTCCGAATTCTGCTGCTTCAGGTGATATATGACCTACACATGGTCCACGGCTACCACCGGAGAATCTTCCATCGGTAATTAGTGCCACATGATATAATTCACGTCCCATTATGGCTGCTGTAGGATTTAACATCTCACGCATACCAGGACCACCCTTAGGACCTTCATATCTTATAACAACCACATCGCCGTCGACTATTTCATCGTTTTCTATTGCAGTTACACATTCCTCTTCGGAGTTATATACCTTACATGGACCTGAATGTACAAGCATGTCCTTGTTAACGGCTCCCTGTTTTATTACACAGCCGTTTGGTGCTATGTTACCATATAAAACTGCTATTCCCCCTTCAGTACGTACAGGGTCATCAATCGTGTGAATGACATCATAGTTTATGTCACCTACTTCTTCAAGATTTTCTCGTATGGTTTTTGAAGTTGATGTAACACAATCTGTGTGTAGTTTGGATTCCAAGTTTTTCATTACCGCAGGAATACCACCGGCGTTTTCAACATCAATCATATGATTGTTTCCACCAGGACGTATACTGCAAATGTATGGTACTTCATGGCTTAACTTATCGAATAAGTCAATGCTTACATCAAGATCGGCTATTTCATGAGCTATTGCCGGTATGTGTAGGGTTGTATTGGTTGACCCTCCCAATGCCAAGTCTACAATGATTGCATTTTCAAAAGCTTGCTGTGTCATTATATCCTGTGGTTTAATATCCTTTTCTAATAACTTGAATATGGCCTTGGCGGATTGTTTAGCTATTTCAACTTTTCTATCACTAACTGCGTGAGCCGTTGCACATCCAGGAAGACTCATACCTAATGTTTCCGTAAGACATGCCATGGTATTTGCCGTGAATAATCCTGCACATGAACCTGCACCCGGACAAGCACATCTTTCCAGTTCGTACAAATCTTCTTCTGACATTTTACCAGATTGGGTTGCACCTACCGCTTCTGTTACGTTGATGAAGTCAACTATTTCCCCATGGAATTTACCGGGCATCATTGGTCCACCGGTAATTACAATTGCAGGTATGTTTAATCTGGCAGCTGCCATAAGCATACCAGGTACGACCTTATCACAGGTAGGCATTAAGATTAACGCATCAAATTGATGTGCCATCGTCATACTTTCAACCGTGTTTGCTATTATTTCCCTTGACGGAAGGGAAAAATACATACCTTCATGGTTCATTGCAATTCCATCACATACGGCCATTGTACTGAATTCAAATGGAACTCCACCTTCGGCCCGGATTGTTTCCTTAACAACATCAACCAATCCCCTTAAATGGATATGTCCCGGTACTATATCAGTATAACTGTTTGCTATTCCGATAAATGGTTTTTTCATGTCATCATCATCTAGTCCACAAGCTCTAAGTAAAGACCTGTGGGAAGTTCTGTTTATTCCTTTTTTAATATTGTCACTTCTCATTAAAAATCATGTCCTGTAAATTTATCGATTATCATATAATTCTAATGCTTTGTAATTTTAATAATAATTAAATTATAACATTACACTATATATTATCTGTCATTTTAAGTTAAAATATATTTACTTCAGTCAAGGGTGGTGTCAAGATGTGTGGATATTTTCACATCATTTTAGTAAATCGCATTTCTCTCATCCCATCGCTTTAATTTTAAGTTAAATCTTGATAAAAATCCATTTAAAGTTTTATAATATTTCTTCACATGCTTTTGAGCAAGATCTTCAAAAATTCTTTCAATAATATTACTTGTGCTTTCGATTTTTGTATTTTCAAGGAAATATGTTAAGTTTTTAAAATAAGGTGCTAATTTTTCATTAATAATATATTGAATAACTTCTGGAAACTCATTTATTTTCTTTTTAAGATTTTTCACGATTTTTTCTACTTCTGTTTGAGTTTCTACTTCATATATTTCATATAATTCTGGTAAAAACTTTTTACATTCTTTTATTTTTTCAATAGGTAGATTGTTATCTTTAACGTATTTTCTAATAATTTTATTGTTATTTTGTTTAAAATGGAATTTACAAAATTGATGTTTAAATCCTAAAGCATTGATGGGGGACATATATTCTGGTTTAGTCTGTTGTAATGGCTATTCGATCTTGATTTGATGTGGCTTCTTTGAGAAAATTCAGTACTTCTTCTTCCGTTTCATGTTCTACAACTTTATAAGCTACAATAGTATCGTGACATACATCTACTAATGCTAATAAAAACACGTATTTATCATTATCTCTTTTATTTTTATCCATAACGCATCAAATGCATAATATCCTGAGTAT
Organism: Methanosphaera sp. BMS; assembly: GCF_003268005.1. NCBI lineage: Archaea > Methanobacteriati > Methanobacteriota > Methanobacteria > Methanobacteriales > Methanobacteriaceae > Methanosphaera > Methanosphaera sp. BMS. The sequence continues at coordinate 2,040,355 of NZ_CP014213.1, read as the reverse complement.
TCTTTGATATTTGGATTAAAATGGATATGATAATCAACTAGAATGTCTTGAATTTCTTGATGGGAAATATTGATCCCATGTACTTTTTCAAAGAATTCTCTGATTTTTCTAACACTTGTAAAGTCAATTGAGTAATATTCTTCTACAATGTTCATTACTTCATTTGACACGGTAAAATTAGGTTTTACAATAGAAGAAATGTCTGCTGAAAAATCTTTTCTACAATGTTTGCACTTATATCTTTTAATTTTACAATCAACAAGACCATAATCCATAAGTAATAAACTTCTAGAGTAGTATCCTTTTTCATTTATATATTTAGAATAACATTCAGGACAATAAACCCGTTTCTGTTTCAAATGATACATATTATTACTTTCCAGACTATTAAATTAGAATCTAATTTCTCAATTTTATCTTCTATATATTCTTTTCGGCTACTCTGTTCATGTAGTTCATCAAAATAACCGTCAAGTTTATATTGTTGTAATTCATAAATATTAATAGGAGAGTTATTTTCGAATTTCATAATATAATATCTCTCCTTTTTACTATATAAACCTATTTATGAGCTATTTTTTTTAAGTACGCCCGCGAGGGGCGATAAAAAAGAAATTTATAACATCAAACCTAACTTCATACTTTTATAACTAAATTGTAATATGAAATTCATACCCACAGATGTTGACACTATCCAGTCAAGATAACATTCATAGGAAAAATGATTAAATGACTTAATTTACTTAAATAAGACAATGCATGATACATATGAAACTTTTGAAAAAACAATAGTGTTAATAATGTTATTTATTAAATCAAGGACATATATCTAAATAATAAGTTTATAAACAATAATATGGTGAATTAGTCAAAATAATAAATCAATAAAATAATTATATAAGCTATGACATATATTGTTATATAAGAATACTATTTTTAAATTGGGCTCGTAGTCTAGCCAGGATTATGACGTGGGACTTCGGATCCCAAGGTCGGGGGTTCAAATCCCCCCGGGCTCGTAATATCATTTTCAAACATCATTTTTTTAAAATGAAAAAAAATAAGAAAAACTATATTAAAGATAAAAATCATATTATTAAAAAAGAACTTTTTTTGAGTATGTGAATACTATTTTTTTTAAACTAATATAATAATCAACTAATTAAGGAATCAATATTATGACATACGATTTTAATTTAAAAACAAAAGACAATCATCTTATGATAGGTGATATTGATGCTAATGATTTAGCAGAAAAATATAATACACCATTATATGTGATTGATGAACAAAAAATTAGGGATAATTACAAAAAATTATACCAGGCATTCAGCAGCAAATATGAAAATCTACACATGTGTTATGCAGCTAAAGCAAATACATCATTAGCCGTTTTAAAAATATTACTCGATGAGGGAAGCTACATTGATGCAGTAAGTCCTGGTGAAATATACACCGCATTACTTGCAGGATTTACACCGGACAGAATTGTTTATACAGGAAATAACATAACAAACGAAGAATTAAAATATGCACATGAAACCGGTGTTACAATAAACCTAGATAGTATTTCAGCCCTGGAAAGATTAAGTAAAATTGAAGGAAGCGAAGGTAAAGAAATATCAATAAGAGTAAATCCTATGGTTGAAGCAGGCCATCATGAACACTGTATCACAGGTGGACCAAAAAGTAAATTTGGTATAAGGGAAGATGAAGCCGTGGAAGTATATCAAAAAGCTATAGATTTAGGATTTAAACCTATAGGTATGCATTCACACATAGGATCAGAAATACTTGAATCAGAACCCTTCATGTTAGCAGTAGAAACCATGATGGACATAGCCGGTCGTGTACACCAGGAAGTTGGTATTGACTTTAAATTCCTAGATTTCGGTGGAGGATTTGGTATACCATATGAACCTACAGAAAACGAGCTGGACCTTGAAACGTTTACCACTGACATCATCAAATTATTCAAAGCAAAATTAGATGAATATGATATGGGAAGTCCATCATTCTACATTGAACCTGGAAGATTCCTAGTGGGAAACAGTGAAGTGTTACTTACAAGGGTAAACAACATAAAAGAAAGCTACCGTAAATTTGCAGGGGTAGACTGTGGATTCGGAACGCTACTTAGACCAACAATGTATGGATCATACCACCACATAGTTGTAGCCAATAAAATGAACGAAGAAAACTCCGAAGAAATAGACATCGCCGGAAACCTATGTGAAAGTGGAGATCTGTTTGCAAGAGACAGGCCTATGCCTAAACTTGAAGAAGGAGACTTGCTTGCAATATTAAATGCAGGAGCATACGCTTACAGTATGGCATCACAATACAATTCAAGGCCAAGACCGGCAGAAGTACTGGTAAATAAAGATCAATCAGATATAATAAGAAGAAGAGAAAACTTCAACGACCTATTAATAGGACAGGAAGTACCAACAAGGTTATTAAAATGATTAAAGAAATAGAATTTACAAAAATGCATGCTTTGGGTAATGATTATATAGTAATTGACGAAAGCATTGATGAGGTTATACCTGAAGAATCAAAAAATAAGTTAAGTGAAGTTATCTGTACAAGAAGATTTAACGTCGGTGCAGATGGAGTGGTATTTGCATGTAAGTCAGACAAGGCCGACATAAGATTCCGCATATTCAACAGTGACGGTAGTGAAGCACAAATGTGCGGAAATGGTATCAGATGTCTTGCCAAATTTGTATATGACAAGGACATTGTTAAAAAGGATGTAATGAAAATAGAGACAATGGAAGATATAAAAGAGGCAAGATTAACCGTTGTAGATGATACTGTCAAAGACATTGAAATAGACATGGGAAAAGGATTTTTCATACCTGAAGAAATACCTGCCGTTGCACCTAGCGGTAATACTACGGAATTTATAGATGAAGAGGTTGATGTTGAGGGTGAAAAGATAAGAATGAGTGCGGTAAGTGTTGGAAACCCTCATGCAGTATGTTTTACAGATACAAATATTGATGATATTAACCTTGACTTTTATGGTCCACGTATAGAATGTCATGAAGCATTTCCTGAAAAGGTTAATGTTCACTTTGTAAATATTTTAAGTCCTGAAGAGATTGACATATTGACATGGGAACGTGGAGCAGGATTTACCTATGCATGTGGTACAGGTACAACCAGTTGTGTACTTCTAGGATATAAACAGGGATTGCTCAACGAACATGTACATGCTCACCTATCAGGCGGTGACTTGGATATTACGGTAACGGATTGTGGAGATTATTTAACGGCCGTTATGAAAGGAGAAGCCATAACAGTTTATGAAGCAAAGATGAATGTTGAATTATAACCTCCAATAATTTTTTTTATTTTTTAAAAGATAAAATACATTTATATTGAAATAAATATAGTAAACTAAGAATGCACTTGTATTAAAAAAATATTAAGGATAACTATGAAAATCAGGTTTATAGATGTTAGTATATTTGTCGTGAAATATATTTTCGGTCTCAGATTCAAGGTAGCCGCTTTATCCAGAAAATCGAAAATTATGGATAAGATTATTTCAAAAGTAGTTTTTGAGGGTGACGGAACATATTTTGTGCCTAACGATAAGTCTATGACTAAAGAAAACATTGAATCAAATAAGAATAAGACCACCGTCAGTACTATTGAAATTAACAAGAACATTCAGATAGTGGATAAGGTCATCACACCCACGGACATTATAAAAAACATAATCAAACAATCGGATGACATTGTGATTATGAACAAGTGTCTATGTAGACGTAGTACGAATTGTGAGGATTATCCTATAGATTTGGGATGTATTTTCATTGGTAAGACCACCAGGAAGATTTCACGTAGACATTGCAGGCCTGTTAGTCAACAGGAAGCCATAGATCATATTGATAAATGTGATGAAGAGGGTCTTGTCCATATTGTCGGCAGAAATAAGATGGATAGTTTATGGATGAACGTAAGACCGGGTGATGAGCTGTTGACGATATGTAACTGCTGTCCTTGTTGCTGCTTATGGAAGGTCTATCCTAATTTAAGTGATGGCATACAGAAAGATTTCTATAAACTTCCTGGCGTATCAATATCAATGGACTACGATAAGTGTATATCATGCAAAAAATGTATTGATGTTTGTTTTTCAAATGCCATAAGTTATACCAATAAAATAAGTATCAATCATGATGTCTGTATTGGCTGTGGTCAGTGCACATTGAAATGTCCTACAAATGCTTTGAGATTAAACTATGAAAATGTAGATGTTGAAAGTGTCTTGAATAAGATTGACAGTCTTGTGAAAATCAATGACAAATGAATTTTTCAAACATACATTTCAAGTGTATTATTTTTTAAAGAATGAGTCTGTGAAAATAGGTTTTGAATATTTTTTAAGGTTGAATTTTGTTCAGACCCACCAGTTGGGTCATGAGCGAATATAATTTTTTATAGTTTTATGTTTTGTCAAAGACTAAAAAAATAGATTATGAAAGGAAGGATTATTCTTCCAGATCATAATTACGTTGGAAATCCAAATTTCTTGTTTTGTAGATTGTTGCTCTGCGGAATTTTAATAATTGCTTTTTCTTTTTATCAAAGTCGTCCATTGACTTTACGTTTTCTTTAATGTAGTCAAGTGTTAAATCGACTACGTCATCCTTGTGAATCCAGTTACAATCCTTACAGTTCCATATGTTTTTGTCTTCAATCCATTTTCCACCTGTTGATCCATCGGCACATGGATAGAATGGACAGTAACAGAATGTACAGTTTTCCTGGTCTTCATGACATGGGAAGTATTCACAGTCCAGGTTTTTACCTATCTGAATGTCACCATTGAAGAATCTTTCATAGAAGGCTTCTGTTTGTTCAGGTAACTTTGCATTCATTTTATATCCGCGTGGAGTTATCATTTTTCCCTTTTTGACATAGGTCATTGAGTTACCTACGATTATCGTTGTGGACATGTGTATATCCTGATCCTTTAAGTCTTTAAGTTTGCATATCTGTGTTATTGTATCGGTTCCTTCCGTTTTTACTATACCTACGGGTGTCTCAGGGTTTCTGTTTTCAACCAATATGTCACATGCAGTTTCAAATGGAACAGTACGTGTTTTACTTTTTGGGTTGTAGAATGCTATTACCAAATCGGCTATGGCTGCATGTTTTATTTTACGCTGGATTTCTTCAAGTGGAGTTAATAAATTACTTAGGCTTATTATTGCCAAGTCATGTAATGGTGCTCCTAGTGCACTGGCTGAATATGTTGCCGCTGTTACACCTGGGACAACCTCAAATTCCAGGTCGCTGTATTTGTCTATTATTTGGAAATATACATTGGCCATTCCATATATTCCAGGGTCTCCTGAACTTATTATTGCTACTTTTTTTCCTTCCTTTTCCATTTCTATAGCCAATTCCACTCTTTCCATTTCATCCCCCATACCACGACTTAATACTTCTTTTCCTTCAAGCAAGTCCTGTATGTTTTCCAAATATGGATGATATGATATGATTACATCAGCTTCCTTTATTTTATCTACTGCTTTTAATGTTATGTGTTCTCTTTTTGAACCTATTCCTATTAAACTTATCATGCTATTTCCCCTTATGTTAAAGATATTTTATTATGATTTATTACATATAAACGAAAAAATTAATATTGAGTTATTTTATTCCTTAATAAATATGTATTGCTAATAATATTTATTAATTATCTAAAATTCATTTTAAAAATCTGTAAAAATAGTAAATTAAAATTTAATTATTGATTAAAAAAAATTTAAAAATAGTCTTATCGACTATTATTTGATTGGTTACTAGTTGTAGTGTTGTTAGTTAAATTATTAGTATAATTAACCAAAGATTCAATTGACTGATTTTTTGATGATGTTACATTGTTTTGATTATACAATACAATTCTTTCTTTTAATTCAATGGTAGTGGTGTTTATTTTAACTTTTCCATTGGAATAAACCTCACCTGTAGCAATCGCAGATATACTGTAAGTCTGTTCAGGAAGTATAACTATTGCACCTCCACCAGTACTTTGAGAATCCTTTGAAGCTATAGCATTAATTGTAACTGTCTGATTACCTGTTTGACTAGTTGAAACCTTAGCAGTTAACGAATCCAAATTAACACTTAAACCAGTTTGATTATTTAAAATCAATGCAACATTTTCCTTATTAGTTATGTTTAATGTATCCTGTTGATTCAAATTTTTTTCACCAGTTAACGAATTGATAAAACGAGAACCCTGATCAAGTTGCATGGATATTATATCAACAGGATTAACCGGTTCAGATGCAATAACAGTATATGAAACAAACAATCCTACTTCAAAGAACGCTAAGATAGCTATAATAAAAAGAAGTATTTTTAATATTCTACTCATTACTTCACCAACTATATAAATAATTTTATCGTTAAATTTTTTTTATCCTATATTAATTTAAGTTTAACATAATATATTAATATATAATTAATAATGATTAAGTATAAACAAAATAATATACTAAAAAAATAGGGGTTATCTTTATGTCAAACGAAATAATAAAAAAATTTCAGGAAGCCGAATTACTAATAAATAACAATGCATTTTCAGAAATAAAAGGTAATAATGATTATGATTATCTTATTAGCGAATTGATTGAATATGTTGAAGAGAATGAAAACGATCAGTATGTGATTACAACACAAACGATACGTGACTACCAGGATAATGAAAAACAACGTATACATGAAGAGATTAAAGAAAATCCCAAAACAAGAGAAATAAGAGCCAATCAAGAAACCCCTTACGAAATATTATTGGATGTGAGTAATAAATCATACACCGACGGAGACATCAACGACTTAAACAAGTACTTCAACGACAGATTTACAAAACTAAAGAAAATAATACAGGAAAATCCAGAATTCAAACAGATAACTGACTTGAAAAATGCAAAGGCAAATATAGAAAACCTGAATTCAATAGGAATAATAAACAATATAAACAATACAAAAAACGGACATAGAATACTTGAAATAGAAGACCCAACAGGTACAGGTACGGTTTTAATACTTAAGGATATGGAAGATTTGTATGAAAGTTCATCAACACTGGTTAAAGATGAAGTCATTGGCGTATCAGGAAGCAGTAACGGTTCCCTGATAAGGGCTGATGAAATAGTTCATCCAAGCATACAAAGAAGAATAGTGGATAAGCCAATGGACTTTTCAATAGTATTCATATCAGATGTACACATTGGAAGTAAAATGTTTGATGAAAAGGCATTTAACAGATTCATAAAATGGATAAACGGTAATTATGGTGATGAAAAACAACAGGATTTAGCTAATGACGTCAAATACCTGGTAATCGGTGGAGACTTAGTGGATGGAATAGGAGTTTATCCTAACCAGGAAAAGGAATTGAAAATAAAAGACATATATGAGCAATATGAAGAAGCCGCAAGATTACTTGGAGACGTAAGTGACATACCCATAATATTATCGCCGGGAAACCATGATGCTACCAGACTTGCAGAACCGCAGCCTGCTATAACAGAAAAGTATGCTAAAGATTTATGTAATCAGAAAAACATTGAAATGGTAAGCAATCCATGTATCATGAATTTGGATAACATTAAAGTACAGGTATACCATGGAAGAAGTTTTGACGACATTGTAATGGCACTCAACGGATATACACATGCAGATACGGATAAGATAATGAAACTATTGCTGGAAAAAAGACATCTTGCACCTATATATGGTGAAAGAACACCACTTGCAAGTGAATTTGAGGATTATATGGTAATTGAAGATGTTCCTGACATATTACATACAGGTCATGTTCATATAAATTCACATACAAAATATAAGGGAGTTCACATGATTAACTCCGGAACATTCCAGAAGCAAACCGAGTTCCAGAAGATATATAACATTGTACCGACATGTGGACAAATACCCGTGATAAATCATGGAGCACTGCAACTGTTAGATTTTAATGAATAGGAGTTTGATAAAAATGAACAATGAAATAATTGAAGATATAGTAAATACCGCACATCATATCTATGATAAGGATATGATAATAGGAAAAGCCGGAAACATAAGCATCATGGATGGGGATTACATTTATATCACGGCTTCAGGAACCGATTTTAAATCATTATGCTATGAGGACATAATAAAGGTAAAGATTGAAGATTTGTCATATACTACAAATGATGACAAGAAGCCATCAATGGAGACAACATTACATACCGAAATATATAAAAAAAGAGATGACATAAAAAGTGTCGTTCATGTACATTCACCATATGCAACAGCATTCGCTTTCAGCAATAAAAGATTGATTAGACTGGAAGGATTTGGTGAAATAACAAGTGAATACATAGAAGAAGTTGATTATTACCCACCTGGTAGTAAAAAATTAGCTGATAATGCCAGCAATATGCTTAAAAATGAGGATGCAGTCCTGTTGAAAGACCATGGAGTCATATGTGTTGGAAAAAATATTGATGAAGCTACACTTCTATGTGAATATATAGAAGGAATAGCTAAAACACAATATATTACTCATGTACTTAATCTTTAACGCTTTCAAGTTCACTAAGTATGTTCCAAATTAAAATTCTTGCATGAATTGGTATGTTTGGATCATTACTTATATCATCCAATATGGATATTACAGTACTTGCCTTGATGGTGTCTTCTTCATCCTTATCAAGTAATGCACTTGAATTTTCAGCGGCCTTTCTAATGTTACGTGGTACACTATTATCATTAATTATCTGTGATAATATTTCCTTACAATTATCAAATATTTGTTGGTTACTCATAATCTCATTTGCCATAATCCCACTTCCCTTATTTTTCTGTTAAAATGATAAATATGATTTGATTTTCCATTAAATGTGAAAATTATTTATTCGTAAATTTATTTAATAGTATACATATATTTATTTGAAATATGTTATATATTTTTACTATTTGATAAAAAGACAGTTTAAAAAATTGTGGGAGATGAGGTTTTCAAGTAAACCTTCTTCGTTTTTTGTTTCTTTCATTCTTTTCGTTTAAGCATATTCTTGCCATTTCTGGTAATTTTGTCAGGATTGGATATTAAATAAGTATTTATTTGACGTGTTTTCAGTGTTTAATAATCATTTCCAAATCATTATATTGTATGTGGTTAATCATGTCATAGTTTATTCCAACAATGATTAATGTTTCCTCACTTCTAATGGTTGTTAAATTATATGCATATGTCAGGTAATTCGCATATTGATCAGCTTGCCAATGTTATTAATGTAGTGAGAATTGTCCTGTCTTGGGGATATGTTCTGATTAGAGTACTTGATATATTACCATAGGTACGGTAATTACTTAGATAGTTTAAGGTCTGGTTTGTGTATTCATTTGTTATAACATTATTAGTTAATAAATCAATGCTATTAAGTTTGATGGAAATGAAGATGTTTGATTATTCTATGTATAATTTAAAGTTTTTGACTTATTTTGTTAACTATTTTATATTATTTCCACCTCAAACAAAAATAATGAAAAAGAAATAATTAATTACTTGATACCGCTATTGTAACACCATTATAAGCCGTTTTTCTAAAGATTAAATGCGAATTGTTATCATTTGCCAAAAGTGATGCGGGTTCACATACACCTTTTACTCCAAATTGTTTCATGACAAAATCAGAATGGGAACATTCATTATTGTCAAAATTCTTAATCCTATCCATATCTATTATAATAAGTTCCTTGTTAAATCTATCCACATTATCCAAAATGCCTTTTTCATTTGATTTAATATCAGCAGTAGCAAAAAAGTCAATCCTATTTGGTGGTATTTTCAATATTTCACATGCCTGTATTATAGCGTAATATACCTTTTGTGTTGGTATGTCACGTCTGGCACCTATTCCCATGACAAGCTTTTTTGGACGTAATATAACTTCATGACCGTCAATTTCTGCAATGACATAATTAATATCATTATCAAGTATTATGTTATATGACTTTCTTAAATTATCATCAATGATATAATCCAATGAATGGGGTAGTGTTAAATTTACCAAACGATTGTTTACCAATGCTTTATTTATAAACTTGATGTTTTTGGGATTTTCAAGGTTGAAATAATATCGTTTAGCTATAGAATCTATACCAACTCTATTATTGACATCGGTGGATGTGGTTATGACAGGAGTCGAATCAAGAATGGATGATATGTATTGTGTCAGATCATTTGCTCCACCCATATGGCCTGAAAGTAAACTGATTACAAAATTGGCATTATCATCAACAAGAAGTACCGCAGGATCGGACAGTTTAGATTCTACATGTGAAGCTATTGCCCTTATCATGATTCCTGATGCCATAATGCCGATGATACAATCACATTTGTCGAATGTTTCATCAACTGACTTGAAAACATTTTTATGATATTGTGTAACTGATAATATCGTCGGATTTTCAGATAATTCTTCACATAATTTATCGGATATTTCTTTTCCTTGATTTGTAACGGATATTATTGCTATATTCATTGTTAAACCTCGTTATGTAAAATTGTAAAACGTATTGATGTTTGATATTTATTTTAAAATACTGTATAAATGTATTGATGGATAGGGGTAATTAATTAAACCTTTTTTTGGGTGTCTGTTACATGATTAAAATTAAATATTGACTCTGAAAACAATAAAAAAAGAAAAACAGTATCCTGTTTATTATAACAATAAAAAGATCAATATTATATAAACGAATACTATTGTCAATATAAATAGTAATGAAGTAACTTTAGTCAATGATATTGCTTCTGTTATTTTATCACTGGTTAATTCATCATCACCGTAACCTAACTTATAAACTCCTTCTTTAACTAGTGTAATATTCAATGCACCTGCAGCTGCTGACATTGAATAACCACTATTTGGACTTGGCGTTTTTCTAGCATACTTTTTCATGACATCAAATGATTGTTTATAATCATATCTTAAAATGAATGCTGCCAATATCACATATAAGCCTGTTATTCTAGCGGGAATATAATTTAAAATGTCATCCAACATCGCCGGAATATAACCAATCTGAGCCAATTCCTTTGTTTTGTAGCCTAACATTGCATCCATGGTATTTGATACTCTATATATTACAGCCACAACTATGGATGTTATTAATCCATAGGGAAATAGTCCAAATATAGATGTGTAGAATAATGGGCTGACCACACTGTCAGTTATATTTTCGGTTAAAGTTTCTATAGCTGCAGAGGTTATCCTGGATTCAGTTAATTCTTCGGTATTTCTACTTACCAGATATGACATTGATTTTCTGGCTTTATTTATATCTTCTTTTAAGTCATTTTGTATTCCTTTGACAGTTTGTATTAAGTAATTGATTGAAAATGTCGTGGATAGTATTATTGATGCTACTACAATAAATAGCAGAGTGTTTATCATTGATGTTATCATTAATATAATTACTGTAATTGCGGAAAATGTAAATATTGTCGTTAAAACAATTAGCAGTCCTGAAAATTTTGTTGGAGGAAGTATATCCTTGAGTTTTGAAATCATGTTGCCCATGAATATTACTGGGTGAATTTTATCGGGTACTTCTCCAATTATCATATCAATAATTACAGAAATTACAATAATAGACAGTATGTATATTAAAGTTTCAGATATCATTAATGTTATCTTTGATTTTTTAAATATTAAAATTTTTTCAATAATATTATTAAATGAAATAGTAAGACATATATTGCAAGTGTAAATACTGTTTTTTAATTTAATCATAAACAGTGAGAGGTATATTGCAAGTGTAAACGTTTAAGTCGTTTAAAAAATCAAATAGTGAGAGGTATATTGCAAGTGTAACCAAAAAGTATGTGGAAAATTTTTAGTATGAGAGGTATATTGCAAGTGTAAAAATAAAATATATCACATCGAAAAAAATAAGACATTAATTTCAAGTGTAAAATTTTGAACTTACAATTACAATTTAAAGTATAGACATAAATTTCAAGTGTAAAATGTATAGATAATAATTGAAAAAGTAATAAAATAATATGTTAAGTTATTTTTGTATTACTTTTTATATTAATTTTTAAAATTAATTAAATTAATTAAAAATTAAAAACAATTAGTTATATTTATTATTTTATATTATTATTATATTATATTTATTTATTTATTATTATATTTATTTATTATTATTATTTAATTATTATATTATTATATATTTATTATTTATATATTATATCAAATAACATTCTTTATTTAATTATTTTACGATTAATAAACATTTATTTTTTAATTTAATTGTGTTTATAAAAATAATTTTTCGTATTATCCAAAAAATTCCAGGGGTACCCTAATATATTTTACACTTGAAATAGACGTCCCTCTCTCTAAAGCTTTTTATACTATGAAATATAATATAATATTATCGAATTTTTTCACTTGAATTATTAATATTACAATTAATTTTTTACTTGAAATACAACAAAAAACTATTGAGATGACAGCAATGAACATATTTGTAGAATTAAGCAATAAAAAATCAGTTTTCAAAACGAAAGAATTTCTTGATCATCGTTTTGTACCAGAAAAACTACCGCACAGAGAAGAAAAATTTGAATTAATAGCACAATATTGGGTTGAAGCATTAAAAAAAATAACACCACCAGATGTTACAATATACGGAAAAACAGGAACTGGTAAAACAGCCGTTGTAAGCTACGTTAAAAATCAACTTGAAGAAATAGCAGCACAAGAAAACCTTAACATAAAAATAGAATACATACGTTGCACAGACTACAACACAGAATATCAGATACTGGCAAGATTATGTCAACAATTAGGAAAACCGGTACCATATCGCGGATGGACGAAAGCAGAAGTCGTAAACACATTCAGAGCATTGTTTAAAAAGAACATACTTGGTGAAAACTTAATTTTAATTGTAATATTAGACGAAATAGATGTTATTCTCAAAAATGATGGTGACAACATTCTATACACGTTAACACGTACTGATAATGTATCAATCACATCCATAAGTAACTACGTTGATTTCAAAAAATTCATAAAGCCTAGAGTTAAAAGCAGCTTACGTGACCGTGAAATAGTATTCCCACCATATAATGCACAACAATTAATAGATATCCTGAAAGAACGTTCTGAGTTGTCTTTTAATGAAGGAACAGTCTCTGATGGAGTAATAGCATTGTGTTCAGCATTAGCTGCTAAAGAAGAGGGTGATGCTAGATACGCTCTTGATTTACTTAAGACTTCTGGTGAAATCGCTGATGAAAAGGAATCTGATATAATTGAAGAAAGTTATGTTAAGGAAGCTAAAGACCGTATCGAACATAATAAAATCATTGATGTTATAATGACATTGCCTTTACAGCAACAAAAAGTACTGGAAGCCATAACTGATTTAACAAAGTCAAGAGAAGAAATAACATCTGGTAAATTATATGAAAAATATCAGGATTTGGCTAAAAATGACAAAGTATCCTATAGAAGACTATTTGACTTTATCAATGAACTGGAATTATTAGGCTTAATCTCTGCAAATACCGTTTCACGTGGAAGGGGACGTGGAAGAACCAATGTCATCACATTACAATGTGATACTGACTTGATCGACAATGCTTTAAGTTACAGAACTTAAATTCCCTCCTTTTTTTAAATACTGTTAATCAAGATTTATTTCTAATTATTTATAATATTATCTTATGCTTCATTATAATTACTCATAAATTAATTATCATTTTAAAAAAAGTTAAATGTGGGTTTATTTTATAATAGAATCAAGTAATGCCATTCTAACAGGTACACCATTGAATGCCTGTTTAAAGTACATCGCATTATCTAACTGATCCACATTGAAATCTATTTCGTCAACTCTTGGAAGTGGATGCATAACTATCGTATCAGTATTTTCCAAATTCTTTTTATTTATCGTATATTGACCTTTTACTTTCATGTATTCCTTATGATCAGGGAATCTTTCCTTCTGAATTCTGGTCATATAAATAACGTCAACATTGTCAATATTCTCAATTAATGATGATTCAATACTGAATTTGCAGTTTAATTTTTTCAAGTCATCCAATATCTCATCAGGCATTCTAAGTTGATCCGGAGATATGAAAATTATCTCAACGTTATACATCGCAAGGGCATATACTAAACTATGAACAGTTCTACCATATTTCAAATCACCAACAATGGCAATTTTGATATCATTCAGTTTACCTAATGATTTTTTAATGGTATATAAGTCAAGCAATGTCTGGCTTGGATGCTGACCGGCACCATCACCGGCGTTAACAACAGGAACATCCACATTATCTGCTACAAACCTGGCAGCCCCTTCCATGTCATGTCTTAATACAAGTGCATCGGAGTACTGTGATACTATCTGTGCGGTATCATATAATACCTCACCCTTTTGAACGCTTGTTCCCTGTTTCTGATTAAATCCAACAACATCACCACCCAATCTTTTCATAGCAGTTTCAAATGATAATCTTGTACGTGTTGATGGCTCATAGAACATAACACCCAATAGTTTTCCCTCTTTCAAATGGCTTACTTTTTGACTTTTAGCTATAGGTTCCATGTCCTCGGCCAAATTTAATATATAGTCAACATCACTTTTCTTAAAATCTCTGATTGATATAATATCTTTCAAATTAAAACTCATAATAACACAACCTTCTATGTTTATATCTTTCTTGCAAATGTAATATAACCCGTATGACCAGCCATTCTACTGTTAGGTCTTGTTCTGCCCTTTTTGATTTCCAATTCTCTTACATTACCTTCTCTTATTTTAATATCCTTAAATCCTGCCCTTTCCAATTCCTTAAACACCCTTTGGAACTGTTCGACATATGGGGTGTAAACGGCAATAAAAGAGCCGACCTTTAAAATTCTATATGCATCCTTAATGACTTCATGAGGACTTGGCAGATCCAGAAATACCAAATCAATGCTTTCATCCTCTTCATTAAATCCTTCAGTTACATCCTGATGATTTAATGTTATATTATCAAAATCAGTTCCGTCAATGTTTTCCCGTATTATCTTAACGAAGTCCTCCCTTATTTCATAGCTGTAGACATGTCCTTCCGGTCCGACTATATTTGCAAAAAACAATAAGCTACTACCTGCACCTGTTCCTGATTCAACAATTTTTGATGAGTAACCAACCCCTGTAAATCCCACAATCAATCCCAAGTCCTGTGGTAACAATATTGAACAGTTTCTTTTCATCAAGTCAATATAATCATTGATGTTTGGATTAATAACCCTATACTTCTTACCCATATGCGTTTGGAGTACGTCTCCCACATCAGCATTGACTATATCCTCTTTAGGTATTACTCCCTTTTCACAATGAAATTCCTCATCCTGAATTATGTATTTTCTATTTTTTTTATCTATAATCATCTTCATGCTATGACCTACTAATAAATTTATTCTTTAAATTTTTAATACTTTATTCATTAAATTCTTTTTGTGATATTTCGATGATACTCTTTGCAGTCTTTTCACCTATGCCTTCAACTTCTTTCAGCTCTTTCTTATTGGCGTTTATCATATTCTTTATGCTTTTAAAGTGTCTTAGCAAATTCTTGGCATTGACAGGTCCTATTGATGGGAAGCTTTCCACGATAAACAATTGCTGTTCCGGAAGCATAACCGGTTTGGTACTTGTTCTTACACTGACCTCTTTTTTAGAATCTTTGTCCTGCTGACGCAGAGCTATTCTTTTTAACATGAATGCAGTGTCCGTCTCATTCTGTGTCTGTATTACAGGAATCTTAAAGTCTATTGTTATAGCCGCCAATGCACCTCTGATTGCGTTTGGATGTAGGAATGTATGATAAATGTTTTCTCCCTCTATTATCATTAACGGATGATTGCAATTTGATACTAATTCCTTTGCCTGCTGGTATAATCGTTTATCCGTTATTGATTTTGAGAAGTCCTCAACAGTCTTTCTTTCTATTATTATGTCATCGGTTATCTGATAGTCACCTACACCCATATTCTTTACACGGATTTCACATTTAATCTTATCCAATTCCCTCATCATGTTTGAATTCTTTTCCCTGTAGTCAACATAGATTACAACTTCAGCGTCATCTTCTGTTGTAAATTCCTGCTTGTATGGAGTCACGTCCTCTTTATCTGCAACATGATTTTCAAGTGTAATATTATTTTTTCTGTATGAATTGTATACATTGTTTTTCATTGCCCGTTCTTTTCTTTGACTGGACCAGTAGTATGATTCATCAAGAGTACCCTTAGTCATCAGGATGAACATTTCACCCTCATGTTTACGTCCGGTTCTACCCTTTCTTTGTATCATCCTGATTTCCGACGGTACTGGTTCATATAATATGACATAGTCTACCGATGGTATGTCTATACCTTCCTCTGCTACACTGGTTGATATCAATACGTTATAATCCTCATGTTTGAATGCTTCAATAGTTTCTATCTGCTTTTTCTGGCTTAATCCCTTATCATTATCATGGGAAGCCTGACCATAGAAACGTAATGATTTAATATCATTTTCCTTACAGTATTCATGTATCGTTTTTGTCGTATCTCTGAATTGACTGAAGACTATTATCTTGTTTGTCTTGTCCTCTTTCATTATCTGATTTATCAGTTGGATTAATCTGATTATCTTTGGATGGTCTTTGCCCTCATCGATATAACGACGGACCAGCATAACAGCCTTATTAAATTTGAAATCATTTTTAAGTGATCTTGAAGCCTTCGTCTTTTTCTTTTCAAGTCTTTTAAAGTAATTATTTAATGTTTTCAATGTTTGGGTCTCAAGAAGCTCTTTTGAATGCATTATATTAATTACTTCTGTTAAAAGTGAAATACCTGTAAAATATTCTTTTTTAGGCATGCTTTCTGATGCAATTTTCTGCTGAAGTCTTGACTGCTCTACTAGTATTTCCCTTTTGGATGGCTTTGCAATGGAATCTATTATGCCTAACTTTTTTAGCGTTTGTAATCTTAACTTAAGACTTTCATCCATTAACTTTTTAACTTCTTGTAATTCAGGCGTCAGTTTTACTTTAATCCATTTTGTCTCTATCTGGTTAAAGTATGGGGCAACATCAGGGTCATCTTCACTCTTGATTATTATCTCATTTACATAGATGTTGTGGGATACTTCCTTTATCTTCTTTTCTTCCCAGCCTGGAGAAGCTGTTAAACCTAAAATCAGCTGATTTTTTGCCTGTTGAACATATTTCTGTGCTAAATAAACATATGAATATGATCCTACCGCATGGTGACATTCATCGAATATTATTAACGATACATCCTTGAAGTCATATAATCTGGAGATGATGTCTGACTCTATTGTCTGTGGGGTTGCACATATTACCTGATTGTCATTCCATAACTGTTTTCTGTCGTTGGGCTTATCATTTCCTGTCAGGCTTACAACTGATGTGTTTAAAAAAGTTTTAAAGCTTTTTTCATGTTGTAATGTCAATGGTTTGCTCGGAGCTAAAATTAGTATTTTACTATTTTCATAGTTTTTTAATCTTTCAGCACTTATAAGTGCAGCTACAACAGTTTTTCCCATAGCTGTAGGTGCTATAATCATCGTATTTCCTTTTTTAAGCACACTCATAGCTAAATTTTGCTGATAGCGTCTGCCTTCTATAGTATTTTTGTTTATGTATTTATGTTCAATCCAGTTATTCATTATTAATTTCTTTGTTGTAAATACTTAATTAATTTGATGTTATGAAATTGCATACATATAAACAAATACAAACAAATGCAGGAAATATCATAATGAATTATAAAAATACTAAAATACAACAAGCACTGATAACGGAATAAAATATGATAAAATGTATTAAATGGAGTAAAAAATAAAATAGTACTAGTTTAACTTAAAAAAAAATAGAATCTGATACTAAAATAATAAAATAGCTTAAAAATACAAGTATGCATATATTCCTGGTTGTTGCATACTCATTTGTAAAATAAAAAAAGAATTGAATAGACTTATTCGTCTATATCGATTCCTGCTTTACCAACTAATCTACCTATGAATAAGGTTACTACAACTGCAACTATAGTTACAACAACAGCATAAATTAACATTCCTGTAACTGCAGAACCTGATTCTCCAATAACTTGTGTAATTAATGCTTCAATAGCTCCATTCCAAGCAGAACCAGCTACAAAAGCAAATGCAGTAGTCATAAGGACAGATATAGTTTTTAGAATTTCTTTATGTACTTCATCAGCCATATGCTTACCTCCCAAAATTGATATTTATAGATATATCTTTTATTACTTTTATATTTTGCATAATTTTAGAATAATTATTGTTTGATAATTTTATCAATTAAATTTTCGCATGTGTCATAGACAACATCCAATTTGCACATGTTTGGGACATAATTTGCAGCCTTTGCAGAATTTACTCCGATAACCTCATAGTCTAAATCCTCAACAGGTGCAACAACCATACATGTATCAGATACTATCCTTCCACCTGCTTCTTCAATAATGTCAAGGTATCCGCATTGCTGTGCTATTGATTTGATGGCCTTTGATGTACATATCCATAAATCCTTGGATAATTTTTTACCTTTAAGAAGTTTTGCAACCTTCTGTATTTCGGTGATGGATGCATGAGGACAACCTAGACAAACCAGGTCAGGTGTCTTATCGGTAGTGGTCAACTGTTCAATGTTGTCCTTGATGATTTTTTCATCAACTTCAAATACTTCCAGTTCATCAAAGTTATCATGATTTTTGGCAAACTCATATTCAGGGGTAATGTTTTCTGCATGATACATGCTCACTGCACCACTGGATGCAAGTGCTGCACCTAATAATTTAAGGTTATTTCTGCCCGGATTATTGTTTAATTTAAAGTATGGTTTTTTATCATTGACAATTTGACCTACATAATAGCCCAATGCACCGATTTCAGATTCATTCTTAAAATCATAATCTACATTAAATATCATGTCCGCCTTACGGTTATCCTTGATATGATTGGAGTAATATGGTGTTCTGCCTACTATAGCGGCAAGAAGTGCACTTGGTCCACCTTCACGGTTTGTTCGTGCACCAATAACACTATTGGCGTAACATACTGCGGATGATTCACTCCATGCTATATGATCGTTTAACATAGGTGTATTTCCTATAAGGTATGGTGTACATGTACAGGTGCTCATAACTCCTATGCTTTCATATCCTTTTATAATTTCAATCTGTTTTTTAGTAAATTCTTCACTAAAGCCCAGTTCCTTCCAGTTTTCAATGTCTACACCTGCAGGGTTTAGCATACATTCAAGGCAGATATCAGCCTTTTTTCCTAAATCCACTACAAAATCAAGACCTGCATCTCCAATTGTCTTATAGCTTACTCCTGATACCTGAGCTGATGTAATCGGAATCATTTTTTCAGCATCATAAATCTTTCCTAAACTTACAAGAATTTCCATACACTCTGCTTTAGCTTCTCCATATTCACCATTTATCATATCTTCTTCATACTTAGTAAGTTGCATAATAATCACTTGTTATTGTTTTATTTGATATTCAACCATTTCATTAACCAGGTTAATGAAATTATCCATCTGGTCAAATGGTATAGTTGCACCGGCGGCTATGTTATGACCTCCACCTGAACCGTTAAAGTTATTTGATGCTTGGTTCATTATTTGACCTAAATTAACTCCCTTGTTGACCATATTGTCAGTAGTTCTGGATGAAACTTTAACTAAATTATCCATTTTCATCAAGCTTAGAATAGGCTTATCCGGCAGTATACCCAATTCAATACCTATGCTGCTAACGGCACTTGCCACCTGCTTTTGCTGTTTGTCCTCTGTGTAGATGTATTGAATATGACTTTTTTCAACACTTCCTTCACGCTTAATCCACTCAATACCCTTTTGCATGGTATTTGCATAATCGGATAGTAACCTAAGTGCATAATCCATCTGATTATACTTGGACAATTCAATACTTATGGCAGCGGTATACTCCTTGTTCTTACCGCAAGCGTTTAATAAATTAGAGTATTCTTCAATATTTGATAGTTCTTTCCTTATGTTGGGAATATGGTACACTTTGCCATAGATGTCCTCGTTGATATTGGTTAATTCACTCTTAAGTTTATCATATTCATCCTGTGATAATTGACTTAACAGTTTATCCCTAGGAATATTCAAATTATCTAAAAATTCACCACACTTGTCCATATCACCTGATAATTCATTTAAAACAGGCGTATATGTATAACAAAGAGATTTCTGTAAATTCTGACTATTAGCATATGCCAATTTCAAGTCATCCTTAACAGTCATCGTATCATGTTCGACGGCTTCATCTAAAATAAGTTTATTAATACCTGTTGGACCATTCTTAAATTGCATATCACCATATGCACCTGTTAGTGCAAGACCGGCTAATTCATAATATTCAAAGCCATGTACCGATAAGTAGGATAGTCCTGAACCACTAACATCCTTGGTTCCATCTATGTTAAAAATATGCGGATTTACATGAATCATAGTATTATTCTCGGATTCTATCTCATAGTCACCACCATCAGGAACCTGATGATGATCTGCTACTACAACATCACCCTTTAACTTTGATATACTATCTAAGCATCCACTACCCATATCTGAGAAAATAAATAATTTATACCTTGACTTAGTAAGTTCCTTAACGTTACTGTTTCTAAGACGTGGTAATATCGTAACATGGAATCTACCACCTGCCTTTGTAATGGCATTAGCCAGTATTCCGGCAGATGTCAGTCCATCAGCATCATTGTGAGAGATAATTCTCACAACGTGCTGTTTTTCAATATGTGATCTTATAAGATCACAAGCATCATCAGCCCTATTTAACAAGGAGTGCTGCTGTTTTTGGATCATATCTCCATCCTTCAGGAAGAACATTGTTTTTGGTGTAGTATTTTACAAGTCTTCTGATTTTAGATTCAATTTTCATTAAACCTCTTCTTGAGTGAAGATCTTTAGGGTTTTCTTCCATGTGTTCTCTTATGTTTACAGCTCTTTTAATTAAGTTAAGCAAGTCTTCAGGATATTCGAAGTCTTCACCATTTCTTTTTAATATGTCTGTAATTTTTTCTCCAACTACTACTTTTGTACTTGGAATACCATATTGGTCTCTTAATGTAATACCTATTTGACTGGTACTTTGTCCTTCTTTGTATAATTTTGTAATGATTTCTTCAATTTCTTCAGGGCTTTGTTCTACCCAATTTGGTGCTTCTGCCATGTTTTTTATCTCCATTAGTTTATTTGAGTATTTTATATTATACATTAAAAAATCAGTTTAAATAACCTTATTAGCATATAATATAACAATTTATTCTATTTTAAACGTTCTATCTATCAGAATACCATTTGGCAAACTTCTCCATTGATATTCTTCTATGTGAACATTCATTCTTTTCATCAGTAGTAAGCTCTCCGAATGTCTTATCGTATTTTTTGACATAGAAGAGTGGATCATATGCAAATCCATTGTTACCTTTTTCTTCTGATAAAATTTCTCCAGAAACAGTGCCTAAAAAAGTCTCGGGTTCACAATTGGGTGCACAATAACCAATACATGACCTGAATTCGGCGTATCTGTCCTGTTTGTCTTCAAGTAATTTTATTATACCCTTATTTGTTATAGTATCCTGGACATATGATGAATATGTACCTGGAAAATCATTAAGGGCACGTATAAATAGGCCAGTATCATCTACTATAACCGGTTTATCAAGTAAGTCAGCAACATACTTTGCTCCATATGCCGCAACCTCTTCAATTGAACCTTGAATCTCCGGATAACCTGGATTTTCATGGTCAACTTCTATACCGAATTTTTCGAAAATACCTCTTGCCTCTTTAACTTTATGTTCGTTACCAGTAATAAATGTTACCCTCATATCAATCATATGTATATATGTATATTGTAGTAAAAAAATTTTTCTTTTAAAAAATATTTAAAGTAAATTACATTTTAGATAATATTGCTAATACGTGGATGAGATATTATAAATTAAAAAAAAGGTTATGTGGGAGGGTTATTGTGGATAAATCTTATCCGAATACTTTTGCTGTTAATTCTTCAAGTTTTGCAAGGTATTCCTCTGGGGTAATTCCATTTAAGTAAGCATACAATACGCTACCACCAGCACCTACTCCTTCTTTAACTGAACCCTGTGCAAAACTGGCAAGTCCTGGGTTTGATGAATTTTCCATTTTAGGATCAGCTGCATACACTGCCACATCAGCTATCTGATTGACAATATCCAATATGTTTGATGTTTCATCGTTAGCTACATATACTGTTGTTGCTATTGCAATATTTGAGAAGTCAAAGTCTGGTTTTATTGATTTGATAACTGCTAATACCGCTGTCATCTGAGTACCACCTGCAAGGGTAACAGGTACACTACTGCCTATTGCCATACCAGCTGCTGCTATGATTGTAGGATCTCCGGCAATTTCCACAGCTTTAAATGCATCATCTTTCAAGTCTCCAGCCTTGACATTATTTTTTTCCAATGCCGCATTTACAACGCTTGTTTTTAGTTCATGAGGATTATGAATCATACATCCACTTACTTTTCCTTCCACGTCATAACCAAGTGCCGTTAATACTCCCTGTGCTGTAGTTGTACCTGCCGGTGTTGATTCACCAATCATTAAATGATCTGCTATTTGTGATAGGAATCTACCGCATTCAACCGCGTTGTCAAAGATTTCCTTTGGATTTGGAACACCTTTTCCTTCCCTTAAGTCTCCACCAGGCTGACCGTTTAAGCTGATGTATGATGTTTTAGGTTCTACTTCTAGACCTGCACTAACTGCTACAAATGGCATATTCAATAGTTCATATGTTGTTTTTGTCAATAGACCAGGTGTTGGTGCTGGTACTTCATCTGATTCTGTTATTGCAATTTCCGGAAGACTTAAAGCTTCATTTCTCAGCATTAACTCCACGTCTAATGCCGGAGTGTATGGTGTCATTTCAGGTGATCCACCTGCTCCGCTTATTCCCTCGATTTTTGATACCGCTGTGTTACCAAGTACACATGCAAATAACATGTTCTCTGATTTTTCAAGTTCTTTTAGTACTTTGTCTGATCCGAATATTTTTACGTTGTCTACCATTTTTATTTCCTCTAATTATTTTTACTAAGTATAATAATAAATATTGCTTTTTAATATAATATACTTATGAAGAAAATTTTAAGATTTTTTTATAAATATTAACTTTTTTAAAGAGAATTTGATAACATGGTGAATCTATGATTTGTTTAGGTATTGAAGGAACGGCTGAAAAAACAGGTATTGGTATAGTGGATAGTGACGGAAATATATTGGCCACATGTGGCGACCAACTATATCCGGAAGTAGGTGGCATTCATCCAAGGGATGCTGCTAACTTTCACGCAGAACACATAGTTCCACTAATAAATGATGCATTAGATGAGTCTGGTCTGTCATTGGATGATATTGATTTAATATCCTTCTCCAAAGGACCCGGACTGGGACCGGCATTACGTACCGTGGCAACAGCCGCTAGAAGTTTATCTCAACATATTAACGTACCATTGATAGGTGTAAATCACTGTATAGGACACGTTGAAATAGGTAAGTTAACAACTGGGGCAGTAAATCCGGTGACATTATATACCAGTGGAGGAAATACTCAAATAATCAGCTACGAGGCTGGCAGATATAGAATAATAGGTGAAACATTGGACATAGCCATAGGAAACTGCCTTGACCAATTTTCAAGAAGCATAGGACTGGGTCATCCTGGAGGTCCAATAGTAGAAAAGCACGCAGAAAAAACCGATGAATCAGTAGAACTGCCCTATGTAGTTAAGGGGATGGATCTGTCATTTTCAGGAATATTAACCAGTGCTATCAACAAGTATAACCAGGGAGTGGACTTGGATGTAGTATGTAACAGTTTTCAAGAAACATGTTTTTCAATGCTGTGTGAGGTAACCGAAAGGGCTCTCAGCTATACAAACAAAAACGAGGTCTTACTGTGTGGTGGAGTAGCCGCTAACAGGAAGCTACGAAGTATGCTTGAAGTAATGTGTGATGAACACTACGTTGATTTCTACATGCCGCCTATGAAGTACTGTGGTGATAACGGGTCTATGATAGCAAGGCTAGGACTGCTTGCATATACAGATGAATTATCCGGTATAGAAAACAGTTATATCAATCCAAAGTATAGGACAGACCAAGTTAACGTAACCTGGATTAAGGATATTCCAACAACCAGCATAACCTTACCCAAAAACATATCATTCAAGGGAGCAGAAGCAGACATACTGGATGCTATGTGGGATGATAAGGAAGTCATAATCAAACATAGACTAAAGAAGAATTACAGAAACAGTAAACTGGATGATAAATTAAGACTTGAAAGAACCAAAAAGGAAGCCAAGTTAATATCCGATTCCAAAGAGCTTGGAGTAAAAACACCATATATCTATTCCATCGATTTGGAAAACAAGTCTATAATAGAAGAAAAAATCAACGCAACTAAGCTGCATGATGTAATAATAAACGCCGATGATAAGAACAATTTACAGAAATTATTTAACTTGATAGGCAAGGACGTTTCAAAATTACATGATGGAGAAATAATACATGGGGACTTAACAACAGAAAATATATTGATTGACAATAAAAAGCCAGTATTTATCGATTTTGGACTGGGAAGGTATAGTAATCTCATAGAGGATAAGGGAACTGACCTGTTGGTATTTAAGAAGTCACTCACAACAATAGTGCCTGACTATTATGAGGAATTGTTCAATTACTTCATTGAAGGCTATGATAATAATGACGTATTTAAAAAAATAGAAGAAATAGAATCAAGGGGCAGATATCTTTAGAACATCTGCCCATAACAATCAGTGCTATAGATAACACCACGTATTTTTCTTTTATATATGAAGGATGCGACATTGTTGGAGTTTAAGTAATCCGGTCAACACACGTATCCTGTTTATTATTTCATTTTTTTTAACTTTGTTGCTTCTTTTTTTATTCCATGACATAGATTATATGTATTTTTTGTGTTGCTTCATTCTTTCATCGTGTATTGGCCTTTAATGCTTTTATAATATTGTATTGTCTATATCCGGAAGTGTACTTGTTGGATTAAAATTGTGGATTGGACTTGGCACTCTTTATTTATACTTCTTTTTGCGTATTTGGTGTATGTATTCTGATTTTAGATTTCTGATTATTCGTAAATGTTTATTTTTGATTATATTTAAGATATTTTAAGAGTTATTATCATTGCATTTTTTTGTCTATCAGCTATTTTCATTGATATTTTAGTGTATATTCCTAATTTTTTTGAAAGCAATCCCAAAGCATCCTTATAAAATCCTCTGCATTCTATTAATTCACAATTGCATTTTTTTGCAAATTCTTTTGGATTTTTTATATAAAAATACATTAAAGCCGATTTGTTACCTGTTCTTTTGACATAAATGTTTGAGTATTTTATTCCGAATTTGTTTGTTGCATCAAATACCAGTTCTGCTTTTTCAAAAATACTTTTAATATTTTCGATGAAAGATAGTATGTCCTTTTCATGGAAGTACTGGAAAACTCCCGAGGCTATCATTAGTGTTGGAATGCTTGTATCTAATTCATTACACCATTCTAGTTCAAATAAGTCTCCTTTTATGTATTTTTCGTTTTCACCTGCTTTAATGTATTTTTGTCTCAGGTCAATCACTTCAGGCAAATCGACTTCATAAAACAATGAGTCTTTTCTGTTGAGTCTAAAATATGATGTTTCAAGACCTACTCCTAAATTGACGATATTACATTTTTCATGTTTATCTATGAAATTTTGTGTTATTTCGTCTAAATTATAATTTCTTGAAACAGAAGCCATCAATGTATATTCGGATGATTTTTTTTCAATAGAGCTGTTTTTTATTAAATATTCCATTTCCAACGCTTTTTTATCATAAAAATATTCTGGAAATCTTTTTGAAATATTAATTCTTGCCGTCAGTGGTATAAACAGTGTATCTTCTACACCTTCATAATTATTCATCTTTTCACTTCCTTGCCACTACTGTCATCCATTGCAGGAATTTATCTGAAAATGATGCTTTATCATAGTCATCATCTACAATTTTTTCAATACCGTTTGATTTAATTATCTCTTTTTTGTTCTTTCCATCCCTTAAATAAACAGTAATTTCAGCATAGTTGTTATTTTCTAGAAAAGTTGTGATTTCTTTATCATTATATGTCTCCATATCTATGAAATTTTTCCAGAATTTCATTATGAAATTATCTGATCCGTTTGTTTCCAGTCCGATTAAAAATGTTCCTCCCGGTTTCAGGATTCTTTTTACTTCACCAAAGCATTTTTCGATATTTGGCCAGAAATAAACTGTTTCAAATGCCGTGACTATATCAAATGTATTGTCTTCAAAGGGTAGTTTTTCAACATTTCCCTCAATGATTTCTACTTTTTGTTCTTCAATGAATTTTTCATTTACTTTTTTGGATAGTTTAACGCTTTCTATACTGTAATCTATACCATAAACTTTTTTGGCATCTTTTGCCATTCTATTTATGTTTATTCCACCACCACAACCGATATCTAATATTATATCATCTGATTTTATGTTTAAGTGCTTTAGTCCCCATAGTGAAACGGGGGTGTGTTCTTTGTTCATTGATTTTAGTTGTATGTTTCCAAGTTTTCCTTGTGGTTTACGCATGTTGTCAAAAAATCCCATTGTATCACCTTTGTATAGTTGTTTTCATGTTTTTTTAGTAGTTTGATATAATTATCTGCTTCATAACCTTTATGGGAAAATAATTGTATTTTGCTGTAATTTTATTTATTATTTTTTCAATATGAATATTTTTAGGTGTGACTAAATTTATACTTTTTCTTTTTTTAGAACTTTTTTCCGAAAGAAGAAACTCTTTTTAAAATAGCATCACCAACACTTTGAATGAAAAATATTGAAAATAAACGTCACATCCACATGCCAGAAAGACAAGAAAAAATACAAATACAAAATGTGTATGCAGAACCAAGATTCGCACACAAAAAATCAAACATCACTAAACTATGGAGACTATAAAACTGATGAACTTGTCTTTCAATCCAATAGAAAAGAACTAGAACACGTCATCAAGGTTAATTCAACGAAGATTAAATACATATATCTTAATCATCTGAGGGGTAACTTAAAAGTGTGTGACTTGAATATTAAGGCGATTGTATTGATTGGGGGAACAATTGTATATTGGGGGGTACACTATTAAATTTGATATTGCTTTTTGTGGGAACGTTCTTGTTTTGTGGGTTCAAAAGGGGTGTATGTTTTGTGGGAACAGTTGTTTGTTGGGGGTACATTATTAAATTTGATGTTGCTTTTTGTGGGAACGGTCTTGTTTTGTGGGTTCAAAAGGGGTGTATGTTTTGTGGGAACAATGTTATTTGGGTGTACACATTATTTAAAAGTGTTTCAGGTAAAATGCTTGTATAGGTCTTAAAGATTTATTCAGATGCAATGATGATATATTACAAATGGAAACTATTATAATATATAGTGACTTCACGATGCTACCATGATGGTAAATACATAATCTTGGAAACTAAAAGAAAAACTAGTAATATGACAATAAGTGTCTACAATTGAAAAATAAAAGAAAAGAAAATAAGAGTCAAAGAATAATTATGTTCTATACCTATAATTGTGTACACTCTCTATACTATTATTGAGAATATCACTGTTAATATACCAACAATCCAACAGTAAAATGCAAAGATGTTTAAGCTCCAACCTTTAATCATTTTCATAAGTAACTTTATTGCAAGATATCCGAATATCACAGAGGATAAGAATCCTGCAATTAGCACGATAAATGAAACGTCAATAGTTGCAATATCCTTTATCTGTAAAACACCAGCACCTAAAACTGCAGGTATTGATAATAGGAAACTGTAACGGGCAGCATATTCCCTTTCTAATCCCAGACATAAACCGGATGAAATTGTAGCTCCTGATCTTGATATACCCGGTAAAACAGCTAAACCTTGACAAATACCAATAATTATTGCTTGAACAAAGGACATTCTATCTTCTTTTATTGTACCATGTCTTTGTCTTTCTGAGTAATATAACAGAAGTCCTGTAATTATCAGGAATATACCTACAAATAATGTTCCTCTAAAAATGCTTTCTATAGCATCCTTCAGGAATAATCCAATAAATGCTGTTGGAATACTACCGACGATGATTAGCCACGAAAACCTTTTTTGTGGAGACTTCTTCAATCCTCCTATAAACTTATCCACACCTTCTGATAAATCTATTAAACTCAATATAAATCCCTTAATAAGATCAATTATATCCTTCCAGAAGAATGTGAATATGGCAATCAATGTACCGATATGTAACACGGTATCAAATGCTAAGGTTGTTTCAACTCCAAGTAATGCCGGTACTATTACCAAATGTCCCGAACTACTTATCGGTAAAAATTCAGCCAATCCCTGAACAGCACCCAAAATGATAGCTGAAAGTAAATCTAACAAAAAAATCACCTCTTAATCTGTTTGCAATATAAGATTATAGTCACATGTTTTTTTTATCTATTAAATAATGCTCTATACTATAATATTTTCTAAACAATATATAACTGTTTTGAATTATTAAATCCTGTTGTGAATTTTTTTATTGTTTGTTTTTGGCAATAGAAAATGATACTAACTACAACAAAGATATATGACAAATTTCAAAGGCTAATTCCATCCGAAATCAGGAAACATTATACTTTGATAAAATCATGTCATAAAAGGGTCTATTAATGAATCTGATAAAAATGAATTATATTTTTTTTAAGAAAATGCCTATTAAATATAGGATTGGTAGATATAATGCTAAAGAACCCTGGAACAGAATTTGTTTCACGTCTCTTAAAGTAATAAAAAAATTAGTCATTTGAGTGGGTTGCATATCCCTCTTTTAGGATAAAAAAAATAAAAAAATAGTTGAAATTAGTTTATATGAAATCCAGCCATCCATATTTGTCTTCAACTTTATTGTTTACTATGTCAAATAGGTTATCCTGAAGCTTTTTAGTAACAGGGCCACGTTTACCTTTACCTATTTGTATTTTATCAACTGATCTTATAGGGGATAATTCAGCAGCTGTACCTGTAAAGAATAGTTCATCTGCAGTGTAAACTCTTTCTCTTGGTATACGTTCTTCCCTTACTTCATATCCTAAGTCTTTGGCTATTTGTATAACACTGTTTCTTGTAATTCCATTAAGTACGGATGAACCTATATCTGGCGTGTAGATTATGTCATCTTCTACCATAAATAGGTTTTCACCTGAACCTTCTCCAACATCACCGTTGTAGTTTAATACAATGCTTTCCTTATAACCGTTTGCAACCGATTCCATCTTTGCAAGTTGTGAGTTCATATAGTTTGAACCTGCTTTTGCCATGTTAGGCATGGTATCAGGTGCCATTTTTCTCCATGTTGATGTACAAATGTCAATACCTTGTTCCAATGCATCTTCACCCAAGTACTGACCCCATTCCCAAACAGCAATTACGGTTTCAACAGGACAGTTTAATGGATAAACACCCAATTCGTTATATCCTCTAAATGCTATAGGTCTTATATAACATGATTTTAATTTATTGATGTGTATAGTTTCTTTAACTGCTTCGCATAATTCGTCTAAGTCATATGGAATGTCTATCCTATATACCTTAGCTGAATTAATTAATCTTTTCATATGATCTCTAAGTCTAAATACTGCTGGTCCATTTTCGGTGTCATAACATCTAAGTCCTTCAAATACACTACTTCCATAGTGAACAACGTGTGATAATACATGTATTTGAGCATCTTTCCAGTCTATTAATTCTCCATTGAACCAAATTTTTCCGCTTTCATCGAATGCCATATTATTTCCTTCATAATTTTATTTTATTTTAATTTATAGTTATATAATATTTTCTTGTTTAAATTATATAACTTTTTATAATATTTTAAATTTTTTCTCAATATTATATTAATTGATTCTTTTCGAATTTTGTATTATCATGGATATTCATTGTAATACATTCGTAGGCTTAATATGATTTAAACATTCCAATAAATGGAATGGAAAAATAGTAACATTTATATACTATGAGTAATATACTATTGTATAGTGTCTTAATGACATGTATTATTTTTAATCTGGGCTGGTGGTCTAGGGGTATGATACCTCCCTTACAAGGAGGGGATCAGGAGTTCAAATCTCCTCCGGCCCATTACTTTATATCAATACTATTTTTATCTAAGATTGTTTTAGGTTTATGATTTTATATGCTTTCTGTTTTTGATAGCCTTTATATTAAATAATAGTTCACGTAATATTGTATAGATTGATATAATTCTTAATAATATGCTTTCAATTAACCAATTGCTTTACTATCACTTTTTTAATGCTGTTGTCTTATTTTAAAATTTCATTATGAATAGAGGATAATATATTTGAAAAAAAATAATTTATAATTGATTATTTAATCTAAAAAAAATAGTAGAGGGTAGTTGATTTTATAATTTTGCGGTAAATATGGAAATAATTATTGAGATAAAGAATAATACACTTCCTTTGAATAGAATATCTGATAAATTCTTATTTATTAATGCAACACCACCATAACATAAGATTACACATGATAATATTTTACCAACACCCGTATATGGACCAACGGTTATAACATTTAATGCATACGTTATGAGAGTACATAATATTATTAACAATAATAGGAATATTGTACTATGATTTTTAAAGAATTCGAAAAGATTCTCTAAATCAACATTAAACTTAACGGGGTTTCTGATACTTCCAGCATCTAACGTTCTATGAGTATTTGAAAGTGTATTGGTTCTGTAATTTGTGGTTCTATTGTTGTTATTTCTATGAAATCCGGTCGGGAATATTCTATGTGTATTATTTGTAGTTCTATTGGTCTGTGGATATAAGAGTGCAGGTTTTGCATTATCAGTTTCGATGCATATTGGATCTTCTTCTTCATAAATCTCTTCTTCATAAGCATCTTCTTCGGTTACGATGTTTCGTTTTTTAGAGTAGTTTTGAGCAATCTTTAATAAACCTTTCCTATCAACTAGCTTTATGTTTCTTCTTTGGGCATATACGGCTGCTCCATGGTTATATCTACTGGTCGTGAATATTATGATCTTTGATGCTTTAACTAATCTGGCTGCAACTTCCATTTCTTTAAGAACATCAATACCAATGGTCCATGGTTCTTCATAGTTTTTACATGCTACCACAACACCAACTTCTCCCGAATTGGTTTGAAGAGTTCCGTAGATATCTATGACGTGATCGGCTACTGCATAATTTGTTATTACTTCAAAACCATTTTCTTCCATGATTGTGGCTACAAATTTAACTAATCGTTCTTTTTCCAACTTTAACCCTCCTTAAAAAATATTTGTTATTATAATTCATATCTTAGATTAATTATGATTTATATTATGTATTTCAATATACTTAAAAGTAATTTTTTTCGGGCTGATTTTTATTATTATTAATACTACTTCTGATAATCATATTTAATGTAAACAATCAAATTGATTATTGATTAAATATAAAAATATATTTATGAAGATTTTAATAACAAATGATGATGGGGTAACTTCCAATGGTGTCTTAGCAGCAAAAGATGCAGTAAAGGACTTGGGTGAAACTACTGTAGTTGCACCGTTAACTCAGCAAAGTGGAGTAGGTCATGCAATAACTTTAATGAAAGCATTGCGTGCAATGCCAATGACTTTGGATGATGGTACGGATGCCTATGCCGTTACAGGCACACCAACAGATTGTGTAATATTGGGCAGTAAGGGATTGATGGATGATGAACCTGATTTGGTTATATCAGGTATTAATATTGGTGAAAACCTGTCAAGATCCATTACCACAAGCGGTACATTAGGTGCAACCTTTGAAGCTGCACACTTTGGTATACCTGCCATAGCAGTTAGCCTACAGGTCAAGCATGAGGAACTTAAATTCAAAGACGGGGTTAACAAGATTGATTATTCCCATTGTATAAGTATTCTCAATACGCTTGTAAAAAAAGTGATAGAGCATGGAATGCCCGAGGGGGTTAATATTCTTAACTTGAATATTCCGGCTCACCCTGACAGTGATGAGATAATACAATCATCCTTTGCAGATAGGATGTATACGACTGATGTAGAAAAGAGAATAGACCCGTATGGTCATCCATATTACTGGATTATAGGGGATTTAATCAGTGATGACCAGAGGGGTAGTGATGTACACACATTACGTGTATTGAACCAACCGTCAATTACAGCCATATCAACGGATATGGGTGTTGATGTTGATTTGTCAAAGTGGCTGGAAGATTAATCAACAACTTCTATTCCCAATATCTTTTTCTTATTGTTGACTGCTATGTCGTAGGCTATTAGACTGCTTCCTATAGCACCACTTTTTTCTGTCATCACATATACCGGTGCTATCTTTTCTATCTTTTTACTTATTTTACCGCTGATATCAATAGGCTTTGTCATTGTTCCACCGGAACCGGTAAGTACAATAGCATCAAGTTCCTTTTCACTTATTCCATATAGTCCATATATTTCCATAACTACGCTTGTTACCAATGAATCAATTGCAAGCAGGGCATCTTCATCCTCATTCACTGCATTTTTGATAATCATGTCTTTGACATTGGTGACTTTGTCATCTACATGTGCTATCTTAGATATTCCGGCATGTGAAAAGCATTCGTTAGCAGTTTTATTACCGCTATCGATATTTCTTATCATCTCCAAATCCAAGGGTCCATGGATAAATCCACAGGCACCGATACAAGCATCCATAGCTCCTTTGATTGCTCCATCTTCCACTAATATACACACGCTGTTGCTGCTGATATCCGCTATTATCATGTTTTTGAAGTTATATTTCATGTATGCATAGTATGATAGGCTAACCTTCTCGCTACTGGCACAGTGGGAGTATAATGCCCTGAATCGCTTATCTAAAAAGTCACTATCTCTATGCATCCCGGGTATAACTACCGATGGGATTTTTAACTCTTCAATTTCCGCATATACGTTACTTCCACCACCGGTTACCTTTCCGGCTCCTTCGATTGACTTAATGCCCCTATCCTTTACTTTTTCTATCGGGGTGATTTTACTAATGTTATCTCCCATAGCATAAGTTATGGCAAGTAACCCGATGTCTTTATAGTCAACATATCTACTTAGCGTATCTTTAAAGTTAACTTCATTATTTGATAGTTTATCTCTATTAAGCTTAAAATAAGCAACCTGTTTTTTATTTTCATCTATGATGTTGAAACTGACGGCAGTTGTCCCATGATCCATACCCATATAGTAGTTCATAAATAACAAATCCTTAAAAATCTTATTTCCTAATTAAATATTTAAAGGAAATAGTAATTAATATTGTTGGAAGCCAAATCAAATATCAGCATCGAAGTTCAATTCTTTAATTTGAAAAAAATAATGAATCAATTCAGATAATGTATACATTCTAAACGTGTTTAATAGAATATAACTTATATGGGATTGGTTAGAAATTTTAACTAAAATAGTATAATGATTTTCATGAAATGTTAAACAAATATATTTGTGATATAAACGGATAATCACGTTAATTGGATAAATAAAGTAAGTATTCTTTATTTTAAAATAATTATAATAAAGTATATTATATAGTGAAAAAAAATAATAAAATATAACTTGATAATTTTTAAGATGATATTTATTTCTTAAGTGGTAAATCTCTTAATTATTTTATTATTAATACAGTTATATAATTATTATTAAGTTATATGTTATCGTAGAATTATGTAAATTCTAATCTTAAATAGAAATATTTTTAAAAATGAAAAATTTATTATTTCTACCGATAATAACAATGGGCAAATGCTCATAAATAATGAATGGGAGGAAAACTCATGATAAAAAATAGTAGATATATGATTATCTTCTTAGCACTGTTGATTGCCGGTATGAGTGTGGCAGTAGCAGCAGATATTGATGATACTGCTAGTGCAAGCTCAGATGTATCAGATGCTGTTGAAGTTGACACTACATCAACAGTTGACACACAGGCAGTTGCAAGCGTAAGTGAAGATAATAATCAAAAAATAATAAAAGAAACAAAAAGCGTTAAAAGCGATGAAAATGACCCAATAATAGTAACTAATGATGGAACTGGTGATAACTTTGATACGTTATTTACCGTAGTATCTCCCGGAGTTCATCAAATTAAAAGTGAATATTCTGGTAAAACAATTAAAATTAATACAGATATAACAAGAAATGAACATTCATATATTATTAATGTTCCTATAACATTAACTAGTGATTATAATAATACTATTGACTTGAATACAAGTAACGGTTATGAACCAGATATTATAGAACATTGGACTTCCATAAACTTCACTAGCGGAGCATCAGGTTCTACTATAAGTTATATGCAATTCCATAACAGTCAAATATTTGTATTGGATGCAGATTATATAACCTTTGATCATATAACAGTTACAGCAAATCAACCTTGTGGTAAAGGAACAGGTATATTTGCCCTACGTGAAGGTTCTACACATATAACAGTTACTAATAATTACTTTAATATAAATAATAATGGTGGTATAAGTGTAATAGCATTAACCAATGCTGAAGATTGTCTTATTGATCATAATGTAATTACTGGTAGTGGTAGTGTTGGAAATCTAATATATTTAAACACATACTTCTACAATACCAACCCAGCCCCAACAGTAACAAATCGTCACAATACTATAAGTTACAATACTTTAACTGGACCAACTACTCCTGTTAATACCTGTTTTGCTATAGCAATAGCTGGCCCAGACAATACTATTGAACATAATGATATTTATTATGGTGGTACGGGAATAACTACTAATTGGCAAGGAAGTTATGATGTGGAAATAATAGAATTAGAAGATGATGACTTCGAAACAGTATATGAAGGAAACAAGTACTATTACAATAATTTATATAACGGTGCAACATTCCTATGTGGAAACTATAGTGTAGTTGAAAATAATTATTTCACAGGAACAAGTAATTTTGCAGGACATAGTAATGTAACAAGCAACACATTTATAAATTCAATCACAGTTAAAAACAATGTACGTTACCACTCAAATACCCAGACAGGTCAAATGATAACAGTATCAAAACCAAATAGTTGCTTTAAAGATAATATCGGTGGTACTCTTAAAATCAATGGAGCATACACAACATATAATTGTGGAGGAAATACCTTCTCATTGTTACAGAATCCATATTATGGATATTATCAATCATGTAATGGTAATTGTCCAAACTGTGTTCCAACAAGAGGTGCATCGCTATCCGGAAGTTCAAAAAATATGAAATCAGATTCTACCGTTGAAATAGTAGATCAATACAGTTTGAATGGTGAAAATGATTTAACAATATATTCTAATGGAACAGCAGTAATGGTATTATCACAATCAAATGTTATTAGCATGGTTTTCCGTGGACTAACTAATGCATACACAACTAAGTTAAATGAACTAAACTATGAAATAACTGATCTTGTAATATATGTGAACGCTTCTCCAGGTAATTATGCTGAAGTCCTATTTACAATGAATAATCAAGAAAATATAAATCTTTTCGTGATTAGTAATCCATCATTTACTTTCAAAGGACTTAAAGTATCAGGAAACTGGAAAACACTCACATATGAAAATTTAAATATTGCACAAAAATTCACAGACAATACTAAGGGAATGCCAGCTTTAGGATTAGTTGGAAACAATATCACACTTAAAAACTGTACTTATACCTTCACATGTCCCGGAGACTTAGCTGGAATATGTAATAGTGAATACTTTGTACCTATTGTTGAAGGTGAAACTGCTAAAGCTTCAGCTATATATATTGTAGGAGAAAACATCAATGTAGAGGAGTGTAAATTCACAATCAGCCAACAACCCTATATGCATACTGATGAAGTTAATATTGATTTGGGTGGAGGTAATGTATTCCATATGGATGCAAATGATTGGCATGTATACTCAGTATTCTTCTATCATTCTAAGAATGTAACTTTCCTTAATAATGCCTTTTCAATTGACAGCATGGAAAAAGATTCATCAATGAGTAGTTATCAATATAGTCCGATTTTTGCCGGAAATATAACAGAATTAAACTTCATAAACAATGAAGTAAATGTCCGATATGTTCCGGGAATGAACTTAACAACTAATGATACTATAATTGAAAATAACACGATAAACATTATGAACGGAGATTACACTATAAATCTTATTGGTGATAATAACATTGTGCATTACAATACCCTTACAACTGAATTAGCAGAAGGTGATGCTACTGTCATTACCACAGGTAACAACAATGTTGTTGAACAGAACCCATATGTGGAAG
The DNA here is from genome assembly GCF_003268005.1 of Methanosphaera sp. BMS. Classification (NCBI taxonomy): domain Archaea; kingdom Methanobacteriati; phylum Methanobacteriota; class Methanobacteria; order Methanobacteriales; family Methanobacteriaceae; genus Methanosphaera; species Methanosphaera sp. BMS. The sequence goes on along the minus strand of NZ_CP014213.1, from coordinate 2,003,689 downwards.
TTGTTGAACCAGTACTAAAGGTAGATACAACGGAATTCACTGTTGGCAGTACCACTACAATTAGTGCTAGTATTTACTATGGTGATGAAGTAGCAAACGATATCAACAAAGGTAAAGTATCCTTTAAAGTAAACGGTAAGACTCTTAAAGATGCTAGTGGTAAGGTAATTTATGCTAAAGTAACTGGTGGTGTTGCTACTATTGATGGTTATGAAGTTCCACAGGATTGGGCTAAAGAAGGTACTACAATACAAGCAGTATACTCAGGTTCTGGTGATATTGGAAAATTAAATAGTGATAAAGAAACAATCACAGTTACAAGTCAAGAACCAACAATCACAACTGAGGATGTTCAAGCAACTGTAGGTTCTACAGTTACATTAACTGCTACTGTCACAGCTGCTACACCAGTTAACAACGGTAAAGTAGTATTTAAGATAAATGGTAAAACAGTCAAAGACGCTAACGGCAAAGTCATTTATACAAAAGTTACTGATGGAACTGTTAATGTAGAATATACATTACCAAGTGATATGAAAGCACTAGAATACACTTTAACCGCCGTACTTATCAGTAGCGACTATGGTAGATTAGAGGATGTTAAAACATTGACAGTTACAGGCTAGAATAATAAATAATACGGATAATCCTTTATATTGAAGAATTATGAGGTAAATCCTCACCTTCTTTCTTTATAAAATTTGTCCTTTAATGTTATTATTCTTCATATTTATTTTTTTATGATGATTTTTTATGAGTATATTTTTTTAACAAGATAAGAAATATCTTTCTAGAATAATTGGATGTGTGATTATATGAATATATATATTAAGCAATTTTTCTTGTTTATGATTGTTTTTGTTTTTTTAGTGTCTGTCGGTTATGCAGTTGACGATTCACAGACCCAGGTAAATATCGAAGAACAGTCAGCACAAGAAGAATATGTGGATGAGGCCATTGATTCAAGTAGTGATGATATAGCTTCGGAAAATACAGTTACAACATTTGAAGATTCTCCAAAAAATATTAAGTCTGATGAGGAGAGTGTTCCTGTTGAATATGTGAACATTACCCAAAATAACTATAAAAATTATTTTACTGTTATGGGTAAACAAATGTTTATTGGAAAAGGAATAATTAATTCAAATAATAGTTTGGTATTGAATCTGCAATATTTCCCTGATAATGTAAATTATTTTGGATTAGATGAAAATAGTGAAAAGTTTCTAAACAGATCACTAACAATTACTTCTGATAGAAATTTAGCATTAACTAATATGGAAGTGCTTTTATCCAGTAATTTTAAAACGTTGACATTGGAAAACTTTAATGTTACCTATAATAACGAATACACGGGTACTGATTATTTCACAATCTCCGATAATGTTCAACATTGCGTTTTACGTAATGTTTCCATAGATATGGATAAGGACAATGTTGCTTATGGTTATCTTATTGGAATTGTTGGTCGTACAACAATTGAAAATTCATTTATCAGGGGCAGATTTGTGGAAACAATTATTGACTGGGAAACCGGTCCTAAAACACCCGACGCTTATGGTATTCATATTAATGCCAATGACTGTATTTTAAGAAACAATACTATTGAAATAATTTCAAGTGGACATAGTAGTGGAACACATTACTCCTTGTTTGGAATCTATCTTATGAAGTCAAATACTACTTTGACAAACAACACTATTATCATGCATAATGCCACAGGTTATGCTTATGGTATAGTGGTAAGAAGCAGTAATAATACCATATCCCATAATAATATAAGCATATCTTCACAGACCTATTCAGCTGGTGTTAATTTGGAAATGGTGCGTTTCCAAAACAATATGGTAAACAATAACCATGTTAATGTAACAGCCAGTTATGGTTCTGCTCCATGGGGAAATGCAGGAGTGGCATATGGACTGGAGATGTTGGACTTTAGTTATGGTGGTGGTGCATATTCTTCATCAGGTAATCATCCTTATAACAATTCCTTTGTGAATAATACGATAGTAGGTTCTGCCGGACAGATATATGGTATAGAGATTTATGGTACTAGTGATACAAATCTTAGTGGTAACACTATCAATATCACGGGTCGTACACCTATGGGTATAGGTGCAATAGGATCAAATATTACTATTGCAGATAACCATATAATAAACAATGGTACACATAACAGATCAGAAGGAACAGCAGATTACCTGGAAGCAATAAATACTGGATTATATACATTATTTACTTCAGAAGTTATTGTGATGATGAATAATACAATAACATCCATAAATGGTCGTGGAATACTTATAAAATCCTCAAATAATGCTAATATATTGAATAATACGATAAATGTCGTAGGTCATGATTATGCAGTTGAAGTAACTAACTCCTCTAATCTGAATGGTATAAACAATAAGATTGAAAACAATACGTTAATTACTACTAAACATACTGGAAGTAGGGCGGTTTTAGCCCCTAAAAATAATACAGTACAGAATAATATACCAGTAGAAATAATTGGCTACACGTTTGAAATAGATATAACTGATTTTGGTCTTGGATTAAATCAAACGGTATCATCCACATTATATTATAATGATGAAGTGGCAAGCAATGTTAACAAAGGTAAAGTATCATTTAAAGTTAATGGTAAAACACTAAAAGATTCAAAGGGTAAGGTAATCTATGCTAATGTAGTAAACGGAACTGCAAGTATTGAAAATTACACAATAACGGAATCATGGAATATTCCTAATGCAACTATTCAAGCAATTTATTCTGGTTCATCAGATTGTGATAAAATAACCAGTCAAAAGGTAAGCATTAACATTTTTTCAAATAATCCAAGTATTGCTAGTTCTAGTGTTCGGACAAGCGTTGGAAGTACAGTTACGTTAACTGCCACTATTCATGCACCAGTACCGGTTAATAGTGGTAAGGTGGTATTTAAAATCAACGGTAAAACAGTCAAGGACTCTAACGGTAAGGTTATCTATGCTAAGGTAATAAACAATCAGGTAAGTGTTGAGTATACATTGCCTGCTAATATGAAAGCCGGCACATATAACATTACGGCCGTATTGATATCAAGTAAATATGGTAGGTTGGAGAATGTTAAAACTTTGATAGTCGAATCATAAAATTATTTTTAATGTAGGATTTATTCCTACCTTTTTTCTTATTTTACCGTTTTTTTAAGCAATTTATTTAAAATTGCATTAATATAATCTTTACCAAAAATAGTTATATAAAACTTTTTTTAAAATCAGTTGGGGGTTATTCAAGTTAAAAAAAGTAGATAGGTTAAAGATAACCTTATTCTTCTTTTTCTAATCCACATGCGGTTCTTAATCTTTTACCAACTTCTTCGATTAAGAGTTCTCCTTCAAGTCTTCTTTGTGCGTAGAGTTTAGGATATGCACTTGCTCCTTCTACTGCAAATTCTGTTGCAAATGAACCGTCTTGGATTTCTCTTAAGATTTCTTTCATGTTTGCTTTTGCTTCATCTGTTATGATTCTGTCTCTTCTGGTTAGTCCACCAAACTCTGCGGTGTTACTTACATCTTGCCACATGTTTTTGAATCCTTTTTCATAGATTAAGTCGATGATGAGTTTCATTTCATGGCATGTTTCGAAGTAAGCCATTTCCGGCTGGTAACCTGCTTCTACGAGTGTTTCAAATCCTGCTTTGATAAGAGCGGTAAGTCCACCACATAGTACTGCCTGTTCTCCGAATAAGTCTGTTTCGGTTTCTTCACGGTAGGTTGTCTCGATTACACCTGCTCTTGTTAGGCCTGTTGCTTTAGCCATTTCGATTGCAATATCAAATGCTTCACCTGTAGCGTCCTGTTCTACTGCTATTAGACCTGGTATTCCAAATCCTTCCTCATATGTTTGTCTTACTTTGGATCCTGGACCTTTAGGAGCAATCATTGTAACGTTTACATCTTTAGGTACTCTTATACGTTGGAAGTGTATGTTGTATCCGTGTGAGAATGATAGGGTGTTTCCTGCTTCAAGGTTGTCTTTTATCTGGTTTTCATATACGTCCTTTTGTAATTCATCAGGAATTAAGATGTGGATGATGTCTGCTTCTTTTGCTGCTTCTTCGATTGTTTTTACTGTAAGTCCGTCAGCTTCAGCTTTTTTCCATGAACTTCCACCTTCACGTAATCCCATTACAACATTTAATCCGCTGTCATGCATGTTTAATGATTGTCCTCTACCTTGACTACCGTAACCTATTACGGCTATTGTTTTTCCTTCTAATACGTTTGTATTGACGTCATCGTCATAATAAATTTTCATTTTATCGAGTACTCCTTTTAGTTTTATAAAATTTTTATATCTAGATATATTATATATTTATATCTATGTTGTAACTTATATAAAATGATTATTTAATTTATATTAATATAAGTATAATTTCTTTATCTGTTATGGATAATTACTGCCACTATCTATTGTATAGGTTGTTTTTATTTGAAAAACAGGATTATATTTTCATCATCAGTTAAAAAAACCATGGAATCATGTATTTATAGGAATTTATTATATTTTTTCAATTTTGATAATGGGATGTTTTTGCTCGGAGTTAATAACTTGTATTTCAGGTATTTGGATGAATATGTTATAATAACAATGTTGGTTGATAGTTTTATGGGGGTGTAATTTATTATAGTTAACAATGAATTTAATCTCGGATAAAAAAGAAGAGGGGATTATGAATATCCTGGTCTAAACCAGTATTTCTTATTTTTTTCATTGTTTTAGAATTAATTGATTATATCTCATATTTTCCTATGCATCAATCGTTAGTTAGTTTTTATTTGTTGTCTTTTTTATTATTTTTAATAAAATCTTTCATATCATCAAATTGACGATCAACGTATCTGTTTACAATAGAGGCGGCTAATGTGGCAGTACCAACTCCGGATAAAATAAAACCACCCCATGCCAGTACCAATGAATCAAGTTTACCAATCACTGATTTTCCGGCAGCGTCGAAACTATTGCTTGTAAAGGCATTTGAAACCATAACAATCGAATCCAACGGAGAAACTTGCTCAACTATTATTGTAAATATGAAACTTACCAATATTATTGTATATAATAATAGTATAGTTATACCTAAACCGTTATTTTCAGTATACTTCACAAATTTACGATAGTAAACTTGGATGAGGTATACGTATCCAAGAACGTGGACAATGTTAAAGTAGATGAGTATGTTATGTCCAAATAATATTCTTATCATAGAACCAATAGGAATTAATAAAAAGAATATAATCTTGTCTTTTAAAGAATTCCAGCCCATATTACTAAATAGATATATTGAAATAATAATGTCCAAAATAGAAATGGCAAACAAACCATCCGTCCACTCAAATATTATATATAAACCAATCACTATAAAGACAAGTATCATTATCAGGTAATAAAGCTGTTTTAAAGATAATATTTTCTCTTGAGGAAAATATTCCATAGGATTTAAAAATTTTGAATTTTTAAACCAGGAACTGGATTTAACCTTTTTAACAATATATTTACTGGCATATGCAAGGAAGGCAAAAACTCCAATTACACACAATAATTGAATGATAAGATATATTGCAGGTAGACTTTCCATTATTCATCCTCTCCTTCAATTAATTTTTCTAATTCAGCAAATCTTTTTTTGAAGTGTTTGATTAAAATTGCCGCAGTTAATGTTGCAGCACTCGCTCCTGAAATGACATATCCACCCCAAACTAGAAGTAAACTATTAAGTTTACCGGCAATTGAATTTCCAAAAACGGCAAAGCCATTACCTGTAAATTCATTGGAAATCATTACAAGAGAATCCAGGGCATTTACACCTTCAGCATGTTGTGTTATAAAGAAACTGGCAAATATTATAACAAATAATAATATTATGGTTATTCCCAAACCATTTGAATTGGTATATTCCATAAATTTATCGAAGCTAAGTTTGGCAAAGTATATGAATACCAATACATGAATCAAACCCATGTAAATTACCAAATGGGTATGGAATAGCAGGAAACACAATGTTCCATAAGGCACCAGCAACAACCAGATGATCTTATTTTTCATAGAACTTTTGTCTATTTTTATTGCAAAATATAATGAAAGTGCAATATCAAATATTGGAAAGGAATACAAAAATTCGATTCCATCACCAATAAAAGTATAGAAGATATCTACAACACACAGTGCCATTAAAATTAAATAAAAAACCTGTCTTAAGCTATGAATTTCATCTTCGGGCAATAATTCATTCACATCTATAGATTTCCCATATTTATTTTTTAATTTATATGCATATTCGCCAATAATGGTTAAAACTAAAAAAATAGAAATTACTATAGCAAATTGAAATATAGTTTCAGTCAATAATTCCACAAATCTTCACCAATTTATTTCTTATTTAACTATTTATATTTAAGGATATTAACATTTTTGCAGTTTCAACAATGCATTTCTATTCTGAGTATAATAGAATAAGATTCTGCCCAATACCTTTAAGACAAAACAAATCAGTCATCTATATTAATCCTGATTATATTAACCATTAACTTGAAATGAAATGATAAAAAGGTGGAGGTTAGTTATGGTGTATTTTTGTCCTCTTCTTATGGAGGTTATCCCGGTTTTTTCTTATCTTTTATCCCCCATGTCATAGTAGTAATATAAAGCATTTATTCTTGACACTCTGGGGTGTTCTGTTTTCCAATGAAGAAATGTTTTCATCTTAAAAATTAAGAATAAAGAGGTTAATATTATGATTAAACTCGTCTGGATTATAATTTGCTGAATTTATTTATCTTCTTTTAATTCTTGGATCATTTTTTCCATTTTATCAAATCGATTATTATAATATTTTATCATTAATCCAACACTTAATGTGGCAGTACCCACACTTGATAGAATATAACCTGACCAAACAAGGAATATTGAATTTAGCTTACCTGGTATTGTACTTCCTAGAATTGCATAACCATTACTTGTAAATGCATTGGATACCATTACTAATGAATCCAACAGGTTTACACTTTCGACTATTGAAGTGAATATGAAACTAAAGAATACTATTCCAAATAATAGCAGAATGGTGTAACTTAAACCCTGAGATTTTGTAAATTGCTTAAACTTTTTATAGAAATACATGGTAAAATAGAATAACGCTATCAGATGAATCGTGAATAATATTACTGATAATATAATAAATGAATCATCAAATATCATATAATCCATACTGGAATATGGAATGATTGCTAATGCGATTAAAATGGATTTTAAATCATGTATTCTTATATTTGCTAGTGTAATTAGGGACAATATAATATCCAATACTGCAAAATACAGCACATCATTTCCCTGAGCAACCACTTGATAAAAGATATTTATAACAAACAATGTCATCATGACTAAATAAAATACTTGTTTGAGTGTTTGAATCTCTTGTTTAGGTAAATATTCCTCTGGTTTTAAAATGTGTATGTCTGTATTCTTAAGTTTTTGATATAAAACTCTTAATATTAATGTCATAATCAAAAAAATTGCTATCATTGCTAAATAAGTAATAATATACTTGTCCATAATCAACCTCTTTTGTTATAGTCTTTCTATCATTTGTAGGTGGAAATAACTTTTTTAACATATTCAAATATAATATTTAAAAAAATTGTAAAAAAAGGGGATTATAATGTTTTTTGTCCTCTGGTAATTGCAGTTATTCCTGTTTTTGTCATCTCCTTTATTCCGTATGGTCTTAAAAGGTCTATGAGTGCGTTTATCTTATCCGGTTTTCCCGTTATTTCTACCGTGATGGTTTTTGGGGTGACGTCAGCTACTTTTCCTCTGAAGATGTTTGTGTATTGTATGATTTCTGATTTGTCCTGTTCTGTCGGTGCGTGTATTTTAACCAGTGCCAGCTGTCTTCTTATTGTCTGGTCCGGTTTCATTTCACGTACCTTGATTACTTCTATTAGCTTGTTTAGTTGCTTTATAATCTGTTCGAGCGTCTTGCCATCGCCGTATGTCGTGATTGTCATTCGGGAAATGTGTTCCTCAGCCGTTTTTCCCACTGTAATGTTGTCTATGTTGAAGTCTCGTCTTGTAAAGAGTCCTGCTATTCTCTGCAGTACTCCCGTCTTGTTTTCAACGAGTATGCTGATTGTATGTTTGTTCTGTTTTGTCATATTAATCATTCCTCTTGCTTATATTCTCCAACAATTTTTGTAATCTTCTCACCCGGCGGAACCATTGGCAGCAGTTCTGACGAATCGATTTTAACTTCTATTACACGGGCTTCTCCTTGATCGAATGCTTCCATTATATTCTCTTTAAGCTTACCTATTTCTTCAACCGATACGGCATCTATTCCATAGGACTTTGCCAACTGTACAAAGTCCGGCGTAGGTGCCAGTTCTGTCTGGGATATCCTGTTGTTGTAGTATAACACCTGCCATTGATATACCATTCCAAGATACCTGTTGTTTAGGATGCATGTTACTATAGGTAAATCATATTCCTTTATCGTTGCAAGTTCCTGTGATACCATCTGGAATCCTCCGTCACCTGCAACCGCAAGTACATGTTCGTCGGGCTTTGCCACTTGTGCTCCTATAGCCGCCGGCAGGGCATAACCCATTGTTCCGAGTCCTCCGCTTGAGATGAATGTTCGCGGATTTTTTGTTTTGAAGTAGTGTGCCATCCACATCTGGTTTTGACCCACGTCGGTCGTAACAATTGTTTCAGGGGTTATGGCTTCCATTATTTCCTTGATGCATTCCTGTGGCTTGAATGGTACGCATCCGAAGTTATATTTAGGCTTGTATGCCCATCTTTTGCTCACGATTTGCTTGGTCCAGTCACCGTGGTTGACTCCATCGATTTCGCCTATGAATTTTTCAAGTATTATCTTGGCGTTTCCAACTATAGGTATGTCTATGTCGACGTTCTTGCCGATTTCCGCCGGGTCTATATCTATCTGGATTTTCACGGCATCCGATGCAAATTCAGATACCTTACCCGTTGTACGATCGGAGAATCTGCAGCCTATTGCTATCAGGCAGTCACAGTCGGTTACCGCATTGTTTGTTGATTCCAGTCCATGCATACCCAATAGTCCAAGTGACAGTTCATGGTCTTCAGGTATTGATCCTTTACCCATAAGGCTCGTGGCTACTGGAATGTTTGCCTTGGTTGCAAATTCAACCAATTCTTTGGATGCATCTGCAAGTATTACACCTCCACCTGCAAGGATGATGGGTTTTTTACAATTCAATATTGTTTGGATAGCCTTCGTTATCTGTCTTGGATTTCCATTAGTATTTGGCTTGTATCCCTGTATTTCCAGTTTTGCATCCATATCCTCATCCGTTACTTCATTTTCAAGCACGTCTTTTGGCAAATCTACAACTACAACTCCCTGTCTGCCGGTTGATGCTATGTGATATGCGGCATCTATTATTTTAGGCACATCACTTGAGTCTCTTGGCTGGAAATTCGTTTTTGTAATAGGCATGGTTATACCTATGGTATCTACCTCTTGGAATGCATCCGTTCCGATGATAGGTGTTCCGACCTGACCGGTCAATGCTATTACCGGGCTTGAATCCATTTGTGCGGTTGCAATACCGGTTACAAGGTTTGTTGCTCCCGGTCCTGATGTTGCGATGCATACACCCGTCTTTCCTGATGCCCTTGCATATCCGTCGGCTGCATGGGCTGCGGCCTGTTCATGTCTAACTAGTATGTGTTTTATGTCACAGTCATATATTGAATCATATAATGGTAGCAGTACCCCTCCGGGATAACCGAAGACTACATCTGTACCATTTTCCTTTAGTTTTTTCAGTAGTGCTTCACTTCCGTTCATTTTTTTTCTCCTATAAAATGATTGATAAAAATTATGGTTATTGTTTTTTTCTTCCAATTAATAAGTGATTATATTTATATCGCTTCTTATTTATTACTTTTTAAGTGATTAAATGGAATCATGAAATTTTTAAAATTTAGTATTAACCCGCTTAAAGGTTGATTATCAGCTGAAAAATAGAAATGATGGGGGATTATAATGTTTTTTGTCCTCTGGTAATTGCTGTAGTCCCTGTTTTTGTCATCTCCTTTATTCCGTATGGTCTTAAAAGGTCTATGAGTGCGTTTATCTTGTCGGGATTTCCCGTTATTTCTACCGTGATGGTTTTTGGCGTAACGTCGGCAATCTTTCCTCTGAAGATGTTTGTGTATTGTATTATTTCTGATTTGTCCTCTTCTGTCGGTGCGTGTATTTTTACCAGTGCCAGCTGTCTTCTTATTGTCTGGTCCGGTTTCATTTCCCGTACCTTGATTACTTCTATTAGCTTGTTTAGTTGCTTTATAATCTGTTCGAGCGTCTTGTCGTCGCCGTATGTCGTAATCGTTATACGGGACATATTTTCAACCGAGGTTTTACCGACGCTGATGTTGTCTATGTTGAAGTCTCGTCTTGTAAAGAGTCCTGCTATTCTCTGCAGTACTCCCGTCTTGTTTTCTACAAGTATGCTTATCGTGTGCTTGTTGGTCATTTCTATTCCTCATCAAATGTCATTTTCATCTTGTCCAGACTTTGACCCGGAGGTACTATCGGCAATAGTTCTTCCCGGTCTATTGCCACATCTATCAGGGTAGCTTCCCTTGATTTGAACGCGTTTTCTATGCTTTCTCTCAGCTGACCCACTTTCTCGACTCTCTGGCCTTCAATTCCATAAGCGTCGGCCAGTTTTACGAAGTCCGGGGTTGCAGTCAGTTTCGTAGCATATACGTGGTCGTTGAAGAGCTTCTGTAGTTGTGCCACCATTCCAAGGTAACGGTTGTTCAGTATGCATACAACTACAGGTAGGTCGTTTTCCTTTATCGTTGCAAGCTCCTGTGATACCATTGCAAATCCACCATCTCCACATATTGCAAGTACATTTGCGTCAGGTTTTGCAAATTGTGCTCCCATAGCAGCCGGCAGTCCAAATCCCATTGTTCCGAGTCCTCCGCTTGAGATGAATGTCCGCGGATTTCTGGTCTTGTAGTAGTGTGCCATCCACATCTGGTTTTGGCCAACGTCGGTCGTCACTATAGTATCGGCAGTTACAGCTTCCATGATTTCCTTTATGCACTCCTGTGGCTTTAAAGGTATTTGCGTGTAGGATATGTTTTCTTCGTTGTCCCGTTTTTTTGCGATAAGTTCTTTTGTCCAGTTCGCATTGTCCGTTTTATCCATTTGGTTGATGAACTCTTCCAGGGTTATTTTTGCATCTCCAACTATTGGAATGTCGACGTGTATTGTTTTTCCTATCTCTGCGGGGTCAACGTCTATCTGTATAATCGTGGCATTAGGTGCAAATTTGGTGGCGTTACTTACGCTTCTGTCTGAGAATCTGCATCCCACTGCTATAAGGCAGTCGCACTCCGTCAATGCCCTATTGGTGGTTTGTATTCCATGCATTCCAATCATTCCAAGTGAGAGTTCATCATATTCTGATATTATCCCCTTTCCCATGAGTGTCGTTGCTATCGGAATGTTGGCTAGCTTTGCAAATTCGTAGAGCTGTTTACCACAGTCGCTTAGTATAGCTCCTCCACCTGCTACTATAATGGGTTTTTTTGATTGGTTGATTACGTTTATCGCCTTTTTGATCTGTTTGAGGTTGCCTTTTTTTGTCGGCTTGTATCCTGGAATGTCAGTGTTTATGGTTAATGAGCTTATATCTATTTCCTCTTCCAGTACGTTGCGGGGAAGGTCTATCACTACGGGTCCCGGTCTGCCTGTTGAAGCTATATAGAATGCCTTGTCAATGTCTTCGGCTATTCTTTTTGGACTTCTAGGTTGGAAGTTATGCTTTGATATGGGCATGGTTATTCCTATCGTATCTACTTCCTGGAACATGTCCGTACCTATAGCGGCGGTTGGAACCTGTCCGGTAAGTACTACGACCGGTGATGAGTCCATGTTCGCCGTTGCAACTCCTGTCGTCACGTTTGTTGCTCCAGGTCCTGAGGTAGCCAAACACACACCGACTCTACCGGATGCCCTTGCATATCCGTCCGCTGCATGGGCTGCAGCCTGTTCATGTCTTACAAGTATATGATTTATATCCGATTCGCATAGTGCGTCGTAGAATGGAAGCAGTACACCTCCAGGGTAACCGAAGATTGTATCCACTCCATTTTCCTTTAGTTTATCTATTAATAGTTTGCTACCTTTCATTTTAAAACACCTTGAAGTTTATATAATGTATATACATTTGTAGTTACTTTGAATTATATTTAATGATGATTTTCTAATTTTTTCCATGGCTTTTCCAACCATTATTATATTTCAATTAAATTATCGGAATTGTATCTATTAATTAATTTAATTTATGTATTACATTTACCATTATAATTAGATAAAAAGTAATACAATTGTCTAAAAAAGTCAATGTCGTCAGGTTAAGAAAATTTATTTTTATTTTTATGTTGCTGTTGAATATGAGGTTGTTTTTTTTTTAGTTGTATGTGGTTTGGTAGTTGAGTGGTGTGTTTTGGTTTAGTATGTTTCTGTGTGTCCATCGTATTTGTTGTTCTCGTATTCTTCTTTTTAGTCCTTCTAGTGTTCTGTATATTCTTTTTTGACATCTTGGTAGGGTTGTTCTGTAGTAGTTTTCTACTCTGTTGTTTGTTGCTGGTATTGATTCGTTTTCTAGGTGATTTAGCATTACGTCTAATTTGGATTCTATTTTATCTAAGAATGATGCTATTATGGGGTTTAGTTGGTCTTTTTGGTTGTGTATTGTGTCGTATCTTCTTTTTGCTTGTTTGAATGTTTTGGATTCCCATATTTTATGTACTCGTTCTTTTTGTTTGTCAATTTTTTTGAGTTCCTTTTCTATTTCTTTGATTTCTTTTTTGTAGTCTTTTATTTTGTTTTCGTATTTTTTTATTCTTTTTTCTTGTCTTATTGTTTTTTTGTCTGAATATGGTGTTCTTCCTGTATAAATCTTTTTTACTGCCTTGATATTTGCTATTTTTTCTTTATTATCTTTGATTTTTCCTTCTAGTGTTTTGATTTGTCTGTTTTTTCTGTTTATGTATTTGGTTAGTGGTGTCATGAGGTTTTGCATTATGTGGAAGAAGCATCGATGTTGTATTGCTCCTACTGCTTCTATTATGCTTTTGTATCCTTTACGTCCGTCAGTAACTATGACTTCAACTGGTTGATCTTTCAATGATTCTTCTAGGAATTCTTGTATGGTTTGGTTATTGTAATCTTCTTCACATACAAGAAAATCGCCTATAATAAGTTTATTATGGTAATCTATCAATGTAAGTCTTAAATATAGTTTTTTATTTACAAAGACGTACTGTTCGTCAAAGCAATATATGCCGGAAGCTTTTATATCGAGTTCTTTTATTCTTTTGAATTGTAGGTGTTCTAAATATTCGAAGAGTTCTGTTGAGTATTTTTTATGATAATAGAACAAGGTAGATCTGTGGGGTTTTGCACCCATTTGATTGGCTATTTCCTCTGATTTTTTCTCATATGATTCATAATTAACCAAATTAATCAATACGCTCTTTTCTTGTACTGATTTAGTATACGTACAATTTTTTTCTTTAATAGATTTTGCTGAAGCCATACAACTACTGTTTTCACATTTTCTATGGTTATATTTTTGTAAATGTATTTCATCTGTATTGTTGATATAATCAGACTTATATCCATTACGTGTAAGAGGTTTATTACATACATGACAAATAGTTTCTCTTTTTATGATACGTAATTTTTTATTACATATTTTACAGATAACTAAGAGGTGTTCAATTAATTCGGGATTGATATCTTCGTAAACTTCTACATCACCAGAGGGACCACAAAAAATAAATGGAAGTTCACTCAAACATTTATATGTGGAGTTTGTATTTTTCTTCATAATAATATATATTACTCCACACATTATATAAACATTTATACAACCTTATTTTCAAAAATAACATTCTAAACAATATTAATATTTATAATAGACTTAATATTTATCACAATATTAATAAATAATGATATAAATCACTGTTTTAATAATTTAAACAAAGCCCTAATTAAATATTATAAAAACTTACCTAAAACTATTAAAATAATGAATAACAAATATATAATTATCAATTCAAAATAAAAAGAGTTTGTTATTTTTAGATTAAAAAATAAAGATTAATTTATGCAATAATTTCTAATTAAAGTTTTAATAATACTTTAATTTCTGATTTAAGCAACCTGATTTTCAACAGCAACTTTTTATAGATTAAAATCATTAATAGTTTGTTGATTATTATTGATTTTTATCATAAATTGTTATTTATTATTAAAATTAGAATTAAGGTTAATTTAATTATATTTTTGCTTATTAAATAAATATTTGTTTTGTATTTGTTGTTATTTTATTTATGGTTATTTTATTTATTTAATAGGTTGTTTATTGGTTTTTATTTTTTGTTATTTTGATATTTATCAATTTTATGTATTTTTTAAAAGTAGTACTATTTTTATTTGTTATTTTATGGTATATGATAGGTTTATATAATAAAAGAGGGGATATATTATATTATGAAACGAAAATACCTCCCCTCAATATTATGTTGTTGTAAGTTGTTAATTTATTTTTTGATTTTTGATGGAATTAATGAAGTTTGTTCCTATGAAAATGATAGTTTTAAATACTCCTTCATTAAAGATTCTATAGAATCCGAGTGTATTGATTTTAGAAAGCATGTTTTAAATGATTCTGCTTTTACTCGTAATCGTATATGGGGTTTTGGTGATTATGTTAAACATATTTTGTTTAATCAACGAAAAACTATTCAGAATAATATTGATACTCATTTGAAGTACGTTGAAGATGGTGTTGATAGTTATAGTAAACAAAGTTTTTCAGAACAGAGAATTAATATTAATCCGGATGTGTTTAAAAGAATTAGTCTTAATTATTTGAGAAATATTGGTTATTTAAATAGAAATAAAATAAATCCATTCTTTAAAACTTTTTATGGATTTCGTTTATTTGCTGGTGATGGATCTCGATTTGAATTACCAAATAAAAAGTTAACCTTGAAAGAATTTGGATTTAAAGAAAATTACGATAAAAAGGTTAATGTTATATTTTCAGGAGTTGTGGATGTTCTAAATAATTTCATAATCGATGGATTAATTGGAAGAAGAGGTGTTGGAGAACATACTCTGATACATCGAAACCTTGAAAAGTGTAGAAGACTAATAATTCCTGAAGAATCCATATTTATATTTGATAGAGGCTATACTTCCATAGAATTAATGGTAAGAATAATAGAAATGCACAGTTATTTTGTTATAAGACTAAGAAAAGACACATACATTGGAGAACGTGAATGTATGACTTCTGATGATGAAATAGTCCAGATAGAACTAGATAAAATGAGACGAAACCAATTCAAAAGCAATTATCTTAAACAAAAAATGAATATAATTAGTTCATTGAATTTAAGAATCGTGAATATAGAACTAGAAACAGGTGAAATTGAAACCTTAATAACAAATTTACCACAAGAAACAATGAGTAAAGAACAATTAGAAGAAATATATGATGCAAGATGGGGAATAGAATGCACATACAAAACACTAAAACAAAGACTTCAAATACAAAATTACACAGCACAAACAGAAATCGGAATACAACAAGACATCTACTCAACATTTCTAATATATAACGTATTTTGCTATTCAAGATTATACTTAAATCTAATCATAAACCAAAAAATGAGGAAAAAAGGAAAAAAAGACAAATATGATGTAAATCAATCTAATTTAATCAGTAGACTCAAAATAGATCTATTCGAAGCAATATTAGATTCAACAAAAAATAAAAATTTCATCAACAATTTAATTAAAAAATGCACACCAGCACCCAATAAAATTAAAAAACCCCGAAAATACGAAAGAAAAAAAATAACACCACGCAGATACTTACAAACACAATATAAACTAACATATTAAAAGAAAAAAAAGAATATTATTATTTCTTAGGAAGAGATAAGTCATGACAAAATCTTAACCTGACGACATTGCTAAAAAAGTAATATTTATATATCTGATAAAAATATAACTATAATCATTAACATTAATTTAAGAATAAGTATTACTATTTGTGATGTCTATCAACATGTGTAATACTGCTTTTAATATTTATGTTAATTAAATTTATTTTCAATATATAAAGAGGATAAAAAAATGGATAAAAAGTATATAATAGGTGCAATTATAGCTGTCGTGGCAGTAGCCGCCATAGCTGCAATTGCTTTAGGTGGTTCAAACACGGCACATGCCGAAGATGAATTGGTAGCCTGTGTTGCCGCTCACGGTGAAGAACCGGAATACGGTTTTGACCCTATGCACGGATGGGGTTACCACGACTCCGGTACGGAACCGTTGATACAGAGTACTCTTTTAAAAAGAGATGCAAATAACAGTTTTGTAAATGATTTAGCAACCGATTATGATATCTCCGGTGATTATAAGACATACACGGTAAATATCCGTGACGATGTAAAATTCACCGACGGATCAAAATTAACGGCTAAAGATGTAGCATTCTCCTATAATACTGCAAAAGAATTTGGAGAAGGTGCAGATTTAAGTTCAATGAAAGAAGCTAAAGCAGATGGTGATACCAAAGTAGTATTCACTCTTGATAAAGCAGATTCAACTTTCATTAACAAGTTAACCGATGTTGGAATAGTTCCTGAAGCCAACTATAACAATGAATCATATGGTCAGAATCCTATAGGTTCAGGTCCATATAAACTGGTACAATGGGACAAAGGACAGCAGTTCATCCTTGAAAGAAACGATGAATACTATGGTGAAAAACCGTACTTCAAAAAGATTACCAACCTTTTCCTTGACTCCGATGCAGCATTTGCAGCAGTTAAAAAAGGAGAAGTTGACATTGCAGAAGTTCCAGTATCCTATGCAAATGAATCAGTAGAAGGTTATCATTTAGAATCTTTTGATTCAATTGATGTTCGTGGAATCTCATTACCAACACAAATGGATGATGGACTACAAATAGGTTCAGAAAACCGTTCATATGGTAACAATGTAACAGGAGATCCAGCAGTAAGAGAAGCACTAAGTGTAGGAATAAATAGACAACAACTATTGGATGGTGCATTCAATGGATTTGGAAATATAACCACTACAGGTGTTGCCAATCAGTTACCATGGGCATATGACTCCACTATAAAAGATGGACAAGTAGATCAGGCTAAATCAACACTTGAAGCAGCCGGATGGAAAGATACTGATGGTGACGGAATAAGAGAAAAAGATGGACTCAAAGCATCATTCCCTATATATTATAATTCTAAAGCAACTGAAAGACAAGCAATAGCAGTTTCAGTAGCAGAACAAGCCAAACAATTTGGTATTGAAATTACTCCAGAAGGTAAAAGTTGGGATGAAATCTACCCAGCATGTAGTCAAGTAGCAGTAGTATGGGGATTCGGTTCAGCAGATCCATATGCAATTCAACATCAATATGATTCAGAAGTAGCAGGTGAAGGTTATGATAATCCTGAAATACTTAATGATTCTAGTGTAGATAATTTAATTAATTCAGCCATGAGTCAAGACTTGAACAGTTCATACGGTACTTGGAGTCAAGCCTCACAACAAGCTAACACTAATTATCCATATTTATGGATTGCTACAATGGATTACACATACTTTGTAGATGATTCATTAGATATATCCCCTGACACACACCTTATTTATCCACACGGTGGAGACATATGGGGTAACATCTACGATTGGAAACGTGTAAATGCAACTACATAATAATAGTTAAAAAAATATTTTAATGATTTATTTTATAAATAAATCATCATTTTTTTTCACTATTTCAAATACTTTTTTTAAATAGATTTTAAGAGATGATTAAAATTAATAACAAAAAATTAGCTAAATTTTTAGGATTTAAAATTGTACGATTAATCATTTTACTGATAGTTATAGCTTCTATTAGTTTTATTATGATTCAATTATCTCCAATAGATCCTGTTAAAGCATATCTTGGTCAAAGGATAGTTAGTCAAGAGCAATTAGCTATCATTGGACATTATTGGGGTACAGATTTAACTTTATCTGAAAGAGTATTAGGATGGTTAAAGACACTGGCTTCCGGAAGTATGGGTTTTTCATTAATATTCAGAGTACCCGTTACAGAAGTAATCATGCAAAAATTCACAGCTTCATTAACACTTATGGTTACATCCTGGTTAATATCTGCAGTAGTTGGTTTTGGGTTAGGTATACTTGCCGGAGCAAAGGAAGGTACATTGACAGATAAAATAATTAAAACATATTGTTACATATTACAGGCATCACCAACCTTTTGGATAGGACTTGTATTTTTAATGGTCTTCTCGGTATATTTAGGCTGGTTCCCTATAGGTCTATCGGTTCCTATCGGACAATTATCAGATACTGTAACTTTCTGGCAATGGTTATACAGATTAATATTGCCTGCAATAACATTAAGTGTTGTAGGAATTGCTTCCATTACCATGTATACCCGGGATAAACTTATCAACGTTAAGAAAAGTGATTATTTCCTATTTGCTCAAGCCAGAGGTGAAAGCTTTTGGGGAATGATAAAAAATCATGGAATTAGAAATGTATTGCTTCCGGCCATTACCTTGCAATTCCTATCATTTAATGAATTATTTGGTGGAACAATCCTTGTTGAACAGGTATTTGCATACCCTGGAATAGGTCAGGCAACTGTAGCGGCAGGATTAAGATCAGATGTACCCTTATTATTGGGAATTGTAATAGTCAGTACAATTTTTGTATATGTGGGAAACTTTATTGCTGATATAATTTATCAGTATGTTGATCCAAGAATAAGGAGTGTTGACGATGACTGAACTGCCATGGTATAATAAAGGTTTATTCAGCTCATTAAATCTAAGACAAAAAACATTATTAACCATAGGACTTACAGCTTTCGCTTTATTAATAATTTTTGTATCGGGTTTAATGATTGATGCAAATTTACCCACAAATTTTGCTATAAAAATGCAACCCCCATCCTTTGAGCATATTTTTGGTACTGACTGGATGGGTAGGGACATGTTCATAAGAACGGTAAAAGGTTTAAGTTTAAGTATAATCATTGGATTGGGTGCTTCTATAATAAGCAGTATTATTGCAGTTATACTGGCATTCATTTCAAGTATAAACAGACTTTCTGACGAAGTAGTTGCATGGTTAATTGATTTGTTCGCATCAATACCTCATATCTTATTAATAATGATGATATCTATCGCATTAGGAAAGGGTGCTTTTGGAGTCACAATGGCAGTGGCATTTTCGCACTGGATTAATTTAACAAGAGTGTTGAGAGCGGAGATAATGCAAATTAACACATCTGAATATGTTGCCTTATCAGGAAAATTTGGTAAAAGTAAGTTATGGATAGCAAAAGAACATATACTGCCTTTAGTATTATCTCAAGTATTTGTAGGTACTTTATTGGTATTTCCTCATGCAATTATGCATGAATCAAGTGTTACTTTCTTAGGATTTGGTTTATCACCACATGAACCTGCTATTGGTATAATATTGTCAGAATCAATGTCTTATCTTGCAATGGGCGCCTGGTGGTTAGCATTCTTCCCAGGAATTGCATTATTAATAGTTGTATTATTGTTTGACATTATAGGTGATAACCTTAAACGGTTATTGGATCCTTCAGAAGCGAATAACTAGGTTTGGTGGTTTTCATGGAAAAATTATTAGAAGTAAATAATTTATCAATATCCTTTACTCAATATGTTCAAGGTTTGAATCGTCATGAACTTAAAGTAATATCTGACTTAACTATTGATGTTGATGAACATGAAATTGTTGCAGTATTAGGTTCAAGCGGTTCAGGTAAAAGTCTTTTAGCCCATTCAATTCTAGGAATTTTACCTTATAATGCTAATGTTATAGGAGAAATAAAATATAAAGGAAAAGTATTGGATCAAAATTTAAAGGAAGAGATACGCGGTAAGGAGATTTGTCTGATTCCACAGTCCGTTAATTTTTTAGATCCATTAATGAAAGTTTCTCAGCAAGCAATTGGAGAATGTGAAGATGAGGATGAATACGATAGGAAGAAGCTTCATCAAAGGGAAGTATTCGCCAAATATGGATTGGACGAAAGCGTTGATGATTTGTATCCATTTGAACTGTCCGGGGGGATGGCAAGAAAGGTACTCTTGTCCACGGCATTGCTGGACAATCCGGACTTATTGATAGCAGATGAACCGACGCCGGGTTTGGATGAAAAAAGTGTTGAGGAGACCGTTAAGGATATCAAAGCTTTAAAGGATGAAGGAAAAGGCGTTCTATTGATTACCCATGATATAAAGGTGGCCTTGGAGACCGCCGACAGAATAGCCATATTTTATTCCGGATACGTAATCGAGATTAATAATACGGAAAACTTCAGGGATGTCAATAAGCTGCTGCATCCTTATACGAAATCATTAATGGAAGCTCTACCTAAGAACGGTTTTAAATTAACAAAGGGTGTGCAGCCATTGGAAGAAGTTCAAGGATGCGTTTACTATGAAAATTGCCCTGTAAGAAAAGACATTTGTCAAAACGTTAAACCGGAGCTTATAGATGTCGATGGTGTAATGATACGTTGTCATAACTATAGCAAGGAGGTAGAAGATGACTCTCAAGGCTGAAAACATTTCGTTTGCATATAAGAAGAACAAGCCAATATTAAAAAATCTATCTATTTCGGTAAGTCACGATAAGGTCATTGGTTTGATGGGCGATAGCGGTAGTGGAAAAAGTACCTTATGCAAGATAATTGCTGGGTATATAGATAATTATAGCGGAACTGTTACATTGGATGAAAAGGCCATAGATAAGAAAGGCTATTGTCCGGTTCAGCTGATATTCCAGCACCCTGAAAAAACCATGAATCCTAAATGGAAAATGAATAAGGTACTTAGAGAGTCCTGGAATCCTCCCGACCAACTGAAGGAAACTTTCGGTTTGAAGGACAGTTGGATGACAAGATGGCCCAGTGAACTCTCCGGTGGAGAACTGCAGAGATTCAGTATTCTCAGGGCATTGAATCCAAAGACCAAATTTATTATTGCCGATGAAATAACCACGATGCTTGACGCCGTTACGCAAGTACAGATATGGGATTCCTTGATTGACTACTGTATGAAAAACGACATAGGCATACTTGCAGTAAGTCACGATAAGGATTTGTTGGAAGTTATATCTGATGACATTGTTTTGTTCAATGAAATAAATCAGATATAATTTTTTTCTCTTTTTTTGAACGTATTACTTTTTAATTGATTTTTGCCCTAATCGTATTACTTTATCTTATTAAAGTAATATTTAAATACAAGTTTAATTAAACTAAACATATGTAATAATTAATTTATGACATGTATTACTTTTTTAGTCCATTTTGGGTAAAATGTATTACTTCCTGAATAAATTCTTTATTATATTTATTAGTAGGAGAAATAACTATGGATAATAAGATAAAATATGCTATTATAGCATTAGCAGTTATTATCATAGCTATTATTGCAGCTTCTTCAATGCTGGGTAACAGTACAGACGATGATCCAACTCACATCGTCATAACGGTACCTGGACATACAGGAGAGCCTGAAACAGGATTCAACCCACTGACAGGGTGGGGTAATGGACACTTGAACTTCAATCCATTAGTTCAAAGTACATTATTCGGTTCAGATGAAAATGGTAGTTTTGTTAATGACTTAGCGACAAATTACACTATCAGTGAGGATAGGTTAACTTGGACGGTAAACATTAGAGATGATGTAAAATTCACGAACAACGAAACATTGACGGCAAAAGATGTTGCCTTCACCTTCAACGAAGCAAAAGTAAGTGACGGGGAACTTGACCTTACCAATTTGGAGGAAGCAAAAGCAGTCAATGATACTACTGTTGAATTTAAGCTTAAAAAACCACAATCCACATTCATTTATGATTTGAGATATGTTGGTATAGTACCTGAAAAAGACTATAATAACGAATCATATGGTGCAAACCCAATAGGTTCAGGACCATATAAACTCAAACAATGGGATAAAGGTCAACAGGCAATATTTGAATACAACGACCAATACTACGGTAAGGAACCATACTTCAAACAGATTACCATGGTCTTCCCTGAAGAGGACAATGTCTTACAAATGGTAAAATCAGGTCAAATCGATGTGGCTGAAGCACCAATTTCAGCATACAACGAAACAGTAGAAGGATACAAACTGGTAGAATTCGAAAGTCCAAGGGCACAAGGATTCTCATTACCATACCTACCTGATACCGGACTCAAGACAGACAATGGAAACCCTGTAGGTAACAACGTAACCTCAGATCCAGCAATAAGAAAAGCATTAAACATAGGAATAAATCGTGAAGCTATAGTAGAATCAGTATATAAAGGATTTGGAAAAGCAGAATATACCGGAGTAGACTCACTGCCATTTGCCAATGAACAAGCTAAAGTAACAGACAACAAGCCGGATGAAGCTAAAAAAATATTGGAAGAAGCCGGATGGAAAGATACCGATGGTGATGGAATAAGAGAAAAAGATGGTGTAAAAGCATCATTTGAAGTATATTATCCACCTAACAAAGAAGACAGACAATCCCTTGCAACAATCATATCCGAACAGGCTAAAGATCTGGGTATTGAAGTAGTACTTAAATCAGCCGACTGGGATACAATTTACACCAAAATGTATTCACAGGCAGTAGTAATGCAACAATCCTCAGATAACCCATACTCAGCAGTATATCAACAATACCTAAGTAAGGATAAGGAAGGATACCTGGAATCCGATTACAGAAACCCTAACGCATATAACAATTCAGAAGTGGATGCAATCCTCGAACAGGGTATGCAGGCCGGAAGCCTAGAAGATGCAAATCAATACTGGAGTAAGGCAGCATACACAGGAAGTGGAGGATTCGGTCCTAATGGTGATGCACCATGGCTATGGGCAGCAGACAACCACTTCGGATACTTCGTAAAAGACAATGTTGACATGGGAACATTATCCAAATTAGGTCAGGATTATTACTGTAATATCCTTGACTGGAAACGTAAATAATCATATAAAAAAAACTTTAACAAGATAATTAAAGGTATCACCATACTTTTAATTATCATTTTTTTTATTAGGAGGCTTTTATTTTTGAATAATAAAACAAAAAAATTTATTAGAAATAAAGCAATTCATTTCATAGTCTTAATGTTTGCAGTAGCTATTTTTAGTTTTATATTACTTGAATTATCTCCTATAGATCCCGTAAATGCTTATCTTAAACAAGCCGTAATCAGCCCGGAACAAAGGATTGTTCTAGAACAGTACTGGGGCGTGAATCAGCCACTGATTACTAAAGTCTGGGGTTGGCTATGTAACTTATTACAGGGAAACCTTGGAAACTCTTTAATATATCGTATACCAGTTATAGATGTTATTAAAGAAAGATTCATGGCATCTTTTGTCTTAATGGCAATTTCATGGGTACTTAGCGGATTGCTTGGATTTGGATTGGGAATAGTTGCCGGAAAAAATAAGGGTAGCTGGATAGATAAACTGGTAAAACTATACTGTTATATCCTACAGTCAGCACCTTCATTCTGGATAGGATTGGTTATTTTAATCATATTCTCGGTAGAGCTGGGATGGTTCCCTATAGGGATGAGTGTTGCCATAGGAACGGTTAGCTCGGATGCTACAATATGGCAGTGGCTTGCACGGCTGGTACTGCCGACGTTGACTTTAAGTTTGGTTGGAGTAGCTCCTATTGCAATGTATACCAGAAATGAATTGGTAAATGTATTGTCCTCAGATTATATCTTGTTTGCCAGAGCTAGAGGAGAAAGTGGCTGGCCATTGATTGAGAGACAAGCATTAAGAAATGTGCTCTTACCTGCATTGACATTACAGTTCCAGAACTTTGCAGAACTATTTGGTGGAGCAGTACTAGTAGAACAGGTATTTTCTTATCC
The DNA here is from genome assembly GCF_003268005.1 of Methanosphaera sp. BMS. Classification (NCBI taxonomy): domain Archaea; kingdom Methanobacteriati; phylum Methanobacteriota; class Methanobacteria; order Methanobacteriales; family Methanobacteriaceae; genus Methanosphaera; species Methanosphaera sp. BMS. The sequence continues at coordinate 1,979,567 of NZ_CP014213.1, read as the reverse complement.
TGGAATAGGACAAACGGCTGTAGCTGCAGGACTACAAAGTGATGTTACGTTACTCTTGGGTATCGTATTGATAAGTGCAGTATTTGTATTTGTAGGAAATCTACTGGCGGATATAATGTACTACTTTGTTGATCCAAGAATTAGGGAGAATGAGAACCTTGACAGACAGTAAAGAAAAACAAAAAGGAATCTTAAATCTTAATTTAAGAACAAAAACTCTACTTATAATAGTCATTGCATTTATTATACTATTTTCAGTATTTATAAGTAATTACTTTATTGATCATACCGCCGTACTTACAAGTAATTTCTATAATATAAATCAACCACCATCCTTTGAGCATTGGTTTGGTACCGATTGGATGGGAAGGGATATGTTCATGCGTACATTACTTGGTCTTGGAATAAGTATAGGTGTGGGAGCATTTGCATCAGTAATAAGTACCATAGTTGCAATAATCTTAGGCGTATTCTCCAGCGTCAATACCTTGGTTGATGAATTGGTAACTGCAGTAATTGACTTGTTCGGTTCAATTCCTCACATACTGTTAATAATATTGGTATCTCTTGCATTTGGTGGAGGTTATTATGGTGTTATTATGGCCGTAGGTTTAACCCACTGGACCCCGCTTGCCAGGGTACTCAGAGCAGAAATTAAGAAAATCAATACCAGTGAATACATCAAACTATCAAATGAATTCGGAAAATCTAAAATGTGGATAGCTAAAAAACACATATTCCCACTTATAATATCACAAATTATTGTAGGGGTAATATTGATGTTCCCTCATGCAATTATGCACGAAGCAAGTATTTCATTCTTAGGTTTTGGATTGCCGGCTCATGAACCGGCCATTGGTATTATCCTATCGGAATCAATGAAATATCTTAGTATGGGATATTGGTGGCTAGCCTTCTATCCGGGTTTAGCATTATTATTCCTGGTACTGTTGTTTGACTTAATAGGTGAAAATGTGCATAAATTATTGGATCCGCAAAGTGCACAAGAGTAGGTGTTTAGAATGAGTAAATTATTGGAAGTAGAAAAGTTATCAATTTCTTTCTCACAATACTTCAAAGGTCTCCAGCAGAGAGAACTAAAGGTATTATCTGATTTGACGATGGATGTTGATGATCATGAAATATTGGCTGTTCTTGGAAGTAGTGGTTCTGGAAAAAGTTTGCTTGCACATGCAATCCTAGGCATATTGCCAACAAATGCCAAAGTATCGGGTAGTATACGGTATAAGGGCAAAGAAATGGATGATGAATTTAAGCAAGAACTAAGGGGTAATAAGATAAGTTTTATTCCACAATCAGTAAATAACTTAAATCCCTTGATGAAAGTTAAGGAGCAGGCAATAGGTTATATTGATGATGAGGATAAAAAAGAGGAAGTACTTAAAAAGCAGAGAGAAATTTTCAATCAATATAATTTATCCGACGAAGTTGATGAAATGTATCCCTTCCAGTTGTCGGGTGGAATGGCACGTAAGGTTTTAATATCAACTGCATTGCTTAATGATCCTGAAATAATAATAGCCGATGAACCGACGCCCGGTCTTGATGAACATGCGGTTGAAGAAACAATCAACAATCTCATAGAGCTAAAGGAAAGGGGTATTGGTATGATACTCATTACCCATGACATATATACTGCTATAAAAACCAGTGATAGAATAGCAATATTATACTTGGGTTATGTTATAGAGATTACGGATACCAAAAACTTCTCCGGAAATGGTGAAAAATTACTTCATCCATATACAAGGTCTCTTTACAGGGCTCTTCCGGAAACCGAGTTTGAACTGACCGAGGGTCATCAGCCTTCCTATTTGCATATACCGAAGGGATGTCCATATCATGAAAACTGTCCTCATCAGGTAAGGGAGTGTCACTATGAAATTCCCGAACTTAGAGAGGTAAATGGAACGGTTATCCGTTGTTTCAATCCATTGGTGGATGGTGATTAGATATGAATGTATTGAAAGCGGAAAATGTTAGTTTCGGTTATGGTTCACATCAAATTCTCAAGAATCTGAATTTTGAGATGAATAACGAGCAGGTAATAGGGTTGTTCGGTGACAGCGGTTCTGGAAAAAGTACTCTCTGTAAGGTATTGACTGGATTTATAAAGGATTATGAAGGCAGTGTCACGGTCAATGACCAAAAATATAAAAAAGGATATAATCCTATTCAGTTGATTTATCAACATCCTGAAAAGGTTATGAATCCTCGCTGGAAGATGAAGGACGTACTTGAGGAGTCGTGGATGCCTGACGATAATATACTGGATGAATTCGGTATCAAAAAGGAATGGTTTGACAGATATCCTTCAGAGCTATCCGGTGGAGAACTGCAGCGTTTTAGCATATTAAGAGCGTTAAATCCAAAGACACAGTTTATAATAGCCGATGAGATTAGTACTATGCTTGATGCTGTTACACAGGTACAAATATGGAAAAGCCTGTTGACTGTGGCTCGTAAAAACAAGGTGGGTGTACTTGTAGTCAGTCACGATAAAAAGTTATTAAATCGTATATGTGATGATATAATCTATTTACGGGATATTACAGATTAAGGTTAACATTTAACCTTACACTTTTTTTTATTTTTGTCTTTAAAGTTAAATTATTTGAAAAAATAGCTTATTTAATATTAAAAATTAGAAAAATAGAATTATGATTCTATCTTGTCTTCTACTTCATTTATGGAGGTTAACTTGTATACATTTTTATTCAATACCTTTTCCATGTGTATTGTTCCCATTGAATCGTGTGTGTCATCTACTATTTCATATTCTTGATGTAGCCAGAATGCCAATGCACCATAACTGTCTTTTTGTGTGTGTAAATATATTTCATTATATTCTTTTTCTCTGCAGAAATCTTCTATTTTTCTAAGTAGTCTTGTAGCGATTTTATTGTGTCTGTATTCTTTTTTAACGAATAATCTGTAGATGCTGGCCGTGCTGTTTAGGTTATAGTTTCTGTTTTTTATGTTGTCGTTTCTGTCATAACCTCTTACCGCGGCTGTAGCAATTAATTGATTGTTGTCTTTATCTATTACCATGAATAGGTTATTTTTTGATGGATTTATATAATAGTTTTTCAAGTCAATCACATCAAAATGATATTCCGGCACGTAATCTAAACCGTAGCTTTCCTTTATCATTTTAAAAATGAAGTCTTCTACTTGGTATTCTGATAGGTGTTTTTCTTTTAGTTCTATTATTTCAAGATTCATATTTACTCACGTTATTACTTTTTGCCTGATTTAACACACATTTGTATTACTATTGTAATGTATATTATTAATTTAAATTATATTGTTTGTATTATAAATACTTTGTTTTGTATTACAAATCCATGAAAAAAGCACTAAAATGTATTAACAGTAAACTTCTTGCAGAAAGATATCTCATTTCACATTGGTTAAAAAGTAAAAATCTAAATAGAAATTATGACATAAATATATAATAATAAAATTTTTCATTTTAATAGGAAGTGTTTAAATAATGAATATATTAGTAGTAGGTAGTGGAGCAAGAGAACATGCAATAGCAAAGTCCCTTGCCAAAACCGCCGATGTATTTACATATATGGGACGTAAAAATCCTGGACTAGCAAGATTGTCAAAAGAATATGAAGTAGCAGATGAATCCGACTTTGAAAACATTATAAAGTTTGCACAGGATAATGAAATTGAAATAGCATTCATCGGACCTGAAGCACCACTTGAAAAGGGCATAGTTGATGAATTGGAAAAAGTTGGAATTAAGTCTGTTGGACCAAATAAGGATGCAGCCCAAATTGAAACAAACAAGGCATTCATGAGAAAACTTTTTGAAGACTATGATATATCCGGTTCAATAAAATATGGAACATTCTACACACTTGAAGAAGCATATGAATTTATCGATAATTTTAACGAACCTGTCGTAGTAAAACCCATAGGATTAACAGGTGGAAAAGGAGTTAAAATTGTAGGTGATCAGCTTGCAGATAATGAAGAAGCTAAGGAATATGTCAAGGAAATATTCGAACAGAAAATGGGCGGATTCGAAGGAGTGGTAATAGAGGAATTGCTCATAGGAGAAGAATATACCATTCAGGCATTCGTAGATGGAACACACCTCATCCCAATGCCAGCAGCACAGGATCATCCACACGCATTCGTAGGAAACAAAGGACCAATAACCGGTGGAATGGGTTCATACTCCGATAAAAATCATTTACTTCCATTTTTAAGCCAGGAAGAATATGACCAGTCTGTTGAAATAATGAAAGAAACAATAGATGCAATAAAAAAAGAGGCATCACCATACAAGGGAATACTCTACGGTCAATTCATGCTTACAAAAGAAGGACCAAAAATCATAGAATACAATGCAAGATTTGGCGATCCGGAGTCAATGAACGTACTGGCAGTATTCGACTATGACCTGGCAGAAATATCCAAACAAATAGTCGACGGCACTCTTGATAAGGCATTGTTTGAAAACAAGGCATCAGTATGCAAATACATTGTACCGGATAAGTATCCTGACACAAAAGCAGCCGACACAATAGTGGAAGTGGATGAAGAAAAAATCAATCAAATGGATGCACAGGTATACTACGCCGCAGTATATGAGGATGAAAACGAGGACATACGCTTAACTTCATCACGGGCCATAGCAGTACTTGCCGTACGTGATAGCATAAAAGAGGCAGAAGAAGTCTGTGAAGAGGCAATAAAATATGTCAACGGAGAAGTATATCATAGATGTGACGTTGCTACCGAAGAATTATTAAATGAAAAATTAGAACACATGAAGGAAGTTAAATCCTAATCCCCCATTATTTTTTTTGGTGTTTTATAAAGTAATATGACAAATGATACATTTACTGATTTTAAATAACTGAATAATTTTCAAAACATAAATGGAATATCTTCAAGTTAAATCAATTAAATTTTTATTTTTTGTTTGTTCTTTTAGTTCTAAATTATGTATTTTCACTATGTTTTTGTGCTGTTGCCATGAGTGTTTGTTGCATTTTTGCATTTTCAAGGCCCAATATATGATATTGTCTGTATTTCAGGGTGTATTTGTTGTATGCGAATCGTGGTTTTACCATTGGCATTCAATGCTGTCAAGTTAAGATTTTTACTTATTTTTATACCTTAGTTTACTTATTCTAACCAATATTTACTTTAATTTTACTTAATTCCATAGCATATTTAATTATATTAAATATTATAAGTGTTTATTTTATTTGAGCTTATTTTAAGAATAAATTATAGTTTAATTTATATATTACTTATTATATATTATTATTTAGTAAATTCACATTGTGTTTATATTTGTTTTTTATTATTGTTTTGTGTGGATTTGAGTAATAGTATTTTGGTGGTAATTATGTTTTTATGTAATCATTTGTTGGATAATTTAGGAAATTTTAATAATTATGTTTGTGAAAAATATATATTAGGAGAAAATAATTTTGTTCGTAATCGTAAGTTGCCTCAGGAATGTATTATGAAATATGTTCCATGGAATCGTGGACGTACAACTGCATTAGAGGCCTTGTATTTTATGGAAGAATTTTGGGGTGAAATGGATATGGATGTGTCTAAACAGGCTATTTCTGAAAGAAGGATGATTATTGACCCACAGGCATATATTGATATGAATGGTGATTTATTAAAAAGAATATATACGGAACCCGAATTAAAAACATTTAAAGGTTATTATTTAGCAGCTCATGATGGTTCTATATTTGATTTGCCGAATTATCCTACTATCCGTGAAGATTTTGGTATTGAAGATAATATTGATCATTCCAAACATACGGCTACTGCCAGAGTATCTACAATGGTTGATGTACTAAATGAATTTATTTTAAGTTCTACCATTACCAGCAGAAAGTCCAGTGAACCTGATCTTGCCATTGACCATTTAGAAGATGTTAAAAATAAGATTAACCTTCAAAAAACAATATCAATATGTGATAGAGGTTATGGTTCAAAAAAACTAATGTTAAAAATAATGCAACTAAATTCATATTTCGTAATACGGCTAAAAAAAGACACATTCATAGATCAAAGATATAAAATGACTACTGATGATGAAATAATTGAAGTACCACTAACTAAATCATTCATAAAAACAATACAAGACGAAAAATTAAGAAACTATGCAAACAAAGAACAAAAACTCAAAATAAGAATAATAAACATAAAATTACCAACCGGAGAAATAGAAACACTAGCAACCAATGTATTCGATAAAACAATGACAATACAAGATTTTAAAGAAATATACAACAAAAGATGGACAATAGAAACCAACTACGACAAACTAAAAAACAAATTAGAAACAGAAAACTTCTCGGGCCGCAGAAAAATAATCATAGAACAAGACTTCTACTCAGACGTATACGTATTTAACATAGCAACAGTAATCAAACACGACGCAAACCAACAAATAACACGACAACCCCAAAAAAACAACAAACACCAATACAAAGAATACTCAACAAACTTCAACATAGCAGTAGGACTAGTAAAAAAAGAATTACTCAACTTACTAACTCCTGATGAAGAAAAACAACAACAAGCAATACAAAAAATATTCAAAATACTACAAAAAAACCTAATACCCATAAAAGAAGAAACAAAAACAACAACCCGAGAACCAGTAGACTACGGACACAAATTCAACGACAACAACAAAAGATCATTCTAAAAAAAACACACTACAAAAAAATTTCACATAAAAACTATCTTAACTTGACAGCATTGATTGGCATTCGTTTTTTGTATTGTTTTTGTCCATGTGGTGTTTCAAACCTATAGGCCAGTAATTCTTTGGCTTGGCTGGTGTAGTCTGTGAGTACTTTTCCTGTCAGTTTATTGGTTAGACATATGTTTTTTGAAGGGCATTTACTGCATTTATGTGTGTAGTATATTATTCTGTCGTTGCATTTTCCAGGGTAGACTTGTTGATGGGTATTCTTTGTTTTTCTGTACAGACATATCAGTGTTTTTTCTTCATCATATATCCTGTTGTGTTTTTGAAAATCCACATTATTTATTGTTGTTTGATATTTGTTGATGTTATCTTCGTAAGAGATCTTATTTGATGCGATGCTAGTTGTTTGCTTGTATTAGTAATATACACATAATAATAAACTAAAAAATCTATTAAACTTGAAAACAAAAACCGTGAGAAAAAACAGAAAAAAATACCCTAATAAAATAAATATACGTGAAAATAATAAAAATGTTTAGTCTTCAATGAGAGTTGTCGCACACCCTCAAATATATAAAAAAAATAGTTTTAAGAATAAATTAATATTCTTTAAATTATCTAATAGGACTCTGAACTAGCATAATTCTCTTCATTGGAATAACTATCATAAGATGATCTACCAGAGGAACTGCTTGATGAGCTTGATGAATCGCTGCTTGATGATTTGTGTGATGATGAAGAGGATGATGATCTGTACGAATTATCATTATTATAATTACTTGACTGTTTTTCATTTGCACTGCTATATTCATCTGCAGTCGTATTCTCTTCAGGATTTTCATCAGCCGAAGCTTTAATGGTAACTGTTATTGACTTGGAAGATTCCTGATAAGTATCATTTCCCTGATAACTCACATCCATGCTATATTCTCCAACATCTAAGTTAGAATCACTGGTGTATTGATAACTAAATTGTCCATTGGAGTCTGTGGTCTGTGTAGTAGTTTCACCATTTATTGTAATGGTTACTTCGGCATCGGCAATTCCAGTACCGTTTTCATCAACTAAAGTACCTGTTATTGTTGAAGAGGTACCGTTTTCAAGAGTTTGATCATTTAAATTAATGCTTGTACCAATTTTTTCCGTATTGTTTTGTGTGGTGCTTGTTTCATTGGTATTTGTACTATTTTCATTGGTATTTGTACTATTTCCTTCATTTGTAATGCTAGTTGATGGTGTTTCTGTCATTGTTATTGTTGCATTGGGGGTTATGTTGAAAGTTTCATTCAGTTTATCCACAATACTTTGATCAGACGCGGTTATGTTAACAATCTGGTTGTTCTTATCAACCGATGCAACACTGGTCCACATATTATTTGATAAACGGTTGTATATGTAATTTTTATAAACTACGAATCCATTGTATGTTGGTGCAGTAGCCCAAGGATTCCAAAAGATTACGACAAATTTTTGCATTATACCTCTAGGTGGGACGTGTTTTTTAACACTTACAGTTCCAGTAGTTGTATTGTTTGTACTGTTGTTGGTTGACAATACAGAAACTTCCTCCTCAAAATCCTGAGGCATGATGAAGTCTTCAGCTACAACTACTCCTATTAATACTAATAATATTAATCCACCCATTAATATTACAGCACTTGAAGTTCTCATTTTTTTTATCTCCCATAATACTATTAAATTTTTCCTGGTTTTTTCAATATTCACACTTTGTAATAGGATGCATTATTATAATCTGTTAAAATATTTTCATTTATTAAATATTAATTTAGGATTATAATCACCCCATTTTCATGTTTTCTATTGATTATGTATTTTTTTTCATTTTTATTATATTAAAAAGGTTTAGAATAAGTTATATATAAACTTTAATAATAACATATTCCTAAGTCATATGCAATTGCATCTGAATAATAAATTAAATAGTTAATCCATTAAAAAAATATAAATAAATACCTTTAATATTCATTATAATTATATGATAATGATTAATAATCTAAATTAAAGCAAATCAAAGGATTAAATAAAAAATTAGGAAAGTTAATATAAATATTTTCTTAACTTGATAACATCGACTTACAATACAAAATTTTTTAAATTACAAAATACAAATCAATATATTATTTATTGTTAAAATATGATTTATTATATATTTTTAATTTAAGGGTATTATGGGAAAGGGATAAATATGCAACATTTATTATCAATGTCTGATGTAAAAGATCAAGTTTTTGAAATAATTGAACTTGCAGAAGACTTAAAAAGTGGAAAAATAACTGATAAACCATTAGAAGCTAAGTCATTGGGAATGATATTTGAAAAATCATCAACACGTACAAGGGTATCATTTGAAGTTGGAATGTACCAGTTGGGAGGACAGGCTTTATACCTGTCTAGTGATGACATGCAGTTAGGCAGGGGAGAAACAATAGCAGATACCGCAAGGGTATTGTCCAGATATCTTGACGGAATAATGATAAGGGCCAAAAAACACTCCAATGTGGAAGAATTGGCAAAATACTCAACAATACCTGTTATAAGTGGATTAACCGACATGGAACATCCATGTCAAATATTTGCCGATTTACTTACCATAAAGGAATACAAGGGTGATTTTAACAGAAAACTGGTATTTATTGGTGATGGAAACAACGTATGCAATTCATTACTTCTAGCCGGAGCATACACCGGAATGGATGTAACGGTAGCATGTCCTGAGGGATATGAACCAGATAAAGACATATATGAATTAGCCAAAAAAGAAGCCAAAAAAACCGGTTCCATCATAAAAATCGAACATGACGTATACACAGCAGTAAAGGATGCGGATATTCTCTACACCGATGTATGGGTCAGTATGGGTGATGAAGAAGAAAAAGAAGAAAGGGAAAGAATATTCAAGGATTATCAAATAAATATGAATCTGGTAAACAAGGCAAAAGAAGATGTGATAGTAATGCATTGTCTACCTGCCATAAGAGACCAGGAAATAACCGATGAGGTAATGCTGTCCTCACATTCAGCCATATGGGACCAGGCAGAAAATCGTCTACACGCTCAAAAAGCAATAATGTACAAGTTACTATAAATTATAAAACACCCTTTCCCCAAAATTGTTATAAAAGTGATACCATGTTATCAAAAAGAATAATTCCATGTTTGGACTGTGACTTACAAGTACCTGAAGGAAGAGTAGTTAAAGGAGTAGAATTCAAGCAGATACGCTATGCCGGAAATCCGGTGGAATTGGCAACAAAATACTATGAGGATGGAGCCGATGAAATAGTATTCCTGGACATTACCGCTTCTCATGAACGCAGATCAACAATGGCCGATGTAATTAAAAAAACGGTTGAAAATGTATTCTGTCCCATATGTGTCGGTGGTGGAATACGTGAAGTAAAGGATTATGTTAACATGCTTAAGGCAGGAGCTGATAAGTGTTCAACAAACACGGCGGCAATAAAGGATCCTTCCCTGATAAACAGGGCTTCAAGTCATGTGGGCAGCCAGGCATGTGTAATAGGAATCGATGCAAAAAGAAGATATGTTGAAAATCCATCAGAAAAGGATGACCATTATATTATAGAAACCGATGATGGATATTGCTGGTTTGACTGCAGCATATATGGTGGACGTGAGTTTACTGGAATCGATGCAGTCAAATGGGCAATAGAATGTGAAGAAAGAGGTGCCGGTGAGATACTGCTTACAAGTATGGATCGTGATGGAACCAAAATCGGTTATGATTTGGATTTGACAAAAACAATAAGTCAAAACGTATCAATACCGGTGATAGCCTCTGGTGGGGTTGGAAATCCAGAACACATATATGAAGCATTTGCCAAGGGTCAAGCCGATGCCGCACTGGCTGCCAGCATATTCCACTTTGATGAATATCCAATACCTGAAGTAAAAAAATACATTAAACAAAAGGACATAGCTACAAGAATATAGGGATAAAAATGACATTAATCATAAATGTAACGACACCTGATGGAATAATAATGGCATCAGACAGCAGGCAATCCCAAAGAAACATCAAGCAAATCACAAGAATATCCACCAATACGGCGGATAAGCTATTTCAAATAAATGACCGGGTCATCGTTGGGACAGCAGGTCTTGCATTTTTCCCAAACGAAAAGGGCATGCCTACAAATGTTTCAAAATACATCACTGATTTTTCCAAGGAAAATGACTTGGATGATTTGACCGTTAAGGAGATAGCCTATAAGTTACATGATTATATAAATACGAAGTATCCATGGGAAAAGCAGTTGGACTTGTCTGCTCAACAGCTGAAGATTGAAGCCGAACAGAAAGGTGCACAGGTATTGTCCATAGAAAAACTCGATGATTCCATTGAATTTAAGATAAAACAGGCAAATGGAAGAATAGAAGAGGGACACCTTGATATTGAGGCAGTGGATATTCTTGTAAGTGGATATAACAAGAATGGAACAACTCAAACATATGAACTAAGATGTCCCGGTGAGATAACACTGGAACGTGATATTGAAGAATATGGCAGTACATGGGTAGGTCAGGGAGATGTAGTAAGCCGGTTGATATTGGGATATGATTCAAAAATGTTAAACATGCCGGTATTCGACAGGATGTCCAATCATAAGAAGGAATTGTTAAATCAGTTGCATGGACTTGAATACAATATACAATGGGGATTAATGACACTGCAGGATGCAATTAACCTGGCTGTATTTCTCATTAAGTCAACACAGATGATTCAAGCTTATGCTGATGGAATCAACATGGACATCGGTGATGTTCAGAATGTCGGCGGGCCAATAGACATAGCGGTAATACGACTTGATGAAGGTGTGGATTGGATTAATAAAAAACAATTGCATTATCCCCAAGACTTTTAAACCCTCTTTTTAACTATTTTTTCTAAATGAGAATAAATTAAATTATATTACTAATTAAACGATTTGAACAGCATAGTGATAATATGATTACTAAGAATTTTGTAATAAAATATGATGATTATATGGGTGACTTTGACTTAAAACTAACGATGGACTCCGGTCAGACAAGTCAACCGCCATGGATGAATGTTGATGGAACATATCATGAGATACTGTCTATTCAAAATGAGGATGTGCTTGTTAAAATAAGCCAGAAAAAGTTAAATGCTGATGTTGACGTATCATACTGCTGTGATGGTGATGTTGACTGTCAATTGGTTAAGGATAAGCTTTTTTACATCTTTGATTTGGATTATGACATTACTGAAGTATATGATTTTTTAGAATCCAATGAAGAATTAAGGGATGTGTATAAATTCAACAGGGGATTAAGATTATATAAGGCTCAATATCCTTTTGAATCCATAATATCATCGATATGTTCAGCAAATAACTCCATAAAAAGATGGACAAAATCCATTGATGATATAAAAAAATCATGTGGTAATCAACACATATTTGACGGAAAAAAATACCCTACTTTTCCATCCGAGAAAGACTTTGTGCAGATAGATGAAGATAAGCTAAAGTCCTTTGGTGTAGGTTATAGAAGCTCATACATGCTAAATACCACTAGGATGATATTGGAGGAGGATGCTTTCCATGAAAATATATTTGAAATGGGCTATGAGGAATCCTTTGAGAAAATCATTGAATTGGAGGGTGTAGGTCCTAAGGTTGCCGATTGTATATTGTTATATGCATATAATAAGCGTGAGGCATATCCTGTTGACGTATGGATAAATAGGATTACAACTTACCTGTATTTTAATGGTCAGAAGCTATCTAATAGGAAGATTATGGAATTTGCACAGGAAAGATTTGGCAAGTATTCCGGTTATATTCAATTATATCTGTTTAATTATGCAAGACTCTCCGGATTAATGGAGAAACTTAAAAAATAATCGATTATTTGGAAAATGTATGTGAACTTTATCTCTTCGATTAGGATGTGACATATTCTATATATAATTATTCTATAAATATGTCTTCATGACCTCTTTTCAAATGCAAAATATCAGTATATCCTTATTTATTTTTAAAAACTTTTATATGTTATATCATATATATATTTTACTATGAGATATTTTATAAGTTATATCGTATAAAATTATTATACCGAGTATATTTTAATGTTATAATGTAGGGGTTGCTCATCAATGATTGATAGACCTTTTTATATGGACAAGATTAATGAATTTGTTGATACGGATTTAATTAAGGTATTAACAGGAATGAGACGTTGTGGAAAAACAACTATGTTCAAATTAATAATAAAGGAATTAATAAATAAATATCACATCCCAGAGGATAACATCTTTTTAATATCCTTTGAATCAACAAAATACAAATGGATAGAAAATGCAGAAAAATTAGATGAAATTGTATGGGAGCTGACTGAAAAAATCAATGGTAAATCCTACCTATTTTTTGATGAAATTCAAAATGTAAAAGGATGGGAAAAAAGTATAAATTCATACATGGTGGATTTAGACTGTGATTTATATATTACAGGATCTAATTCTAATTTATTGTCAGGAGAACTAGCAACATATATTGCCGGCAGGTATATTGAATTTAAAATATATCCCTTCTCATTTAATGAAATTTTAACCTATAAATCTCAAAATAAGAAATTAAATAGATTTGAAGAACTGCAATTATTTGAAGAGTATAAGGAATATGGGGGATTACCCTATTTACAACAATTAAATAAAGGAAAAATGGATTATATTAATAATGTTTATGATTCAATACTACTAAAAGATGTAGTTCGACGTTATGATATACGAGATTTGGATTTTCTTGAACGATTAATATATTTCTTAATTGATAACATGGGGCATATGTTTTCAGCCAATAGCATATCCAAGTTTTTCAAACATGAAAAAAGAAAAGCAAATCCTGAAAAAGTATTAAATTATATAAAACTACTGAGAAATGCATTATTATTCACACAAGTAAAAAGGGAAGATTTAAAAGGTAAGGAAATTCTATCAGTTAATGAAAAATATTATCTAATGGATCATGGATTTTATAAAGCATTAGTCGGAGATAACAATCATAATGAAGGTCAAAAACTTGAAAACATAGTTTTCAATGAATTATTAAGAAGGGGTTATAAGATTACCGTAGGAATATATCAAGATTTAGAAATCGATTTTGTATGTAAAAAAAATAACCAAGTGCTTTATGTTCAAGTTTCAGAAACATTAAAAGGAGAAAAAACTAGAAAAAGAGAATTCAAGCCTTTAATGAAGATTAAAGACAATTATCCAAAATATATAATTACTGAAGACATAACTGACTATTCAAAACAGGGTATTATAAATATCAATATAATGGACTTCTTAAAAGATGAAACAATATAAGACACAGTTTCAAAAAGATATTTTTTTAATTCGGGACATGGTAAGGAGTATCCCAAATATGCTCTGAGTTATGGTGTCTGTTAATGATATGAAATTATTCCATGAATTATTTTATTTTTTTTATTATTTAAAACATGTTAAAATACAATATAATAATATACAACAATTTAATCATCAATTAAATTATATATTAACTGTTATTTAATTAATCAGTCAAGTTATCCTGATTGTGATTGGAATTCTTGAAAGTACACTTGAAAAAATTTATCATGCCCGTTTTTTGCAATAAAACCGCCTGAAATAATTAAATCTCTAGAAAGTAGGACTGTATTTTGTATACTGCCATTAAAATAGTTTTAATAAATAAATAAATAAAAGAAATGTATTTTGGGAGGTGAAGGGTAGAATGAATATATAATATAAATTCTATAATATATAGTTTATTTTTTCTTATTAATAATATTATGCTATTTTTCACTCAATTTGTAATAACTTAATCATCTTCGATTATTACTTCATTCATTTTGTCGCCTTGTCTAATCTCGTATACGACATCCATTCCATCAATTACCTGACCAAAAACGGTGTGAACCCCATCAAGGTGTGGTTGAGGGCTGTGAGTAATAAAGAACTGGCTTCCACCGGTATCTTTACCGGCATGTGCCATTGATAAAGCTCCGGTACCATGTTTATGTGGGTTTCCTTCGGTTTCACATTTGATTGTATAACCAGGGCCACCGGTTCCGTTTCCATTAGGACATCCGCCTTGAATTACAAAGTCGGGAATAACTCTATGGAATGTCAATCCATTATAAAATCCTTCATTTGCTAGTTTTTCAAAGTTTTTAACAGTTCCCGGTGCTTCATTAGGGAATAATTCTATTGTAATGTCACCTTTGTCAGTTTTAATTATAGCTTTTTTCATATATTTCACCTTTTAATTAAATTTATAATTTGTTATAATTAGAGTGTTTACATAAAGTATATAGTATTATTTATTTGTAATCCTTAATAATTTTTTGGAGTTATGTTATTTTATGATTAATTATTACTTTTCAAGACTCCCATGGATTAATTCTCATACTATCGTATTAATTGTAGATATATCTTGCAGTAAATTTTGCTGCTGAAAGTCCTGATAATTAATTAATTAATAATTTATGGCGGATGTTTAAGGCAAACTTTTTGATAATAACATTACATTATAATATATAAATTTGTTTGTAATATGCCATCATTAATATTTAATAAAAAGTTATATCAAACATCTATCTCAACAAACATCAACATACTATGATTCATATTGTATTATGGGATTCTTCATCACTGTCACATACTATTTTAATATTAATATTTTTTTTAGCATTTCATATTTCTTTAATTCTTCAAAATGAGAAATTATATTTAAAATATACTTCAAGAGAAGATTGAACTATCAAAGTGAAAGATGGTACTTATATTAAAAATTTAAGAAAGTCTTTAAATGGGTAAATGAAGAGTACTTATTAAAGTTGTAAAGATGCTACTAAAACGTATAAATTACTCAGATTCAAGATTTATATAAATTCTATCAAACGGATTAATTATTAATTCTCTGTTTTCCATATTTATCCCTATCGAAATATTCTTTTTTCATTGTGAATTAATGTATGTAAAGTCTCAACCATATTTAATTAATATTTTCCCCTATAATTTTAAGATGTAGAAAGTTTTATCATAGAATATGAATATAAATAATATTGTATAATATCTTTAATCATTTTAATTTATTTCATTAAAAAAAATTGGAGGTTAAATATGAATTCAAATGACATAAAAGAAACCTTGGATGAATATGTTATGCATACCTATGGAAGATATGATTTAGTAATAGATCATGCACATGGAAGCATAGTATATGATTGTGAAGGTAACGAGTATATTGACTGTGTTGCAGGAATAGCAGTAAACAACATAGGTCATACTCATAAAAAGATGACAGAAAACTTGACAAAACAGTTAGATAAGATGATACATGTATCTAACTTGTATTATACCGAAGAACAGGCAACATTTGCTAAAAGATTGGTTGAAGCATCACCACATGACAAAGTATTCTTTGCAAACAGTGGAGCAGGAGCAAATGAGGGGGCCATAAAACTGGCAAGAAAATACACGGGAAAAGGTGAAATAATATCAACTTGGAACTCATTCCATGGAAGAACACTAGCCACAATAACAGCTACAGGCCAGCCTAAATACCAGAAAGGATTTGAACCATTACCAGCAGGATTCAAACATGTAGACTACAATGATATTGAACAGATAAAAGAGGCCATAACAGATGATACTGCTGCTATACTGGTTGAACCTATCCAGGGAGAAAGTGGTGTAAGAGTACCTGACGATGATTATCTGCCAACACTAAGAGAAATCTGTGATGAAAAAGGAATCCTTTTAATATTCGATGAAGTACAAACCGGTTATGGAAGAACAGGTAAAATGTTTGCATCAGAATTAACAGGCACAGTCCCTGATATAACAACCTGTGCTAAGGCAATTGCAGGTGGATTACCAATGGGTGCAGTACTGGCTAATGAAAAAATAGCTGAAGCGTTCCAGCCAGGAAATCACGCTACAACATTTGGTGGAAGTCCATTCGTATGCTGTGCAGGAAACACGGTATTGGATATCTATGAAGAAGAGGATTTGGTAAACAAATCCCATGAAAACGGATTATACTTCATGGAAAAATTGGAAGCTCTCAAAGCTAATCATGACTGTATCGTTGATGTAAGAGGTCATGGTTTAATGGTCGGAGTAGAAGTTAACTATGGATGTGACGATTTGGTAGCTAAAGCTCAAGAAAAAGGAGTACTTATAAACGTTGCAAATCATACCGTGATACGATTCGTACCACCACTTATAATAACCAGAGATGAATTGGATAAAGTAGTATGTGTAATTGATGAAATATTACCTTAATACTACTTTATTATTCTTTTTTTTAACTAATTTTTAAGGATTTATTCGTTTAAATACTTTTCATTGGAATGGATAAATTGTATGTATTTATAATCAACCCATATTGATCTTATTATTGATATTACCTGCAGTAAAAAGGCAAATGTTCCCAGGTATAGCATTACAATAACATTCGGCATCAATAATCCACAGATAATTATCAGTATCCATGGCATTTCATATACAATACCCTCCAGTAGCCACATATTATTTTTTGTTTTAAAACCCATATAGATAAAACCCACACCATTGATAAAGTTAATCAATGAAAGCAAGACCCATAATGAATTAATGATAATATCAGTTATTTTCATATACTCACCTAAAAAAATAATATTGGAAAATGGCATTATTTATTCAAAGAAGCCTTGGTTTTATTGTCAACGGTGGACTCCTCTTTTAATTTATCAGCAGTTTCAATTCTTTCAACGACCTTTTGACCTTCAATGGCCATTTGATTAAATGAATCAATTGTTTCTTTCATCTTTGGAAGTGCCAATTGCTTATATGTACTTACCTCTTCAACCGCGGCTATAGCCTCGGCAAATGCTTCTTGAAGAACTTCCGTAGAAATCATTGTTGAAGCACTTGATTTCTGAATCTGACTTCCCTGTTGACGTAGAATCTGTGAAGTTGACATAATAATGTCACTTGTCGTATCATTTAATAGGTTAATTTTATCCATTACAATTTTCTGGTCATATAATGCCGTTGCAGCCATCACACCCGTTTTTAAAGCAGTTACTGTAACATTCTTGGCACGATTTACTCCACGAATAAGTTCCTTATTGTTCTTTCTGATAGTGTTTAAGGAGATGATTCCCTGTTGGTTAATCACAACCATCTGTTGTAAATCCATTACCCTTTGTCTTAATGGGAACAATATCTCTTCCTTTACAATTGCAACTTTCTCTGAATCTACTCCCTCCATTTCAGCCTTAGTTATTTGTGATTCAATGGATTTGTCCATCATTTTACCAAGTTCAACATCTGCAATCAATTTATTGGTTGTTTCTCTTAATGCATTTTCTTCATGAAGAAGTGTTACGTTATCGTTTTCCAATACCTTTCTGCTGTTTTCAAGAGAATCAATAATATCCGCTATTACAGGTTCGGCCTTCTGGTACTTGCCGAAGTATTTCTTCACAGGATTTTGTAATTTCTTTAGAATTCCCTTTTTTGAAAAGTCAACTTGGCCGGGATCTAATTCCTGAAGTTGCTTATCCAGTTGCAGTATTTTCTCTCCAATA
This sequence comes from Methanosphaera sp. BMS, assembly GCF_003268005.1. Lineage (NCBI taxonomy): Archaea > Methanobacteriati > Methanobacteriota > Methanobacteria > Methanobacteriales > Methanobacteriaceae > Methanosphaera > Methanosphaera sp. BMS. Next base: position 1,961,200 of record NZ_CP014213.1, on the reverse strand, counting down.
TTATTTGCATCTTCTCCTCCATTTGAAAAATCAGCTAAACGATGACTTAACAGTTCATTTTGCTTGCTTGACTTGTCCATATCTGCCATTCCAAATTTTTCTATTGGTTCTATTATTTTTTCTCTTTCATATGGATTATTTAAGTCAGAATCAAATATTGCATCTGCATTCGTTTCTGCCTGACTTTTAAGAGGGGAATCCTGTAGTTTTTCTTCCTCCTGTTTAAGTGTTTTTTCAACATCATTTCTTATACTATCTACATCAAGTGAAAATTCACCCATAATATCAACTCACTTGTTTATTTATATTCCTTTACAGAATCTATTAATTTATCCATTTGATCTATCAGATTCTTAATTGTTTCATCCGAATTAGTGTCCTTGGACATAGTGATGAGTAGTTCATTTGTCAACTCATCAATTTGTTTACTTAATAACTTCAGTGTCTTAATTCTTACTTTTATCTGTTCATCCATATCTTCTGAGTATTCATTTGAATATCTAAGCATATCCAGTGCAGTCTCCGATTCACTCACAAATACCTTGTCAACATTTTCCACTGTTGAAATGAATTTGTCATATGTTATTTGGGGTGGAGCAAATCTCTTTTCAATAAGTTCGGTTGCCTTGTTCTTTTTATACGAAAATTCCTGTTTCAGTTTTAATATTTGCCGTTCATATTCGATAAATTTTGGATTGATATTTGAATACTCGTTGTTTTTGGAATTCATATACGTTTTTATTTTATCTAACTTAATGGCTCTTCTAACTTTAATAATTTTTCTGATTTTATAGGCTGGAAGCAACAATAACGCGATAAATATTAATATTATAATGTTATTATTTAGGAATATTATTGGAACAATCAACATTATCCACATTATATAATATAATATTATTTTTCCTATAACGGGATAATATGCCTTTTTAAAGTCATTCATGTTTGCTATGTTGTTATTAATCCTGATTATTGAAGCTTTTTGTGAATCGGGAGAATACTTAAGAATTTCCTTATCATCAAGAATTCCTTTTGCAGGCTCCAAATTGCACTCTAGTTTAGTCAGTGATTCTGTTAATTTGACCTGATTGCCATCAATATCATATAAGGAAGAATCAACAAATTTTAATGGAGTAGTCAGTCGCAATATCTCCTGCTCCTTTTTTGTTATAATGTTATTCTCTTTTTTCATAATTGACTCCCATAAAATATCTATAATTAATTTATCTATTCTAATTATTAATATGTTCCATAATAAGTTTATAATATAAATGATGAAGATTTTGAAAATAACACTAATCAAGAATAAACACGCTCAGAAAATATTTTTACTCGTAATTTACAATTTTATTTGACATTGTTATTCCATCTGATTTATAATATTCTATTCACCTTGATTAGTAAAGATTAATTTCTTAGTCTGGTATTTTTGTATATTTTTCTGGCTTGTTTTTCCATTTCTTTTTCTTCTTTTGTAGGTTCTCTACTAATATATTCTAAAAATGCTTCTAGTTCTTCTTTTGTTTCTATGTCTGGTGTTGGTGGAAGATCTTGCCATAATTAGTAATTCATTTCTTTGATTATTTCTATATTTTTAAAATGTAAACTTGGTTTCGATTTTGAACGATTGTGTAAGTGGGAGAGACTCTCCAAGTAAAATCAAATTATAACCAAGACATCCGGATATATAATTTTTTTTGTTTTAAAATACCTTTGGCCAAGTCTCATATGGAGGGTAATTTCATATTTTTTCATGTTTCAACTGTTTTAACTAAATAAAATTAGAATATGGATATGACTTATAATATCCGTTGAAAATTACATATTATATGGTCAGTTATCCGGATACATACAATTTAGCTTTATTTGGCTCATTTGTTGCTTTAATAAAAAAATAATTTAGGTGGTTATTGCTTCTCTGAAGAACTTAGGTATTAGTCTGCGGTACATCTTGTTTCTCAGTATTGTCTGAATGTTCTTATCCAGAATGTATGTGTCACAGTGATCGTTTTCAGCCCTCATTCCACGTCCATATGCCTGCATCAATGTCATGATGGTCTTATATGCATACCATTCGGGGTCAAGGTTTTTTCTTTCGTTGATCTGTTTATCACCGAGGTAGGGGTATGGTACTTTGTAGATTACCTGGAATTCACATTTTTCATATGGCAAATCAACTCCCTCGCTCATTGATGGACTTACAAGTACATATGGATTGTTTGACTTTTCAAATTCCCTCAGTATCTGTTCACGATTCTTGGAGTCATGTGATAGTATTCTCTGTTCTCTGATGTGTTGGATGATGTACTGCTGGCATTTATAGCTGTTTGTATGGACCAGTCCCTTTTCATTGAAGTGTTTGTCCATTATCTCCTTAAGTACGGGTATGGTCTTTGGTGCCGTATGCCATAGTGCCCTTTTGGACATTGGCCCGACAAGTCTCATGTGTATTGGCCGATATTCCTTCTTGAAGGGGCTTTCACTGTGAATGTAGTATACCTCTTCGGGGTCTAATCCCAGCCATTTGCAGAACAGGTCCTTGTCCAGTATTGTTGCACTCATGAAAAGTACCTTGTCGGCGTATTGGAACAAGGTTTCTTCTGCATACTTATCCACTTTGAGCGGTTTGAAGGATACTGAACTTTCATCGGTTGACACCACCCAATCGGAGGGGTTTTTCTTGATATTTCCCGTTATTTCCTTGATTTTTCTTTTTGTATGCTCGATACGGTCTCCCTTTTGTTTGGTTAGGTTATTGACATTGATGGAATTATATGAGTCAAATATTGCCTCTAAAAATGCAATCCAGTCCTTTATATCTGTGTATGTCATCATTTCTCTTGGTATGCTTTCCTGTATGTCTTTTTGCAGCTGTTTGTTGTAGAGGTTTAATTCCAGTTTGTGCATGATCTTGTCTTCTATGTTGTGTGCTTCATCCAGTATCATCAGGTTTCTTTTCTGGAAGTGCTGGACGTAGTTGAATTCAAGGTATGCATAGTCATAATTCAGCAGGGTTACAGGCTCTTCGATTGCTATTGCCTTTTGATTCCAGTATGGACATTTATTTGTTGAGTTGAATGTAAACGGTGCATTATAGAATGTTTCCGGGTCATATTCGTTGATGTCCTTTTGATTGTTTTTTTCTATTTTAATGCCATATGGACATGAAAATTCCTCGGTTGTTCTAATGGTTTGACAGGTTCCCTGATCACATTTGTTTAAGGATCCGCTGTCAAGACATGAGAAGTTGTTTCTTCCTTTTACTTGTGGATAACCGAATTCATCGGCATATTGGCGTTGCAATTGTTTTGTCATGGTAAGGATATATGCCGGCTGTAATATTTGACCTAGAGTGGCGGCTATGGCCGATTTACCAGTACCGGTTCCTGCTTCAAGTATGATGTATTTTTTTCCGTTGTCAAATGCATTCAGGATTTCTTCTATCAGTTCCAGTTGATTGTGTCTGGCCTCTTTAAATGGGAAGTTTTCAATTATTTCCTCATCTATTTCAGGATGTTTGGCTTGCAGTTTTTCTTTTTCTTCAGCCGTTGGCCTTTCTATTAGCGAGCTGTACTGTTTTTTCTCATCAGCCTTTTTAGAGCATACGCACTTGTTTTTTATCATTCCACATGTTGGGCAAAATATTGTATTCATAACTATAATATATATCGCTCATTATTTTTTATTCTTTTGGATATGGGGATAATTTTCATGATTGATTAAAACTTACTTTTAGATAAGTTCATGTGACTTTAATCATAAGCTTAAAAATTATATATATGTGTATGGTTATATTAATAGTATAAAAAGGTATTAAATAAATAATAAAATTTACTTTACTTATCATGTTACTTTTTTAATTATAAAAAAAATTCAAAGGATGAAAGATATGGCAATAGGAAAATTATATGGAGTCGGTGTAGGACCGGGAGACCCAGAACTAGTAACAATAAAAGCGGCAAGAATCATAAAAGAGACGGATATCATATTCGCACCAAAGTCAAGAAATGGTAAGCCTAGCGTAGCATTAAATATAGTACAGGGAATAATCGATGAAAGAGAAACAGAATGTGAAATACTTCAACCATTGTTTCCAATGACCGAAGATAAAGAGGAATTGGACAAGTCATGGGATGAAGCAGCAGAGATGTTGTTTGAAAAGTTATCCGAGGGATTAAACGCTGTATTTGTAACCTTGGGCGATCCGACAATATTCTCAACATTCAGCTACGTGTCAAAAAGATTACAGAAGATGGGTGTAGAGGTGGTATTGGTACCGGGTATTGCAGCCATGACTGCCTGCAGCACAACGGCCGGAATACAGCTAACAGAACAGGATGATATAATGGTGGTAGTGCCTCAGGTGGATGACAGGTTAGCAAAAATATTACCGTACGTGGATACTGTCGTTGCAATGAAAACATCCAGACACCTTGATGTACTGGAGGAATGTATAAATAACGATCCAAGAGAAAAGGAGATAGTGTCCGTACAGAATTGTACAATGAAGGATGAGAATATCGTCCATGGATTTGTAGACAATAAGAAATACTTCTCAACCAGCATCATTAAGTTCAAAAAGGAATAAATCTTATTTCTTTTCTATTTTTTCCACTATTTTATCACATATGCTCTCCCAATTAAAGTTATCATAGACTATGGACTGTTTAGCGTATGGATTTTCCGTTATGCTCTCCCAATTAAGCATGGTATCTTTCAAGGCCTTTTCGAGTGATTCGCTTTCATGTTCGACTATCTGACCATAACCTGTTTTTTCTATAATGTCTTTTGAGGCTCCAACATCCGTTGAAATAATGTAATTTCCAAAGTATGCCGCCTCTAATGTGGAGATTCCAAAGCTTTCGGAGCGTGAAGTACAGCAGTAAATGCTGCTTTTAGCATATTCGGTTGACAATACATTCTTGTCTGATATGTATCCCTTCAATATTATCCTGTCTTTTAACTGCGGATTCTTTTTGAAGAAATCATTTAAAAATTCTTTCATATCCTCCTCTATTTTACCTATCAATACCAGTTTCCAATCATCACTAACGCATTTGCCAAAGGCGTCCATGAGCAAATCTATGGATTTGTTCTTCTTTTCAACATATCCCACATACAGTATTGTCTTTTCTTTATCCTCCAGGCCAATATCTGATTTTGTTATGCCGTTTGGTATGTAGAGTAATCTGTCCTCTGATATAAAATCCTTCAGCAGATTGTAGTTTCTTCTGGTTTCTATACTGATAAGGTCTATTTTGCTGAAAATGATTTTTGCATACAATCGTCTGAGGGAGGGTAACAATCCTCTACGCTTGATTAAAAAGTCAATGATTTCATTGTTGGCATCCAGTTTCAGGTATATTTTACCCTTCCTGTTTCTTAGCTTATATGCTGTAATGTAACTGGCCAGTAGGTTATACTTCAAATGATATAGTTGTAGGATGTCAATATTTTTGGAATTACCCTTTAAATATTTAAGAACGTCCCCTTTTTCATCACCTGTATTGTCAAGGTATTCGAGGTTAAAGTTATCTGATTTAAGTTCGTCTTCCAGATAAAAGTATTCGTCATTATCATAGGTGGCTATATGCGTATCGTATCTATCTGATAATGTGTAGGGAATCATGCCCACATCCTTTGTTAAGTTGTAGTTGTACAAGCCCGGAAATATGCACGTATAGTTTTTCATTTAAACCATTATTCCTTATAGCAATATATTTCAACCTGTTTTTTAATTATATGTGTCATCTGTTTTTCATCGGCTTCAATTGGGTCACGTAATTGGTCGAGTATTTCAAATTCCATGTCTATAATTTCCTCTACACGATATAAAAACCAGGATGTCTCTTCATCCTTTTCCTTTCTGTTGAATAAGGGATAGTCAAATCCTTCCGTGTTGAATCCATTTTTACCACTATATTCTATGGTCATGTCATCATCGTCGTGTAATATTATTTCCACTTTGCTGATTCCTTTATTTTCCTTAAGATCTTCAAATCTATAATGATATTTGTCATTGATGTTCATGTCAATTCCTCAATTTTTTTGTCATCTGTTTAATATATTTTAAAAACCATATATAATAATTAATTGTTAATAGTGAAATATTATTTTTTTTATTATGATTAAAAAATATAATGTAATTTGTGGTGAAAGATATGTCAAAGGGTATTTTTGGTAAAATGACAAGAAGTATTCTATTATTTTTGGGTGGAATGGCAGTAGGTTATTTAATTAAGACATTTGTGGGGGATGATTCCCTTGATCAAATAAGGTATAGGACTCGTGATTTGATTAACAAACCTGCTGACAAGAAGGAATATATTGATGTTAAAATAAATGACTTAACTGATGACACTGACTGATTGAAGGGGATTCTTATTAAATCAAAGCTATCTATTGTTCTTTTAAACTGGAATGGTCATGAAGACACGGTTGAATGTTTAAATTCACTTAAAAATCTTGGTTATGGTGATTTTAACATTTATCTTGTGGATAATAATTCTCAAAGAAACTCCGTTGAATATATAAGTGATTACCTGGAAAATCAGGATTATTATAGTCATGCCATGGTAACAAGCAACAAATTGGATGATTATACTGATGATGTTGACTTGCTGTTTATATTAAATGATGTCAATGCAGGCTTTGCCGGTGGAAACAATGTTGCACTTGAATATCTTATAAAATATGACGTATGTGAATATGTGCTGTTGTTGAATAATGATACGGTTGTTTCCAGTGATTTTGTAAATGCCCTCTTTGATAAGTACAATCAGGAGGACAACGTGGCCTTTGTAGGTGCCACCCATTACTACTATGATGACAATAATAGCATTCAAACGGTAGGCGGGGGAATAATTGACTGGAAACACGGTGAATGCATGGCAGTCAGACAAAAAAATCAATATGATACATATGACTTCATAACAGGTTCATGTGTATTCATGCCGATTGCTGTTTTACGGGAGGTCGGACCAATAAGCACGGACTACTTCATGTACTGGGAGGATGTGGACTGGTCAACGGTGGCACATAAAAAAGGTTATAATCTGGTAGTTTCGGACTATGGATGTATATATCATAAGGAAGGTTCATCAATAAAATCACTATCTCGCATATACTATCATACAGCCAATAGGATATTGTTTATGAAGAAGCATAGTGACAGGAATAGGTATCATAAATTCATTATTTACATGGTCTTGTATGTACTCAAGGAATCACTTACAAATATATTGAAAAACAGGCAATATTCAAAAGTACTAATCAAAGGATTGATGGCAGGACTAAAGAAAGTACAATAATACTTTTGCAGATAAGATGATAATAAATAATATATCTGAATAACTAAGACACTAATAATAAGAAATTCAAATACATTAAATTAGGAAAAAAATATAGGAGCTTGTAAGTCTATGGATGAAAAAAAATATAAAATAGCAGTATTTCACAATCTACCCTCAGGAGGAGCAAAACGGTCACTCTACACATATATACAGTACTTGACAAATCATGGACACATAGTGGATGTATACATACCCGAAACAGCAAATGAGGAATATCTCCCATTGGAGGAAGTGGCAAGCAGCGTGAAGATATATGAGGTGAAAAAAAGCTTCTGGCGTGAAAAATTATACTCAATATTCAGCTACGTACCCGCAATAATCAAACGAGTATCAGTAAGCAACGTATTCAAGACAGAACAGAAAATAGCCGAAGAACTAAACAACTCCGATTATGATATAATCTACTGTGAACAGGACCAATATACCATGACACCCGTCATATTAAAATACCTGAAAAAAACCAATGTATACTACTGCCAACAGCCAGTAAGAACAGATCAAATACTTAAAAAGGTAAACGACCAAAAAGAGAAAATAGGCTTTTTCAACAACCCATTAATAAGGCCATTTTCCAATTACTTTGTCAACTATATTGAAACAAAAGACTATGAAAGGGACAAACAGCTGGCAGAATATGCCACCAACATACTTGCAAACTCCTACTTCAGCCATGAATCCATACTAAGACAATACGGTAAAAATGCATACGTATCATATATTGGACTGGATACCGATAAATTCCAGAACTTCAACCTAAAAAGGGAAGACTATGTATTATCCGTCGGAACATGCATCCCCCCAAAGGGCTATGACTTCCTAATCAGAGCAATATCACACATAGTAATAGAAAAAAGACCAAGACTGGTAATAGTAGGAAACAGCAGTGACGAAGGATGGGTAAACTATCTGAACAAATTAGCCGATGAAAACGCCGTTGACCTGACAATCCAGACAATGATAACGGATGAAGATCTTGTAAGACTATATAACAAGGCAACAGCAGTAGTATATTCACCATACCTAGAACCATTCGGCTACGTGCCACTGGAAGCAATGGCATGTGGAACACCGGTAGTGGGAGTCAAAGAAGGAGGAATAAAAGAAACAGTACTTCATAAGAAAACCGGACTGCTAACACAACGGGATGAAAAGGACTTCGCCGCCGCAATAGAACTGCTGTTTGATGATGAAGAACTATGGGAAAAATTATCACAAACAGGTATCAAATACATAGACTGCTTCTGGAGTCTGGATCATGCAGGTAAAAGATTAATAAAAAACATAGAAAGAATTCTTGAAAAAGAGGAAGAAAATGACTGAAAAACTAGTAACAATAATACTCCTTAACTGGAATGGATATGATGATACACTGGAGGCATTAGAATCATTATACCAGATAGATTATCCATGCTACAACGTCATAGTCGTAGATAACCACTCAACCAACGACTCCATAGACAAAATAACCGAATACGCAAAGGGCAATATCCACGTTCAAACAGAATACACGAAGTATTGTGAGAACAAACCCATAGAACTAACTAGTTTAAGGGAAGATGAATTAAAGAAAGTCGACTACACAAGTACTCCCGATAAAAAGAAGCTTCTTCTTATAGAAAATTATGAAAACTATGGATTTGCAAGGGGAAATAACATAGCAATAGACTATACATTAAAGTATGATAATCCAGACTACGTACTGCTATTGAATAATGATACAATAGTCGATGCCAACTTCCTGAAAAATATGATTAACGTGGCCTCAAATGACCAATCCATAGGGATAGTGGGACCGAAATTCTACTACTACGACTATGACAATGCCCATGATAAGATATGGTGTATCGGCAGTGTAGTGGACCTGGATCATTTCCCCGGTCATCATAGCATCATGGAAGAGGAAAGCTATGATCTAACACAAAAAGTCATAGAATGCGACTGGGTATCCGGTGCAGGATTACTGATAAAAAAGGAAGCAATACCGGTAGGATACCTGGATACTAGCTTCTTCTTTGGATGTGAAGATGTTGATTTGGCAATGCAAGTAAAATCCAAGGGATATAAGGTAGTAACCGTAACAGATTCAATTATATGGCACAAGGTAGGAATGAGCCGACACAAGAACACCCAGCTAAAAACAGAATACAACCATATAAAGACAAACCTTCAATTTATCAAAAAACATAAAAAGAACTATTATCTGAATCTACCAAAATACCTATGCCAGATAGCAGTGTTATACTTAAAGGCAATAAAAAATAAATTAACAGATTAAAATTCCACATCCTCCTATTTACCACCTATTTTTTATTCTTGTACATCGTAAATATCCCAAAAAAACAATCAACACGGACGTTACCTAAAAAAATCCAAAGATAAGCAGGATAATATCCTGATTAGCATACAAGAAATACACACTAAAAACAGACAATACCCTATAATCAGATTGGAAAATATAAATGCAACAAACACTCCTCACACCAGTACAAAAACAGGGTAATTAACCAGAAATAATAACATATAGTTCATTTAAAACTTCAAAAAAAAAAACAGAATAACAAATTTAAATAAGCCGCAAATAACAAGTATGCACAGTATTCATAATTGTTGTGCACGCTTTTTGATGAAAATAAATATAATTGAGGGGGGTGAATGATTAAATCCATACAATAAGTGATTTAATCATTAACATTCTATTTTATTTTTTTTATTCGGCTTTATCTAAAAAGATTTTTAACCCGGAAACATAGTGAAAATGCCGTAGGGGTTATATATACAAAAGTTTGATAGTTAATCGATTTTTTTTAACATAATTTATGATGTGATAATATATATTTGTCATCTGAAGTGTATAATGCTTCAACTATATGTACTGGACAAAATGGTGGATTAATTATAAAATCATAAACATGATGTTGATAAAATCATGTTAAAAGACTATGAAAGTTAATTATTTGAATGTCCTTGTAATCACCAAAAAAATAAAGTATTTTATATTAAGTCATTCTAATATTATATACAACAATAAATTTTTATTGTAGTTAATAAGAAAAATAATTGAAGTTTCTTATTATCAAAACAGAGGTGTTAATATTAAGGTAAAATATGGATTGCTATTGGCTTTAGTAATACTATTGTCATTATCGGTGGCAAGTGCTTCTGATAATAATACGATAAGTGATGCCGATAGTAATCAACAATTATCTGCTCACTCAAGTAGTGATGAGATAATTAATACAGAAAAAACACATATAAATACAAATACTGCAACAGACAATTCAGAGGATGTAGTGACTGCATCAAAAAACATAACAAAAGATGCAAATACAACTAATGTAAAAGCACAATCACAGCATAGAACAAAAATATCAGTAAGTGATAGGACAGGATACATCACGACCAACGTGCAATTGATTGCTACAGTTGCTGATAAAGAGACAAACACTTATGCTAATGGTGGACTTGTAGTATTTAAATTAAACGGAATTAGTGTGGGATCATCCACACTAAAAAATGGAAAGGCATATTATACATGCAATACCAAGAATTTGTCTGCTGGATTTTATCTGATTTCAGCGACATATGGTGGTGAAGGAAAGTATGCGTCAAGTAAAACAACTTCCGAGGGTATACTTGAGTTATTGCCTCTTCCTGTAAAGATAGCCACGGTCAACGTGACATCATATCAAACCAAGGTGCTTCTTAAGGCTACAGTGGTTGATAAACACTATAACAAATACATAACAAACGGGACACTGCTGTTTAAAATAAATGGTCAGACAATTGGAACGGCAAAAATAAACAGTGGTAAGGCTCAAATTACATATGATGCAAGTAATTTGCATGCCGGTAAATATTATATATCAACGGTATATGGGGCTAATAGGTTATACTCTGAATATCGTGACAATGCAACATTAACGATTAAGGTTAAACCTTCATATACCTTTGATGAGGTTCGCAGTGCTGCAGTATATGTCAGAAATCATTATGAACAGAATCAGGTAATCAAGGAGGTCAGTATCGGTTCATCCAAGCTGCAAATTCAGGAATATCTTTATCTTGTTGCCAATGCCATTTCTAATCTTTATAATGGTAAGGCTTCATCAACCTTGTATTATAAGGCTTGTGAGGCACCGTCAACACAGGTGGATACTGTAAAAACGTTCACAATGTATCCTAGTGATGTATATTCAATATGTACTCGGTTAATTAACTATATTGATTATAATGGTAAGGCACCGACATATGTCAGTACGTCCGGTGGTAACTTGGGTTACTATAACGTGATTTACTGTCTGTCCAAGGTGTTGGATGTTTCTACCAAGACTTACTTTGTTGAGTCCTGTATAGTTTATCCATGGAGTACATTGCATCCGTCAAAATCCACGGTTAGGCATATTTACCTAACTAGTGATAACATTTACTCCAAGACTAAGGATATGGCATTTTTGAACAGTATCAAATCTAAACTTCAGGCTAAGGGATACACGGTTACAATTGTAGGTATTGGACCAAATATGCATAATGTTAATATATGGGCTAAAAATACGACCATCAATTCGGCTCAACTGTCAATATATGGTGGTAGTGACTCAGGAATGTTCTATGACATGTCTACTAGAAGTTTCATGAGGGCCAAGTCAAACAGGGTGCTTTATTTGGCATTTAATTCCGAAACGTCTAAGGACTTCAGAAACTTGTCATGGCTTGAAAGGGCATGGGATGATAATTATAGTCCTAGTAGTTTTAAAGGAATAGCTAATCCTTCAAATTATCTGTTGTCTCATGGATACAAGTATTCGTTCACTAATAATGTGGACACGATTGTAAATGAATTTATTAAAGCGATAAGTTAATTTTCAATCTTTTATTATTTTTTTTAATTTTGTTGTCATTTTTTTATATATGTACAACTTTTTTTAATTATAACAATGTTAACTTTTTATACTTTCAAATTCAAATAATATAATATGAAAGATTTTTTTAACATTGAACTACTCAAATCACAATTTACAAGTGATGAAATATTAGGGGCCAATTTTGGATTAGAAAGGGAAGGACTACGGGTACACTCCGATGGAAGGTTATCCTTAACAGAACATCCCGAAATATTCGGCGATAAACTAAAAAATCCAAACATAACCACGGATTTTTCTGAAAGCCAAGTCGAAATGATTACTCCGACATTCAACACTACAAAAAAAGCACATGATTTCCTATTATACCTGACAGATTACGTCAACAAATACATACCCGACGATGAATACATATGGAACCAATCAATACCATGCATATTGCCCCCAAGCAATGAAATTCCAATAGCTCAATACGCCAATGATGAAAAATCAGTACAATCATACAAATACAGACAGGCACTTGCTAAAAAATACGGAACAAAAAAACAATTGATTTCAGGCATACACTACAATTTTTCATTCAAGGAAAGCACAATAAGAAAATTATATCAAATAAACAATTCAAACAAATCCTATAAGCAATTCAAGAACGAACTATACCTTAAAATAGTAAGAAATTATCTAAGATACAAATGGGTAATCATATACATAACCGGTTGCAGCATAGCAAGCCACGAGTCATTCACCTGTGACTGCATCAAGTTAATGAATACAAAACATCTGGAGGAATACTATACGACAGAAGGGGTATCCTTTAGAAATGCCAGTTGCGGATATAAAAATCTGATAAAGCTATTTCCAAGATATGACAGTTTGGAAAACTTCATATCCGACGTCAATAGTTACATAGACGAAGGCAAACTATCCGAGGCTAAGGAATTATACACCCAAATAAGAATGAAGTCAAAAAATCCAAATAACCTACTGGAATCATTATCAGAGGATGGAATATCTTATCTGGAGATAAGAACGGTTGATATTAACTCATTTGACATATGCGGATTGTCACAGGAGGATATGAACTTTCTACATTTATTCATAATATTCCTGCTGATATTTGATGAAAGCGATTATGATAAATGGCAGGAGGAATCATTACTAAATGAGGAGCTTGTGGCACAATTCGGCCAAATAGAACACTTGGAACTGATTAAAGACGGCAAAAAGGTCTCAATTAATCAATGGCTAAACATAATCTATGACAATATGAAGTCAATAAATGACAAACTAAATTTGACATTCGATAACGAACTTAAAACATTCAAAAACAGGATAGATAATCCAAAAAACCTATATTCAAGTAAACTATTAAATCTTGTCAAAGGGGAGGGTTACATTAATACGCAGGTTCAAATTGCTAAAAACAATAAAAAAGAAAGCCTTGAGAGGATTAATTCAGGATACTATGATGATAAGGAATATGAAATAGGTTTTAAGGGTGATCTTTAAACAGTAACCTATTGGAGATATCCCTCTAAAAAGTCGGAATAGTCCATCAGACATTCATTCATATCCACATCATCATTATTCTCTTCTTTTTTAAATTTCTTGAATGACTTGTCATTGATGTTGTTTGAATCAATCCACTTTTCAATAAAGACAATATCCTCCTCTTTTAATTCATCTTCACAACAAACGGAGTCTATTATTCCCTTGAATACCTGTAGCTTTAACAGGCTCGCATTATATTTGGGAGATCTTTTTATTTGCCTGAACGATTCAGCAACCTCCTTTCTATTTTTCAATGACTCCGATTCATCCAGTATATACTCTAGCTTCAACAGTACATTTTCTAGCAACGGATGATTATTATAACACTTGTTGTTCACATACCAACTGTATAATAGGTCATAGTAGTTATCCGTAATTTCATCATCTATTTTTGCCTTCTGTACCAGTCCATATAGGTAGTTGAAATTATAATCAAGCTTTCTGTCAAAATCCCTCTTGCAGTTTGGCCTATAGGAGTATGTCTGGATGTAGTTTTTCGGATTTTCATAATTTGTAAGTAACTTGAACAATTCATTGGTCATTTCTGCATCGGCCATAGCATTATGTGCATTATAAGTGGTGTTCAATACGTTATGCACAATATAACTCAGTTTATTGCATGGCAAATCAAGGTTACGCTTGGCCGAATTCAATGTACAATAGTATTTAAATGACGGTATAGGCATCCCATATCTAGTCAATGTCTTAGAGATAACACTCAAGTCAAATGTTATGTTTTGGCCAACGATTATATTGTCCTGAAGCAAATCCTTAATCTCATCATAATACTCCGGAAATGTTGGAGCATCCACAACATCCTCCGGTCCGATACCTGTAAAAGCTATGTTAAATTCATCAAAGTGTGTTTCGGGATTAATCAGTGAGTACTTATGTTCAACGGCACATCCGTCTTCAACAATCACTATCCCCATCGATGAAGCCCCATCACTATAACGGTTAGGAGTTTCTAAATCCAATACTATGTAATCCTTCATGCTATCAACCAAGGTTTCCATTCTATTTCTTATTATTTACCGATTCAACACATTCAACAAACGAATTGATCATATTAGAGTACTGGTACTCGTCTTTAATTATATTGTATGAATTTTCACTCATGCTACGCTGCAAATCATAATCGCCGATTATCCTAAGCATGGCCTCATACAATTGATTCACGTTTTTTTCTTCTACAATAAATCCATTATCCCTTATCATATCCTTGCTTGCACCAACCGCATCGGTAACTATCATGGGATTGTTATAGTACATGGCTTCATTCAATACAAATACCCATGGATCACCCATCTGATAGTTAACCGATGGTACTACAACAAGATTGCAGTTGATGTAATAGTTTTTGAGTTCATCATTATCCACCTTACCGGTGAATGTGACATCCTCTATTTTGTTTTTTCTCACATACTCCTTAAGATTGACTTCTTCTTGGCCGTCACCAATGATAATCAGACTGGCATCACCTATTTTTTCTTTGAGTAAGTCGAATGCCTTTATAAGATAGATTACTCCCTTACGTTTGATTAAACGGCCGACATAGAGTATCTGCCTGTTGTCCTTTTTGTCGATTTTCTTGATGTCCGATGAGATATTGCTGACATTCGGCATTATATATATCCTGTCTTCATCCGTGAATTTTTCAAAGTACTCCCTGTGAAGGCTACCCGGAACAAGTATTGCATCGGCACTTTTTGTCAGTAACCTGATAAACACGTCAAGAACCTTCTGTTTAATGGAGGAGTTTCTTGGCCAATCCCAGTCCTCCCTCCATATTATAAACTTTTTACGCCTGAGCTTTGCTATGATGAGAATAAACAGGCTTTCAACCAGCTCTTGCACAGAATCCCAGCTTCCACCGATAACCACATCATAGTCGCCAAAGAGTTTGGAGATTAATCCCCTGGCAAATCCATGTCTGTTATCAAGAATTTCAACATTCACATCCTCAAGTGACCGGATATTGCTGTCGGCACTTCCATCATAGATGTCTTTTATTACCTGCATATGGCTGAAGACCAATTCCAGGTCATATCTTTCATTTACCAGTTTGAAAAATTCCATACGATACCACATGAGAGTGTTATGTATGAATAATATCTTGGTCACAGTTAAACCTCCATCAATCTCCATTTGCATCTTCAATTCAATTTATATTTTTATTCAAGTACACGCTTATATATCTGACTGTCACCGTTATCATAGATTTTACTGGACTTGTTGGTGCCCTCCTTTGTAGGGATATATATTCCATTTCCATACAGGAAGGTGTCATGGCCTATGTTATAGCCCCGCAGGAACATGTATGTACCGGGAGCCATCTCCGACATGTTATGTGGATTACATGTTCGTATATCGTTTAGCCAGTACAGTAATATGTTACTGAACGCATCCGAATAGACGGTGTGGTTATCATGTCTATTTTCGTTAAACCATGCAACACCTGCATATTCACCCTGACTGAATATCGGTGCGTCAATCGAATTATCCAGCGGCAACGTTGAAGTCTGACCGGCATACAGGTCAATCAATCCGGTGTTTAATATGAAAAACAACACCAAAAAGATACCCATAGCCCAGAATGATATCCTGATGTTTTTGCTCAGGTGAACGTTTTTAACCAATGCCACCGCCGATGTGAATATGTAATACATACCAATAATACAGAATGGTGAAAGCACTACAAATGTCACCTCATATATTCTTTGAAGACTTAATTGTCCCTCGAAGGCTGGTATAAACAATCCACAACCAAGTATAATCATATTAAATATTGCAAATGCATTATATTCAGTTGTAAAGTGGAAATATCTCCTGTTAAGAAGGTTCATTATGAATCCTATCAATATGAAGGCCACCGACAGAAGAATTACCCTTTGAGCGTTAATGCTAACAATAGTCATAAATGAAAATGGCCACCAAATCCTTAAAAAGGCTATTATAGGAATAATGACAATTATGGCCTGTTTTCTTTTCAGACTCAAGTGTTTGATTTTTGTCACGATATTCTTGATAAAGGGGTATGTCTTAACCTCTTCCACATCAACGTCCCTGGAAAATCGCTTATACGCCTTGTATAATACAACGGCCAATATCAACAATACTCCAAGTGCCGCCAATAATATAACTGGACTTATACGGCCTCCGAGCACAATCGTTTGAACATTCTTACCCACTATACGAAGAGCATCAAACAGTGATCCAATTGGCTTGCTGTCTGCCGTCAGTGAATAATACACGAGGATAAATGCAATGAAGAATATCGACAGCGGCAGGCTGATTGTCTGGTCTTCAATCTTCAGGTAATCTCCGAAGTATTTGTTATCAACACCAAACTTAAGCAAGATATTATTCAGGATATTGCCGAATCCACCGGATATCAGCGTTAATGAGACTATTGTGGCAAGAAGTGTGAACATGAACAGGTATGTTACACTGTAATGTGATAGAATCAATCCCACACCAAATATCAGATACAGAAGCTTACGTTTTTTCTGCGGTATCTGACGGTCAATCATTAACCATACCAATAGTACCAGGAATATTTCGGCTATCTGCTGTCTGGCCATCTGTACCATCCAGCCATAACTGAATCCATTATATGCCACAAAGAAGAATGCCGCAAGAAATGCCATCTTTGGACCGGTATGTTTTTCAAATATCTTGTACAATCCAATACTTATCAGTGAAAACAGGAACGGATAAATGAACTTTAACACCCATGTCAATGTCATGCCCGACAGTTTGCTGTATATCGGTGCATACATCACCACACTAAGCATAGCGTTATATGCGTGAGGCCAGGTGTGATCCCATATTCCGTTTTTGATGACATATGTTGCAAACTGGTATTCAAAGAAGATGTCATAACCCCATATGTGGTTTGATATCATAACGCTATAGTATAGGATGGACAATGCTATGCTGAAGATTGCAAAGTGATAATATTCTTTTTTAAGATATCCTCCCACCATTGCAAGAACAACGCCGCATATAATCAAAAGCAGTAATATTTGAATGTTGTTGTTTGAATAATACTGGTAGGTATATGCTCCTATTATGGCTATAAGCGGCAATAAGCATAGGAATATGAATTGATTGGATGATATTATCTCAAAGCCTAGCTTGGATGAGCTTTCTATATGATATTCCTTGTCTTTAACATATGCCAGATATAACATGCCCATATTGTATATGGTGAAGGTTACCAGTAGGGGAATCTGTTCTATTGGCTTGGCTATATGAAAATGGGGATATACCTGATTCATGAACAGTCCAATCAGCATAACCGATGCAATACTCAAGCCTACACTCAGTAGGGTTGTAAACGTATTTCCAAGATCATGCAATTTTAGGATTCTGAGTATGATTATTCCCGGAACAAATCCCAGATAAAGCAATGTGACTATGTCATTAAATACAGGTATATGGATGGAATTTAATGATAGAAGACCTACAATCCACATCAATACCTGGATTATTATTATTACCGTTGCAAATTCATTAAATTTCCAGTCATTTAATGTGAACACATTATTAAACTTCATATTCTCAACCCTGTCCTTTTATTTTTAAAGCTTCTTATAAATTAATTTATCCTATTCTATTTATTAATTATTATCTTGATTTATGATATATTTTCTTTCAATCACTTCTTATAGTAATTGCCTGTATGCCTCAATTGTTTTATCGGTCATTATGTCAAGTGATTTTTCGGGTATGCTTTCAAATGCATTTTCTTCAAGTTGAGTGAGTGATTTCTTGTTGTCAATTATTTTCAATAGCTTGTCTTTCAAGTCATTAACATCACCCGCTTCAAAAAGAAAACCGTTAACTCCATCATCAATCAGCTCAGGTATTCCTCCTATATTGCTTCCTATAACAGGCGTTGCCGTAGTAAAGCTTTCATATATTACCAGAGGGGAGTTATCATAGCATATTGACGGGATAATAACGACATTTGATAACTTATAATAGTCTTTAATATTACTGTTATCTACAAATCCATGAAATATGATTCTTTCATCATCACCGGCCAGTTGTTTGAATTCCTCCTCATCATAACCCTTGCCGATAAGATTCAATCGTATATCATCATTATCTATCTGTTTAAATGCATTTATTAGGGTGTCCACTCCCTTATGCTTTCCAAGACTTCCTATGTACGTAAAGTCTATGAAGTCATAGTCCTTGATTGTCTTTTTTCTTTCAAAGTCTATTCCCAGTGGGATTTTTATACAGGTGGTGTCATTGAAGAAGTTATTGTCCCTGTATTTATCTATCATGAAATTGGATGGAGCTATCATCATATCCACATTATCCGATAATAGTTTTCTTTGAATGTTCACATATGCAGTACATATGGCGTTTTTGTCTTTACATAATGTGTTATTTCCCCTTATCAGATTTGCCCTTGGACATATCAGTGAAAAGTCATGTGATTCAAATACAACAGGTATGTTTAACTTTTTGCCTACTTCAAAGCAGGACAATGATAGTCCCTTGAAGTTATTTATATGTATGATGTCACACTTTTCTTTTTTTAGTATTTCAATTATTTCCTTTTGACAGTTGCCATTCCATAAGTCGAACAGGTGCCATAATGGCTTCAGGTATCCCTTTGCTTCCGTCTGTCTGTATACGGGGTATAGTTTCGTTTTGTTTATGTGATATATCGTGATGTTGTCCTCTTTCTGAATTTTTTCCTCATCATCCACGCTGCAGGTTATGACTACAACTTCATGCCTTTTATCGGCAAGCTTTCGCACAAGCTTGTCCACGATTATCTCTGCTCCACCCAGTACATTTGGTGGATATAGGTTGCTTATCATGCAGATTTTCATAGTAATTCCTCGTATAGATCATGTATCCGTTTGGCGATGGATTTCCATTCATATTTTTCCTGGACCAATTGTCTGCCACGTATTCCCATATCCTCTTGGAGATTCCTGTCGGAAATAATTTTAATTATGGATTCCGTTAGCTTTTGAGTATTTTTTGGTTCTATGATTATGCCGCATTCACGTTTTTTAACGTCATCTGCTACTCCGACAATATCCGTACTTATTATTGGTGTTTGGCATGCCAACGCTTCAAGTACTACTATTCCAAATCCTTCTTGAAGGGAGGATATTGATGGAAGTACAAAGAGTGTGGATTTTGCGAAATAATCTATTACCTCTTCATCTGTAAGATATCCTTTGAATTCAACGTTTTCCTCGATGCCGAGCTTTCTGCTTTTTTCAATGTAATAATCCAGCAGTTCGCCCTTTCCACCCACAATCAGTTTTATATCGGGTATTGTATTTTTAACTTCTTTTATTGATTCTAAAAGATAATCCAGTCCCTTGTATTTGTGGAATGCATCAAGAACACTCAGGAAGAATATTTGCTTTTCCTCCTTTTTCTCATCGGATGCTTTGAATATGCTGGTATCAACGCCATTGGGTATGGTGACGATTTTATCCTTGTAGTTTTGCAGGTGTGGGGAGTTTATGTAATCATCCTGCGTTATGATAATCCTGTCTGCCTTGTTTAGTAGCAATTTGAGTGCCGTGCTGTTGTATGTTTTTGCTATCAGGTCTGCTACACCGCTTCCGATAATGTCATTGTGGTATGTTACGACAAGGGGCTTGTTTTTTATCCTGCATATAATATTGCTCCAGTCACTACTCCACGGAGTCGGAATATGTGTGTGAATAATATCAAAGTCCTTCTTGTAAAGAAGATGTGGAAGAGATAAACATACATTTGTGTTGGCAATCTTTCCAGTATATGGAAGTCTACTTATTTTTATATCATTATAAACTTCTTCATCTACATCACTTGCTTCATTTGCACAAATTACTTCCACTTCACAATCATCATATTTAACCAATTCACAGCTAATGTAGTAAACATACTTTTCAACACCACCGATGAACGGATAAAATCTAACGGGAGTCTGAATTATCTTCAAATTAAAACCTCATATAAAACTGATTAATCATCACACACTATAACCTGATGATTTACTATTATATAATATGGTCTTTTAAAAGAATATAATTATCTATTTTCAAAATATCAATATAAAAAGGGATGGGAGTTTAAAGTTTATATATTCAAAATATCCGAATAATAATTTTCGGTAACGGTGGTGATATAATCCCAGTCAAAATGTCTTGCATATTGCCTGCAATTGTTTCTGATGTCCTTATTCAAGCCCTCTTCAATGTAGTAGTTAATCATTTTGGCCAGATTATCCGAATTGTTGTTGATGACACATCCATTATCTGCCGTCACCAAATCCTTGGCGGCATTCATGGGATTATTCATGGTAATAACAGGAATACCACATGCATTGGCCTCTATAACAACTATTCCAAAGCCTTCCCTTTCGGATGGAAGTACAAATACCGATGAACTTTTCATTAACTTATATAAATCTTCCTGATTCTCAAGAAAATCCATAAATATGACATTTTCTTCCAGTTCATATGAACTTACCAATCGTTCCAACGTAATTCTTGATGGGCCCTCACCAACGATGAAACATTTGGAAAATGGATGTACTTTTGTAACTTCCTTCATGGCCTTAACGAGTAATTCAACATGCTTTTCAGGTATCAGACGACCAGCATACAGCACATCGCTGAAATTATCGCTGGGATTAAGATAAGTTATTTCTCTAATGTTCACCCCATTTGCTATGATTTTAACATTACCTGGGACGTGATTCTTGATTAGGTTATCCTGCGTCAACTTAGATACACATATGTAATTATCTGTTAAATGGAATATTCCCTTTTCAACTATTTTTCCGAAAAAGCCCTTTTTGCCCATATATTTATACCAGTAGTCATTCCAGACCTCATGCAATGTAATTACCAGCTTGGCCTTGTTACGCATGGTCTTTATCTTGCTAGTGTAACATGAAAAGTATGGGAAGTTCTGGCAGTCAACGATATCAAAATCCTTAAAGTCGGCCTTTGACAATAATTTTCTGGAAAAATAAAGTGCCTCCTTAATGGAGCGAGTACTGTTCTCATTATACAGGTTCTTGGCTTCTCCAACACTATGATAGGTGATATTATCGTATTCAATCACTTCTTGGCCTTTATATTCATCGCTTTGCATCCAGTAGCCAAGCGAGTAAACATGAACGTCATGACCCCTCTTTGCAAGTCTTGTACCTATTTCATATATTCTGCGTTCTGCACCACCCGTAACCCATGGAAATGCAGTATCGTATACAAATGCTATCTTCATAAGAATTCTCCCGGAATAAGAATTACTTGCCCATAAATTTTCTGGTTAACATATACTTTATGTGTCTCCATCCATCACCGAATGAGCTAAGCTTAGCTTCTCCTCCACCCCTTTTTCTATAATAAATAGGAACTTCCCTAATTTTCAGGTTCTTCTCGGAAGCCTCGATAACCATCTCAATAGCAAATTCCATACCGGGTGCCGTCAATTCAAGTTTGTCTATTGCATCTCTTGTAAATGCCCTCATACCACAATGAGTATCAGAGTAGTTTGCATTAAATAATATGTTAAGCATCTTTGTAAGCATAGGATTTCCAATATACTGATGCAGTGCCGGCATAGCACCCTCTTCTATACCCCCATCAAAACGGGATCCGATAACAAAGTCACAGTCTTCATTGACAATCAGATTGACAAAGTCCATGGACTGCTCCAGTGGATATGTTCCATCGGCATCCCCCATGATGATGATATCGCCGCTGGCTTCCTTAAATCCACGAATATATGCATTACCGTATCCACGATTTTTTTCAAGAAATACTGTTGCACCAGCATCACTGGCCTCTTGTGCCGTGTTATCGGTGGAGTCATTGTTTATGACGATTATCTCATAGTCATATCCCGCTTCTTTAAACTCATCTACAGGTATGCTTCTAATGGTTTTTCCCACAATTCCTTCTTCATTCAATGCCGGTATAACAACTGATATTTTCATATTACACATTCCCTTATGATAATTTTCAATAATTACTATATATTTATGTATTTATTCTTATTTACTTTTTAATGGAATATTTCCTCTATTATTCGATTGATTTTTTCTGCTGATGAATTCCATGAGTATTTGTTTTCAACGAGTATCCGTGCATTTTTAGCAAGATAATGTCTATAATCCGCATCATCACATAGTTTAATGATGGCATCCTTAAAGTCCATGCTATTGTCGGCACAAAGGTATTCAATCTCATTTATTGCATCTATTCCACTAATGCCACAGCTGGTTGATATAACCGCCAGCTGCATGCTCATGGCCTCAAGTATCTTATTTTTAATGCCAGTACCTGAAATCATTGGCGTGATGAATATGGCATTCTTTGTCAGGTAATCTCTGACATCATCAACAGAACCGGTAACTATTATATTGTCATTGTTTAATCCTTTGACGTATTCTGTTGGGTTTCTGCCGACAATATATAATTCAATGTTATTTTCGGCTAGAACCAGTGGATATATCTCCTCCGTAAAGTATTTGACTGCATCATTGTTGGGGGGAGTGCTCATATCACCGAGAAATACCAGCCTAACGTTCTCATCACTGCTGTTGTTGGTAAAGTACTCTGTATCCACACCGTTGGCAACCACTTCTACCTGGACATTCAATTTCTTTTCAAGTAACTTTTTATCCTTCTTGTTTACGACTATGCATCTGTCAAATTTGTCATAGCATTTTTCATAGTTATTGATTTTAAGATAATTCAGGTACCAGTATATCCTGGATGTGAGGCTGTCGGATTTCTTATACATCTGGTAGTTATAGTCACTTACGGCATCAAATGCATATACGATTTTCTTTTTATCGACATTTTTAACGTAGAATGCCATTGGCAAGTCTGCAATTATCAAGTCATGGTCTTGGATATTCTCCTGTATCAGCCTGTTCATATTCTTGTCATAGTAATAGTTCAGAATACTTCTTGTTTTAAGATTATCTGATGACAGCATGTTTTTTGTGGTGTATATGAGCTGGTCTTTGATGGAGTGGTATTCCTTGATATCAATACTTTTATAGTTATTCAAGTAGCCTTCCAGTGCTTTGATGTCATATTTATGTGAGTTGAATGATATTAAATCCAATTGATGCACTTTTGATAGCTCTTTTATCATGTAGTGGATGGGTATGGTTGCACCAACGCTCATCGATGGAATGTCATGACATAGTACTAGTATCCTCATGATTTTGCCTCTCCAATAGCCTTATTGTATATTTCTATTATCTTATCGCATACCTTGCTCCAGCTCAGATTGGAGTTAATGTATTCTTTAGCCTTTTCCACTTTCTTATCTGCAAGGTCCTTATCTTCCAGCAATGTCGTGACGGCACCACATATCTGATTAATGTCTCCATAATCCACTATTATTCCACCATCAATTTCTTCAACCAGTTCGCCTGATTCTTTTGTAACAACAACCGGTGTATCTGATAGTATTGATTCAAATACGGTTATTGAAACTCCACCCATATACCTTACCGGATTAACAAATACCTCAGCATCATGGTAGGCCATGATTTTATCGTCTTCTGATATGAATCCGGTGAATATCACCTTATCTTCAAGGTTGTATTTGCTTATGATGTCATCCAACTTGCTTTTATAGTCGGTTATCTTTCCGATAATGACTAGTTTGTAATCCTCATATTTTTCGGGAAGCTTGGCAAATGATTCAATCACATGGTTTATTCCCTTCAATTTATCCATTCTGCCAAGATATAGTATGTATGGTGAGTCGATATCATATTTTTGTTTAAAGCATCCCTTGGCGGGAAGCGTTTTAAATTCATCCAAATCCATACCATTATATACTACTTCCACTTTCCTGGCTTTCATCTGTCTGTCATAGTATGCCTCTTCCTTAGATACGGCAATGGTACATGAAGCGTTTTGCATAATTCTGTTTCCATAGAACAGATCATATGTCTCCTTTATAATCCTTTTATCAACGTGTTTTGGTGTGGATGCATGTGGCTGAAGTACATATGGGATATTGTGTTTTTTTGCATATTTTATTAAAACGTTGTTTTGATATGATCTAAGCTCGTGCAAGTGTATTATATCATATTCATCTATGTGTTTGTCCAGCCACTCGTTCATCTTCGGCGAATAGATAAATAATGCCAGGTTGAATTTATATTCAACGGGAATCATCGTTAATTTTTCTATAGTATCAGTATCCTCTGGATTGTAGTCAAAGGTAGTGGTAAGTATCGTTACTGTGTGACCTTTGTCAATCAATTGTTTTGATAGGTTATAGCATACATTTACGTCACCGCCACGTTCAAATGCGAAGTAGGGTATTACCTGTAATATATTCATAATATCACTAAAAAAAATTGTTTAAAGAGGAGGTTATACTTCTTTTAACAGCATGTCCAGTATTAAATCTTCAAGGATTGTTTCAAATTTGACCGTAAGTTTGCGCCAATCGTTATCCTTTACAAAGTTATATCCGGCCCATCCAATCTTGTTTATACTTTGATTATCATTTAACAAGGTTTTAACTACTTTAATTACCTCTTCCGGTCTGTCTATGTATATCAGACCATTGTTTTCTCCAAATTCACTAACTAATCCGGGGAGTCTTGTTGCTATTACCGGTTTTTTCATGGCCATGTACTCATATAACTTGATTGGGACGATGTTTTGCATAATGATTTCATCTTTATATGCAGGTAGGATACATATATTGCTGGCACCAATTAAATCAGGCATCAACGTGTATTTTTGTCTTCCAGTCAGTATCAATTGTTTTTCCATGGAGTATTCATCACGTATTGCCTTCAGTTCATCATATGCATCTCCATCACCGGTAATCAGTAGTTTTATATGTGGATATTTTTCCTTGTTTTTACCAAGATATCTTGCCAACTCCTTAAGGCCGGCAAATTCATATAAAAATCCCATGAAGAACAGAACGGTATCTCTTGGATCTATATGGTAATAGCTGCGTATCTTAAATCCATTGTTCTTTTCATAGTTGAAACGTTTAAGGTTTATTCCGGCACCGATAATGCTCATCTTATGTGGATTTGCACCTAGTTCTATGGCTATTTCATGTAACTTTCTGTTAATGGTCATAACATAGGATGATTTCTTTATCGTATTTTTTGTTATTTGTTTTCCCAGATTTCTGAATGCAGGTTCCGGAATTAATTCGTATAAAACATCTATGAAGTAGTATACAAATGGAATGTTATGTTTTTTTGCCAGTCTTGATGCTATATTTGCATTTAATATTCCAAATCCTATGATTATGTCCGGCTTGAATTCTTCTATCTCTCTTTTTATTTCTTTTCTATGATAATGCACTACAGATACGTAGTTTAGCACAGGGAGTCTGATTAATTCCGGTCTGATTACTGTAATGTTATCGGTATTGTATACCTTCTTATACCCTTTAAATACTTTTCGTGGTGATTTAAATCTATATTCACTGCTTTCTTGCTGATTCCAGTCTATTTCATAATCAATTACGTGTATGATATGACCTCTCCTACCAAGCAATTCCATTAAATGGTGTTGTTGATGAGGATTTCTTTTGATCCAATCCGATTCCTGTACAAGTAGTATTCTCATATTATCACCATTAATGTCATGTTGTATTTTATATATGTTTAAATCCTTATTTATTTAAAGAATATTTGCTTATTTATTTTTTTACTTAAAATTCTGCACTTTTTTGTATGTTGTCCCAGTTTTCTACAAACCATTCATGGGTATTTTCCAGTCCTTCTTCAAAGTCATGTTGCGGTTTGTATTTGAGTATTCTTTTTGCCTTATCGATTGATGATAACAATTTGTTCTTGGCATCCCAGTCTCTTCTTTGTTTGTATTCGATACCGGCGTCGTTGCCACATAACTGATTTACCTTATTGGCCATGTCTATAACCCTATGGTCTTTACCTGAACCAAGATTGATTGATTCTCCTATTGCACCTTCAACAACACCCAGTCTGGTTAATCCCTGAAGTATGTCATCGATGTATGTCCAGTCACGAGTTTCTGTTCCGTCCCCCGTTATTGGAAGGGCCTGATTGTTCATGGCCCAATACATGAAGTTAGGTATCACGTTTCTGTATTTTCCCGGTACTTCTCCAGGACCAAACACGTTGAAGAATCTTGCATTGCTTATCGGTAAATCATACAGGTTATGGAAATAATTGGTATATAATTCACCCAGCAGTTTGGTAACCTGGTATGGGGTGTGTAAGCTGATGCTGATGTCATGTTCTTCAAACGGCATCTTTGAATCTAAGCCGTATACTCCACATCCGCTGCTAGAATATACAAATCTTTTAACGCCGGTCAACTGTGCATATTCCAATACTTTCAATATCCCCAAACCGTTTACCTTTAAATCTTTTTCTGGCTTATCAACTGAGTTTTGATTAGCAAAGTGAGCTGCCAGATGGAATATGTAATCTGGTTTGCTTTTAAATACCCATTTAAGAACCTGATCATCACAAATGTCTCCCTTGATAAATTCAACACAATCCAGTTTTGGAATATTCCATGTATAAGATGATGATAAGTTATCAAGAACAATAATTTTCTTAGGATTATATTCGGCTAATTTTTTAGTCAAATTACTTCCAACACAGCCTGCTCCTCCGGTAATTAATATGGTTTCTCCTTCATATGCACTATTTATGTCCATTCTATAAATCTCCTATTTGCCCCTATATTTATTTAAATATATATAATATTTATATTTCTTTTTTGTCTTATTTAAATTTTCTAATATTAAAATATATGCTTTTAAAGCATCTATAATATTTTAAAGCAGTAACTTATATTATTATAAAGATACGTGTAAAATTCAAAATAAATGAGTAATTACCGTTTATACATTTTTTGGCTAAATCAATGAGGTTGCCGTTACAAAATTTTATATATTCTGTATCGCTATGATGATGAAATAAAAAAAGTAATGTAATGTATTATAGAAGATTGACTTCTAAAATCACGGGAGTTAATGTTTTTAAAATGTTTGAAGATACAAAATCCCACTTGTATCGTGTTATGTCTTGAAGTTGTCGTTAATAGTCTTTAGTTTCAGTCTTTCCTTCTCAAAGTCTTCCTTCAAATCCTTCATATTGGCATATTGGCTTTTGACGAAGTTTGTGGTATTATGGTCCAGTGCTATGTGGGGAATGTGAATGTATTCCGGTCCATAGATTAATGGCAGGTAATCCTCAACGTTGTTTGGCGATTTAAATTCATAGCCTTCAAATTCGATCTTATCTAATGGGAATATGTAATCTGCCGGATATATCCTATTGCATATGTTATTGTGCAGGCCATCTATTGCATCGGATAACTGGTTGGTCTTAGTTCTGGTGAATTTCATCTTCTTGCTCTGTATTTCCAGTCCTTCATCGAATGTCCACTGGCCGCTTGCTATTTTATCCCTTAGTTCTACCTGCAGTTTTTGCTGAACTTCATTTCTTTTTTCAGTTAATCCTTCATCTTCAATGTAATCCTTTGGAAATACGTCAAAGTGAACGTAAGGTCTTTTATAGGCACATTGGAAAAAGAGGATGAACGTACCTTCATTCAAAATATCCAACACATTGGCATCTTCAGGGAAGTTTTCATGGGGCCTTGTTAGTTTTGATATGATTATATTGTCCTTTATTTCGGGTATTTTATTTATTTCTTCTGGAAATATCCTTATGAATTTATCATAGTCTTCTCTGAGCATGCCAATGTCCAAATCATCGTCCCATGGTACAAAGCCTCCATGTCTGGTTGCACCAAGCAGTGTTCCATAGTCTAACCAATAGTCAATGTCATGTTTTTTACATATGTTGTCAAATAATCTGAGCAATTCCAGAAGTAAAAGTTGTATTTCTCTCATAACGCCGGTTGCCTTGATGTCACAGCTGCTGAATATCAAATCCAGCATTTTGTAATGGGTTTCCAGTTCCTTGAGTTTGTTATGGTTATTGAATGTTTGAACCATGTGTATGACTTTTGAATTGTTTTTAACGAAATTTGGCATTAGACCATATAATTTGGATAATATGAAGACCATGTTGTTGCTCCTAGGCTTTAATTAATTATACTTATTTGTAATGGATATTATTTAATGTTATCTATGATACTCTTTTTTTAAAATTGTAATTTTGATTATTATTTTGAAGCTATTACTTTTGTTTTGCAAGTTTAAGATAAACATCAATAGTCGAGGTGGAATGCTGTAATAAAATTCTCCTATCTATTCTATTGTTTTTAACAAAATAAAACTATCCAACGTATTATTATTTTGTATTATTTTATTATCATTAGTATTTTGTTTTTAAAAAAAACTATCATTACTATTAATTTAATTTATGAAGTATTATATATTTAGTATAAAGTAAAATATCCTTTAAATTTTATCCATTGTTTTTATAATTATGATATCTTTTTATTTTTTATTATAGAAAAACTTTATATAGTTATATTAAACATAAAAATAATTATGATGCCTATAACTAATTATAGTGACATAAAAATTAAAATTTATTCTACAAGCAAAGGAATTAAAATTGTAGATAGTCCTATAAAGATTCAAATATTAAGTATGTTGGATGGTCAAGTCAGCGAAGCTGAAATAGTCAGTACAACTGCAAAATCTAAATCAACTATATCTGTTCATTTGAAAAGTTTGATAGATGAAGGTATTATAAACTATAAAGCACACCCAATGGATCGTAGAAGTAAGCTGTTCTACGTAGTTGCGGAGTATATAGGGGAGATTTATCCTGATAGGATAATCTATAAGTCTCCAGATTTCGAATCCGAAATAAATACTAGGGAAGAATTGTATGTTGAACTGTTAAAGCAATTCAAGTCAACATTATTGATTCATGGTTTACAACTAGAACCGTTAGAAGTAGCAACAGGTCAAAAAATAGGAAGTCACTTATATTCTTCTTTCAAGTATGAAACATTAGATGAATTACTGGAGTTAATAAGAGAAAAGTTTGAAGAATTGAAAATCGGTGAAATAAAAGTATCAAGTACCGATCCGTTAATCTTTAAAAACAATACTTGCCAGGAATGTTTCAATATACAATATAACTTACCTACATGTAATATTACAAAAGGTATTCTCAAGGGAATTTTAGAAGAACACTTTAAAAAAGAAATATTTATTGAAGAAGTAGAATGTACCTCAAAATTTGATGATTCATGCACATTTGTGGTTGATTTGTAATCAAAAAAAATTATTTCTTTGGGATTTTTTTAATCCCTTTATTATTACTTATTTTAAAAAATTTAAACTTTTACTGCCGTTACCCGGGATATTATTTTTAAATATAGTTTTTTACCAAAAGTATATACCATTTTATGAACATATATATTTCTATGAAAACTGAAAATAAAAAAGTCAAAAATCATTTATCATTAAATGAAATGAATGACTTATTAAAAGAGTATAGAGACTCCTATGAAATATACAGACATTTATTATTAATTAGAATGGTTTACAAAGGTGAAACCATATCTAAAGCTTCTGATAATTTAAATATATCTCGTAAAACCGGTGAAAGATGGATAAAAGACTATAATGAATCAGGTTTTGATGGATTAACTTCAAAATATTCTAATTGTGGAAGAAAATCATTATTATCTAATGAACAAAAACAATATTTATATGATAAAATTACAGGAAATGAAGAAAATTATGACTTAAAAAGAGTAAAAAAATTAATTAAAGATGAATTTGATATAGAATACAGTGATAAACAAGTTTGGATCATAACAAGAGAAAAATTAAACCTTAATTATGGAAAACCAATGTTAAAATATTCAACAAGACCAAAAAATGCAGAAGAAAAACTTAAAAAAAACAAAGTTCATTAATGCAAAAACAGACAAAATCGCAATATTAGACGAAACAAGATCACAAAATGTACCAAATACATCAAGAGTATTATATAAACCAGGAACAAAAAATATTATAATTAAACCTCCTGTAAAATTTGGAATAAACATTGTAGGCTTTCAAGGAATAAATTGTAATTCATACATGGAAGAAAATACAAAAAATAATGCATATACATTTTTAAAAACACTTTGTAACTTCAGAGCACTGAATACAAACAACAAACAAGTTATAAAACAAATTAAACAAGCAATAACAAACCCTAATTTAAAAATAGAAAATATACAATCAATTTACATCAAAACCAGTTATCAACTAAGGATTTAATAAATAAAATAAATGATGAATTATATAATGAAAATTCAAAACAAAAATCAATAGAAAAAATACAAAAGATCTGTAAAAAAGAGGATATACACAACACCCAAAAAATTGCTAATTTACAACGAGAAATAATAGTAAATAACTTACAAAACACTGAAATAAAGGATTTATTATCTAAAGAAAAACCTATTTACCTAATACTTGACAATGCAAAAATACATCATGCAAAAATTATAGAAAAGGTATGTGACATATTAAACCTCAAATTAATCTTTTTAGAACCCTATTGTCCTGATTTAAATCCTATAGAAGATGTATGGAGAACAATAAAAAGAAAAATATATAATTCCAATTATAAAACATTGGATGAATTGATTGACATATTTAAAAGGTTATTTTATGAAATAGTGGATAATACGACTTTCTATGAAAACTGGCTTTCAGAGTATTTTATGGTATAAACTTTAGGTAAGAAACTATATTATATTAATGAAAATCATTATCTCCATTTGATATCCCGGTCAAATAGGATATAATCATATCTTTAAGATTTTAATAATCCTTTCCGGAAGCAGTTGCTTGATTATTTTAAGATCATCTTCCCCGAAGGTTTTAAGGGCCAGTATCATCACTACATAAACCACTATACCCACAGCCACACTTGTAAACAAGTCAATGTGTAGGTAGTAAACCACAACACTCATCACGATACTTGCAATAAACGGTTTTACGAGGATATCCCTGAACGGTACGTCATATCCATACTTGTGCATTATGTGAAGGTAGAAGACCACCATGCTCACCTCATTTAACACGGTAATCATAGCCGCTCCAATACCGCCAAAGAGTTTAATCAATATTAAATTACCCACGGTACTTAAAATCAGGCATATGAATGTTGCCTTTACGGTTTCATGCTGCTTATTGATTGATGCAATGCTGATACCGAGGATGTAACTTAAGAATATTGCAGGTAATGCCCATATAATCAACCTTAAAATTTCTATGGTGTTAACATAGCTTGGCCCATAGATAAACATTATAATCTTATCCGAGAGTATCATCGTACCAAACACAATAGGTATGCTAAGAAGCGTCAGGTATTTCAATGATTTCTTATATGAATAGTCAAGCAGGTCCTTTCTGTCAACATAGAACTTGGAAAATATTGGCATGACGGCGGTTGAATAAACCGTCGGTATGAATATCAATGCCTGCATCAGGTTGAACGCCGCGGTATACTCTCCCACCACGGCACTACCTGTAAACATATTAAGCAGTATGGTATTCATCTTAAAGGATATCAATGCGAATATGCTGGTAATGGCCAGTGGAAATGCATGGTATATCAGGTACTTCCAGAATTTAAAGTCAAACTGGAAGTGGATTAAGCCATAGTTTCTCGTACAGATGATGAAGCTGTATGTCAGCATCACAAGAGAGGATATAAGATAAACCATGGATACCGCTATAACGGACTGCTTTGTAAATACGCAGTACAATACACCTATAAACATACAGACAGCATTAATGATGTCGGCTATTGACTGATACTCCATCTGTTCATGTGCCCGGAACATTGATGTGAACGTTCCGCTGAATGCATTTATAATGACCGATGAACCTACAAGATACACTACCATTTTTGTTGTTTCATCAAATGTACCTATATTTACAAAGGCCACGAGTATCATCATGGTAATGATGGACAGTATCAGCTTTATACTGCCATGGTTACCCATATACTTGTAGGTCCTATCCTTGTCTCTTGCTACCTCACGGATAGTAAGGGTGGATAATCCCAAATCAGTAAATATTGCAAAAAGCCCCGATATTGCAGTGGCGAATGATATTATTCCAAAGTTTGTTGTTCCAAGATACCTTGCGGAGTATAAAGTGTAAAAGAATGCAAGAACGTAACCAACAAGTTGTGATAAGAACAATACTCCCGTGTTTTTTACCAAAGTTCTAACAGTACTCATAATTAATCCTACCTGAACAAGTCCTTTATCTTAGTATTAAGTGTATATTTAACAACCGGCCTGTCTTTAATGTACTTTGCAGGCACTCCTCCGTACAAGCACCATGCCGGAACGTCCTTTGTAACGACGGCACCTGATGCTATGACGGCCCCTTCATGTATATGTACTCCGGGCATGACCATAACTCTTGTACCTATATAAACGTAATCGTCTATAATTACCTCGCCGGATGTGCTTTCAAATGTGGGGCTTGTAATGTCATGTTCCATGGTATATACCTGAAAGTTACCTGCAATGTTAACGTTGGAACCTATATATAATCCCCCGCGACCGTCAAGGAATGCATCATTTCCGATGATGCTGTTATGTCCTATGTGTACGTTTGATGGCCTGAAGAAGTTGCACTTCCAGTATATGATTGAATCCTTGGGAAGCTTTACCTTAAACAAGTGCCTGTACATGAATTCCCTGAATCTATGGGAGGGTACATTGCCGGTTAAGTGGATAAGGTAGATGTTCAAATCATGAAGTACCCTAAATGCCTGGAATATCCTCTTGGAGATGAAGGATTTCGGATCATTTTCCACCTTGTCTTTCAAAATCTTCTTAATGTTCAAAATTCTTCACCCATAAATTTATCGGAAATTAAATTCAACGCCTTTTCAACTACAACATCCATGTTCATATATTTGTATTCGGCTAATCTGCCAAGAAACGTGACGTGTTCAAATTCATCGGCCAGTAACTTATATCTGTTATATAATTCCTCATTTTTCTTTTGAGGTATTGGATATGAAGGTATGTTGGCGTCCTTATCCCTGTAATCGTATTGTTCTGGAAATTCAAATTGTACCGTGGTCTTATCACTTACCTGTCCCGTTAAATATTTGTACTCCGTTATTCTTGTGAAATGGTAGTCATTGGGATAGTTTATGGTGGCATTTTCCTGAAATCTTTCCTTATCGGAGGTTTCATCCATAAATACCATGGCTCTATATGGCAGCGGTCCATACCTGTAATCAAAGAATTCATCAATCATACCCGTAAAGATTACTTCTCCGGTAAACTCCTCATCATATAGATATACCTTTTTTTCTTCATAGTCAATGCTAAGTATTTCATGATAATCCTTATTCAATAGTATGTTGATGTTGTGATTGGATAGCATATTGGCAAACATCTTCGTATAACCATCACGCGGAATGCCCTGATATGTGTCCTGGAAGTATCTGCAGTCATATGATATATGCACGGGAACCCTGGCGGTTACGGATTCGTCAAGTTGTTCTGGTTTTAATCCCCACATCTTCTCAGTATAATGTAGGAATACATTTTCATAGACATAATGTGCCAGTTTTGCAATTGAGGGGTTATCTGATTTTTTCATTTCAAGTATCGGCACTTTCTGGTTTACTTCATATTCATCCAGTATGGCACTTTTAACGTGATTGGATATGTCCGGAAGACATTTGTCAATACTTATCAGGTTAAATGGTATCGGTACGAGAATGTCCCCGATTTTGCCCAGTACCTTATGGTTGTAGCTAATCCATGTCGTGTATAATGACAGATAGTTGTATACTCTTGTACTGTTTGTATGGAAGATGTGCGGTCCATATTTATGTACAAGTATCCCGTCATCATTATAGTAGTCATGGCAGTTTCCACCTATATGGTCTCTCTTGTCGATTAACAGGACCTTCTTATTAAGCATGTTTGCTATTTGTTCGGCCATTGTTATACCTGCAATTCCGGCACCTACAATAATAAAATCATATGCCAATACTTCCACCTCACTATATTTATTTTTAATCCTTGTTATTACTATTTAATTTTCCTATTATTTTAATCCCTTTGTTTTGTAGGAATATAAACATTGCTATTGTTATGAATATTTCAGTAATTGTAAATGAAATTGCTATTCCCACTTCTTTTAACAGGTATATCAGTATTATTCCCAGTATAATATCAAGCAATCCTCCAAGCATCACAATGGTGGTAAATGCTTTTTTATAGTTGAATGTAAGCATGGTTTCTATACCGAATATTGTACTGAGTGATACGGCAAGAGGAATTATTGACATTATCTGCAGCAGTATTGTTGATGAGGCATAACTTGGGCCGAATAATGTCAGGACTATCATCTTTGAGAATATAAACAATCCCAGACTCAATATAAATCCCACAACCGCCATAAGTTTGGTCAGTTTTCGTATAAAGATTATGCTTGTCTTTTTATCGTCATTGACACTTCTGCTGATAAATGGATATAATGCCTGTGAAATCGGATTTAAAAGTCCATTGACGGCTAGTATCATCTTTTCGGCAATGCTATAATAACCCACCAGGGTATTGTTTGTAAGCAGACCTAATAGGAATGTATTTGTTGTAGTGTACATGTTAATTGCTATTGTAGATATGAATACATGCCATCCTTCCTTCAGATGATATAGGATATCCTCCTTTGATGGAATTTTTAATTTGATGTCAAACTTTGTAATGGCGATGTATAATCCTATTGCTCCAACAACTATAAGTCCAAATGAATTGATGATGGGCACCAGGATGTAATCTTCTTTCTGGTGTATCAACAGGAATATCAGTACAGTGAATATGACCTTTCCAATTATATTCAGGATACTCGTGTATTTCATATACTCCATGCCCTGAAACAGCCAGGTAGGAAATAGGATATAACCGATAACCATCCCAAACGTCAATAGATATATCATGGCATCTTTATTGAACTTTGCTATGAATGTTATAAGCAGCAATGTAATCATAAAGCTTATTATACACAACATAACCTTTATAAACATTACCGAGTTAAATATCCGCGATACCTTCTCGTTATCCTCCTTTACAATGGCAAGTTCCCTTGTGGCAGATAGGTTAAAGCCGTAATCCGTAAAGAATTGGAAGTAGGTTATCAGGCTGATGGCATACTGTGTCAGTCCAAACAACTCCGGACCTAAAGTCCACGTCAGATAGGGTAGAGTTATCAGTGGCAGGATATAACTGGCAAATTGCAGGCCGGTTAATGAAAGCATGTTTTCGAGAATGGTCTTATACTCATTTCTTTTAAATAAACCTGTAATTCTTGAAATCATATAATTAATCCCCGAAATAAAAATAGAAAAGGAAAGGTGTTTTTAATTGTCATCATCGAATTTTTTAACAAAGTAATCGATTGTCTCTTTAAGTTCTTCTTTAAAGTCATGTTCACTTTTAAATCCAAAGGCATTTTCTGCTTTCGCAATATCCGCTACGGAATGTCTGATATCACCGACTTGTGACTTTTCATATACTGGGTTGAAGTCATATCCCATCAAATCACATATCTGGTGGAGTAAATTATTTATGCTTGTTTGTTTTCCATGTGCTATGTTATATACTCCCGTCACATCACTTTTTGCTATTTGGATATTTGCTTTCGCTATGTTTTTAACGTAAATAAAGTCTCTTGTCTGGTCTCCGTCACCGAATATTATTGGCCTTTCATCATTAAGCAGTGCCATGATAAACTTTGGAATCACTCCGCTGTAAGCAGAGTCAACGTTTTGTCTTGGACCGAATACGTTGAAATATCTTAGACATGCCGTCGGAAGGTTATATGTCTGGTTAAATGTGTATGAATATAACTCCAGTGCTGATTTGGATACTGCATATGGTGATAGTGGATTCAACGGAAGATCTTCACTGTTTGGCAGTACTTCTGTTTCACCGTAGACTGCGGCTGATGATGCTGAAATAACCTTTTTGATGTTGCTTTGGCATGCGGCCTTGAGTACTTTGAAAGAACCTTCAATGTTAACTTTGTTGGTTTCATCCGGTTTTTGAATACTTTCGGGAACACTTATTAATGCCGCTTCATGAAATACATAATCATGTCCTTCAAACACGTGGTTCAAATCCGTTTCTGTTATGTCTGCACATATTAACTCTATTCTGTCATGATCTAACTCTTTTAAGTTTTCAACGTTTCCAGTGGTCATATTGTCTATAATAGTTACTTTACTTGCTCCCTCATCCAAGAGCGATTGGGCAATATGTGAACCAATAAATCCGGCTGCTCCGGTAACTATACATTTTTTTTGCTTCATGTTCTTTATTTCCTGTATTATTTTACTACATTGTATCTGAGATTCAATGTTCTATATGGTGCATCAATATCGTCTTTATATAATTCCACTACTAATAACTGATCGTTTCCTAATACATTTGCATTATTGAGATAATAGGGTGTTTCGATTTTTTCATTATTGTCTAATGTGTAGTTGTATTCGGCTTGTAAATAGCCATCCTTTTTAACTTTGACTGTGTAATTTACTTGTTTATGTTCCTTGTTTATTATTCCAATTATTATCTTTTCAATGGAATACTGTGTAACATTTGTAGGATAATCCGTCGTATCGTTATTGGAATCCAAAAGGTAGAATTCCGTATAATCCTCTCCGGGATTATGTATTACAACCAGATAAATTACAGAGATTATTGCAACAATTAAGGCTACAAGTAACAATGCCTTAATTATTTTATTTATTCTTTTCATAGTAAGTCCATTAATTTGATGTATATTACTATTTATGTTTTTAGTTATATAGATAATTATAGCGAAGTAATTCTTTGGATTATATAAAGAGGAGTTTTTTCATGAATGAAAAATTTTATGTAACTGATTGTGAAGGACCATTATCAATAAATGATAATGCATATGAAATAGCTGATTATTTTATACCAGAAGGCGGTGAATTTTTCAGTATTTTAAGTAATTATGATGATTTGCTAGCAGAAAAGTATCCTGATACTCATTTTACCGGAAGTACATTGAAATATATTTTACCCTTTTTCAAGGCATATAATCTAACAGAAAAGGACCTGGTGGAATTTTCACAGGATAACATTAACATGATTGACGGAGCATACTCCATGATAAGTTATGTTCAGAACATCATGCCCTTTTATATTGTAAGTACCAGTTATAACCAGTATATAAAGGCTTTAAGTGACAAGACAGGATTCAATTATGAGAATGCCTACTCTACAATATTAAAGATGGATGAATATGTATTATCCACAGAAGAAGCGGATAAACTGCTTGAGATGCGTGAAAACATATTGTTTGACTCAAGCTTTGAAAATATCGATAATCTCTTTTCAAATGTGATAGGTAATATGAAGATTAATTCACTGATAGAATCCGTCAAGCCTATTGGTGGAATAGGTAAATATGAGGCAATAATTGACATAATTGAAAAAAACGATTATAAAGCTGAAAATCTGATGTACAGCGGTGACAGCATAACTGACAAGGAAGCATTATCCTATGCCCGGGATAACGGTGGAGTAAGCATATCATTCAACGGCAATATTCATTCAATCAAATCGGCGTCAATCAGCATAGCATCAGAAAATAATCTTATACTGGCAGTCATCGCCGATGTATTCAATAACAAGGCGACCGCCGGGGTATATGATTTTATTCATGAATATAACGAAAATCCCTTGGAAGCATTGCTGGACTATTCCATTGATGAAAGTATCACCCAGGAATTACTACTTACCAAAGCATCAATAGATATAATTGATGATGAAAATGTGGACAAATTAAATGACAAGGTAAAAATAACCCGTAATAAAATACGGGGCAAAAACATTGGAGATTTAGGATAGGAGTTGATATTATGGATTTTGATATAGAAGATACATATTGTGAAGCATTTATTGGTACCTGTGTAAGGATGATTGTAACGGCAGAAGATGACAAGACAATAGAAAAGATAGCATATGATGCATGTGCAACACCCGGAACGGTTATAGGAAGAACAGAGTCAGGGGTTGAAAAATTTTTATCACCCGATCAGACACCGGATAACAGGCCGGGGGTGTTAATACAGTTCTGGTATAACACCAAGGACCTGGCAAAATTCGATAAGGAATTGTCCTTCAGAATAAGACAGGACATACTGGTTAAGCCATTTGTTAAGATATTCGATGCATCAATAGACCCATTTGATTATATAGATACAACCGAACATGTAGGCCACTGCGGAGATGGATATGAATGGACAGAGGAAATATATGGTCGTACCATGATAAGAGTACCCATATGTGTACCTGACTTTTATATTGAACAAAAGCTTGGATGTATGGAAGGAATAATGGGAGTTAATTTCTGGTATTACTGCAGCAGCAAAGAAGCTGTACTTGAAGCCGGTTACAAGTCATTGGATGCACTTGCAGAAGTTGATGGAATATGTACTCCATTTGATATCTGCTCTGCCGGTTCAAAGGTTGAAACAAATTATCCTGAAATAGGTCCTACAACAAATCATCCATATTGCCCATCACTTAAGGAAAAAATAGGTGATGAGTCCAAGGTGGAAGACGGCGTAAATTACATTCCGGAAATAGTTATAAATGCACTGACACTGGAGGATGCTAAAAATTCACTGATAGAAGGTATAAATGCATTAAACGGTGTTGAAGGTGTTCTTAAGGTATCTGCAGGTAATTATGGGGGAAATCTTGGTAAATACAAGTTCTACTTGAAAAAAATGCTGGAATAATTATATTTAATGCTTTGTAGGTAATAACATGACTTTTGATATAATAGGATGGGGAGCATTGAATGTTGACCGTTTGTGTAAGGTGAATGAATTTGCATCTGAGGATGGTGAAACATTCATTTATGAGGAAGCAAAAACATGTGGTGGATCAGCATCAAACACCATTATAGCAACCAGTAAAATGGGATTAAATGCAGGATACATCGGAAAGATAGGCAAGGACTCCAATGGGATGATGATGAAGGATTACCTGGAAGAGAATAATGTCGATACCGCCCATTTAATCATTGATGAAAATGATGAAACAGGAGAGGTAATAGGCTTTATTGATAATGAGGGAAATCGTAAGTTATATGTAACACCAAAGGTAAATGATAAAATCTTCAATGAAGATATAAATCGCCGATACATCAACGATACCAAAATATTACATTTAACGTCATTTGTAGGATTAAATCCTGATGATCCCTCCATAGACACCCAGTTTGAACTGTTGGAGGAATTATCCTCCGATGTCACAGTATCATTCGATCCGGGGATGCTCTATGTAAATCGTGGAAAGAAATTTATGGATAGGCTCATAGACTTAACGGATATTCTGTTAATCAACGAGAATGAACTGCTGATAGCAACGGGATTAAATGACTTTGACAGGGCAGTAGAGGAAGTATCATCCAAAGTGGATATACTTGTAGTTAAACGGTCAACCAATGGCTCATTTATTAAAAAGGATGATGAGGAGTATCATGTTGGAATATTCAACGTCGATACCGTTGACACCACTGGTGCCGGAGATGCATACAATGCAGGATTCTTATATGGAATCATAAACAACTACACTCTTAAGCAATCCGCGGTCATCGGCAGTTACATTGCCGCAGCTTCAACAACAAAGACCGGTGCTACGGAGGCAATACCAACAATTGATGAGATAGACATTGATGAAATAATTAACTCAAAAATATAACAAATGAAAAAAAAAACAATATAATAATAAACTAAGTTATTAGGCTAATAATCACTCACAAAATAATAAAATCGTTGAAGGTGCATTCTCTTGGAATATGATTTTGATTTTAAAAACAGTATCCTGGCAACATCTAAGAAGATTGATGTTATTAAGGACTCCGTTGATATGGGAGACGTGTCAGTTAAGGAACTGCTTGATATACTGCTGGCCGATGGTATTCATATCATGGTCATCATATTGATAGCTCCATTTTTAATCCCTGTTTCTATTCCAGGTAGCAGCACACCCTTTGGAATCTTGATTATACTGCTTGAATTATCTGTACTGTTTAATAAGAAACTGGTTTTGCCCAAGATGGTATCCGAGTACACGTTGTCCGAGGAGTCAATGAATAAGCTCTTTGAGGTACTCTATAAGGCAATGAGTTATATAGAAAAGATATCCAAGCCACGGGGTGATCTGACAAAAAACAGGATACTAAATAAATTAAACTCATTGATTATCATAGTGCTGGCGTTATTGTTGTTTTTACCACTGCCAATACCATTTACGGATTTTATCCCGGCGGTATCCATATTGCTTTTGTCGGTAAGTTGTCTGGAGGATGACAGTTATCTGCTGATATTGGGTTATATCGCAAGTATATTTACAATGGGTTATTTCGCATCGGTAGGATACATAGGTGTTGAAATAATTAAAAATGTGATATATTATCTGTTATCATTCATTTAAAAAAAGGATAAGGTGGATGTTTAAATGTTTACCTTTCTACTGTCTTCTTCTTGGTTTAGGAGCAGGTCTTCTTTCATTATTGGAAGGGGTTTTATTAATGTTGTTTAACTTTTCCTTCCAATTGGATGCCTTTCTGTTGGTATTGAAACTAATTTTTTCCGTTGATTCTTTAACTTTTCTGATATAAGGCCTGTTGTTTTCTCTTATCTTCCTGATTTTTGGTTTTTCGGTGGAAATTGTTGTTATTTCATCATCATCGTGTCTTTCTGGTATGATGTCGTTTTCACTGCTTGTTTCTGGTATGATGTCGTTTTCACTGCTGGTTGTTGTTTGATAGATGACGTTTTCCTTAGGCTGTGTACGGCGAACATTGGCCTGTTTTGGATGGAATGTTCTGATAATTGTGTCCTTGAGTAAACCAAATGAATTCTTTACGCTTTCACCAACTTCCTTATCCTCAATTTTATATATGCTGTCATCACTTCTGCTTGAAACGATGTCTTCCTGGATTAACTCTCTACGTTTGTGTTGGCGTTGATTGATTTGTTCTATTTCATACTCAACATCTTCGAATGGTCTTTTATTTCTTTTCATATACTCGTTAAACCATGGCACTAATGGATATTCCGTGATTCTCTCCATGCTAACCCATGAGTATTTTTCGTAATGATCATTTAGGAGAATATCGCCATTCAATATGTTTGCATCCATTATGACATTTATTTCCTTTTCATCATGTGTTACGAAATCCTTTACTCCTACGATTTTACCCGGATAAACATAGTAGCCTATCTCTTTTTGAATACCTTTTGTAACGGCTTCATCAAAACTTTCATCTTCTGTAAGTGCTACTCCGGGCAAGTCCCATCTAGGTCTTTCATCCATCCTTTTTTCTTTAACTAGCAATATCTTTCCTTTTTCGTTCGGTATAAGTGTTTTAACGTACATGTTAAATGTTTTCATTTTTTAAACATCCTATTTAATTCATTTAACTATAATTGTCGATTATCTTTTATTAAGTTTATTTTATTTACTATGTATAATAGTATATTCTAACATTATAATATGTTTTTAGTTATTTTTCTAAAAAATTATTTTTATCTAAAAAAGTGATGGGGGTTAAGAATTATTGTGTATTGTTTGTGGTATTCGTCGTATTAGTTGTATTTGTAATGTTTTGTGGTTGTTGCTGTGTTTCTCCATAGAATGATTTTTCAAGATGCAATCCTCTGAGGCTTTGGTCAAAGTCCGGATTCTGTTTTAACAATGTTTTGATGTCTGTTAATACGCTATTTAATTCATTGGAACTGTCGGTTATGTCTTTATTTGCATTGTTTATTGCTGTCTGTGCATCTTCTTGTGATTTTTCACCTTTATAAAGTTGTGATATAGCATTTAATGTTGTAACTGTACCATTTAAATTTTTTGAGCTTAATTCTATTCTTTTCATTTGTAAATTTATATATTGTTTTTTCGTATCATTGTTTGTTGATTCATAAGTCTTGTTTAATACATTCAATTCTTCAGCATATTTTGGTGACATATCATTGTTTATAGTATTCATTAGTTCATCCACATCAGTACTTGGCCTGTTGTTGAATTTTTCAGTTGAACTGATTAGATTGGCTTCAATGGCACTGGCGTTCTGCAGGTTTTTATTAAAGCTTTCAGTCAATACCTCTTCCTGATATGATTGGTATTGTGTTACTCCAAAATATGCGACAATTGCAAGAATAACGATTGCAGCTATAATTGAAATCTTTCTTTTATTCATCATATCACCTATTACTTTAATTTATCAAATGTAATATATTAATTTTAAGAGTATTTTTTGTTTTGTTGAAAATGGCAAAATATTAATTTAACGGGAAATTAATATTATTCGACGTGTCATATCATATTATTTTAATGTAATTTTACCTTTTGTTGCTCTTATTCGATATCCGTTTTACTTTTAATTGGGTATTTTCCATTATTTGGTCATAACATATGAAAATTTTTTTTATTTGTATTTTCTTTAAAATAATATATACTTTGTACGAGATATATTTACTTATGTTAAATTTTAATGGTGGACACCATGATTGATGATGATACACATTCAAGACTAGAATTATTACAACAGAATAAATTACTTATTCATGAGTTATTCCAATTGGAGCAGGATGGACATAAGGATGCTCGTGAATTATATCATGATGAAATTGCAGGATTTTTCATCCGTACCGATGACGGATCTTTCACATTATCATCAGACAAAAGGGAATCAGGAGATTCAGAAACATTACATAGCAAATATGGTGCCTTTTCAGAGTCATATGAGAAGTTTGTCAAACCATCTAACTTATTGGAGATTGCCCAGCACAAAAAGTCAATCAGAGTCTTGGATATTTGCAGTGGCATAGGATACAATACAACAGCATTGTTGACTTACCTTAAGGATGAAGATGTTGAAATTGAAATTGACATGGTCGAATCATCAATAGAAACGTTAGCCACCATACTGTTTATTCCTGATGTATCAAAAGCCTACAGTTATGTAAAAAAGGAAGTGGAAACCTATCTGATTGACAAGGGTTATCTGCAGTTTAACAAGGTCTTAAGTACAGTTCCTTCAAATATTCATATCAATATCCATGTGTGTGATGCAAGGGAATTTATTAAAAATGAGGCTCACGGCAAATATGATGCTGTTTTCTTGGATCCTTATAGTCCATCAAAAAGTCCTGAATTGTATACTGTTGATTTCTTTTCCAGGATTAAACAATTTTTGGAAGAGTATTCTCTGATATTGACCTATACCGCGGCCAGTCCGGTTAGAAGTGCAT
This sequence comes from Methanosphaera sp. BMS, assembly GCF_003268005.1. Classification (NCBI taxonomy): domain Archaea; kingdom Methanobacteriati; phylum Methanobacteriota; class Methanobacteria; order Methanobacteriales; family Methanobacteriaceae; genus Methanosphaera; species Methanosphaera sp. BMS. The sequence continues at coordinate 1,917,119 of NZ_CP014213.1, read as the reverse complement.
TGGTTCATGCGGGTTATCACTTGGGCGAAGGTCCTAGTTTTCATAGAAGTGGTGGAACCATAGCTTCATTAAGTCAGGATATGATAACAACGCCATTATCATTCAGCGACGAGAAGGTAATAGCCTTGAGTGATGTCGGCGTTCCATATATTGATCCCGAGTTGAATGATGATTATGATACGATAGTCAACAGAAGACGAAGCACCCGTGAAAAAATCAGGGGTGTAAGCGTATTTCCATCATCCAGTAAGCTTCCCCGCTATATAGGACTTGATCCTGAAAGCATCGAGGATGTTAATCTTAGGGAAAAATTAAATGGTTATGTTAATGCTATGGGATTTGAGTCAATAAATGACTATAGGATACATGATATATTGAATATTGATCCTAATTTGTCCAGTCGTGACCAGATTCTGGCACTTGAGGATAATTTACATAGAATATTGGGTTAATTTATCTGGTCTTTAAAGCTATTTTTATAGTGGCATCTAACACTTCTTTGTCTTGAAGGTTATGTCCTGTCAATGGGCTTGTTTGAAAAAATAATTCTTGACGGATAATACGGAGGGTACTGACTAATTATTTAACATCAAAACAGATGATTGCTTGTTTTTTCACATATTAGAAGTTGGATATTCTTTTGATTTTAAAAAGAAAATGATTAATAGGAGGTTACAAACGTAACGTTATTAATCTACATTTGGTTATAGTATTTTCTTTTTATGTTTATTCCGGTTATTTCTCCGATAATATATAGGTTAATGTCCCAGTTGGGACATGTATTGTTTTCCTCTATTTTTGTAATGTTTTTTATTTGTTCTGTTAGTTCTGTCTCTGTTTTCTTGTCTGTCGGGTAGGGATAGTCATTGTGGCAGGTTATGTTAAATGTATCGTTGTATGTGATTTTATGTCTTATTTTCTTTAGGATTGTTGATAGTACATAGTTTGAATTACTTATTACACATGTAACCGGTATGATTTCCAGTAACGGGTTTAGTTCATCACTTATTTTTATCTTTTTAATTAATTCATTGGGGTTTGGATATTCCAAAAAGTATATGAATGGGCTTTCTGATTCTTTCAGATAGTAGTTTTTATCTATTTGGTCTATTTTGTCCTGTACTGTGTAGATTAGATTATCTACTTCGTTTATGTCCGTTGTTTTATTGATTTTTATCAATATCTCTTTGTTGTTTCTTTTCATAATATTCTTTCTTACCTCTTAAACATTGTATAATAAAAATATAATTATACTATATAATTTTTTATATATATTATTTATCATTAAAAAGTATATATCATAAAAGGAATAAATTTAGATATATGAATAATGAAGCTAATGTAAGTTTGGAATTATTGTTAACATTTATGCTTTTTATTATAATATTTTCAAGTGTAATCTCAATAGCGAGCACTGAATTTGATTCAATATCAGAAACACATACAAGACAAGAGGCAAAAGAACAAACAATGCGGGTAAGCAATATAATAAATGAAGTTTACTTTAAGGGAAACTCCTATTCAGAGAATTACCGTCTGCCCGAACATATTAACAATGAAAGTTACATCATGCAGATAAACTCTTCGGGAGTCTATGTTAACTCCCATTATCAAATAACAAAGGATGAATACATTCCAAATAATATCACATTCAACGGCAAAAAAAGTAAAAATATAATTTTAACACCCGGTGATACATATACTTTTACTAATAATAATGGAGTAATATGTATCTATGGATAAATATTAAAAATAACTCTGATTATCTTATAATTTTCAGGTAGATTATTATGAATAATAAAGGACAAATCTCACTAGAATATATTCTATTTTCAACGATAATAATAGTCATGTTAATATTCATAGCCGGCACCTTGCTGGATGAAAATGAAAAGAATATCATAATCGACAGTGCAAGAATGGGAGCACAGGAAGGAGCCGACAAGAATGCATATGCAACATACTACAACGATACATTCAATTACTATCAAAGCGACTATCCAAGACTCCTGCATCCAACCGATATAGATATAATAAACATAACCCTACGAGAAAACGGTGAAAAAAGGTTAATATTGGAGATATACGCTCATTCAAATACAAAACTAACATACAACGAGAAATACATCATATCCTCAAGAATAAACTATTACACAAGACGCAGCATAACAAACACATTCAAACAAAAACAAAACGGGATATACTACACTCCCGCGTTGTCCGATAATTATGAAATAGAATGTGAAGATGTCAGATGGATCTGATTCCCTTCAAAAATAAGAATGGTTAATTATATAAAAAGTGATAGAAAGAGTGGATAAATACTCTTTCCAATCTTTATTATTCAATCCCTTAAAACAGTCAGTGTTTTTGTGGCTTCTGCTCTTTCATAATCGGTTGATGTGAATATTGCTGTTAATGGATAATCTTTAGCCTTCATGGACTCAGGTATGGTGTAAAGTATTGTTGCCATTCCATTAGTTACTGTTGCAAATATTACTTTACCGTTGGCATCTTTGATTGTTTTGCCATTGATTTTGATTATTAATTTTCCAGTGTTTACCGGATTTTGCAATAGTGTTACTTGCATGTTTATCTCTATAGATTGACCTTGTGTTGCTGTAACGTCACTAAGTGTGATTGTAGGTGCTGCTTTTGTTATTGTGATATTTTCCTTCTCTGATTTTAGTGATTCTACATCGACTGAGCCAGAATATACTGCTTGTATAGTTGTCTGCTTATTCCAAGTATCGGATATCATGTAATTTTCTATCGTGGCTGTACCGTTTACTATCTTGACATAGATTACCTTTCCGTTTGAGTCTTTTAGGGTCTTGCCGTTTACCTTGAATGTGACTTTTCCCTTGCTTATGTTTCTTGCCAGGTTATCCCCATAATATATGCTTGCTGTTATGTTGTTTGGCTCTAGTAATGTGAATGTTGTCGTGTCTACCTTTAATGAATATTCAATGCCTTTTATTGTTATAGTTGTTGTATTGCTTGATGGGTTGTAGTCATCTGGGTTTGCTGGAATGAACGTGGCTGTTAACAGCTCATCCATTTCATCTGTAAATATGTGGGTAGTTGTTGCAGTTCCATCTATGATATTAACGGTTTCATTGAAGTTTATTGTGGTAAATGTTACATTTCCATAGCTTACTTGCATATTGTCTGTTGTCATAACTGTGGCTGTTAGGGTGACTTCCTCGTTTATTCTTCCGGTGATTGCATTTAAGTTGATTGTCACATTTTCAGGATCTTTGCTTATGATGATGGTGCATGTATTGGTGCATTCATAGTAGTTGGATGTGATCGGAATGTATATTGCTTGCAGTGTATCTATCAGGCTTTGTGTGAATGTGTGTGTGGTTTGGGCTACTCCTTCTATGATGTTTACAGTTTCTGTGTAGTCCGTTGTTGTGAATGTAACACTTCCTTCATTGACTGTTATACCATCTTCAGCAGTTACCGTGGCTGTTATAACTGTGGGCTGGTTTATTTTTCCTACTATGTCTTCTATTTGTATTTGTGTAATTGTCGGTGGATCGAGTGACAATGTTATATTTTCTGTTTTTGTGTTGAATGCAGGGTTACTTGTGAATGTTATAGACATTTCTTGTCCTTCAGTTATGTTAGCTAAAGCTATTTCATATTCGGCGTTTCCATTATTTATCGGAACATTAGTGGTTTTGTTGATTTTAAATCTCACATATCCGGTTGAAACAGGTATATTTCCAATATCAGTTACATTTACTGATATTTTAAGGTTTTCTCCTTCTATTTTCTGCTTAATATAGAATAACACATCACCTTTTTCTAGTTTAATAATGTTACTTGTTGATTCATTATATCCTGCAGATTGATAATATTTTGCACGGATTCCATTATTCCAGCTTTCATTGGTTATTGCAGTAAATGTTGCAGTTCCATTTGTTATTGTAGAATTATATTCAACATTATTTACTATGAATTTTAATGTGCCATGGGGTACTGCTTCATTGTATTCATCCATAACAGTTGCATATACAGTAATTTTCTCTCCGATTTTCGTAGTATTCGCAGTGATTGTCGTGTTCGTATTTAAACGCATGTTTTTTATAAATTTTGTTGTTGATGTCATTTCATATAAGTTATCCTCTGGAAGATACCATGCTCTTAGATATCCCTGATTCAAATCTGTAACTGTCATGTTTGTTTTGGCAGTTCCATTTTCTAACTCATATTTGCCTATTTGTGTACCGTTGAATAATATTAATACATGTCCTTTTGGGGTGACTCCTTCATTTGATGTAACATTCGCTCGTATTTCATATGTTTTTCCTGGTGAAATAACATCATATTCAAGTTGTTGATTTGAATTACTGGAGTTGGTTATATACATGACTCTTGTTGAATTTGTTTTAATGGATATATTGACTTCTGTTAGAGGTAAGTTATCTTTGACAGTATTGCTATTTGTATAATGAATTGAGAAATCTCCCTTAGATGTACCTGTTATCAGGTCATTGTCTGTGATGATGTTATTTGTGGATGTTTCGTCCACTATTATTGTGTATTCTTCATTATTGTTTATTATATTCTTTTTCAATCTATTGTTATTTGAGTTTATAATGTTAATGGAAGAATTGTTACCGAATAACACATTATTTATTAAGTTGCTATTGTTGGAGTTATTTGTAGTTATTTTTCCGTATAATGATGAGTTTTCTATTGTGATGTTGTTTGTATTTATCTGTATGTTTTGGGCTATGATATTAGTAACATTGGATTTTTCTGATCCATTAACGAAGGTTATGTTTGAATATGAGTATATTGGTCCATTTATTGTATAATATTGAGCGTCATATGTATGGCAGTAAATATATCGTCCAAGGAAGTCTTCAACTGGATTTTTTCCAGGATGTCCATGTAATCTGTTGACAATGGAGAAATTGGTATTTATGTTTGGGGCAGTTTTTAATATAACTGCTTTATTTATTATAACTGGATTTGTAAGATTATCCAAGGCTATTATTGTACCATTTATACCTTCTTTTAATGTATAATTCTCATTGAATAATTCATTATAGTTTTCATTTGTCAAATGATGGACTCCATTTAGGTTTGGCCCGTTATTTATTACAGTACCATTTTTAAAGCTTATTGTGTCATCACCATAAGTAATATTTTTTTTATTATAAGAGAGTAAATAATTGTCTTTTATTACTGTACTGTTTATTTGATTGTTTGAAATTATAGTATTGTTCAATTGGTTTATAATAATGTTGTTTGTAATGTTTGCAGATGTGTTTACCTTCAATTGTTTTACAATGGAATTTGTAATGTTAAGTGGACGATTTATAATTACAGTAGTATTTGGAGCATATAAATTATCTATTTTATATGTTTCATTATCAATATAATTTGTGATGTAGGTTTGTATATTGGAGCTTAATGCATAGATTCTAGAACCGTAATTGTTTATTACAGTAGAAATGTTAGTTGCATTGATGATGAATGCTTTATTGGAAGTGTCATTAGCTAATGTATATACTCCTTCAGAGTCAAGAGTACCATAACTGTTAAAATTGTTATCTGTTATATAATCTCTTCCAGTAAATGGTATGTAATTGTTTTCAAAGGTAATATTATATACATTTGTTCCATAATCGTTGTGTTGAATCATGGTTGTTCTAGATCCTCTTAAAATGGAATTATTTTTAAATGTATGGTTTGCTCCTTCATAGACAAGTCCTACACAGATTGGGGACTGTGGATCCACATCCATTCCGTCTATAATATTATTTCTAACAGTAATATTAATGTTTCCATAGGTCTCGTTTATCTCACCACTAGCATCAACACCACCATAAGTAGTAAGATAAAGTATATTTCCTACATTTCCATGACCTATAACGGTATTATTTTCAAATAGGCAATCACGTGCAAAACAATAAACTACATTACTATGTCCTCCGTTGCTGCTTGTTTCAAAGTAACTGTTGGTTATTGTCACATGACTTGAACCTTCACGTATAGATATCATACCACTTCCCATACCAACACTCATATCACATGAAGCGGTTAGATTATTTATCGTGATGTTATGGGTATTGATGAGTAGGATATGTGCATTATGAAGTCGGATATCACTAATGTTTGTTCCTGATCCCTCTGTTAATATGTCAAACTCATTAAAAGTACCGCCAAAACTTTCGCTATATCTTTCAATATTGATGAATCCATCATGGGTCGAGGAGATGATATTTAATGCTTTGTTGATTTTAATGGTGAAGTTTCCATCAAGAATTCCTTGGATGTCTATTGTATCACCGTTATTTACTTTGTCGTTAAATCGTTCATTTGTAATGTATTCATGGAAAGTGGTACTGTTTAATATTATTGTTTTAGGATTGGAATCTTTTTTAATACTTTTGTCTTTTTTTTCTATTGATTCTGTATTTTGGATATTATTTGTATTTGTGTTACTTTCAATATTGTAATTTTCAATAATATCATTACTTGTTGAATCATCAATAAAATTATTCTTATCTTCAAATGTGGTATTATCATCTGTTGCACTAACCATGCTTACTCCAATAATACATATAATTAAAAATAGTATTATTTTCTTGCTATTCATTATGGATTAACCCCCTTCGTTCTATTTAAGTAAACTTAGTTTAATTGGTTGTTTATTATAAAAAAAGTATAGTGGAGGTTATAATTATATCCTCCTTAACAATTGATTGTTTAAGATGTGACTGTTAGAGTACTATTTGTTTGGAGTTTTTCATAGTTGGGTGCTGTGAATGTTGCTGTGATTGTGTATGTTCCTGTTTTAAATGTTTCTGGTAGTGTATAGTTAGGTATGCTTGCTATTCCATTGGTTACTTTAGCATAGATTACTTTGCCGTTTTCATCTTTAACTGTTTTACCATTGATTTTAAATACTACTTTTCCAGTATTTATTGGTTTGTTACCATCGTTTATTGTAGCTGTGAGTGTGATTTGTGAGTTTGCTGTTGTAGTTATGTCTTCTGTAGAAATTATTGGTTCTGTTGATGTTGTGGTGATTTCTGTTGCATCACTTGTTAGTTTTTCACATTGGGTTGAACCACTATATGTTGCTGTAATTGTTGTACCGTTTTTAGACCAGCTCTGTGGAATTTCAAAGTTTTCGATTGTTGCAGTTCCATCTACCACTTTTGCGTAGATTACTTTATTATCAGCATCTTTCAAGGTTTTACCATTTACTTTAAATACTACTTTTCCTTTATTAATAGTTGTTGCTACTTCATCATCAAGTGTGATGCTAGCACTAATAGTGGCAGTACTTCCAACAGTAAATTCGCATGTATTAACTTTTAATACTGGTACTGGTATAGGGATGTTTGATTGAACTGTATTGGATTCTCTGTCAGCACTAACACTTTTATCTCCCTTGTAACTACTAGCATATAACTCATTATTTTCAATGATATTATTGAATGAATCATCGTCTAATGTTATTGTATTGGTAAGTTTTGTGTTGATTATGTTGTTTGTAATGTTACAATCTGTTGATCCGATAAGTTCTATACTGCTATCATCTGCAAGTAATGTATTGTGATTAACATTGACTTTATTAACACCATTTAATGTAAGCTTATTGATTGTTGCATCTTCTACTAGTGAATAATCTGATCCTTCAATAAATGTTACACTATAAAATCCACCAACATCACGTAAAGCGGATAAAGTTACTTTACTGTTAATAATTACTGGTTTTGTAATTGTTTCAGTTGCAAATAAAACAGAATCTGCATATTCACTTTTTAAGGTATTTGTTTCGTCAAAATATGTATCATAGTTACTATTATTCAATGCATATCCATCATCATAAGTTGGTGTATTATTGTCTCCATTAATTCGAAGGCCTTTTGAAAATTGCACTGTATTTCCATTAATACGTACTATATAATTATTCTTTGTGTTAACGTCATAAGAATTAATTGCTAAAGAAGTACCTAGATTATTATTGATAATTGTATTATTTTCAGCAATATTATTTCTACCATAGAAATTAGCTACACTTCCAATTACTGAATTTGTCAAATTGTACACTTGCAGGAGTGTAACTTTAGGCCCATAAAAATTATCTATATTTGCACCACCAATGGTTATTGTTCTACTAACATTTGAATAGTCACCTAATATTGTACAGTTGGCTGAAGAAAGTCCCGTAAAACTTATGTTTTTATCCATACTTATATTAAAAATTATTTTTTTATTTCTTATTGCATTAGCACTATAAAAACTGATTACTGGATTCCAATCCATAACCATTGCATATGTGCTTATATTACTGTCATCAATTATCGTCACATCATCAGGTAAATTATCAGGCAAATCTTTTTTCAATGATTTTTTGACTGATATTCTTTTGAATTCAGTGATTCCCATATTCTGGTTTTCAGTACTCATACATCCACAATCACAAGGGTATAATACTGGAGTTACACTATTGGAAATTGTATTTCCTGATTCCACTAGGGCAGTTTCACTACCTACACTAATACCTTCGTTTACTTGATATTCTAATCTATTATCAGTTACAGTATTGCCTGTGTCATTTGTAATATTTACACTTCTGGCAGCAGCATCACCCATAGCGGTAACTCGAATGTCATTCCCCTGAATCAAATTATTATTTGATTGGTTTGTTAATATTACTCCAGTATTAACCGGGGCTATTTCTTCATAGAATGAATGAGTAGTTCCTGTTGTACCGTCTACTCTTATAAAGTTATTGATTATTTTACTGTTGTTGGTAAATGCAAATGCCACACCAATGGATTTTACAGCATTATACCATTCATTAATATGATTTGAACATACTGTGATGTTATTTCCTCTGTATACTTCAATTGCATATATTACATTTGCCTGTGGATTAATGGTGTTTTTACAGATTCGATTGTTTTGGTTGCCTGTAATGTAAGTATTGGAAATTATTCCATATGCTAATGATTCTTCACTGTTGTCTGGATTATATGTTGCCTGACCAGTACTTTGTGGATTTATTAGGTTTCCTGATACTACTGAATCAGTTGCTGTTGAAGCATCAATTCCAGCCACATATAATGGACCAACACAAGTAACAGTATTGTTTTTTATTGCAGCATTTGTCACACCATCGTTCATCATCACACCATAAACGAAGTGAGCTCCAGTTGCGTATATATCATTAAATGTTACATTAATGTTTTCTGTACCATTTTTAATAGTAATAGCGGGCATTGTTGAATTAACTACCTTTTCAGTAGTGTTTATTATTCGAATAGTGTTTTGATTAATAGTTACATTATCAGCATTATTTATTAGTATGGCTGAAACTTCAAGCACGCTATACCAGTCTTCGGGGGTGGTATTGTACCACTGTTGGGTTTGAGATGGTGCTTCTACTTGAAGAGTTGTACTGCTAATTGTAATATTTTCAGTATTAGTTAAGTCAATACCTATCGCTTGGTTGTTACTAGATGTTCCTTCGTTTCGTAAATTTAATATTGAATTAGTTATTGTAAGGTTTTTGACACCAGTAGCATCAATTAACTTTGTATCATTATTTGTAGTAATTTTAAGATTGTTTAATGTTACATAATCTCCTACAACATTTATTGCTACATTAGTAAATTGATATCCTGCACCATTTACTGTAACTTGACCATTAACAGTCCAGTTAACATTATTGAAATCGGCAAAATTATCATCATCAATTGTTAAATCCGAATCAATTACACGTGGTGCGGGTAATTCATCATTTGAGTCTTCTTTCAATGTTTTTTCTTTCTTTACTTCTTGCACTTCTTGTTGTGCTATTGGTTCTGTATTTGTCTGTTCTACTTGTGGCGTTTCAATAGTTGCTGCTGTTGTCGTGTCATCGTCTTCAATGTCAGCTGCACTAACTGCTGTCATACCAACAAGTAGTATTAAGACAAATATGAATATATTCTTTTTATTCATTATGTGTCACCATTTTTGAATTTTTTTATTAATCATATACTTTTTATATGGTTAATAGGTTGTTTTTATGATGGATAATGTGTAACAATTTATTTTTTCTATATTGATTTTGTTTTTTTAGATGTTTTACCAGATATAGAAACATTGTTCTAGTATATGTGATGTTGAATATGTTTTTTTTCACATATGCACGTGATTGTTACATTTTCATCATTATCTTATTTGAGTAGTAATGAGGATTTATTTTCGTTAATCGATGCCAAGATAATCTTTATAATTCAACGTATGACTGTATATTAAATTTTTAAAGATTATATTTAATATTTTAATACTTTTGATTATATGTATTTTTAAATCAATTAATAAATTGATATAAATCTTCATTACTGTATATGTTTATCTAAAAGGTAATTATTATATTTTGTTTTTTATTCAAAATTATTAGAATTATTTAAAATTACTTTTTTGGCATATGCTTATCATAAAATTTTATTTAAATGCTATTGTTTAAAAATCATTGTTTAATCTCTAAAATAAGAGTATGGTGTTTGTTGTATGTTTTTTTTCTATTAAAAAGTGTTTAAAAATTCAGTTTTAGGACTCTCATGAAGTTGTTACTGTGTAGATATGTGTTAATTGTAGTGATATCCTGTTTGATATATGCTAATAAGGCATATAATTTGTATGGCAAAATAAGTCGTATATTTTCATTAATGATTTGGGGATAACTTTCTAAAATCAGTTCATACCTTGATTTGAATAAAGGTTAACTAACAGTATATAATTATCTCTAAAATAAGTATGTATTATAAAGTAAATTGTGTGAGGGGTGGTGAAGGTAATATTGGACAATACAATTCCAATATTATGTTATATAATAGCATTACTTGCCGTGTATGCTATTATTATTCCTATAAGTCCAAATATGATACCGATTAGCCATATGATATGAACTACCTGGCTTTCCTTCATAGGCTTTTTCAGTATGGATCTGATGAGTGAGTTGAATCCACCCTGCGGTACTACAAGCAATCCGTCCTCCTTTACCTGTGTAGGCTTATGTTTTTGTCGTTCCATTACACCTGCACTTCTGAACTTTAGTATTCCATCTATAATGTTGGGAAGAAGTACGATAAATGCGATAATCTTTACCCTACCTATAAATGCTATAATCGCTATGCTTGCACCGATAATAAGGGTTCCAACATCACCCGGAAATACGTTTGCAGGATACTTGTTATAGAATAGAAATGCTATTAAAGCTCCAAGCATGGAAAATGATATTATGGCCACGTCATATTTGTTCATTATTATACAGCTTAGGGTAAGTGATGTCAAGGCTATTACGCCCAGTCCTGTTTCTATACCGTTCAGACCCGCCAGCATATTGGTAAGGTTGGATGCAACAGTAACTGCTATTGGAATGCTTAACATATAGATTATGCTAACGTTGGGTGGTGTTACCCACATTATAGGCAGACCCGCTATCCATAATAGGACCAGCTTTTCCTTGGAGGATAGCATTATAAGGTCGTCCACCATTCCGATGATGCCCACCAGCAATATGACTATCAGGGTTATTGTCAGCTGGCTTTGCCATTGCGGATAAAGGTATACTCCCAGCATTATTGCTATGGCAAATCCGAAGAGTATTCCAATACCTCCCATCTCTGCAACTTCTGGCTTGGTAAACTTGTGTATGTCACGTCCTACAATATCGGCATTTTTCAGTCTTCTAATCAGGGTAGGCATTACTCCGAATGTCATTAGAAATGCTACCAGGCCACATATACCAGAAGTGACAAGTAGGTAGGTGGAATTGTTCAGCAATGTCTACACTCCTTTTGTTTGTTTGTTTATCAGTTCTCTTTCCTTTTGAAGTATATGATATATTGTTCTTATTGGTATGTTCATCATTGATGAAATCTTCTTAACACTGATACCCTTATTTTTTAACTTTACAATTTCCTGTTTCGTATCATCGGAGTACTTTGATTTAGGGCCTTGCTTTAACTTCTTATCCTTAAGGTAATAAACAGTTTTCAAGTCTATATGTAACCTTTTAGCTATTGCCTTTGGATATAATCCTGAGTTTATCATTTCATTAATCTTCTTGACCAAGCTGCTGTCGTATTTTTTAGGTCTACCCCTGCTTTCAAGCACTTTTATTTCAATGTCTAACTCACGAAGAGCATCTAAATAGGTGTCTGATGTTCTTTCATATAGACTTTGAGGACATTCTATTACTTCCAAGTCCGGATTTTCATCTAATAGTTCTAAAATATATTTGGATGATAATGGTTTGTTTACATGTACTGTTGATGCCATGGTTATCACCTTCAATAATTACTTGTTAATTAATTCTAGGAATTTCTTAGCTTTTTTCGTGCTAGGCTTTTCAATTCTGTTTAATTCAACTTTTTCTTTGGATGCCTCTTCATAATCAACATATAATAAATCCGCAGCTTTATTCAGGGATATGTTTGATTTTTTATTTAAGACGACCGCTCCACAGGCTGCTTGATTGGACTTTAAGTGTAGATTTTTACGTTTGTTTTCCAGGTCTTGTTTGTATTGTATGCATTCTTTCATATTTTCAATGATGGCTATGTTTTCATCGTTGTCATGTAATAGTTGGATGATGTCCTTTGAAAATACCCTGTCGAAGACTTTTATTTGATTGGAGTCAAGAGTTGGCCTGAGGTTGGGAAATGGTCCCGAGTAATTGTTTCGTCTGTTTTCGGATGTTGTCATGTAATACTTGAACAAATCCCATAGTATGATTGTCTTTGTAGTATCAATATAATAATGTTTTCTAATCTTTACCTCTCGTGCCAGATCCTCTTTAAGTCCCCTGTCCAATTCATGGTTTGAATTAATCAAATTCTCCTTTTTAAGTTTCAGGTACTTTAATTCCTCTTCCAGTTCTATACGTTCATCAGCTTCCCTTGCCAGTCTGCTGGCATCGCTTCTTGCCTGTTCAAGTATTCTGTTGTATTTGTTTACCTTGTCCATATTCCGGATGTGCAGGGGTATGATGTCATCAATCTGGTTGTTCACTATATTTTCGGTATATTGCAGGTATGCTATGGCCAGGGCATTTTGAACGTATTTATCGTTAATCAGTGATGGCTTTTTATGATTAAACTGCAATAATTCGATTCGGGCATTGGATCCGTATCTTTTACGAAGTTCTAATTCATAGTTGTGTTCATCTGCATAGTCAATGTTTGCCTTTTTACTAACCCATTTGCCTGTTTTTTCATCTTTTACCTTAGCAATGACTGTAACACTCTTTACACGACCTCTTTTTTCCTGTTTCATAATCTTTGTAATGTCACGGTATGCTTCCAGGCTATACCGGGTAAGTTGTGATCTTTTAAGAAGGTATTCTCCACCTAGTGGCAGGTATTTTATTAATTCCAGTCGGCAGATACCACTGACTGTCTCCTCAAATGTAAAGTCACTGTTTCCGCATTCACACATGAATCCGGTTACATCGTAGTCATCGTCGTATGTTAACAAATCCTGGATATGGTTTTTTGTATATTTTTGTTTGCATTCGTTGCATTTGAATGTACCATACTCTTCAAGGTGTCCGATTGCTATTTTATGTGAAGCGATAGCAGATTTAACTTGATCCAATATATTTTTCTTATTGGATGCCTTAATCCTAAAATACTGAGCATGACGTGACTGGTCATGGACATCATCAGGAATAATCTCGGGTGCATTTCCGGTATTGGCTCCCTTATTAAACCTTTTAATGGCAGCAAATGGTGAGGTAAAACCTCTTATCTCCATCTTGTTTCTTAGGTTTTGAAGCTTTGTGAGGTTATCATAAAGATAGGAGTATATCTCTATGTAACTGTCAAAGTCCTCAATGCCCTCTGCTATGACGGGCTTTTTCTGGATATCCTTAAGAAACGTCTCTGCATGCTTTACTAGCACTTCACTCATTTAACTTCACCTTATATTTGTTTGTATGGTATCTAAGTTTATAATGATAATTATTTTAATTGTGCAATTTCTTATCTGATATGTTCACCTACTTTACCTTCGGTTGTAAGCAATTCCATACTGTCTGTAGCAAGAAGCATACCATTTGATTCTACACCAAATAATTTGGCAGGTTCCAGGTTTGCCACTACAATAACCTTTCTGTCGATTAATTCTTCAGGTGAGTATCTTTTTGCAATACCGGCAACCACTTGTCTTACTTCATCGCCTAAGTCCACTTGAACCTTAAGTAATTTGTCTGCTTTTTCTATTTTTTCTGCTTCTTTAATTTGACCTACTATCAATTCAACTTTTCCAAATTCATCTATACTAATTGTGTTACTCATATTATCATCCTCTTGTTCATCTAATGTATTGTATAATTTTTCTTTTTCTTCATTAATAACGTCATCTTCTATCTTCTTAAATAATGGTTTTGCCTTGTTAATTTCATAACCTTCATCTAGAAATTCCTTGGCCTCATCCCAACAAACCAGTGGAGTCCTGTTTTCAAATTTCATAAATCCTTCAACATCTTCAGTAGGCATGTTAAGTATGCCGCGTATTTTCTGTGCGGTTTCAGGTAAGTATGGATTTAGTACAACAGCTAATGTATGAACCAGTTGGTTGGACAGATACAGACATGTTTTTGCACTTTCAATATCCTCCTTCACGGCCTTCCATGGTTTTTTGTCATTGAAGTATTTGTTTGCAAATTTACAGGTGGTCATGATTTCCTGTAGTCCGTCACGGAAGTTGAACGTATCAATCTCATCTGCTACCTTATCCGGCAATTGTTCTATCATTGATAAAAATTCCTCATCCAACTCATCAAAGCTTCCTTTTTCCGGCACTTTGCCGTCAAAGAACTTATGGGTGAATGTAAATGTTCTATGAACGAAGTTACCAAGACTGTCTGTTAGTTCATTGTTGATTCTTCTCTGGAAGTCATCCCATGAAAAGTCCGTATCCTTGTCCAGTGGGGCATTGATGACCATATAATAACGTAATAAGTCACTGTCAAACTTGTCAAGGAAATCCTTTACCCATATGACCCATCCTTTACTTGTGGACATTTTACGTCCTTCAAGGGAGAGGTATCCTCCACCAATCACGCTGTATGGCAGTTTCATATTTTTACCCATAAGCATGCTTGGCCAGAATATTGTATGGTGATATATGATATCCTTACCAATAAAATGAACGGTCTTGTCATTCCAGTAGTCCAACCAGTTTAGATCATGTTCATCTGCCCATTGGCTGGCGGATGATTGGTATCCTATAAATGCTTCTCCCCATACGTATAGTACCTTTCCTTCTGCGTCATCCAGTGGTATGGGAATACCCCATTTCATGTCACGACTCATAATCCAATTTTTAAGTCCTTCATTTACCCATTCGGCTGCGAAGTTTTTAACGTTTTTAGGCAAATGTTCGTTGTTGTTTATCCAATCTTTAAGTTCATCCTCAAATTCTTCAAGTTTAAAGTAGTACTGATTTGATTTTTGAGGATGTGGTGTTCCTTCACAGATTAGACAGTGAGGTTCCTTCAGTTGTATCGGATCGAGGTGGTGTCCGCATACTTCGCATTGGTCTCCTCTTGCTTCACTGTCACAGTAAGGACAGATTCCTTCAACATATCTGTCAGGTAGGCTTCTTTGACAATTGTCACAGTATAGCTGTTCAATTTCCTGTTGATAGATATATCCTTTTTCGTTTAATGTTAAGAAGAATTCCTGTGCCATTTCATAATGTCTTTTATCGGTGGTTCTTCTAAAGCTGTCCAGTGATATGTTGCATGCCTTCAAATCATTTCCAATAAGTTCATGATAAACATCTGTAATATCCTTCGGACTTTTATTTTCCTGTTCTGCCCTAACTGCTATAGGCGTTCCATGCTCATCGGTAGCACAAACCATTAGAGTGTCCACATTATTCATACGATTAAATCTGGCATAAATGTCTGCAGGAATATATGTGGAACGCAAGTGTCCCAAGTGGCATGGCCCATTGGCATAAGGCAATGCACATGAAATAAATAACTTATCCATAATTTTCTCCCCCATAAACTTTGTTTATTAATATTATTCAAATATAAAAAAAATATTAATTTTATTCTCGTCATAGATTATTAATATATTTATATGTAATTTATCATTTATCTATTTTATTGCTTGAAATAAGTTTTTCAATAGAATATAATTAAAAACACAAAATTGCTAAAAACATTTGGAAGATAAAATCAAACACGTCAACTATTTTAACTAGAAAAAAGTTCTATTTTTTTCAATGTATCAATTTTATTTATCATTTTAAAGGGGATATCCAAAATAGGGTACTTGAAAAATAATTTTTAAAACAGTACTCTTTAAGCTTATTTTTATAAATTACAACATATATATGTTGTCATTACTTTAGGTACAAAAAATTAACTATTAAATTATAAAAATAGGGTCAATTTTAACCCTAAATTATAAATACTATGATTTACATATATTATATTGTGATCAGATGAAACCTAGTATAAATTTAGATAAAAAAGACCCAAAAATATGTTTGTTAGACAAAATACTTAAACATTTCGATGAAAAATATGTTAAACAATCATTAGCAAGAAATGATGTACATAATATCAATAAGATGATAGATTGTATAAAAATAATACTAATGACTATGTACTTTGATTATACAATTTCCGACATGATCCGTGAAATCAATCGAAATGAAAAATTAAAAACTCATTTTAACATAAGCACTAATTTTAATGAACAACAATTTTATGAATATTTTAGCAAATATGGCCGGAAATATTCAATAATTTAACAAATAGCATATGTTCAAGAATTTATAAACCTAATAAAAAAGTTATAAGCCACTATTTGATTGATGCAACACCTGTAGATGTAGATATAAATACCATAAAAAAATACATTACAAAAGAGGAATTAGAGAAATTAAACCTTAAATGGGGATTTTCAAAGACAAAACTACATTATATTGGATTTAAAGTAACAGTAGTACTAGATAAAGATACTTTATCACCTGTATCCATTCTCATACACTCTGGAGCACCACACGACACTGTAATATACAAAAAAGTATTAAAAGAATTAAAAAGAAGAAGATTATTTACTAAACGAACATTATTATATCTTGATAGATGATATTACTCATTAGAAAATTATAAAATAGGAATCAACCGCTATAAAATAGTTCCAATAATAGCCCCAAAATATGATAACACCATCCAAAAAATCAAAGACAATCTTTCATATCCACTCGAAGTATTTAATTCAAATAATAATGAGAACTCAAAAAAAGAATATAAAACATTAAAAACAATATTAATAAAACAAATCGAAAATTGGGAAGATTTAAAACCAATAAGAGGATTAATAGAAGATTTCTTTAAAGTAGCCAAAGATGCCTTTGGATTGGGAAAATTCCATAAATATACAACAAAATCAGTAAGTAAAAGCATATATTTATGCATATTATTAACAACACTCTGCATACAACAAGGATTCATGACAAAAACAAAAATGCAACAATTATCAGAAGGAAACATAGAAGGAAGACCACCTATAAAACACAGAAGAAAAAAGAAAACCGAAGAAACTGATAAAAGAAATAATTCTTCTGTACCTGAAACAACCAATCAAAAAACACTCTTAGATTACCAAAAAACCAAACAAAAAACATTATTTGATTGGTCTTAATTCAAGTACCCTATATTTATATTCAACACAAACAAAAAAATGTCAAAAAAAAGTTTTTTGACTAAATATTCTTATTAACCCAAATGTAATTTTCCAGAACTAAATATTAATTAAAATCAAAACTAAATCATAATCTATGAACAAAAAAAGATTGCTTTGATTAAAAGCACAAAGACTTTTTTTAAATTCCCTTGAAAACACTCCTTTTTCAAATTTTGTAATAAAATTTCATTTTCAATGTAAAGTATTATCTATTTTCTTAAATAGATATATCACTATGATAAAAACTTCCTTTATTAACCCATTCAGTAATGATGCTCAAAAGATTGTTCGTCAATTGGGTGATATGGACTCATTAAATAATCGAAATGAGGAATTATTTAACATTATAATCCATACTCACTCACAATATGTTAGTAGAGATGCACAAATACCTGACACACTACAAAAATTAGCATATAAACGTTTTGAATGGTTTTTATATAAGAAAACCGATAAATATGATGAGAAAAATTATGAATATCTCTTCAATCCCGACATATATGAATACGATGTCGTGGCATTCTATCTGTTATGTCAGGCCATTGCCATAGGATATGGGCCGGATAGTCATGAAGCAAAGCAATTTTTGGAATCAGAAAAAGAATTGATATCAATCAGACTGGGCAGGATTCAAAGGGAATCATACGAATATCAAACGGATTTCTTAAGAACAACCCTAAATCAATTGATAGATACAAACAACATCAAATGGACAGACATAAAGGAAGTGCTGGAATTGGGCGAACTTGACCTGGATAACTTACTGCTATCTGACGGTAAGGTAATAGTGGAATATGAGGATTTTATAGAAGAATTTGGTGATTTGATAGAGTATCGTGATCCACAGATGATGTATCAGGTGACATGTGGATTTAAACTAAAAAATATCCTGCTTAGAAGTTTAATCATGATTAAAACAAGGGAATACATTAAAACGGTTTATGAAAAATCCAAGAAGATGGTGGAACCAAATCCGTTACTTGTAAATTTGGCAGAGGATATTCGTTTGCTTGAAGATAAAATCCAGGAATTGCGTTTTTCATCAGGCTCAGGTAGTGGAAATTATAAGAATGACACGCAGCCTACAGAATTTAACATGGATGCATTTCCACCATGTGTCAGAAAGTGCATGAAGGGAATAAAAAGCGGTGGACGTAATGATGCAATAGTATTGTTTTTAACACCATTTATAGCATATGCAAGACTGTGTCCGGGAATATTTTCAATCGATGAGAGAATGAAGATATCCATGGTGGATTCATCATTGGACATTACCCACAATGAAGTAATACCATTGATATATGAGGCTGCAAATGCATGCAGTCCTCCACTGTTTAGTGACCAGCCACAAGAAAAGATAAATATCAATTCAAAACTGGGATTCGGTATGCATACAGAACTTAAACTGGATCATGAGGGTGAAACTCAATGGTACACGCCTATGAGTTGTGAAAAAACAAAACTTCACCTGTCCCACTTATGTGTGCCAAATAAGGACTGTAAAAAAATAGGAAATCCGTTAACATACTATAATCGTAAGAGAAGATTGCTTGCAAGAGAAAACAATAATGTCGTAAATGAGGATAATAATAAAGAAAGCACGTCTAATGAATAGTTATAGTCAAACTATTAAACTATGAGAACATGCTTAAATTATGTAAAGTGATGTGAATAATTATGGAAATTGAGTTAAAACCTGCATCAAACTATGAACGTAAACTATTCTATAAGGAAGAATGGAACATTGATGATGTACCCTCATTTATAATGGATTCCTTGCCTAGCAGGGAATTTGGTTTTGATCATTACGGACAGGGACCAAATGATCGTTATAAAACATTCATTGATAGGGCTAGACTAAAACGTTTCATGAAACTTAAAAATCCATTTGCAGCATACGTATCGGTAGCCTTTTATGAAAAACCTGAAAAAAGGCAGGGATGGAAAAAATCGGAATTGGTATTTGATGTGGATGCGAAGGATATACCGATACGTACATGTGACTGTGAGGAAGGACAGGTATGTGACAAATGCTTAAATCAGGCAAAAGAAATAGTGCTCATGATAAGGGATGTACTGAAGGGTGATTTGGGATTAAAGGACATTAACCTGGTCTATTCAGGTAGGGGCTATCACGTAAGGGTACTTGATGAGGAGGTTATGGATTCCTCCAGTGAAATCAGGGGACAGGTAGTGCAATATGTTGTAGGTGCCAAGACGTTCGAATTATTAAATCCAATGGACTATAAGAATCTTCAGCACTTCATCATACCATACGGCTATCCAAGAAACTTCACCAAATGGTCAAAGTACACCATCAATCACTTAACTAAAAATAACCAGTTGAATGATGTAAACAAGAAATTGCTTAATGATACAATTAAGAATAGGCATTTGTTGGATGAGAATCAATGGGGGTTATTCAGGGCAAATATTGGTCCAATAAGATATAATAAACTTATCAAGGCGGTAAGCAGGGTTAATATGGACATTACTGATACTAAGGTTTCAATTGACTTAAAGCGTATATTAAGGCTTCCATCCACACTTCATTCCAAGGTCAGCATGAAGTCGACGCTGATAAAGAATATTGAAAAATTCGATCCATTTGACGATGCCGTTCCAAAGTTTGTATATGAAAGAAAATAAACGCTGATGCTGTTAATGTAATTCAATGGTTGTCGACGAATTAATTAATAATAGGTCTGATAAGTTAGAAAGGTTGCTCTCACATTCTATCCTCATTTAACCTGGGCCAATATTGGTCTTTTTCTTGCCTACCACTTCATGGATGTTGGGAGTAAGATTAGGCTTTACCTATCATGCAACCTGCTGCTGTTACCAGTAACTCAGTTTCAAGGGTGAATAACCCATTCAACAAGGTTAATTGTATCCGTTCAAATTGATGTCAGACTAACAAAAATCCAAATAAAGAAAGAATCTAAGCTGTGATCAAAATTAAAGACAATTGCTTGTTGCACAAAAAGAGTAAAAAGTGATGGAATAGTTATGAAAACTTCCATCCTATTTTTTTAAGGTTTAATTAATTGTTTTACTTGTAATTTATTAATTATTAAGCTTTTACAACGGTCATTGTTGCCTCTGAAGTTACTTTTTCACTGTTAGGTGAAGTGTAAACTGCAGTTATTGTGTAGTTACCTACCTTCATGCTTTCAGGTATGGTGTAATTTACAGTTACCTGACCGTTAACTACTTTGGCATATATGACTTTACCGTTTGTGTCTTTAAGTGTTTTACCGTTTACTTTGAATATTACTTTACCTGTGTTTATTGTGTTGTCGTTGAATGTTGCTGTGAGTGTGGTTGTGTTACCAGAGGTTGTGGTTACATTTTCTGTGGTGAGTGTTAGTTCTTTTGGTGTAACTGTTATCTCTGTTTTTTCGCTTGTTAGTTTGTCGTATTGTGTGGATCCTGTGTATATTGCTTCTATTGTTGTGCCATTTTTAGTCCAGTCGGCTGGTACTATGTAGTTTTCTATTGTTGCTACTCCGCCTACTACTTTAGCGTAGATTACTTTGCCGTTTGTGTCTTTTAGTGTTTTACCGTTGACTTTGAATGTTACTTTTCCTGAATTGATGGATGTGTATGTTTCATCGTTTGCTAGGATTCTTGCGGTTATGTTGATTGTTTCTTCTGCTTGTGAATTTATAGGATCTATTATTAGTTTTATTTCTATGACTTTTATTGTTATACTATCTTCTGATTCAAAGTATTGTTCTGTTTCATCGTATTTTGCCGTGATTGTTGTATCACCGGTTTGGTTTGATGAGAAAATATAGTTATATTCGCCATTTTCATTGGTGTTGACTGTTTGGTTTTCGTCGTTTATTGTCACAGTTATTTCTTGGTTTGCTATTGGTTGGTTGTTTTCATCCGTTAATGTGATTGTTATTGGTGTTGTTTTGTTTACAAGCACTTTTTCAGTTGCTGTTATTGTTAGTTGTGTTTGTTGAGGTATGTATAATTCTTTTGTAGTGGTTGAGTAGTATTCTGCATTATCATAGTTGATGTTTATGTTTCTATTTGAATTTTCTGGTAGTTGGAACTTGATTGACACGATTCCATTTTCTACATTTGTTTGGTTTAGTGGGTTGTTGTTTTCGTCTGTAATTGTTATTGTTCCTTCATTTATGTTTTCATCCAGAACATTTTTAATGCTTAAGTTTAGTGTTATTGTTTCATTGTTTGTTAATGCTGTTTTGTTTATTATCACATCACCCTTTTGTGTGTTGAGTGGGAATTTTGTTTGTGTTTGTAGGTTATAATCTGTTTCGGTTACTGTTATTGTGAAGGTGTTTTTGTCTAACCATTCTTCTGTTACTTTTTCTGTTATTGTGGCTATTCCGTTTATTATTTCTGTTTTGTATTTGAGGTTGGATATTGTGAATGTTGCATTGCCCTCTTGTAGGGGGTTGTTTCTTTCATCTTTGAATGTTGCTGTTATCGTGGCATATTCATTCAGTTTTGCGGTGAAATCTTCTACTTCTATTGTTACATTTGTTTTTACGAAATTAATGTTTAATTTTGTGTTGTTTTCTTCATATTTATTGTTTGCATCATAATACCATATTCTTAATGGAATTGTTTCGTTGTTTTCTGTATATGAGAAGCTAAATGATGTCATTCCACTTGTTAATGTATTATTTGTTAAATATATTCCATCAAAATATGCTTCTATAAAACCACTATTTACTGGTGTATCATTAATTAGGTTATTAACTGAAACATTTATTGTTACAAGCTCATCTTTAAACATTTTCTCAGGATATTCTACCTGTATTTCGATAGGATATAATGGTATGTTATCTTCAACTTTAACTTTTGTTGGGGCAATGACATTATCATTACCTAAGTAGGATGTTGTGATTAATTGATTGTTTTTTACACTATTTGTGGTTTTGTCAGAGTCTTCATCGAAGATTATTGTATTGGGGGATGTTGTGTTGATAGTGTTGTTTTCTATGGTTATTCTCGCAGAGTTGTAAATAGTTATTGGTGTGTTTTGAGTATTGAATGTACAGTTTATGATGTTGATTGAACTTGTATCGTTTATTGTTAATTCTTGGTAAAAAGTACAGTTTATGATGTTAATATTACTTGCATTAATTTTTACTGTTGCATTAAATAAACAATCTTTAAAAGTAATATCATTTGTGTTAATGTTAACACTTGGATGAATTCTACCATTGTCTACAAATGAACAATTTGTTACATTTGTATATTCTGAACCTTCATTAAATGATACATTTCTAGCAAAAGTAGATACACCTAAAGATTCCAATCTTTTGTAGATTCCAGTGATGTTTACAGGTAT
Organism: Methanosphaera sp. BMS; assembly: GCF_003268005.1. Taxonomy (NCBI): domain Archaea; kingdom Methanobacteriati; phylum Methanobacteriota; class Methanobacteria; order Methanobacteriales; family Methanobacteriaceae; genus Methanosphaera; species Methanosphaera sp. BMS. The sequence goes on along the minus strand of NZ_CP014213.1, from coordinate 1,894,040 downwards.
TGTAACATTGAGAATTTGATTATGTGAAATCATTATTACTTCTGTTTCTTCAGTAATCTGTTCATTTATTAATGTTTGTATATTTTTACCAGCTAATATAAGTTGGTTAGGTTTAATACCAATATTTTCATGAGTAATATATGAATTTTCATAATAGGTTACATTTCCACCATTAACAATTGAATTGTATGTTTCAATATTCTTAGTATTACCTACATATATACAATTTATAACTCTTAAACTTGTTACATTAAATGCTAAATTAGAAGAATTTAATAAAGTTAATGTAAGATTATCATAATAATTATTTATATCTGAAATTTTATTATTTTTTATATCAGAAAGGGTAACATTAAATATTATCATATCATTCTCATTAAATAAATTATCTTTAAAAGAGTATCCTATCAACATACCTCTAGGATTTAAAACCTGATCAAGATATGTATCTTTATTTTCGCTTGTTAAAACAAAGATTGCTGGTTTATCATTATTTATATTTGTATAAATTGTGGAATTATTTATAGCATTAACTCCTTTTCCATTTAAACTTCCAATTGAATTATTTGATATTGTATTGTTTTCTCCTGTTATAGTGATTGCGTATTCTTTATCTGTGAAGACTGTATTATTGTCGATAGTACTATTATTACCTACAATTTGTAGTATATTGGCGATATTGTCATGGAAGTTTACATCATGGTCAATACGAACATTTGTAAAAATATTATTTGAACATTCCACTTTTGATAATCCTACAAGTGAATCAAAAGAATTGTTTGCTACAATACCAGGGAATCCTAGGCTAGATGTACCTCCATAAATGGTATTATTAATAAATGTTATTTCATCAACTTCAGTAACTGTTCCGTAATCAGGATCACTGTATTGTGACATTACTGCTGTACCTGTACGATTAATAATGTTGTTTTCAATAACGTGTCCTCTACCTTCTAATACCATCCCTACACATATAGCTGTATCTTTAGATGTATTGATAGTTCTTATATTATTATTTCGAATTGTGATATTAATGTTAGTATATGGAGTAATAGTTTCATCAACATTATATGTTGTTAAGTATAATAAATTTCCAATAGAATTACCATATCCTTCAATAGTGTTATTTTCGAAGAGACAATTATATGCAACCGCAAACACTACATTACTATGACCACCATTAAATGAAGTTTTAAAATAACTATTAGTTATAGTGATATTTTCTGATCCATCGCGGACAGAAACAGCACCAACTCCATAACCGATACTTTGATTTTCATTAATAAATGTAATATTATCTATTTGTACATTAGTAGTATTTTCAAGTCTAATATGTGTATTATAAAAATATAATCCTGTAATGTTAGTTCCTGAACCTTCTTTAATAATTTTCAAAGCACCATTATGTTCTCCAGGATTGGAAGATGAATATAAATTAATATATGAATTATTTTTTGAAGAAATTAAGTTCACAGCTTTATCAATAGTTAAATTGAACTTATAACTATCTAGTTTACCATCAATATCAATAGTATCTCCATTAGATACATTATCATTAAATTTATTGTCAGTTACATATTCTTTAAAATTACCACTGTTTAGAACTATAGTTTTTGGGGAATTTTTGACTTCTTTATTAGTTGTTATTATTTGTGTATCTTTTTCAACATTTATTTGTGTATCGCTTGATTTTTCAATAATGTTGTTTTCTTCCATAGCATTTATGGAAGTTAAAGAAATAATTAAACAAAAAATAAAAAAGAAAAAGAAAATATTTTTTAATTTCATTTTAATCACGGATTAAATATAGTATTTCCAGTTCCATTATCTAATACAAAATCATCATAGTAGAATGGTGTAGTTGTATCTCCATTAACATATAAAGTATTGTAAGTAATATCAGAATTATTACAATCATCTAATATTACTGCATATGATATTATACTATTATTGTTTTCTGTAACATCGATATAATTTCCATAGATTAATATATTCTCTGATGTTTCATTGATTTTTATTCCTGTTGTTTCAGGATATATTGCATCGTATATATAATCACTTAATGTTATTGTATCACCAGTTGAATAAAATGTGTTATCAGTTATACTAATGTCAGATGAATTGTATATTCCAAGAGCCATGACTACATTGCCTGTTACATTTACAGTGTTATTGGTTACGTAAGTCTCTTCCACATTATTTAATTCAATACCATATGCAATAGTTGAGTTTAATGTTATTTCATTATCTTCAATGTATATATTATAAGATTCACTACTACTTGCTCCATATGTTGCAGTTGAAACTACTATTCCATAGGAAAAGGCTTCATAACTTGCTGTTGTATTAGTTATCGTTGTACAGTTTCCATATATTTTATTTCCTTTAATTGTTGAATCTGTTCCTGCGGATAATTGTATACCACATAGTTGATTGATAGTTTCCATAGTGATAGTGTTATTATATACAGTTATATTTTTTACAAATTCACTTAATGATATACCATAATTGTATTCAGATCCCGTAACGTTCACATTGTTATTTTTTACAGTTGTATTTTCAGAACCGCCTTTTACAGTTATTCCATCAGCTGTTGACCATGCAAAAGGAGTGAAACTCGATGAATCATTCACCGTTACAGTATTACAGTTTATTCTACTATTGTTAACATTACTGTATAATATTCCACTAACTTGTACTGCTCCAAGCCATTCACCTGTTGAATTATCCCATCCCATGGATTGTGGTACTGCTGAAACATTTACTATATTTTTACATACTGTCGTATTATTGGAATTTGATATTTTTATTCCAAATGTTTCTTGTGTGGTAGTTTTTGTTACTGTAATAGTATTGTTTATTACTTCAACATTATCATAACCTGTTGCAGTTATTGCTGCACCATATGCATTATTATCATTTTCAATTATTAAGTTTTTTATAGTTACATCATCTGAGTTTATGACAAATTGAGTATCTTCAAATGTTGCTCCTGAGATTGATGTAAAGACTATAGGTGATGTTATACTTATACTACCACCTGTTAATGTACTGGTAAATGTTCCAGAAAATTCTACAGCGTCATAATCATAAATATTACCAATATCGTTCTGGTAATTGTTTGGAGTAATGGATATTGGATTGCTGTATGTTCTTCCTGTACAACTTTGTGTTTCTTCTTCCGTATTTAATTCATTTAATTCAGTATTATCAACGTTTGAAACAGTATTTGTAGTTTCAATTATTTGAGGTGTATCAACAGATTCTATATCTGAAACATCAACAGTTGTATCATCCACTTCGGTAGCTGAAACTGCCCCTACTGCTAGGAAGAAAATTATTGATAATAGGAAAAGTTTATTGATATTTTTCATAAATATCAACCTCCATAAAAAAAACAATCATTTTATTCAAAAGTATAAATTGTTTCATATAATGTCATTTAACCATTAATCTTAATCAACTACAAAAATCCGTTTCAATGGGTTTACTGAATTTTAAATTGTCTCAATAAATAAAATTTATATTCTTTATTTATTACTAAACTGTTTATTTTTTATGGTCAAGTTAATTTTTTTTGTAATTTATTAAGGTAATTAATATTATGTCTATCAGTTATATTAATATTTACTTCATTATATTAAAAATTATATTGATTAATAAGATTTATTTTATATTATTAAAAACATATCATTTAGGATATGTAGTATCATTATTGATAAATGGGCAGGATGATGATTACAAAAAGATATGCGGTAGTACTCTGAATTAAAGGACATGGAATATTTTTTTTCTGTCCATAATATTTATGTGAATAATTTAGGGATAGTTTCTTCTGGTTCTAAAATGTTTTTTAATGAACCCCTCTTATTCTTACTATCTTAAATCTTATTATAAACCATTAATTTTTAGTTTTCATTTGGTTGGAATATGATTTATCTTTTATATTTGTTTTAATCGATTTTTTTTATATATTATTTGTATTGGGGTTCTTAATTGGGTTAAAAGGAAGGCGAGTATTTTTTATTAGGTTGGATTTTATTAGGTTAAAATAATATAAAGAGGAATTATTGGGTTAACTTCATATACAGTGAATTTTATCCACTTTTTAATTTTTTTCATATTTTTTTTCAATGCTGTCAACTTAATTTTTGATTCGTGTTGTTTGATATTATTTTTTCTAGAAAATTTTTTTTTGATTAAAAGCTTCTTCTTAGATTATAAGGGTATTTTACTCGTCGTTTGATTTTTCTGTTTGTTGAAGGTCTGTTGAATTTATGATCCGTGGTGAATTTCACTGCTTTACCTATTAAATTCTTCAATCTTATTTTAATTTCTGTTAATGGCTTTAATACCATCTTGATTAAATTATTTTTGAGACGTCCAATTCCCAAATTGGTGTTTGATCGTTTTTCTTTATCTGATTTTTCTCGTAATTCTTTATTTTCTTGTTCTAGTTCTTTTTGTGCTTTGTTCTGTATTGCCATTTGTAAATTAAAGAGATATATTTGTGAATAGAAGTCTTGTTCAATTATAGTTCTTCTTTTTCCAGAAAAATTTTCTATTCGTAATTTATTTTTGATTTTTTCATAATTTAATTCGATTTCCCACCTCATTTTGTATAATTCTTTGAGTTTGTGAATGTCAGCTTCTGCTTCAGATAGGTTAGTAAATAGTATTTCTGTAACTCCATTGTCTAATATAGGTTTACTTATTCTTGTTTGATAATATTCCATATTTAATGCTTGTTTTTTAATGTTTTTATCTTTGATATTTTGAGTTCTATTAGAATTAATTTCTAATTGTACTGTTTCATCACGAGATTTCATAGCTAATATTTCATTTTGATAGTATCTTCCATTGGATCTGAATAAATATTTAATACCTTTGTTTTCAAGGAATAACATTAATTCAAGTGATATATAACCTCTATCAAAGATTACTAATGTTTTTTCTAAGTTAATTTTTTCTTCAATATTGTATATATGTTGTTTAACTAATTCTCGTTCATTAGATTTATAATCACCTAAAATTACATCAACTACAAGGTTATATTTAGCATCTATTAACATAGAAGCTTTAACACTCGGTGATTGGGATAAACAATAGTATCAGGTGCAACATTAAATTCTTCTTTAGTAATTTTAATATTAGGTAATTGAAAATCAGAACCATCAACTAATAATACAGATACTCTTCAAAATCATGCTCAAATTCAGAACTATTAAATACATCCTTAATAAAGTCAATATTCATATCCTTAAAGATTTTAGGTTTAATTAAGAGTCGTTGCTTTGATAAAGCCTGCTTAGAAATAATTTTAGATGCATCACCCCAACGTTCTTCAACATACTCTTCAATCTCAATAACACTACTACGACCTTTATTAACTAAAATAAAAATCACATAATCCATAAAACTCCATTTACGAACCCGAGTAAAAGTTTTACGCCCATACCAATACTTATAATCATTATAATCCTCAATCCTACAAATAGAATTCTCAACCTCAACCATGAAATTCATAAACAAACACCATAAATACTATAAATTCAAATAAAAATGAACATGATAAAACTACAACTTAAATTAAAAAAATATAGAAATCATATTCACTAATAATAAATATATAACTACTAATATATAAATATAACCATAATTAATAATTAAAAATAAGATTAAAATAATAAACAGTTACAATAAATACTATTAAAATAAACAAAGCACTAATTATTTAAAATAAAGAAAAAATAATAAAAATAACAAAAATAAAAATAAAATAATAATTTAAAATAAAAATAGACTAAAAAATTAATAACTCACTAAGTTGACAGCATTGTATTTTTTTTGGTAAGTGGATGTCTGTTGTAAAAACTGATATATTGGATTAAAATGTGTTTTAAGTGGCTATGTTTTTTCATTATATGAAAGTATAGGGAGTGGTGAAAAATATTTAATGGTATAAAATTTAGTTACTTTTAATATTTGTGTTAGGAGATGATATTGTTATATAAAAAGAGAGAATAAAATAGTGATGGAATAGTTATGAAAACTTCCATCCTATTTTTTTAAGGTTTAATTAATTGTTTTACTTGTAATTTATTAATTATTAAGCTTTTACAACGGTCATTGTTGCCTCTGAAGTTACTTTTTCACTGTTAGGTGAAGTGTAAACTGCAGTTATTGTGTAGTTACCTACCTTCATGCTTTCAGGTATGGTGTAATTTACAGTTACCTGACCGTTAACTACTTTGGCATATATGACTTTACCGTTTGTGTCTTTAAGTGTTTTACCGTTTACTTTGAATATTACTTTACCTGTGTTTATTGTGTTGTCGTTGAATGTTGCTGTGAGTGTGGTTGTGTTACCAGAGGTTGTGGTTACATTTTCTGTGGTGAGTGTTAGTTCTTTTGGTGTAACTGTTATCTCTGTTTTTTCGCTTGTTAGTTTGTCGTATTGTGTGGATCCTGTGTATATTGCTTCTATTGTTGTGCCATTTTTAGTCCAGTCGGCTGGTACTATGTAGTTTTCTATTGTTGCTACTCCGCCTACTACTTTAGCGTAGATTACTTTGCCGTTTGTGTCTTTTAGTGTTTTACCGTTGACTTTGAATGTTACTTTTCCTGAATTGATGGATGTGTATGTTTCATCGTTTGCTAGGATTCTTGCGGTTATGTTGATTGTTTCTTCTGCTTGTGAATTTATAGGATCTATTATTAGTTTTATTTCTATGACTTTTATTGTTATACTATCTTCTGATTCAAAGTATTGTTCTGTTTCATCGTATTTTGCCGTGATTGTTGTATCACCGGTTTGGTTTGATGAGAAAATATAGTTATATTCGCCATTTTCATTGGTGTTGACTGTTTGGTTTTCGTCGTTTATTGTCACAGTTATTTCTTGGTTTGCTATTGGTTGGTTGTTTTCATCCGTTAATGTGATTGTTATTGGTGTTGTTTTGTTTACAAGCACTTTTTCAGTTGCTGTTATTGTTAGTTGTGTTTGTTGAGGTATGTATAATTCTTTTGTAGTGGTTGAGTAGTATTCTGCATTATCATAGTTGATGTTTATGTTTCTATTTGAATTTTCTGGTAGTTGGAACTTGATTGACACGATTCCATTTTCTACATTTGTTTGGTTTAGTGGGTTGTTGTTTTCGTCTGTAATTGTTATTGTTCCTTCATTTATGTTTTCATCCAGAACATTTTTAATGCTTAAGTTTAGTGTTATTGTTTCATTGTTTGTTAATGCTGTTTTGTTTATTATCACATCACCCTTTTGTGTGTTGAGTGGGAATTTTGTTTGTGTTTGTAGGTTATAATCTGTTTCGGTTACTGTTATTGTGAAGGTGTTTTTGTCTAACCATTCTTCTGTTACTTTTTCTGTTATTGTGGCTATTCCATTTGTTATTTCTGTTTTGTATTTGAGGTTGGATATTGTGAATGTTGCATTGCCCTCTTGTAGGGGGTTGTTTCTTTCATCTTTGAATGTTGCTGTTATCGTGGCATATTCATTCAGTTTTGCGGTGAAATCTTCTACTTCTATTGTTACATTTGTTTTGGTAAATGTTATGTTAACTCGTTGTACATTGTCTTCGTATTTGTTGTTGGTGTCATAGTACCATATTTTTAATGGTAGTGTTTTGTTGTTTATTGGATATGAAAGGTTAAATGAGGTTATTCCGTTTGTTAGTGTGTTGTTTATTAAGTACATTCCGTCAATGTATGCTTCTATGAAACCACTATCGACAAGTGTGTTGTTGAATGTATTGTATACTGACACATTTATTGTTGCTGTTTCATCCTTGAACATTATTTGAGGATATTCTACTTGTATTTCGGTAGGGTATCGTGGTATGTTGTCCTGAACTTTTATTTTAGTCTGTGCAACAACATTATCATTACCTAAATATGATGAGGTTATAAGTGTATTGTTTTTTACACTATTTGTGTTTTTATCGGAGTCTTCATCGAAGATTATTGTATTGGGGGATGTTGTGTTGATAGTGTTGTTTTCTATGGTTATTCTTGCTGAGTTGTAAACGGTAATTGGTGTGTTTTGAGTATTGAATGTACAGTTTATGATGTTGATTGAACTAGTGTCGTTTAATGTTAATTCTTTGTCAAATGTACAGTTTGTGAAGTTAATATTATTTCCGTTAATTATTACTGTTGAATTTAAAAATAAACAATTGCTAAATGAAAGCTCATCTGTATTTATTTTAATTGTTCTGATACTTTTTGCAGGTGCGAAAGAACAATTTGTAACATTGGTATTTTGAGAGCCTTCATTAAAAGTCACATTATTAGTAAAAGTACTGATGTTTGTTTCTTGATATTTTCCTGTGATGTTTACTGGTATTGTTATATTGAGAGGAGTATTATACTGTTTGATTATTATTAATTCCTGATTTTCTTGAATATTTTCATTAGCAAGCGTTCTTATGTTTTTATTATATAATAAAACTTGATTTTCATTAGGACATATCCCTTTATCATATATATATGAATTTTCACTATAAATTACATTCCCACAACCACTAATAAAAGAATTGTATGCTTCAATATTTACATATGCAGCTACTTGTGAATTGATTACCCTTGTATTTGTCACATTAAATACGATACCGCTTGAATTTAATAGATTTAATGTAATATCTCCATAATAATTGTAAGGGTCTGAAATTCGATTTGGAGATATATCAGCAACAGTAACATTTAATATTAATGAGTCGTTATCGATAAATTTATTATCTTTTAATGAATAACCTGTAATTATTCCCCTAGGGTTTGTGATAGGTTCAACATATGCGTCTTTATTTTCACCCGTAATAACGAATATTGCTGGTTTATCATTGTTGATATTTATATAATTGGTTGTATTGTTTATTGCGGCTTCTCCTCTTCCATTAATACTTCCAATTGAATTATTTGATACCGTATTGTTTTCTCCTAGTATTGTGATTGCATATTCCTTGTCTGTGAAGAATGTATTATTGTCAACGGTATTGTTATCTTCGATTATTTTAAGATGGTTTGCAGTATTATCATGGAAATATATATTGCTACCTATATTAACATCGGTGAATCTATTATTTGAACATTCAGCTTTGGATATTCCTGCTGTATCATAAAATGTATTGTTTGCAACAATTCCTGGGAAAGCTAGACCAGATGTTCCACCATAGATTGTATTGTTGGTAAATCTCATTTCACCCAGTTCTGTTTCTGATCCATATTCTGGGTCACTATATTGACCTGTAACTGCCACATTGGAATGATTAATTATATTATTTTCTATAACGTGTCCATATCCTTCAAGTACTAACGCCCAACAAATATTTAAATCTGTTGACACATTATATGACTTGATAATATTGTTTCTGATTGTTATATTCACATTGTGTGGTATAATATTTGTTGTATCTACATTAAATGTTGTTAAATATAATAAGTTTCCAATACCAATTGTATGCCCATTACAATAACCTTCAATAGTATTGTTTTCAAATAGACAGTTGTATGCTACTGCAAATACTACATTGCTGTGTCCGCCATTATCTAGAGTTTTGAAGTAACTGTTAGTTATGGTGATGTTTTCTGATCCTTCACGTATGCTTACTGCTCCTACATTTTGTCCTATGGCTGCATTTTCATCAATACATGAAATGTTGTTGATTGTAACATCACGTGTATTTTCTATGGATAATCGTGTGTTGTGTAATTGTATTCCTGTGATGTTTGTACCAGCACCCGTTGATAATATTCTAAGTATACCTCTTTCACTTTCACCATAATTAAGATATTCTCCTGTATGAAGATTGATGTATGCATTATTGGAAGAGATAATGTTCACTGGTTTTGCAATGTCTAAAGAAAACTTAGAGCCATCTAATTTTCCTTGAATATCTATGGTATCTCCATCGGATACATTTTCATTAAACTGCTTATCAGTAACGTAATTATTGAAATTAGTACTGTTAAGAACTATTGTTTTAGAAGAAGTTTTAACTTCTTTATCAGTTTTCATATTCTGATTACTTTTTTCAATTTCTATATTCTGATTATCACTACTTTTTTCTATAGTGCAGTCATTATCTTCAACTGCACTAACACTTGATACAGCAAATACTATCATTAATAGTGCAAGTACAGAAAACAATATTTTTACATTATTGTTCATAATTTTTCCTCCTATTTTATAAATCAATTTCTTTTTGATAATAAAGTTTAAAATGAATCTATCTTTGAAATTAATGAGGATTGGATTTGTATTGAATTATTGTAGTACTAGTTTATTAGTAGATTTATTAATGCATTATTTTTATCAATCCATGTATTATAGTATACTTTGTAAAATTTTATGTATGTTCAAGTGTACTTTATTATCATGTATATTTTTTATAATTTGATATATTAAATGTATGCTTTTATAGAGTTATATGCTTATTAATTTATACAATTTTATTGATTTAATTGAAGTATTACTCGTTATTATTTTTAGAATTGATTATTTTGCTTGTTTTGTATATTTTTTTATTAGGTTTTATATTTGGATTTGAAGGAAAAGATATGGTATATTTTATTATAGTGGATTTTATTAGGTTAAAAATGAAATAAGGGGCAAATTATTAGGTAACCTTTATATTCATATAATATCCATATATTTTTTTTGCTAGTAACTTCTTTTTTGCCTGGTTTAGTATTTGTTCGTGAAATTATTTTTATAATGAAATGATGTTGTAAAAGTGAGGTATGTTGGATTAAAAACGTGTTTTAAGTGGCTATGTTTTTTCATTATATGAAAATATAGCGAAGTGATGGGAGAAAATATTGAATGGCATATAAATTTAGCTATTATTAATAGTCCTTTATGTGGGGGAGGATATGGTTATATGGTCGGATAAGTTAGAAAGGTTGCTCTCACATTCTATCCTCATTTAACATTAGTCAATATTGGTCTTTTTCTTGCCTACCACTTCATGGATGTTGGGAGTAAGATTAGGCTTTACCTATCATGCAACCTGCTGCTGTTACCAGTAACGCAGTTTCAAGGGTGAATAACCCATTCAACAAGGTTAATTGTATCCGTTCAAATTGATGTCAGACTAACAAAAATCCAAATAAAGAAAGAATATAATGTGTGATCAAAATTAAAGACAATTGCTTGTTGCACAAAAAGGGTTGAAATGGGGGATTATCTGATTAACCTGTAATTTGGATGTAAAAAGGTATAAATATCCATAAATTCGCTTTCATCCATATCATTTATGTAGTCGTTGATATATTCCAGTTCATATTCTTTCAACAGCTCTTCTTTTGCATTTTTTCCAAGCTTCAGCATGTGCATATTTTCTTCTTTTAGCATGTCTTCCAACAGTTCTATGCTGTGGGTATACTTTCTATTTTTCAATACGACCCATTTCTTGTCTTTAACATAGCAATCGGGATGTCTGGCTATGAAGTTTTCGGTGTTTTTGACATCCGTCACCAAAGGACCATAATGCAGTTTCAGCTTGGATAATGTCGCAACTTCATATTCAATCAGGATATGGGCTCTATTATTGTCGTCGATGTAGTATTTTGCCTTCAATACCTTAAAGTCATGGCTGTTTGATATTTTCTCCAGTGAATTGCATGTCTTGTTGACCTGCGGATATATTACGTCTGTCGGTAGCTGGGGCATATTGAATGACAGCATTAGACAGGTGGTATTTCTATCATTGAATTCATTTATCAGTTCAATCCTGTCTGTTTTGACCTTTCTGTCCTTGAAGTATTCCGGTGATGGATTTTTAAGGTAGTTTCTTGAAGCGACGATAAATTCCGAGAATTTCTGCATGGTCAACGCAGCCGCCACATTCCTGTTTTTGTCTGTAGGATCTATTGCTATTAATGCGTCCTTGAAGTTTTTGCATGTGCCGTAGTTTTCCAGGTCAATCTCTTGATGCAACCTCCACTCGGATGCATTCTTCAGCACGTTTTCAAAGCTGTCATATTCCAGTATCAGCAGTTCGCACAGGTATCCTGAAAAACCGCTTACCTTGTAATTGGCGCCGTAGGTGTTTATTGCACTCATGAACTTTTTGAGAAGCAGCACTTCATCCGCTTGCCCGTCGCTCATATGTGACTGAATGTAATCGGTATGCAGTATCGTCCTGTCAACCGCCGACTTAAGCTGGCTTGAATCACTGATTCTATAGCACGGCACAAAGTCTATTTCAAATTCTTCTATAAGGCCGGTCATATAGGGGTGTGATGCATATCTTTTTTCAGCTTTGCCGCCTGCTTTATCTATACAATATTCACCTAACAGCAAACCGTATTCCTTCAGCTTTTCTTCGCTGTACTCCAGTGGAAATGTCATGAATATGTCTATGTCCGCCTTTGATTTGAGTGAGGTTTTTTTGGCCATTGACCCGACAAGCCTGCATTCAACGTCAAGATTTAATTCTTTGGCATATTCTAGTATGATATTCATCAGATTATCACTAAACTTTAGGATTCTCTTTCTTTGTTCAATAGTAGGCTTAATGTCGGCTAATATTTCATCATATATAATAATCACCTTGTTAAAAGGGTATTTGCTTTATTCAATCCAATATGGATTCATTCAAATCCAATAATAAAATTCGTTTAAAAAAATAGGATTTGTATAAAAAAAATATAGAAGTGGAAATGATTTTATTCTTTTCTTGCACTGACAATGGTTATAGGATTTAATGCTTTCATCATCACTCCACGATCTAGGATGGTACCTCTTGAAACGTTTATATTTACAACTTCAGGGTTGGCTCCTAATTCTTTTAACATTTCAACACTTTCAGTAGCTGTTTCAAGAACGATGGAGGTAATAATTATCTTTCCACCGACAGGTAACTTAAGATAACCTGTCTCTATAATATTTTTAAGATTACCGCCACTTCCACCAATCATTAATTTCGTAAAGTCTTCAATGCGGTCAATTGCAGATAATCCTTCCTCTTCCAGTATTTCTACCTTATTTTCTAATCCGAATTTTTCCAAGTTTTTTCTGGTTGTTTTTATTGCATCACTATTTATGTCGATACTGTATACTTTTCTAGCTCTTTTAGCAAATTCCAATGTTAAACCACCGGTTCCACATCCAACATCAACAACAACATCCTCATCAGTTAAACATACCTTACTAATTACTAATGCCCGTATTTCCTCTTTTGTTGGACCAGGAACATTTTCACATTTATAAAACTCATCATCTGGTGTAATGTCAAAAAACATCATTTTGTTATCCCTCCAAAAAAATATATATTCTTACTTAATATATTCTATTGTTTCCATTTAGTAAATAATTTATTATTAATTTTAAGAATATCAAAAATCTTTCCAACAATGAAATCTATCTGATTATCAATTGTTTTGGGGTTATGATAAAATCCGGGCATAGCAGGAAGTACTATTGCTCCTTCTCTACTTATCTTGGCCATGTTTTCAAGATGAACAGTTCTAAGTGGTGTTTCGCGTGGAACAATTATCAACTTCCTTCTTTCCTTAAGGGTCACATCCGCTACACGTGTAATTGTGTTGTCCGCATAACCTGTACTGATGGCAGATAATGTCTTCATACTGCATGGAATAATGATGCACGTATCGAAATAGAATGATCCGCTGTTGATTTTAGCCGTCAAGTCCTTTTCTTCATAATAATAATCGGCCAATCCTATAACATCATCAACACTGTATTCTGTTTCATGACAGATGATATCCCTTGCTATCTGACTGATTACAAGATGACACTCGGCATCTATCTTATTTAATTGTTCAAGTAACCTGATGGCATAGATAACACCACTGGCACCAGTAATTGCAACAACTACTCTCATTGTTATTCTAATCCCCCTTTTGATATCTATTTTCCTAACTTAAATGTTTCTTCCGTCTTATATATTGGCCCTGAAGGTGTCAGGGTACTTGACTTCAAATGAATTTCCTTTACTTCCATCTTACCGTAATATTCCTTCTGTAGTGATTTCAAAGTATCCTTTAACTTGGCTTTATCATTGATGTTTTTTACTCTTCCAATTGTTATATGTGGCGTGTAACTTCTTTCCTTTTCAAAGCCAATCCTTTCAAATTCAGAGTCCAATTCCCTTATTAAATCAACAGTTGTCTTATCCTTTATTCCTATCCATATGACGCGTGGATTGTTAATATTTCTAAATGCTCCAACATTAACCAGCTTCAATTTATACTCATTATACTGACTTGTAACCTTATTAACAACATCACATATCTCCTTTTTCTTATCTTCATCTATATCCCCAAAGAATTTAAGGGTCAGGTGTATGTTTTGACTCTTGACATAGTTGATTCTTGCACTATCACTTTCCTTAATTATTTTCTGGGTCCTGTCAATGTTATCCTTAATGTAATCTTCAATCTCAATAGCTAGAAATGCACGCATAATATAATCTCCAATATAATAATATATGTGGAAAGTTACAAAAATAATTTTTTGATGGATTGAGTGTTGGCATAAGTTCTCTTTTTTCTATTATTGTAACACTTTTATTTGTTTGATAATTTTAGATTTCTCCATTATTTTTATCTAAATTTATATTAGGTTTTATTTGGATGACAATAAAATTATGTAAAATGCAGTATTATAATTCAGACTTAAAATTAACTCTATTTTCATAAATTAATGCCATTTTTTGTATTTAAAAACATGAGGATACATACGTATTATATTCATGAAATAAGTTTTAAGAATGTCCTGTAATAAATATTTTTCAAATAGCATATAACACAAGAGAATTCTGATGATGCTCCACCATTTCAGTAAATTTATCAGTTCCATCAACATGACGTAAAGCACAATAAATAAGAATGGCAAACATAAATGATGGTTCTATAGGTGATCTTTTTTGTATTCTTCTTGTACTTTGGGTTTCCATTTTTTTCTATGATTTTTTGCTAATTCATTTTCATATTCTTTTATGATTCTTATTTCTGATTTGCTTCATAACTCTTTTATCCCCACAATCTCAAAAAATAAACTCCATAAAAAAATCAAAATCAATCCTATTTTTTGCCGTGTTTCTTTTTTATCCCTAAAAATTTTTAAATAATTTGTAAATTATAATATATATTGTTAAATTATAATTTTTTCCATAAATTATTCATTCGGCGATGGTCGACATTATCGAATTAACAATAGAATAAAAAAAAAACCAAATAATTTATAAAAACACTTAAAAATACCTCCTTTAAAATCAAAAACTCAATCATGGAAGATTGTGTATTATTTCGATGTATTCTAATATATATCATGATAAAAAGGAAATTGTGGATGAATATTTTGGAAAATATCCAAGTTTATAAAAGCAGGGGATAGGTTAATGAATAGGAGAAATATTGAAGAACTTAAAAAAACACCGGGACTATCACTCAAAAGATATCTGATACTTTTTATTGCAAATTTAATCGGATTGTATATAATTAGTTTTGGGTTGGATTTTACCATCAGCAATCTTTTTAATGTGGTATTGTTCATATTTTTCATAAGTGTCTTCAACGCTGCATTATGGCCTATTATAACAAAGGTATTTATGCCATTTCTAGTTTGGACCTTTGGAATTGGGTCTCTAATTTTAAATGGGGGGATATTTGCCTTTTTCGGACCATTTTTTGGCTTGAAGATTACTGGATGGGGAATAATTCTTGCACCATTAACTGTAGCACTAATAACGGTAATCTTATCAACCATATTGATGATGGATGATGATGGGGCATATTACCAGGCAGTATTAAGAGAAGCTCAAATAATAAGGGGGGAAGATGTTAAAAAATATCCCGGAGTGATAATTGTAGAAATAGATGGTCTTGCATATGATGTCTTATGTGAGGCTATCGACAATGGATATATGCCAACCATTAAATCCATGATAGACAATAAAAGTCATTCACTTAAAAAATGGGAAACGGATTTGTCTTCACAGACAGGAGCCAGCCAAGCAGGTATTCTTCATGGAAATAATGAGGACATCACAGCTTTCAGATGGATTGAAAAAGAAAATGACAATCAAATGATGCAATGTTCAGGAGTTACAAAAGTCAAAATACTCGAAGATAGGATATCGGATGGAAATGGATTGCTTGTTGATAATGGAGCAAGTAGATCCAATCTATTTTCAGGTGATACAGACAATGTGATTTTCACTTTCAGTAAAATAACGGATTTGAGAAAACTATATAACGGGGCATGGTTTTCAATTTTTTCAAATCCAAGCGATTTCGCACGTATAGTTGTCTTGGTCATTGAAGATATGATTCATGAAATATACTCCCAACTTAAACATAAGATATTAAACATCCAACCAAGAATTTCACGTGGAATCACTTACATTCCAACAAGAGCCGGAACCAACGTATTTATGAGGGAAATCAACACTAAAACACTTATTGGAGACATACTGGTTGGAGATATTGACGTGGCATATTCCACTTATTTGGGTTATGATGAAATTGCCCACCATTCAGGGGTAAGAGATGAGGATGCATTCTATGCTCTTAAAGGAATGGATAGGCAGATAAAACGTTTATTGGATGGAAACAACTATTCTCCAAGGGATTATCAATTCGTAATTCAATCTGATCATGGTCAAACAAATGGTGCAACATTCAAACAAAGATATGGACAATCCTTTGAGGACTTTGTCAAATCCCTTCTTCCTCAAGACATTAGTCTCTATGCAAAGATGTCTTCAAATGAAGACCATTTTGCCGAAGTTTACGTTCCATTTTCGGATCAGATTGAAAAAATTAAAAACAGAAGCAAGGAAGATGAAAAAAAGGAACTATCAGAATCAGAACTCATTGTTCTGGCATCAGGAAATCTTGCAATGATTTATCTAACCCAATGGAGTCATAGACTAACATATGAAGAAATAAACAGAATGTTTCCAGAATTTATTCATGAAATCGTCAATAATGAATACATAGGCTTTATTTTAGTCAAATCATCTGAAAAAGGTGACATGGCAATAGCTAAAAACGGAACATATTACTTGGATACCGATGAGATAGAAGGAGAAAATCCTCTTGAAGGCTTTGGAAAGAACATAGTTCAACATTTAAAAAGAAGCAGTCGCTTTAAATACACGCCAGACATTTTAGTCAACAGTTTTTATGATGCCGAAAAGGATGAGGTTTGTGCATTTGAAGAATTGGTTGGAAGCCATGGAGGAGTTGGAGGAAGCCAATCAGAACCATTCATATTATATCCTTCAGATTGGATAGTTCCTGATGAGGAAATTGTGGGTGCAGAAAACATCTACAAGATATTAAAAACAAATTTAGAAAACATTAAGGAAAATAATAAAATGGAAAGTAATTAAGGATTTTGACCTGTTGATGTATTAAAAGCAATAGAACATTGAAATTAACAAATTTCAATTATTCCTTTTTTTCTTCTGAGTTATATTGGGATAATCAGGGATTTAAAACAAACTAAATATCCTATTCATATTATTCAACCAATCATGCTTTGTGGACAGACAACTGACTAATTTTATCTCACATTGCATTGTAAATTCATGGGAGGTTATCCCAAAAAATGAATTTTTTCTATTCTCAAATCTTAAAAAAAGTGGTAATTATGGGTTACAAATCTTACATGGCTTGTAACCGCTGTTTATCGCATCATCCCTTGAGTTGAGGATGACCTTGTTTTTCTCGCTCATCTTTGAGACAGCCTCACAGTCTGCTTTATGAAACTTGTATGAATTGGAATTTCCGATATATGATGAGGTGTCACTTGAGGTTGACTGCTTTTTTGCAGTTGATTGTATATTATTGTTTGATTGTTGGGATGGCTGTGTTGTAGCAGTAATCTGGGCTGTTTGAGTACCGCCATCAGTCCATTTCTGTGGTGTAAACTCACTTGGAGGTATATACATCA
Source organism: Methanosphaera sp. BMS (assembly GCF_003268005.1). NCBI lineage: Archaea > Methanobacteriati > Methanobacteriota > Methanobacteria > Methanobacteriales > Methanobacteriaceae > Methanosphaera > Methanosphaera sp. BMS. The sequence goes on along the minus strand of NZ_CP014213.1, from coordinate 1,876,099 downwards.
CTTCAGCCAGATGCTCCTTTAAAAGCATTTCATTAAGGTTTTTACCGTCAACTATTACCACGGCCAATGTCCTGCCATACTTGTCCCGGTATTTTCTGTCGTCAACGTTTATGCCTACCTCCTTGTTCAAGCATAACTTTGAAACAAAATTCTTGGAGGCCTGATAACCCTTAACTCCTCTTTCAGGGGTGTTTACACCAACAAGTCTCACCTTTTCTCCATTTGCCAAGTATATCGTGTCTCCATCGACTACCTGTGTACATACACTTCTTTTTTCACTTGTCAGGTATGTGTTGTTGTATTTGTTCAATATGTCCTCCGTGGAAAATGAACCGTAGTAATTATCAGGTATGTCATGACTAAAACCCGTACCTGTATATGCCGAAGTGGCAGATATAAACATGAATGATATAAGTATTATCATAAGACATGTTATCTTTTTAGTTAAATTTACCATAATTATTTCCCCAATTGCTTATTCATATGATTATTGATGATTTTTTATATTTATACTTTTTACCTATTTTACAATTTCATATTCTACCTTTTTCTCGTTTCTACGCCGTGAATCCATCTTCACAAGATCATATACTACTGGATTATTAAGAAGCATCTTCCACACAGAGTATGTCTCGTTTACAAAGTCGTCATTTAGTTTTATCTTCTTTTCTACCAGTGGGCATACGTACGGATACTCGCTTTCATCAAATACCAGGTGAAATTTATCCTCACTGGATATGTGGGGTATCAGTGGAAATGTCCTGCATTGAATCGGCCTAATTTTACGGTCACACCTTGGCGGATCGGTACATTTTACTATAAATAGGGTATCCTCCCAGTTGTCCGGGTAATCGGAGGCATTTGCACCTATGGTATATAGTTCAAAGTAGTCACTATCCTCATACATCAACTCTTCCCCTGGCATGAGATATAACATTAATTCTTCCGTTGCATCCTGATTCTTGTCATAGACGCAGCATATTTCTCCACATAGATTTCCACAGTCAAAGTCTACCGGTGAAACCTTATCAAGTCTTTCATAGATTTCTTCCATGGTCTTTTTCATTTCATCAGCAGTAATCATCATAATAATTCACACATAACCATTTATTCTATAAATGTCTTTTCAATTATTCTATATATCTTTTAGTAAGTTATAATACTTATTTATGATATATGTTCTCATAATATTCGGGGAGTGTACAACAATTATGATGATATGACACAACCTTCCTTGAGACTATTTTTTTTATTTTTAAGGAGGACGTGTGACAATTAAATTGCTATGTGGAGTGTATAGTATTAACTGCATATTTTAGATAAAAGTAAAAATGCAGTATTAGTAAATTAACGTTTAAAAAGCATGAAACGGAATTGCTACATGTTTATATTTAAAAAAAATTTATAACGGGGAGGTTAACTGTTTAATGAAGGGAATTGAAAATATTATTTTTCAATAATCTGTTCCTCGATGGCCATACCAAAGTGTCTTGCACCTGTAGTGAAGTATGCCAGTATCTTGTCTCCAACTTTGATGTCGACAACGGATACGGCTTCTTTTTTATCGCTTACTAGTCTGATTGTCTCTGCATTCTGTAGAAGTGTTCTTATTTTTTGACCTTCATATTCCGCTTCGATTAATATGAGTGGTCTTCTTTCAATCTTTACTCTGCCCACTATTGCGGTTTTAGTGTCGCCTTCACTGTTTACCGTTAATACTTCATCTCCTGCCTGAATTTCAGACAAGTATCTTGTCTTGTTTCCCGGAGTCATAATGTATGCGTGTACCGGTCCGGCGTTGACTCTAAATGGGCGGCTTGCCACATATTCACTTTCTAATGATTCGCTGTGTACCAGGAATAATCCGGTTGAGAATGAACCGATTAGCATTCCTTCACCCACTTCCATCATGGAACATGTATCTACACATACACGGTCTCCCAATCCAAGGGATTTTACCTCTGTAACTGTGGCCTCTTTCAGTTCATAGTTTTCAGTTGATGACTTTTCTATCAGTTGACCTAGTTTTCTTATGGCATTTCCATCGTTTGATGAGATTAAAACACCATCTGATCCATGTTCCATTGTCTCAAGTGCCAGTTTTGCTTCTTCATATGTGGTAACGTCTACCATTATCTTTGATGTGCGTTTCTGCAAGCTTGCTATGATGTTTTCTAGTGGTATCACTTTCCAGTTTTTACCTTTTAGTATAACATAATCTGCTATTGTACCTAACTGGGAAACCAGGAGTTCGTCTTCTTTGTTGTTGATTTCAATATAGGCCGCTACTTTTTTATCTTTGTCTATTGCCTTTTTAACGTCATCTACTGTGATTTTTTCTTCAAAGCCTAATAGTAATATGTCGGAATCTTCATTATTTGATACTATTTTGATATCGCCCAGTTCCTTGATTGTTTCTGCATTATCAAAGTCCAGTATATGGTCAAAGCCTGATTCAAGTGCGCTTACAATGGCTTCTTTACGTTCATTCCAGGTACCGTTTGGTCTTACCCATGCAAATTTCATGATTACACCCTTGTTATTCTTTTAGGATTTCCAATGCTTCATCAGGAGTCATTTTTTCATGTACAACTCCTACCAGTGCACGTGTCATTTTTGCAGGATCTTTTGCCTGGAATATGTTTCTTCCGAATGCTACTCCTGCTCCTCCAACGTTTATTGCATCGTATACCATTTCAAACAGTTGTCTTTCGGTTTCTATTTTTGGTCCGCCTGCTATTATGACCGGTACTGGACAACCGTCCACTACTTCTTTGAATGAATCAGGATCTCCGGTATAGTTGGTCTTTACAATGTCTGCACCTAGTTCTGCTCCTACACGTGCTGCCAGTTTTACGACTTCAGGGTCGTGTTCGTTATCGATTTTTGGTCCACGTGGGTACATCATTGCTAATAGGGGCATTCCCCATTCTGCACATGTTTCTGCTATTTTACCCGTGTTGTGTAACATTTCCGGTTCTTTTTCGCTTCCAATGTTTACATGTACACTTACGGCGTCTGCCCCGAGTTTCAATGCTTTTTCCACACTTGTTACTTGTACTTTGTGGAATGGGTCGACACTTAAGTCGGTACTTGCTGATAGGTGTATTATTAATCCGATGTCTGTACCGTAGCCATGGTGGCCGTTAATTACCATACCTTTATGCATTAGTACTGCATTTGCTCCTCCGCTTGCCACGGAGTCGATTGTTTCTGTCATGTTGATGATTCCTGGTATTGGTCCACCACTTATTCCATGATCCATTGGTGCTATTACGCATTTTCCTGTTTTTCTGTTTATTATTCTTTCAATTCTTATTTTTTTTCCAATCATATTATCCCTTCATTATTTTTTTGAATAATTATTTATCTTACTCTTATCTTTGTATTTTGTATTATAAAATGATTATTATAACGTTGTTATTTTGAAGATGTACATTTAAATTTATTTTTTTTAAAAAATTTATAATCAAAACGCTTATAATTCTATTTTTGTATTATTTAAGTTCATCCGGTATGACATCATATGCACATGAAGATAGATATCCATCACTAGAGAAAATCTTTTCAATGCTTTTTGATGAATTTACAAAATCAGCCAATCCTCTATTTCTAATCAATGTAACTTTTGGCTTTAAAAATGAAGACCATAAATAAAATACCTTAAAAACAGTATCAGGATGATAACCTCCGCCTAAATCAATACATAATACGTCAATATCAGTATGTGATTTAGCAAAGTCGTACAAAACATCTTTATCCCTAACATCCATACATTCAAATATGATATTTTTATATTCAATTCCAAGATTATTCATGGCATCCACACTTTCCGGGCTGTTGTCAAAGGCGTATACAGTCGCATCCTGACATAATCTGGATATTATCTTGGTGGATGTACCTACATGACAACCCAGTTCGACCACATTGTCAAAGCTTTCAATGTTGTCAATCATATCCTCCTGGTACTGTCTTCTATCGTAACTTATACTAATCATCTAAATATCTCCCATTAATACTGCAAGCCGCCAATACACCTGTTGAAAATGCTTTCTGAAGATTGAATCCCCCACATATTCCACATCCTTCAATCAATTCTCCTGTAATATACAATCCAGGCACGATTTTTGATTCACATGTATTGGGATCAACTTCTTTTTGTCTGATGCCACTGTTTTCCACAATGGCCTCATCCGAACACACTCTTTTGATGTTTAACTTTAACTTCTTGAGATTGTCCCGTAAAACTATCCGGTCCTGTTTTGTAGTTTGATTCAGTGTCTTGTCCTCAATATTAATGGCATCCATGAATACGCTGGTCATGTTCTTTGGAAGATATTTATGCAAATAACCCTTCAAATGCTTCTTAGGATTGTTTTTAAAGTCATCCTGCAGTGTCTTGTCGAGCTGTTCATAGCTGTAGTCCTTAGCCAAATCTATGAATATCATTAACTTCTTATTCTTTCTGAGGCTGCTTTCAATCTTCATACTGTTGTCAAGTATCGTATGGCCGCTAAGTCCTTTATGTGTAAATAACAATGAAGCATGATCCTTTACTATGCGTTTATTGTCGGCCTTTATCTCAATATCAACATCCACTGTGATCCCTTGAAGTTTATTAATCCATTTTTCTTCTATTTCAATTGGACATAATCCACCCATGGTGTCAGGAATATCATGACCCAATTTCTCTGCAAACAGGTATCCGTCACCGTTTGAGCCGGTACTTGGAAAGCTGCTGCTTCCGGTTGATAATATGACGTTTCTTGACTTAATTTTCTTGCCGTTATAATTTATGATAAAATGTTCATCTATTTTATTAATCTCCGTTACCCTGCAATTTACTTGGAACTTTGTATTTGACTTTTTAAGTACGTCAATCAGGGTATTTACTACAGTCTTGGAACTATCGCTAACAGGAAATACCTTGTTATCCTCTTCAACCTTTGTCTTACAATTGTTTTCTTCAAGTAAACGGATGATATCCTTGTTAAAGAAGTTTGTAAATGCTTGCCTGTAATAATTACCAGAATTATAATAACATTTCATGTACTCATTAAATGAGGCATTATTTGTTATATTACAACGACCACCACCGGTAATTAACATCTTTTTAGCTAGAATATTGTTTTTTTCCAGGAGAATGCTATTTGAATCATTTAAATAAATGGCGGCCAGAATGCCACTGGCACCTCCTCCAACAATAACGGTATTATATAACTTCATACTTTCCACTTTCAAAATATGCTTCTTGTTATATTACTTATTTATCAATAAAATACTTAAAATTGTTTATAAATATTAAATATGAATTTCCTTGAAAGAATATATGATGTAAAAATAATTGAATTAAAAAAATTAGGGGGTTAATGATAAAAAAATCTTTTTATCGTGATTATTTATGTTATTAGCAAAGTTCAAAAAAATTAAATTGATGAATAGCTAGTTTAACTCGTTCCATACATAATTAACTCTTTGGAATACAGTTATGTAACTTAATACAGTTAATAGTCCAATGGTTATTGCCATAACATTATGTGATCCGCCAAGTATTGCAGCTATAAATGAACCTACGATTATAATAAGTAATCTTTCAGCTCTTTCAGCTATACCTACAGTACAGTTTAATCCCTCACTTTCGGCACGTGAACGGATATAACTAACGGTCAATGATGCATGTATTGCAAGTGCACCTAAGACCGGATCCACATATCCACTGTAGATGATACCTATTATTATTGCCGCATCGGCAAAACGATCACATACTGAATCTAAAAATCCACCGAACTTTGTCCTACGATTGTGTGAACGAGCTATAGCTCCATCAATAACATCACAAAATCCACTAATGATTATAAATAAAGCCCCTGCCCCTAAATTACCTGATGCATATAATACACCAGCAAATATACTGATAAGTAATCCTATAATCGTTACGATGTTTGGATCGATGTCTATTTTCTGGCCAATTTCACCAGTAATTTTATTAGTTTTTGGTCTTAATTTATCATTCAGCATAATATTCTATTTATAACTAAAGCTATATAATAATTATTATAACATTTCTTTACAATCCAAAAATTTGACTTGATATGATGAAAATAATTAAAAATCCTACAAGTGATGATATAAAATCAATCATAAACGAATTGTCCAATGATAATCTGGTTGTATATCCAACAGACACCATTTATGGCATAGCATCCAACATACATAGTTCAAATGCCATCAACAAGGTATTTGATGTAAAAAACAGAAGTCATGAAAAACCATTATCAGTATGTGTGCATGACTTTAAACAATTGGAGCTTGTCGCGGATATAAATCACATTCAAAGAAAAATTGCCAAATCATTACTGCCGGGATTCTATACCCTGCTATTTAGAAAGAAAGAAAATGTCTCACAATTATTGACATCCAATTCAGATATAATCGGTGTTAGAATACCTGACAATAGGATATCATACTTGTTAACCAAGAATTTTCCGATAACAACCACAAGTGCCAACATATCAAATAGCATGACTCCAAACAATATACCCGATATAATCAAGCAACTCGGGGATGACATATCAATATATATCGATAATGGAGTTATCAAGGACAATACATATTCCACTATCATAGACTTAACCGGAGATAAACCCGTTATTGTACGTAAGGGAATGTGTGATGAAGATAAAATTAACAAGATATTAAAAATGAATTTATACTATGATGATTAAATAGTTAATAAAGGACGTGCATTATTATGTCAGTTGTAGATAAACATGGACGAGATATTGAAGTAGGATCATATGTAATATATACCAGAATAGGAACTGTTGGTGAAGTGATAGATACCAAAACCAATAAGGATGGTTCATGGGTATTAATCCAATATGATGATTTGACTAAACTATGGTATAACACTAGAAATATTGAAGTGACCGATAAGAAATACTATAAGGATACAAGCAGTGAACCTAAAGAAATTACAATGGAAGATATTAAAAAACAGGTCAACAAGAAAGTCAGTTCTGAAATGAGCGGACACGCCGTTGGTGGAGGATAATTCCGCCTAAATTACTTTTTTGAAAATATCCACAATGAATGATGCAGCTAATGATAGTTTGCTCATTTGTATATGCTTTTTTTAAGTTCTACAGAACTATCAGTACTATCATCTTCTATCATACCTAATACATCATTGACTGTTACTTTTTTTCTAAAATTGTTTCTAGGAGTACCATCATCATTTATTCCCCATTCAATGTAAATCTTCTAATAGAACTTTAATCGTTGATGGTACGCCTGCTGATGTGGAATTAATTTTAGATTTAAAAAAGTTACTAAGAAATCACTTGAAGGAAAAGACAATAAATAATCTTGGGGAACTGCACTTGGAAATTATTTGGGCTTTAAAATAACATTGGTTCTTGATTATCACACGAAAATGCCTGTGTTGTTCTTGTTAAGCACTGGTTCACCTCATGATACAAAAATGGTTCCAATTATTTTGAAAGAACTAAAAAAAGAAAAATAATTAGAACTGGAGATAAATTACTATTTGATAGAGGTTATTACTCCTATCACAATTATAAAATTGCTTTAAAAATGTATAAAGTTATTCCATTAATTCTTGTAAAAGGTGAACTTAATAGAAAAAGAATTAATTCAATTTTTAGTTATCCATTAGACTATTTCTTTAATAAAAAGGTACTAAATGTTTAAAAAGAGAATATAAAATGTTAGTTAATGAATTAATGGTCAAACTTTCTTAACACATAAGTTATTAATATCAATGTAGTTTTTATTGAAGATTATTTTAAATTTATAAAAGAGGAATTGGGATTTAAGCATTTACACAAATATACATTCGATTCAATGTATAAGCCACTTCATTGATTGTACTATTGTCAGGCATAATCATACAACTGTGTGTCAATACAAAAGTAGACTTCCAAAAGCTTTCTGAAAGTAAATATTTCTAGAACCCTAAATATTATTTATATGCTGGTTGTATCAGGTATTAAAGTAGGGCAGATATTAAAAAGTCTCCTTTTTAAGAAATTCTTTTATGTTTAAATGTATGATACCATCTTCTGAAAAATCAAATGTATCATTTGAAATAATATATTTTGGGAAATTATCTTTGATTTTCTTCAATGGTTTAAATTCTCTCTCACGTGTTTTGTCATCTTGAAGGCTTGTTGATACTTGTACGTATATTTTTTTCTTAAATTTTCGTGCAATAAAATCCACTTCTAAATTATTTACTTCACCTACAGTTACGGCATAGCCACGTCTTCTTAATTCATTATATACAATTGTTTCCAGTATTTGACCATAGTTACGTTTATTTTCATTAAGTAATGTGTAAAAGCCTAAGTCTACAACATAATATTTTTCTAAAAATTTCAGTTTTTTCTTTCCGATAATATCCTCTCGTTTACATTTTGATATAATCATAGATTTTTGTATATTATCATTATAATTTATTAAAGTTTTTACAGATATATCACTAGATTCACGTTTAATGTACTTATTGTCTTCCTTAAGATATTTTGAAATTGAATTAGCCGAATACATTTGTCCTGTATTACTTATAAGGAAATCTAATAATCTTTCCAATAAATCAAAATCTCTTATATTGCTTTTTTCAAGTATATCATGTAGTACTATTGAATCATAAGTGGATTTTAAATAATTTTGTTTGGATTCATTTTCATTATACTGTAATAATCCCGGAAATCCACCATATTCCAGATATTCCTCAAATAATTTGTTTTCTAATTCTAATGTAACCTTTTTTTCCAATATTTTTTCATTGTATTCCATAATTTCATTGAATGAAAATGGGAACAATTCTAGTGTCACATATCTTCCACTTAAATTTGTTGCTAATTCTCCAGATAACATTTTAGAATTTGAACCTGTAATATAAATATCACAGTTATAGTCAACAAGATAGGAGGTTATACTTTCTTCCCATCCGGATACTCGTTGAATTTCATCAAAAAGTAAGTATACTTTTTTATTGTTTTGTGGTATTGATGATTTGAGTATTTCATCCAATTGGGTATCTATTCTAATTTTACGGTATTGTCCTGATTCAAATGATATAAAAATAATATTATCGTCATGTATCTGCCTATCTTTTAACTCTTCCATTATTGATTTTAAAAAATAGGTCTTTCCTGAACGACGAACACCAGTTATAAGTTTTATTTCATTCGTATCCATAAGCCTTTTAATTTTATCCAGGTAAATTGACGTTTTAGCATGAATTTTCACTTCCAGATAATGTAATTATAATAATCTTATATAGTAAAAGAAATAAAATTTAATTTTTTATCATTTTTATGTATTATAAGATATAAATCCCAGATAATAGTTGTGTAGTATAATATATATAATTAATTATTTTAGATAATTTATATAATATACAACATAAAATAACATATCATAGAAAAATAACATAAATTCCATCCCAAAAAATTGTTATCCAAAATTATGAAAGATATGAATTTGGATCTTATAAAGGATGTTTTTGATTAAGAAGAATTTGAACATGGTGACTTTTCCATTAAATATATAACTTTTATTTAATGTGGTGTTGTTTATTATCATAATATGTGAACAAATATAATAAGTAAGAAAAAATAGAAATACCATACAAATTATTAAAAAAAAGCAGTATATCTAAAAATGTTATTTTTAAATGAATCTATTCAAAGAATCATATAAAAACATTTTTTTTACACCTTAATAAGACTTGGCAAAAAGTATTTTTAAACAAAAAAAGTATTGCTCATATAAGTTTAAGAATCAAGATTGGTAAAATTGGATAAATATCTAAAATTAGTTCATAAATGTTATGTTGGAAGAATCTATTACTGATTCTAACAATAACATTTTTCATGTTTTAACTAGGCTTCCACCATCTAACTGAAAGTCACCATCATAATGACATTATTTGTCTTATTTGTATATTTCTAGGAGTTGACTTTATATTTGAGATTGGATAACAGTTCTTCCTTCTTGCTTTCAAATTTGTAGTTAATCATTTTGCTTTGATTGTCCAATGAATTGTTTAAATGATATAACTCAACATCTATCTGATGAAGACGCTTATTAACATCCATCTTTAACTTTGAATTAATCATGTCCTTTTGGTCAATCAAGTCATGATACTTATGGCCCAGGTCACTGTCTGCTACTAGGCTGTCTACGGTATATTTATCGCTTTTAAGTTTTTTATTTATGTTCTCCACGCCTTCCTTAACCATTTTTTCATGTAGCTTTTTATTATTTTCAAGACGTTCTAATATTTCTTCATAATCTACCATTTTCTCAGACCTCCTTTGCAATGCAATACTTGCATATGGCGTTCTCGTTTTCAACGTGATGCTTCTTTATGGGACAATAATAATTTTCACCATCATAGCTGATACTTTTTAATCCAGCAAATACGCTGCTGCTTGGATGTATTGGTTCTTTTAAAAAGTATCCTGTATATATAATAATTATGTTAAACTTATTTAATATTTTATCCTCAAATTCCCTATTCAACAGTTCATTGATTTTAGCTATTTCGTCCTTATCCACTAATCCGGGATATGATTTCTTATCGTTTTTCAATAGGTTGTACCTTTTTATCATCAACTGGACTATTGACTTTCTATAATCCTCTCCATATTTGTCCGGCAGATATTTCACGTCATCATTAAAAAGGTATGACAATTCATACAAATCATCCAGTTTAATCTCATCAGCCTTTTCTTGAAGTATCTCTTTCAGTTGGTCATATGTTAAATTGCCCTCAGTCAGCATTTCCAGCACTTCACATTATTTCTTTGTTGTGTTCGTAGAATTCGATTATTTTCTCGGCAGTCTTTGGACCGATCCCGTCAATCTTGGTTAATTCATTAATGTCAACATATGCAAGGTTTTTGCCGAATACGTTGGTAACCAGTCTTGCTCTTTGACGACCTAAGCGTTTTATTCCAATAACCAATGGAAGAATATCTTCCTTCACGCCATAATATAGCCTTGAGCTTAACTTGTCAATCTCTGTCAGGTATTTGTAGTTACCCAGGACATTACAGATATCCTGATAGTATTTGACAAGGTTTGCCGCTTCATAGCTTGCACGTCTGGTTGAAGCCGCATATACCTTAAGATAGTTTTCTATTTCAAACTCTTTTCGTTCGTTAATCCATTCCAGTAGACTTGCAGCGGTTGACTCATTGTTCTGTACAAAGCTTACGAATACTCCCTTATTGCTTAATACCTCTCTGATATTATCCTTATTTGCTTTGAACTTCGTGTTGATTTGAGGCATATCCTTTGTCTTGGATATTTCATAGATTATCTCGGCGGGATTAAATGTATTTGTATGCATTGTAGAGTAATCCTTAAGTTTTACGGCGGTCTTAACGGCATAGTTGTTTTTGGATATCAATGTTCCCAGAGGTGTTGTCTGAAGTCCTGAAGGGGAAACCCTGATAATCTGATTCTGGATAAGATATTCAAGTGCAGAGGATATTTCATATTTTATGGATTCATCACTAAATCCAAAGCTCATTGTACTGTAGGTATGTGCTATTTGAAATCCATAGAATGTTTTGTTGAAGAATTCTATCAAATCATCCAAGTCCTTTGCAAATCCCGTGGATATCTGTGTGATTATCTGTTTTAACACGGCATCTTCATTGTCTATTAACTTTGAATTTGTTACCTCAATTTCTCCATGAACATAATGATCATCAAGGTCAAATGCCTCATCATATGTCTTTGCAAGAAGGTATGAATATCCTTCCGTATCAAATCCGGGTCTGCCTGCTCTACCGGACATCTGTTCATAGTCAAATACTGGAATGGTGGTTTGTCCCTGATCTGTCCAGCGGTTGTAGTCACGTATAACAACCCTTTTTGATGGAAGGTTTACCCCATACATTAAACTGGGCGTTGCCGTTATCATAAGAAGATTTCCATTTATAAATTCATCCTCTATTATCTCCTTTTGTCTGTCAAACAGCCCTGCATGATGGAAGGCCACTCCGCATCTCATGCATTCGGCCAGCTTCTTACATACCTCCGTCGGTTGGGAGTTACTTTTTCGTGGAACTTCAAGTATTTCCTCGGCAATGTTGTTAAATATCTCCCTTTGACTGTCGGGTATGTATCTTGAAATCTTATCTGCCATGTTGGCGGCCAATGATTCTGTAAATCGCCTTGTTGATACAAATACCAGCATCTGTGAGGAATCATCTAAGCTATCATTCAATAGCTTGTATATTATGTTGTTCTTGTCCTTTGTACCGAATTCCTCTGCACATAGCACTTCCTTGTGTAGCGGTACCGGTCTATAGTCATGTGTTACCACTTCGGCTTCAAGCCAATGGGCCATCTCATCCATGTTCTGGAGTGTGGCTGATAATGCTATGATTCTGATGGACTTGTTGTTTTCCTTTATCCTGGTTATTGCACATTCTATTGTAGGTCCACGGCTGTATTCGCCTATCATGTGAAACTCATCTATGATAAGCAGGTCCAACTCATGCAGGACGTTCATGGAAAATCTTGTAAGTGCATCAAATGATTCAAATACCATTACGGATATGTCACTGTTTCGAGGGTGCTTTCCCACCTTATATCCGAATTGTTCGAATACCTTGAATTCCTTGTATTTCTCGTTTTGCAGTGAAATAAGCGGCACTGCATATACCACCTTTCCCCCTTGAAGAAGTACCTTGAGCATTGCAAGCACTCCCAGTACAGTCTTACCGCTGGCTGTAGGTATGGATATTATATAATTGTCATTGTTTTCCAGGTATCCTGAGTCTATCACGGCTTGCTGTGCAGGATTATATTCTTCGATAAACGGGTATGCTTTATTCATTATCTCTTCAATATTCGAATCTATATTGGCCATGGCTTTTCCCCCTATATGCTCTATTTTTTTTAATTATTGTTATGGATATCCTCTTTTCATTATTCCCTTTCCAGGTATGGGATGTTTATTTTTGAATATTTATCAATTATGGTTTTTCTAGCGTTGTCTGCTAATTTTTCTCTTAATTTCTCATCAATTATGAGTCTGTCAATTTCATGTGATAATGCTTTACTGTCTCTTGGTGCTACTATTATTCCATTTTCATTATTTGTAATCACATCTTTTATATTTCCGGTATCTGTTGATATGAATGCCTTTTTACAGGCCATGGATTCAAGTGCCACTATGCTTGCCCCCTCTGATACTGATGGCAGTACCATCACATCGGCCTGTGGTATTATCTTTTCGGGGTTATATGTTTTTCCCATCAGATAAGTGTCTTTAATGTTATTTTTTTCTATAATGTCCTTAAGGTTGTCATGTTCAGCTCCATCCCCATAGATTAACAGTACATAATCTGTTTTGGAGATGGCCTTTGCTTCAAGCAGGTATTCCAATCCCTTCTGTTTTACAAGATTTCCTATGAATATCACCAGCGGCTTTTTATACTCTTGTTTAAGTGGACTTTTGCCGGACGTGTCTTCATTGAACTTTTCTATATCAACTGTGTTTGGTGTTATGCTTGATTTTTCCTCCAGGCCCTCGATATTCAATTTCAACGCTTTATTGTATAATTCTTTGCTAACGAAATATATATCATCACTCTTTTTTAATGTGTATTTTATTATCCCTTTAAGCAGGATGTTATTGGCTAGTATATTTATGTCAGATCCATGGACACTTGTAACAATTCTTATGCCTTTCTTTCTTTTTGTCAATACCGCCACCAGTGCCGGTGGAAGGATATAGTTTGCATGTATCAAGTCAATATCATATTTTTCAACAATCCTCATGAGTAATCTGTAACTTGAAATTATAAAGCTCAAGCCACGAAGTACTGGAACATTAACGGTACTGGCTTCAAATACATTATCCTCTCTGGTAGCATTGCTGGGATATGTTAGTACATATACATTATGGCCCAGTCTTTCAAGTTGATTTTTAACGTTGGATGTGTATGTGGATATGCCACCTAATTGTGGGGGATACTGACCAACAATACAAATATTCATGGTAAAACACTTCTCTTTGAGTTTTCTTTATAATTTAACCGTTCAATTATTTTAATGGGATTATTTCCATTCAAATGGGATTGTATCTGTTTTGGATGGATTTAATATTTCGCCATTCATCTTCACGATAATGGCATGAAACTTGATGTTGTACTTAAGCTCACATAACTCTTCTATCTTATCACCAATCAACTCGAATACATCGGTGGTAAGATTGTTTTCATCCAATATCTTAATGACGTCCTCCGTGGTGATACAATCAAATATCCTCTGCAGGGTATTTGTATCTGCACCGCATAATCCGCTGTAGGCAGTCATAATCTCACGTCTGGCATCGGCCACACTCTGCTTGGTATTGAATATTCCTGCGGCAATCTTAATTAGTTTGCCCGCATGACCAAAGATTGTTATTGATTTAAACGCGTCCATCTTGTCTGCCTCATCAAGCATATAACCTACAAAGTTACTCATCTCGATTATGGCATCCTCATCTATAACGAGTCTTTCATTGGCAATTCTTGTACCGATATTGCCGGGTACAAATAACAGCTCCTCATATCCATTGGCACTTGCCACATCCAACTGTACTCTGAGTGAATCTGTATATGCCTTATTGGACATTGGTCTGGCTATACCGGTAGTTCCAAGTATGGATATTCCATCAATTATTCCTAAACGGCTGTTCATAGTTTTTGGTGCTATCTCTTTGCCCTCCGGAATTATGATTTTAACAATCGCACCCTTGTTATCAGGTAAGAACCTTTTAATATTTTCCTTAATCATCTTTCTTGGAACGGGATTGATGGCATATTCACCCACAGGTATTTGAAGACCCGGTTTTGTAACAACTCCAACACCTTCACCCGCCGTTATTTCAACTTCTCCTATATTATCCGTCAAACAAACCTGTGATACAATTTTAATTCCACGGGTAACATCCGGATCGTTATATGTTGGCTTTTCAACGATAGCTTCTGCCTGTGTATCTGAAAGCTTCTTCGTATCATATATTTCTGCAGTTAACTGGCTATTCGGTGCAATTATGTTAACTACAGCAGGTGACTTGTCGAGTATTGTCAGCAATGCCGCAACACTTGCCGCAGTGGCACAGCTTCCGGTTGTAATTCCTGACTTCTCTTCCGAATTTTTATGATGTTCCATAGTTATACATTCCTTAATACATTACATCTTGTACTGATTGAATAATTTATTATATGTATATTATATATCTTTTTTAATTCAATAATATTTACTTAAATCTGCTTAAAAATATATCAACCTGGCAGTAATTCAATCATAAGCATTGCCTTACAGTTATTGCTTATAATCATCTAAAAACAATTTTAAGACTGACGTGATTGATAATAGCTATTGTTGAACTCTAATTATGTATCATTATACTATATTCTTTTGTTCAAGCGTTTTTAAAAGTGTTTCTTGGTTAATCATTATAAAAAGCCTCAGCAGGATTTGATCGGTGTTTTCTCTCAGCATGGTATCTTTTGGTTAAATTCTTCACTGTTTATCACTATTTTGTATTCATGTTACTAATTTAAATAGGAATAATCTCAAAATTATTATTAAATCATATTGTTTGTTATTATTATTTTGATTATTGTTTATTTTCATAATGTGACAATAATTATTTATGGAGGTTTATAATGGATTCTGGTCGTTTTGAAACATTTATTGATGCAATTCTTGCAATCATGATGACTGTTATGGTACTTAAGATTCCCCAACCGACAACTATGACCATGAGGGGGATATGGGATCTGCATGTAATGTTTTTTGCATATTTTCTAAGTTTCATAATACTCTTTAGCATATGGGACCATCATCGGAAGTTATTCAATTTTCTTGAGGATATTAACAATAATGTTATCTGGATGTATTCTGTATTGATTTTCATTGTTACATTGGTTCCATACTTTACGGCATGGGTGGCACATAACCCTTATGATTTGTTGCCCGAGTTAATGTATGGTTTGATATTCGTTTTGGTCAACGTATTGTTCGTGTTATCTACCAAGGTAGCCATAAAGCATGATGTGCATAATCATGAGATAAACGGTATCAGCTATAAAGAGGTTTTATTGTTAAATTGTGCGATATTCCTAATAGGCTGTGTGGTATCGCTGATGGGTTATCCTATTTGTATGATGATTCTCTGTTTACTTACGGTAATTACCTGGAACACTATACCATATATTCAAAAAACATACGTATTGGGTGATGATGATGGAAACTGAACGTTTTGAGGCATTGATAGATGCAATTCTGGCAATTATCATAACAATTATTGTTATGGAAATACCGCTACCCGAGACTACTACCTTGTCTTCACTACTGGAGTTGAGTCCACAGTTTTTATCATATGCACTAAGTTTTGTCATATGCTTTAATGTATGGAATTATCATCACAATCTATTTAGCATAGTAAATAAGTTAAACAGTTCAATCACATGGACTGGTTCAATTGCTATTATGATAGTGGGTCTGCTTCCTCATGTAACGACGATGATTTCAACAGATTTCTATTCCTTTACTGCTCAGGCAATGTTTGGATTGGTATTTCTGTTAACAAACATAAACTTTTACGTGGCAGATTTATTATTAATCAGATTCGACAAGGCCAATATAGCTTTAAGGTTGGCTTTAAAGGATAGGAAAAAGATTACAATAATAGGATTTTTATTGCAGGTAGTGGGATTTGTCATAGGTTATCTGTTCTATCCTCCGGCAATATTTGTCGGATGTGTATTATCTGTAGCAGTATCATTGTCATGGCCTAAGATTAAAAAATATTTATAATTGGATTAATTAACGGGAGGAGTTTATTAAAATGATGAAAGAAAGATTGGAGCAATGTCAAAAACCCCATGGAGAATATGGGCTGGAAATAATCGGTGACATGAATAGTCATCATGAAGTCATATCTAATTATGCTATGGAATCCATTGAATTGGCTGAGGATTCCAAGGTTATTGATATAGGATGTGGCGGTGGAGTAAACATTGAAAAATTCCTAAAAAGATGTCCGAAGGGAATTGTTGACGGATTGGACTATTCACAACTGTCGGTATCCGAGTCCATCAAGCGTAATCAGGAAGCCGTTGACAGCGGACGTTGCCATGTATATGAGGCTAACGTACTTGATATTCCATTGGATGATGGGATATATGACTTGGCATCCGCATTTGAAACAATTTACTTCTGGAAAAATTTGAATAAGGCTTTCGGTGAGGTTTACAGGATATTGAATGATGACGGCCGTTTTCTAATAGCCTGCGATACAGACGGCAACAATCCAAATGATCAAAAGTGGATTGATATACTTGATGATGTCAGGGTCTATTCGAAAGATGAACTCGTAAAAATACTCAAAGATGTAGGTTTTAAAAAAGTAGACGTATTTAATCGGAAAGAGGATTATCTTCTTGTCATCGTTGCAGGAAAATAGTCTTCATTATTCAAAAAACCAGTTTATTTAACATTATACTTTTTTTTAAATATTTTTTTTCTTATCGGGTATGGTGCTAGCAGATAATTGGTAATGATTTTGCTGAACTATTGTATAATCCCTCTTGGGTGATAAATTACTTATTATTCACAATCAACGTATTGTTTATCCATTATGAATATCATTTCAGTCTTTAAAATTTCAAAAATACATTTGTCAATAAGTATATATACTAAAAATATTCAAAAATAGGAAATATAAGTAAAAGATTAAAGTTATTCAATATTTATTGTATACTTTAGTTCTATGGGTGATTATCTTAAGAAATTTTTAATGGAGGAGATTATACTTGGCATTTTTTACTGGTGAAATACTGACGAATTTTATCAATACCATTGCTACCAGTTTACTAATACCGGTACTTATTGTTCTTGTAATAATAGTCATATGGACTTTGGTTGAAATAGGGATTCTCATTGCGGAATATTCAAAAAGAAATAAGCTTACTGATGAACAGTTAGATAAAATCGTGGATGCTATTTCCAATGCAGAAACTACTAATCAAATTGAAGAGGTTATAAGAGGCTCAAACTTAAATAAGGAGTATATTGATGTACTGCTTAAGGTTTTAAGCGGTCATAGATTCAGTGACAATACAATGGAGGCATACTCACGTAAGGCTATTGACTCAGAGGAGTTTGCATTGGGTCGTACTCTGGCAAGAACCGATATCATTTCAAGGATAGGTTCTGGATGTGGTCTATTGGGAACTTTAATTCCTCTGGGTCCGGGACTTGCATCACTCGGTAGCGGTGATATTGCAACATTGTCTGCTCAGTTGATTATAGCTTTTAACACTACGACGGTGGGTCTGGCCTCATCACTGATTGCATACATAATGGGTAAAATTCGCAGGTCATGGTATGATGAGGATATGGCTACTGTTTATGTTATAGCAGAGGCAATCGCGGAGAAGAAATTATGATAAAAAAGAGTGGTAAACCAAGTTTTTCTGATGGAGAAGATGCTGATCCAATGACCAGTATTGTAAACATGGTTGATATCATGCTGGTATTGGCCGTCGGTTTTCTGATTCTTGCAATAACATCCGTCGGCATTGATCAGATCAGCTATAACCCCGATAGTCAAAATTCTTCAATGCCATTACAGGATGCCATAAACGTTTCTCAAGGAAAAGAAGTTCCTAACACTATCCAGCAAGCCGAACAAACAGGTTCTGGATATAGTAAGGTGGGCAGTGTTTATCGTGACCCTGATTCAGGTAAGTTGATTATGGTTGAGGGTTGATTAATCCTTCCTTTTCAAATTCTTTTTATTAATCTTTTAACTAAACTATTTTTTCATTTGATTCATTAATATTTAAAAGTTTAATACTAATAACTTATAAAATAATTATCATTAATTAATCATATTTGGAAAACTTCATTTTTTCATGAAGTAATCCCTATTGCATTAATTAAGAAAAAAACACGAACAAATGGTAGAATGAAAAATAAAAATGTTAAAAAAATGTTTTTATTAATCGCATTATTCATATCATTGGTGATGGTCATGTCTGCATCGGCTACAAACGACACAACTGATGATAATGATGCAAATGTTTCTACTTCCATACCTATGGAAAAAAATGTAGGTATGGATTCAAAGGTAAATCAATCTAGCAATACTAACACAATAAACAATGACGCAATTAATCACAGTAATTATACAAAGACAACAAAGCAAATCAAATCAGATTCCCGTTATCCTAGTTATGATCCACAGGGTGATAAAGAAGTTTTAATATTCTTTTTTGATCCTGAGGAGGGTGAGGAGAAATATCCCTTTGATCGCCCATTGAATGTGATGTTTACTGCAAAGTATACTCCCGGTACACATGGCGATAAGGATTATAAGGGAAACATTAATATAACTATCGATGATAATTATTCCTTTGTAATTAAAGGAAATGGAACAAACACTTTCAATTACACACCTACAACTGAAGGAATACATACTATCAAAGCAGTAGTTACTGATACAAGTGTCAATCCATTTTATGGTCAGGGAAGCGTATCATTTACTTATCATCGCTTCAATACACAGATAATCAACTTGAATGAAAAGACAAGTGGATATGTGGATGAAGATATTGTAATTGATTCAAAACTTCAATATGATAATCCAATTATGGGTTTTGAAGATTTTGAGGATAATGTAAATGTCAAACTTAACGTAAATGACGAGATAATCAACATTCCTGTAAAAAACGGTATAATATCATATAACTACATGCCTAAAGTCATGGGAACAAATAGGATATCCCTGATATTTGAAGGTAATGAATACTTCAATGCAACAAGCAAGTCATGGAACTATATTGTCAAGGCACATGAGAGTGAACTGATTATAGATAATTCCGAAGACTTCGAAGAGGACATATATGTAGGGGATAATGTAATAATTAACCTGACCTTAAGGGATTTGGAAACTAAAAAGGCAATCCCTGATGCAACAATAAATGTTCGTTACGCTTCAAATAACTATGGGGTTAAAACGAATCAAAATGGAATGGTAAGTATTACAAACTTCACTGCAATTGCCGGTAAGCATACCATAAACTTCAGGTATGCCGGAAACAATACTGTTAAGTCATCCAACAATACATTAAATATTGAAGTGCTCAAAAGAACTCCGGTAATTACACTCGATGAAATCAAATCAGTTACACTGGGCAGTCCCACTGTAATTGGAGGAAAATTATTGAACATATCAGGTAATGATACTCTTGAAGTCAACCTTATCATTGATGCCAAAAATCATTCATTAACAGTTTCCAATCAGACAAATTACAGTTATACTTATGAATCAACTGTTGGTCAACACCACGTGAGTGTATATACCAGTCCAAGTGACAAATATCTGCAGTCAAATATTGTTAATTCAACATTCATAACAGAAAAAATCAAAACAAGCATATTACTTGATGATAAAACATTATCCGGTATAAGAGACTTCAAGATAGTTGATTCGGTGGAAATGATAGCACAGTTATCTGCCGATAATTATGATTACGCTTCAGATATCATCCTATTTAACATAACAAGTGAAGATGTGGATGATGAATTATTCGCATATGACGTAATGCGTGATGAAAATTCATATCACTTGATATTTACACAAATACCTGCAGGAAGATATAATATAACCGCTTATACAAAGGATAATGAAAACTACACTTATTCGGCAAATTCAACTACAATAACAGTTGAAAAAATGCCCGTAGTTATAAATGCAAGTGTATTGGATGATGATGTAGCAGTATTCTCAAACGTCACAATAAAAGTAAGTCTTGAAGATGAAAAAGGAAATAAATTAAACAACTATCCATTTATTATAGAATTGGATAATCAAAGATTTGAAGTAGCAAGTGATGAAAATGCAGAATATCTGCTTACATACAAAGTGGAAAGTGTAGGAACTAACAATGTTACAGTTACACTTCCTGAAAGTTATTACTACTATGAGGGCAGTAAGAATCTAACATTCACTGTACGTGCATTAAATACTGAAATAGACATCAATTCAACAAATGTTACCGTAGGTCAAAACGCTACAATAACAATAACGTTGCTTGATGAAAATTCAAACAAGCTGTCTAATCAATTTGTAACGGTTATAATCAACAATCAAACAGATACTACAAAGACCAACGGCGAAGGATGTGCGGTGATATATTATCAATCAACAAGTCCAGGATTAAATAACATCACAGCCACATATGATTCAACGACGCAATACAATACTTCAAATTCAACAGCTAACTTCCACGTCTTTAAACATCAAACAAACATAACACTAACAACAAAACCAATAAAAATCAATGAAAGCGAAGAAATAACCGGTATGGCAACTGATGAAAACAATAAGGCAATTTCTAACCTTCAACTAGACCTATTGGTTAATGGGGAGATATTCTCTACCAAAACAGATGAAAATGGATATTACACTTACATGTATGAACCAATCATAGCGGGCTTACATGATGTATTGATAGACTTACATGATGATGAATTCTATAATGACTCCACAATAGAAGGCACGTTCAATGTAAGCAAATACAACACAACACTTACCGTAGTTCATACGCCGGTTAGCTACTCTCAGACAACTGCTCAAACAACGATATCAGGAACATTAACAGATGAACTATCAAATCCGGTAATGTCGGCTCATATCAACTTGGAAATAGATGGCATGACTCATGACATATCCACCAGGGAAGATGGATCATATCAATATGATTACAAAACGGATAGTGAAGGAATAAAAAGTGTCACGGCTACATTCAATGGAGATAATAAATATAATCCATCAACAGATGTACAAACAAACTTTGAAGTAGTCTTTGAAAATCAAGATAATCCTGAAGATAACAATCATAGCAGTAATGGTACGGGGAATGATACTCCTGCCGGCGGTAATCAGTCCGGGGGGGATACTCCTTCAACAAACACAACCAATCCTGAAACTAACGTAAATATCAACGCTACAAATGACACGATAGAAAACAGTAACATCTCATCAGATATTTCAAATACAAATGCCACTGAAACAAATTCAACAATAAACAATACAAATACAGAAGGCAACGTTACAAATACAACAAGTAACATTACAAACTCTACACAGGACAATATAAACAGTACTGGAAATGTAACCGACACAGATATTAATTCCAATAATACCAATATTAACAATAGTAATATAACTGGTAATGGTAGTGATGTTGTTGTTGACGGTACTGATGGTTCTAGTGTTGAGGGTTCTAATGTGACTGGTAATGGTAGTGATGTTGTTGTTAATGGTACTGATGGTTCTAGTGTTGAAGGTTCTAACGTGACCAGTAATAGTAACGGTACAATAGAAAACACTACCAACGGTAATATAACAAACTCCAACATAACAACCAATGCAACTAACATTACAGTAAATGTTGACAATGTCACTATAGAAGATTCAAACATAACAACAAACATTACAAATTCCTCAATAAATCAGAACAACACCCATATTAACAACACCACATCATCCGTTAATGATACTGACGTGAATGATGCTGTTAATGATAACAAAACAGTCATCAATGATACTCAAAATATTGATTCTAATTCAACTGATGTTAATCAAACTGATGTTAATCAAGCAATAAATGAAACTACGGATGATAAAAACAATACTGTTGTTGAAAATAATAGTGATGATGTTGCAGTCAATGACACAGTTGATAATAATGATGATACGGAGAATGTTGCCATAGTTGAAAATAACACGGGCAATTCCACAGATAATGGCGATTCTGCCGGTGTCAACTCGAATTCTGATGATGGTCAGAATGTTGAAGATAGTCAGTCAAATGATGATTCTCAAACTCGTGCTGACGCTAGTGTGTTAACTGGTGATACTGTTTCATCTTTTATGGTGTCTTCATTTGCAGATGTTGTCAATCATGCTGTTGTGGATAGTGTCGTTAGTGACTCTGCTGAAGAAACAGTTAATAAAGCATATGAATTATCCGAGATCAGTACATTCATGAATGATTTGAAGGAACATCTTTTAATTCTTCTTTTCGTCCTTGCTTGTATAGGTATTGGATACTATTATAAAATGAAAAATTAAATTGCCCCTTGTATTTTTCTCTTTTTCTCCCAATTATGGGAGTCAAAGGGACTTTTTTTTCTAAAATTAGCTATATGAAACATCTATTATTATAGGGGTGTTGTTTTTAGAAATTGCCTACTTTTATTTCATAACTCTTTTTAAAATTATCAAAGCTATGTTATAACTTTTTTAGCTAAATAAACAATACTATTCAGGTGATATTTGCTAAAATATTGATTGGTTTTAAGTATTATTTTTAATTAAAAAATAGTCATTCCTTATCTTATCGGGTATTGGATTTGAATTCATACTTTTTTTAAAAAAATGGGGGGATTAATGGGAGTTTAATAATATTCGTTTTTTAACTTTCCTTGTTAATTCATCTTCTGTAGGGGCTCCGATAAATTCAACTTTACCGTCAACAACTACTGTTGGAACAGACATTAATCCATATTCACGGACTTTGTCTATGTTTTCATCAACGTCTAACTGTTCAAACTCCATTTCATCACCAAATTGTTCCTTAACTTTTTGTGCTACTGCGATTGCACCAGGACAATGTGGGCAAGTTTTGGATGTGAATACTTCTACTTTTACGCTCATGCTAAATCTCTCCATTTAATTTTCTAAATTATATAATTAATATTTAATAATTTAAATATTTATATGAATTTTATATTTTTTTCTTATAGTATAATTATTAATTCTCATAATATATAATATTATAAAATAATTTTTAATAAATGTGATGTTATGGTAAAGGTACGTTCTCCAGCATCAGCAACTGTAATAAATGCTATAAGTATGGGTAAGGGTTCTGCTTTTGGTATTGGATTATATATAACCGCTGATGTCAATGTATTAAATGAAAAAACAGATGATGATATAAAGGTCATATCCGAAAGCTTAGATAAACCTGACATGGACACATCTTTGATGGACTTATGTGTACGGATGGTCTACAAAAAGCTTTCAGGCTATGATGACTTCAACTTGAAGAACATTGTTGTAAGTGTTAAGACAAAATCGGATATACCGCCGGGTTCAGGTTTGTCAAGCAGCAGTGCTGCTTCAAATTCGGTAGTATATGCAACTCTTCTTGCTCTGCTTGAAGAGGCTGGATTGACGCGTGAAGATATTGATTTTTCTGATGAGGATATTGTAAACATGGCAATTGATGCATCCTTGGAGGTGGGGGTTACTGCTACAGGTGCTTATGATGATGCATCAGCATCATTTTATGGAGGTTGGAAGATAACCGATAATTATGATAGAAAAATTTTGAAGGATTTTACTGTTGATTATCAGAAAGTATTAATATATATACCAAACAAATCTTTATATACTGCACAGTCAGATGTCAAGGCTATGAAAACTTTGGCACCACTTGTGGAAATTGCATTTGAAAATGCTTTAAAAAAGAATATTGAAAAAGCTCTAACCTTAAATGGCTTCTTATACTGTGCCGCATTAGATATAAATCCTAAAATTGCTATCGATGCATTAAAATTAGGGGCTAAGGCTGCAGGGTTGTCAGGCACTGGGTCTGCATTTACTATTTTATTGGATGATGATAGTGATATAGACATGATTAAATCATCCTTATCTGATTATCAGGGTAGGTTGATTGAAACAAGTCCTGATAATGAAGGATCTGTAGTTTTAAGGTAATATGTGATAATATGGATAAAATTGAAGCTGAAAATTTATTGAACAACTCAAGGGAAAAATTAGATATTATTGATGAAAAAATGGTAAATCTGATAGTGGAACGAACATCACTTGCAGGTGATATAGCAAGTTCAAAAAAAGTTCTAAATAAGGATTTGTCAGACCCTGAAAGAGAAAGTATTATTCACGAAAGAATCTCTAAATTAATAGAAAATAAAGATATTAATAAGGAGCACGTGTTTGAGATATTCAATATATTATTTGCAATGAGCAAAGAAGAACAAAAAAAATATTTATAATGATTATATAATTTATTTAAAAATCGGAGGATTGATTATGGGAAATATAAGAACAACATTTGTAAAAAGAACAGCAAAAGAATTAATTGAATTACACGGAGATAAATTTAACAACGACTTTGAAAACAACAAACAAGTTGTTGCTGAATACTCATCTGTTTCAACAAAACACTTAAGAAATCAAATTGCAGGTTATGCAACTCATTTATTAGATCAATAGATTTAATAATTTCTTATTTTTAACTCTTTTTTTATAAAAATATTTATTTTAAACAAAGTTAATATTTTACTTTCTATTTTTGAACATCGCCAACAGATTATCTTTCTTTAATATTTTCAAGTTTATAGAAAAATAACTTATTTTTGAACATATGGTTTATTTTTATTATCATCTGAACAGTTATTAAACAGAGGGGTGAATGTTTTAAACGTCTGCATAAATATATCTGTGATTCAATACAATAAATTAGCTCACTGATTGTATTATTATCGGATATACTCATAAATACATGTGTTAATACAAAATATGATTATAAAGGCTTTTAAAAAATTAATATTCTTGAATCCTAAAAATATTTATCGTATATGCGTGTAATATATCATTAGAATAAATAAATATAAGGTTTGATATGATGGACGATAATACAAATACTTCTTTCAATGAATATTGCTCAACGTTATGGCTTAATTTTGATGAATCAACATTAATTTCCCAAAATCTAAATGGTGAAAAAGAAAAAGGCATAACTCAGAAAGCAAAATACGAAATTAAAAAAGAAAAACTAACAGAATTCGCTAAATCCAATTCAATTTCTATCAATGCTCTTTTATTGGCAGGTTTAACTTTAACACTCAACAAATTTAATTTTTCAGATGAAACATTAATATTCAATCAGAATAATGTTCCATTCGCCACCAAATTTGAAAAAAGAAACCTATCCCTCAGGACATTTTTAGAACAAATTCATGAGAATTATAAGATTACCTTGGAATTTGATGAATATTATGATAGTGGGGATTTTCCTTTAAAACCTGAATTCTACTATGCTTTTGATGAAGATTTGCAGTCAACTGTTGAATATTCCAATTATTTAAGCATTGTTGAAAATGATGAAACACTTTCACTATCCTTATTTTATAATGATGAATTATATACAAAGGAGTATATTGATTTATTCCTATCAAGCCTTGAAAAAATCATAGATTTGACGATTAATGCAGATATTGACGCATCAAACATCTGTGATATTGCTCTTATAAATGAAAAGGAATTCACTTTCAGTGAAGTGGAGCTTCCATATATCCATAAGCGTTTTGAAAGACATGTAATTGAAAATGGGGATGAAACAGCCCTTGTTGCATGTGATGCCAATTTGTCTTACAGTCAATTAAATGAAAAGGCAAACATCATTGCAAATTCATTAATAGAAAAAGGAATCAAACCTAAAAGCAATGTTTTGGTAATGCTTTCAAGAAACAGCAATTTGATTGCAGCTATTTTAGGAATTCTGAAAGCAGGCTGTGCATTCATTCCGATTGATCCTGATTATCCAACAGAAAGGATAAACTATATTTATGAAAACAGTCAGGCGGAATATATTATCTGTGAAGAATCTAAAGAAAACACGTTAAACATTAACGACTTGCTTGAAGGAAACAACAAAGAAAATCCGGATGTTGATGTTGACGCTGACGATTTGGTTTACATGATTTACACATCTGGTTCTACCGGAAATCCTAAGGGTGTAATGATTTCACACGAAAACTTATGTAACGAAGTACAAAATCCAAAATCACAATATGAAAGCCTCTTATGTATTACAACAATTTCATTTGATGTAGCTATGGATGATATATTCACGTCACTTACAAATGGAATGAAACTGATATTTGCCGACGACAGTCAAATCAAAAATATTCCTGAACTAACGGAACTGATTAAGAAACATCAACCGGAAATGGCCGATTTCACCCCATCCAGACTGGCATCACACCTTGAACTACCGGAATTCTGCAAGGCAATTAAATGTCTTAAATGTTTATATCTTGGAGGGGAACAGTTTTCAACAAAAGTTTATGAAAACTTCAGAGAATACTCCGATGCAATAGTATACAACAGTTACGGACCAACAGAAACAACAATCACATCCAACAACAAAATGGTAACGGATGTCAACGACATTACTGTAGGATATCCGTTATACAATTATGTTACTGATGTACGTGATATTGACGGTAAAATCTTGCCTTACGGAGTAATGGGTGAGTTATACATCGGTGGAGTAGGTGTAGGTAAGGGTTACTACAACATGCCTGATAAAACTGAAGAAGTATTCTTAACTATAAATGATGTTCCATATTATCGTAGTGGAGACTATGCAATCTCAAGACCGGACGGGGATATAGAAATCTTGGGAAGAATTGACAACCAGATAAAACTCAGGGGACTACGTATAGAAATTGGTGAAATAGAATCCAACATCAGCAGATATCCATCCGTAAAACAGGCGGTTGTTGTTATCAAAGAAATCAACAACAACGACCATCTCTGTACATACTATACTGCAGATGATGAAATTGATAAAGATAGTTTGAAAGACTTCCTGAAAGACAAGTTAACCAAGTATATGATTCCAACTGCGTATATGCAGCTTGACGTGATGCCACAAACACCAAACGGTAAAACAGACCTGAAGGCATTGCCTCAACCCAAACTTGACCTGGAAAACATCAAATCCGAAAATGAAACAGAGGAAAAACTCTTTGAAATAGCAGCAGAACTCGTAAACACTGAAAAATTCGGTGTAACCGATGATTTATACGCAATAGGATTTACATCACTGATATTAATGAAATTCAACTCATTAATCTATGCAAAAACAGGAGCTAACCTGGATATTTCACTATTATTCAATAATCCAACAATCAGAAAAATTGCATCACAAATAGAATATGGTGATGAAAAATCCGATTTGGAAGAATTTAATAAATTGGCAGATAACCTCAACTATTTCCCATTAACCGAAAACCAGTTAGGTGTATACTATGAGTGTATGCAAAGTCCGGATGAAATAAGATATACCCTGCCTGTAGTTTTAAGATTTGACAGTGATGTGGATGCGGAAAAATTAAGACAATCAATTATAAAAACAGTGGAAGCACATCCATACATTAAAACCAGAATCATAACTGCAGATGACGGTTCATTAAAACAAAAAAGAAATGATGATGCCGATATAGATGAAATTGAAATAGTTGAAGTTGATTCAATAAGTGATGACGAGATAATAAGAAATGATGTGAAAGCATATACCTTCGGAAGCCAACAGTTGTTCAGATTTAAAATCTACAAAACACCGGATGAAACAGTATTATTCAGTGATATCCATCATATCATTTCTGATGGGGTATCACAAATCAACATCCTAACAGACATAGCAAACGCCTATGAAGATAAAGAGTTGTCAGAGGAAATTGTAGACGGATATACCTATAGCCTTATTGAAGAAGATGCTAAAGATGGTGAAAGATATGAAAAATCCAAGCAGTTCTTTGATGAAGTACTTTCACAGGAAATTGAATCAACAGTTCTTACACCAAATCTCAACGGTAACCCTGATGAAGGTAGTTTGAAAACTATCGTTCAGGAAATCAGTCCGGATAAAATCAGGGAGTTCTGTAATGATTATTCATTGAGTCAAAATGCATTGTTTATGTCCGCTCTCACATTGACATTGAATAAATATACATTCAGCGACAAGACATTGATAACAACCATATTCAATGGAAGATCCAATCCATATTACTATAATACTCAAGGATTCCTGGTAAAAACACTTCCATTAGTATTCAATAACGAAAACAGGAAAATAACAATTAAAGATTTTATTAATGGCATTGATGAAGTATGGAAAAATACAATAAATCATAGTGAATATCCATATACTCATATTGCAGAATCTTATCAGTTAAAACCTGAATTTTTCTTCTCATATCAGGAATTCTATAAATCAGAAGAAATAACAATTAACGACAAGGTTTATGAAGAGTATGATTTAAGTTCTGATAATCTATCTACAACGGCATATAAAATTAACTTTGATATTTTCATTTATGAAGACAATATTAGATACATACTGGATTATAATGACCAATTGTATAGTGAAGAGTATATACAAAAATTCCTGGATTCACTTAATCTAGTCATAAATCAATTCATTGAAAGTGACATAAACGAAATAATGATAAAGGATATAAAACTAGAAAATGAAAATGAATTGCCGGAATTTACCCCTGTGGAAAATCCATTTATCCACAAACGTTTTGAAAAACAGGTGGAAGCAAATCCGGAAAAAATTGCTCTTGTTGCCGGCGATGCAATATTTACTGCAGATGAACTAAACAAAAAAGCAAATAAAATTGCAAACGCATTAATCAGAAAAGGAATCAAAGCTAAAAGTAATGTCCTGGTAATGCTTCATAGAAACAGTGACCTAATCGCGTCAATATTGGGTATTCTTAAAGCGGGATGTACATATATTCCTATAGATCTTGAATATCCTCAGGAGAGAATTGACTACATCTATGATAACAGTCAAGCAGATTATATCATTTCAGATGAAGACAAGGATAATTCATTGAATGTCAAAGAATTGCTCAAAGAAATAGATTCCTCAAATCCTGATGTTGAAATTAGTCCGGATGATTTGGCTTACATGATTTACACTTCAGGTTCCACCGGAAATCCTAAGGGTGTAATGATTTCACACGAAAACTTATGTAACGAAGTACAAAATCCAAAATCACAATATGAAAGCCTCTTATGTATTACAACAATTTCATTTGATGTAGCTATGGATGATATTTTCACATCACTTACAAATGGAATGAAACTGATATTTGCTGATGATACCCAAATTAAAAATATTCCTGAACTAACGGAATTGATTAAGGAACATCAACCGGAAATAGCTGATTTCACTCCATCCAGACTGGCATCACACCTTGAGGTATCAGAATTCTGCAAGGCAATTAAATGTCTTAAATGTTTATTTCTTGGAGGGGAACAGTTTTCAACAAAAGTTTATGAAAACTTCAGAGAATACTCCGATGCAATAGTATACAACAGTTACGGACCAACAGAAACAACAATCACATCCAACAACAAAAAGGTAACGGATGTCAACGACATTACTGTAGGATATCCGTTATACAATTATGTTACTGATGTACGTGATATTGACGGTAAATTAGTTCCTCAAGGAGTAATGGGTGAGTTATACATCGGTGGAGTGGGTGTAGGTAAGGGTTACTACAATATGCCTGAGAAGACAAGAGAAGTATTCCTGACAATAAATGGTATTCCATATTACAGAAGTGGAGACTATGCTATTAAAAAACCAAATGGTGAAATAGACATCAAAGGAAGAATAGATAACCAGATAAAACTCAGGGGACTACGTATAGAAATTGGTGAAATAGAATCCAACA
The DNA here is from genome assembly GCF_003268005.1 of Methanosphaera sp. BMS. Classification (NCBI taxonomy): domain Archaea; kingdom Methanobacteriati; phylum Methanobacteriota; class Methanobacteria; order Methanobacteriales; family Methanobacteriaceae; genus Methanosphaera; species Methanosphaera sp. BMS. The sequence goes on along the minus strand of NZ_CP014213.1, from coordinate 1,845,463 downwards.
TCAGCAGATATCCATCCGTAAAACAGGCGGTTGTTGTTATCAAAGAAATCAACAACAATGACTATTTATGTGCATATTATGTTGCCGATGAGACAATTGACAGTGATGACTTGAAAGAGTTTTTAAAAGATCGCCTTACAAGGTATATGGTTCCAACTGTATTCATGCAGTTAGATAAGATGCCTCACACTCCAAACGGTAAAACGGACTTAAAGCAGTTGCCTGAACCTCATCTCAAATTGGAATTGGTAATGCCTGATACAGATACCGAAGAGAAATTGTATGAAATTGTTTCATCTCTAACAAATATTGAAGAATTTGGTGTAACAGATGATTTGTATGCTCTCGGATTTACTTCACTGACATTAATGAAATTAAATTCAATAATCTATGAAGAGCTTGGATGTACATTGGACATCTCCATATTATTTAATGAACCAACAATCAGAAACTTTGCAATTGAAATGGACAATTCGACTAAAAAAGGATTCGGTCTTGACGAACTTATTGAATCTGCAAAAGACAGGGAATATTATCCTTTAACAGAAAATCAGTTGGGTGTTTATTATGAATGTGTGCAAAATCCTGACGTAGTCAAATATGTAATGCCTACAACCGTAAGATTCGAAGCGGATGTAGATGCATCTAAGCTTAAGGATGCGGTTGTCCAAACAATCGAATCTCACCCATATCTTAAAACAAGGATTGTAACTTATGGTGGAGAATTGATGCAGAAACGATGTGATGATGCGGAAATTGACGATATTGAAATAGTTAAGGTTGAATCCATAAGCGATGAAGAGATAATTAAAAACGATGTTGCACCAATTTCATTAGAGGACGGTCAATTATTTAAATTTAAGATATATGAAACACCTGATGAAGTTGTGCTCTTCTCCAACTTCCACCATATAATTACCGATGGAGTTTCACAGAATAATCTTTTCAGGGATATTGCAAATGTCTATGAAAACAGGGACCTTGAAGATGAGATAATAGACGGTTACACTTACAGCATTCTTGAAAAAGACATGGAAGGTAGCCAAAGATATCAGTCCGCAAAAGAATTCTTTGACGATAAGTTAACTCAAGGATTTGAATCTACTGTTTTAACACCAAATCTCAATGGAAATCCTGAAGACGGTGAAATAAAATATTATACTGAAAGTATGGATTCACAGTTAATTAATGAGTTCTGTAATGATAATTCACTGAGTAAGAATACTTTATTTATTTCAAGTACAATATTGGGGTTAAATAAGTTCACATTCTCCGATAAGACACTTATGACAACCATATTCAACGGTAGGACTTCACCGAATTATTTCAATACCCAGGGGTTCCTTGTTAAAACCATTCCATTTGTAATCAATAATGAAGATAGACAATCTTCAATCAGAAATTTCATCAAATCCGTTGATCAAAGATGGAAGGACACCTTAAAAAACAGTGTTTATCCATTCACTAAAATAGCTGAGAAATATCAGTTAAAGCCGGAATTTTTCTATGCTTATCATGAATTTTTAGAATCCGATGAGTTGAAAATAAACAACAAATCTTACATTCCAGAGGAATTGGCCGGTGCCGAACAGGTTGCAGTTGATTCCAAAATCATGTTATCCATTTATGATAATGGAGATGAGTTCGGAATTGAATTGGCATATAATGATGAATTATATAGTGAAGATTACATCAAAACATTCATAAAATCATTGAAAGATATTTTAGCTCAAATAACTGAAAATGATGTTGACACATACAGAATCTGTGATGTAAGACTTAAAGATGATGATGAAATGCATGAATTCACTGAAGTGAAAATTCCATTTATCCACAAACGCTTTGAAAAGCAGGTGGATGAAAATCCGGATCATATTGCTTTGATTGCATCCGATGCCAGATTAACATATGGCCAACTCAATAAAAAGGCTAATCGTATAGCCAATGCCCTTATAAATAGGGGAATTAAACCTAACAGCAATGTTCTGGTAATGCTTTCAAGAACCAGTAATCTTATTGCGACAATACTGGGTGTACTGAAAGCGGGTTGTGCATTCATACCTATGGATATAAATTATCCTAAAGGTAGGATTGAATATATTTTTGAAAACAGTAATGCAGACTATATTATTGCAGATGAAGCCAATGAAAATTCAATTGACGTTAAAAAGTTGCTTGAAGAGGAAAATATTGATAATCCATGTGTTGAAATCAGTCCTGATGATGTGGCATATATGATTTATACTTCAGGTTCCACCGGAAATCCTAAGGGAGTAATGACCAGCCATAAAAACATTACTAACCTATTTTCTCAAAGTGAAGACAGCATAATTTATCAGGCATACTCAAATATGACGAGGACACTTGCAATTTCAACAGTATCATTTGATGCATTTTTACTTGATTTCATGACATTGACCTACGGTTTGGAAATGGTATTAGCCAATGACACTGAAATTAAAAACATTGAGGAATTAACGGAATTAATTAAACGTGAAAAACCGGAATCCCTTACGTTCACCGTACCATCAAGATTCAAGCAATATATGGAACATGAAGAATTTGCCGAACAAATTCCTAATCTCAGGTATATTGCAATTGGTGGGGAAATGGTGCCACAGGATCTGATTTCCAAACTCCATAAATATCCTGAATTGGAGATATATAACGGTTATGGTCCGACCGAAACAACCGTTTTAAGTAATGCTCATAAAATGCTTAAAGGGGAAGAGGTTACTATTGGAAAAGCATTGCACAACTGCATAACTGAAGTAAGGGATATTGATGGAAAATTACTGCCTACCGGAGTTATGGGGGAACTGTATATTGGAGGAAATGGTGTATCCAGAGGATATTACAATCTGGAAGAAAAAACCAAGGAGGTCTTCCTAAGTATCAATGACATTCCCTATTATAGAAGTGGGGATTATGCAATTGAACTTCCAAATGGTAATCTTGTAATTAAGGGAAGAATTGACAATCAAATCAAGTTAAGAGGATTGAGAATCGAAATTGAAGAAATCGAATCAAGCATAGCCAGATTCCCACATATCAGACAGACTGTTGTTGTAATTAAGAAAATCAATGATGTTGAACATTTATGTGCTTACTTCACGGCTGATGAAGAGATAGACATGAATCTTCTGAAAAGGTATTTGGGTAATAAACTGACAGAATATATGGTTCCAACAGTCTTTATGCAATTGGATGAAATGCCAATATCTCCAAATGGTAAAACAGAGGTCAAAAGACTTCCAAAACCTAAATTAAACTTTGATTATGTTGAAGCTGAAAATGAAACCGAGAAAAAATTGGTGGAATTTGTATCATCCATTGCAGATACAAGCAGATTCGGAATAACTGACAATTTATATGAACTTGGATTCACTTCATTATCACTGATGAAACTAAACTCTATGATTTTCAATGAAACCAATGTAAATATAGACATTACTTCATTATTCACAAATCCGACAATCAAATCCCTTGCAGATAAGATTGACAATCATATTGAAACAGATATAGATATTGATGAAATCATTGAAACTGCAAAAGATATGGAATATTTCCCATTGACTCCAAATCAATTGGGAATTTACTATGAATGTATGCAAACAGAAAAAATCAAATATACAATGCCTATGGGAATACGATTTGACAACACTGTTGATTCTTATAAGCTCAAAAAATCGCTTATTAAAACAATTGAGGCACATCCATATCTTAAAACAAGAATTATCAATAGGGATGATGGAGAAATATTGCAAAAAAGATGTGATGATGTAGAAATTGAAGACATAGAAATAGAAGAAATAGCTTCCATCAGCAACAAGGAACTAATGAAAAGAGACATAAAACCTATTCCTTTGGATGATAATCAGTTATTCAGATTTAAAATCTACAAGACACCATCACAAACCGTGTTATTCAGTGATTTCCACCATATTATTACCGATGGTGTATCACTGGACAATTTCTTTAAAGATGTGGTCAAAGCCTATGAAGGTCAGGAAATAGAACCTGAAAGAATTGACGGATACGCATACAGCCTAATTGAAGAAAAAACAGCCATTAATGAAGTTTCCGAAAAATTCTTTAAAAATCAATTCTCCAAAGGAATCGAATCAACTGTTTTAACTCCAAATATAAATGGTAATCCGGATATTGGAAATATAAAACTTGTTTCCGACGAATTGACTTCAAGTTTTGTCAGAAGCTTCTGTCAGGATCATTCAATAAGTCCAAACGTTTTATTCATGACGGCTATACTCATAGGCCTTAATAAATTCACATTCAGTGACAAATCATTAATTACAACAATCTTTAACGGTAGGGCAAACTCCAGTTATTCCAATACACAGGGAATGCTGGTAAAAACATTGCCTATTATTGTAAATGCTGAAAATCGTGAGATGATGGTTGAAGATTACATAAAAATAGTCGACAAATCATGGAAAGATGCATTGACTCACAGTAATTATCCTTATACAAAACTTTCACAGGACTATCAGTTAAAACCGGAATTCTTCTATTCATATCATGAAGCATTAGTTAATGAGATGGATCTTGACGGTACCAAATATAAAACTATTGACCTTGACGGTACAGTTTCAACAGATTATAAGATAAACATTGACATTTATGATGATGGAGAAATAATCAATTTATATATTGAATATAACGACCAGCTTTATACTGAAGATTATATTAAAAAGTTCCTCTATTCCGTCAAATACATTTTATTCCAGTTCTTTGTAAATGATATGGATAAATTAAGAATTAAGGATATTGAATTGGAAGAAGGTGAAACTCCTGTATTTGAAGAACTTGACACTCCAATTCTACACAAACGCTTTGAAAAACAGGCCATTAAAAAAGCCAATAATGTGGCATTGGTTGCCTGTGACGCTACACTAACTTACCAGCAACTTAACGAGAAAAGTAACAGGATAGCAAACGCATTAATCCGTCGGGGCGTTAAGCCAAAAAGTAATGTTCTTATAATGCTTAACAGAAACAGTAATTTGATAGCTTCCATACTGGGAGTTCTAAAGGCAGGATGTGCATATATTCCTATTGATCCGGAATATCCTCAGGAAAGAATCAATTACATATATGAAAACAGTCAGGCAGATTACATAATAAGCAATGAAACTTCAAGTAATTTGCTTAACGTTGAAGAACTTCTTGAAGAACAAAACGTTACTAATCCTAATGTCAATGTTCTTCCTGATGACCTTGCATATATGATTTACACTTCAGGATCTACAGGCAAACCTAAGGGAGTGATGATATCACATAAAAACATTTGTAATCAGGCTCAAAACCCTAAATCAACTTACGAAAGCTTGCTTTGTATTACAACAATCTCTTTTGACGTGTCTGTCGATGATATTCTAACATCACTTTCAAATGGATTGAAGTTAGTACTGGCTGATGATGTTCAAATAAGAAATGTTCCGGAGCTTATCAAGTTGATTGATGAGAATAAGCCTGAAGTATTGGAGATTACTCCTTCAAGACTTGCATCCTATACTGAGCTGGATGAGTTCTGTGACGTAATATCCTGCTTGAAATGTATTTTCCTTGGAGGAGAACAGTTTTCAGCAAAAGTTTATGAGAATTTAAGAAAATACAGCGATGCAATTGTCTATAACAGTTATGGTCCAACCGAAACAACAATCACTTCAAATAACAAGGAAGTAACCGATGTAAATGACCTGACTGTAGGGCCTCCTTTAGCTAACTATGTTACTGAAGTTCGCGATATTGACGGCAAATTATTGCCTGAAGGTATCATGGGCGAACTGTATATTGGGGGAACTGGTGTAGGAAAAGGATATTATAATATGCCTGAAAAAACTGAAGAGGTCTTCCTGACTATCAATGGCATTCCATATTATAGAAGTGGTGACTATGCCATTAAGCTTCCAAATGGTGAAATTGACATTAAGGGAAGAATTGACAATCAAATCAAGTTAAGGGGATTAAGAATTGAAATTGGAGAAATCGAAACTAACATAGGTAAATATCCGAATATAAAACAGGCGGCTGTAGTAATTAGAAAGATTAACAACGTTGACCATTTATGTGCATACTATGTTGCCGATGAGGCAATTGACTCTGGTGATTTAAAAGAGTTCTTAAAAGACCATCTTACCAATTATATGATTCCAACAGTATTTATACAGATGGATGAAATGCCACAAACTCCTAACGGTAAAACAGATACTAAAAAACTTCCTGAGCCAAGGCTGGAAATGAATTATGTGGCTCCAAAAACAAAACTAGAACAGGAAATCTGTGCAATATATTCAAGCATATTGAATGTGGAAAGCGTTGGTGCAGAAGATAATTTCTTTGAAATCGGGGGAACATCTCTTATTGCTTCAAAATTAATTATTGAATTGCTTAAACAGGGATATACTGTAAGATATGATGATATTTTCATGAAAAAGACTCCTAGAGCACTGGCAAAAGTATTATCTGGTGAAGCAGATTCTGAAGTCGAGTTGAACGTTGAAGAGGACATTGTCAAAAACTACAACTATGACCAAATCAATGAGCTTCTCGAAGAAAATACTATAGAAAGCTTCATGGAGGGTGAAAAACTTGAACTGGGTAACGTTCTCTTGACGGGAGTTACCGGATTTTTAGGAATACATATACTATATGAATTCCTCAAGAATGAAGATGGAAAAATCTATTGTATGTTGAGAAAAGGTGAATTTGATTCCTGTGAAGAACGTTTAATCGATTTAATGGAGTATTACTTCGATGAAGACCTGACAGGACTGATTGGTTCACGCATTATTCTAAGTGAAGGAGACATTACAGAAGTTGATGACTTTAAAAAACTTGAAGGGGAACCGATTGATACAATAATTAATTCGGCAGCTATTGTAAAACATTACACTGCTGATGATTATATATTTAAGGTTAATGTCGACGGGGTAATTAATGGACTCAAATTTGCCCAGACAAGAAATAATATCAGATACATACAGACATCCACAATAAGTGTTCTTTCATCATACTCCTTAAATGAGGATGAATATCCAAATCCTGGATATGATGAACGGACATTATACTATGAACAGTCCATGGAAAATAAATACATATGCAGTAAATTTTTGGCTGAAAGAATGGTGCTGGAGGCTGCAACCAAGGGTCTTTCAGTGAAAATTATGAGGCTTGGAAACCTGATGGGTCGTTATTCAGATGGAGTATTCCAGAAAAACTATGATACCAATGCATTCCTGAACAACCTAAAAGCCATTAATAAACTGAAAGCCATCAATAATGTCATGGCCGATTCACAGACAGATATGAGCCAGATAGATTGTGTTGCAAAAGGAATTCTTGAACTGTCTAAGACTCCGGAAAAATGCAGAGTATTCCATTGTATGAATAACCGCTACATTCCTATTAGGAACATAGTTGACGTGTTGAATACATACGGCAATGGAATTGAGGAGGTTGACGGGTCTGAATTTAAGGAAATTTATGAACAAAACATGAACGAAAATATTCGGGGCATAATCACTGCAGATATTACAGTCGATGAGCTTGATGAAGAAGATGACTTCGAGGAAAATATTAAATTGGATCAGACCACTGAAATTCTTCATTCCTTAGGATTTGACTGGCCTGTACCAGATGAAAACTATCTTAAACGATTAATAGATTACTTAAATAAATTAAATTACTTTGAATAGAGGTGTAACATGTCAAATAAAATAATATATCATAAATTTAAACAATTGCTGTTGCCATCATTACTAATAGCAATGGCTTTAAACATTACTTCAATTGTCGATTCAAGTTTTATTGCAACATTCATTGGATATAATGGGCAGGCTGCACTGCAGACTTTATCACCATTGATATTCTTGGTTACAATATTTGAGTGGTTATTTGGTTTAGGCGGCCAAATATTGTCATTAAATAAGAAGGCAGAATTTGATGAGGATGGAAGCAATTTTTACTTCACAGTAGCAATGCTTTCAACAATAATTTTGTCGATTTTGATATTTTTGGCATGTTTTTTATTTGAAGATACATTGATTGCCATATTACATCCGACACCTGGTTCAATTGGGTATGTAAAAGCATATGGAACATATTTATTTATATGTTTCCCAATAGTGACCCTATTGGGAGTGTTAACCCAATTCATTCGTGTGGATGGACAGCCAAACTTTGCATCAGCATTAATTGTTCTTGTAAACATCATCAATATAGTCTTGGATTATTTATTCCTGGCCGTTTTTCACACGGGAATTGAAGGGGCATCACTTGCAATGCTTATAGGATATGTAATTGGATTCATCTGTGCTTTTAAATATATCTTCGATTCAAAAAGGACTTTCAAATTTGTCTGGTCCAAAGTTAAACTCAAAACAGGGATTACTTCAGCAATGGAAATAATCAAAATAGGCCTTCCAAGTGCAAGTATGGGTGTTTTCAATATAATATTGATTTATGTGCTTAATTTAATCCTCAGTGCATCTTTGGGTGAATTTGGTTTGGATATATTTAATGTATGTATGAATGCATTACTGGTCATAAGTATCTTTCTGGTAGGATTTTCGGAAACATTATCGTCTATTGTACCTATATTTTACTCGCAAAATGATTTTTATAATATACAGTATATTGTAAGAAAATCGCTTGTATTGTCGTTAATATGTTCAATAGCATTCACCGCATTCCTATTAATCTATCCTGATGGAATGTTGATGTTTTTTAACCTTGCCCATATGCCTAACGATACGATGGTGGAAAATGCTCTTAGATTATATTCATTAGCATTTATTCCTATGGCAATTTCAACCACATTGATATTTTATTATGAAGGAATTGAAAGGACTGTTGAATCAGGAATTATTACATTCATTTCAGAGTTGGGAGGACCGTTAATATTTACATTCGCATTATATCCATTTATAGGTATTACCAGTGTTTGGATATCCTTCCTATTGGGATTTACTTTATCAATTGTGGCTGTTGCAATTTATGTAAAATTTGTTGAAAGAAAAGAGAAAGAATATTCGGGACTCTTTTTCGTTAAAAAGGGATTGATTGAAAAATCTAGAAATTATACTATCCAGGATAAAAATGACGATGTGAAAAATGAAATGTTCAATCATCTGAAAAGTTTGAACGTTGATGAGGCATATTGTGAAACTTTAAAAAAGATAATTAACTTCATTTTTGAATCAAACGATGATAATATATCAATAGAGGTATTGCTCATTGATTATGATGACAGGATAGTCGTTAACATGAAAGATGAAGGAAAAAGGGAAGTAATGGCCGATATTGAAAAAACATTTTCATCAAAGAACGTTAAAGTCAGTGAAGTATTGGATTTCAACAATATTGAATACGTATTTGATAAAGTTAAATGGTAATATTATTATCCTTTAGAAACTGTTGGTATTTGTCTTGTATGGACTTTTTGATGAAAATTATTTTCCATTAACTTTTTTTTACACTTTAATTATTGTATGAATTATATTTTTTTGAACTATTGCCCTATTTTTTAAAAAATTACATTTTAATTAGTATTTTTTTCAAAAAATGAAAAAATAATAGGGGTTTTCTACAGGGCCTAAAAAATTAAGAAAGCAGATTTAACTCTTTTACTAGGCAATGAAGAACATGTCTTTAACCAGAAGCAAAATATAAATTAATTAATGTTCATAGTATTAATATGGAAAATAAGATTAAAAAAAGAATAAGTGTAGACCTATTAATGATTGTTGCAATTATGTTGGAATTTATTAGTCTTCCAATTTTAATACATGAACTGGTGGGTATAGGATTATTATTTTTGATATTAGCACATTTAAAACTAAATGAAAAGTATTTTAAAGCAATAACCAAGGGAAAATATACCCTCAAAAGAACAATAAATCTCATTATAAACATAGGATTACTGATTTCACTATTAATAACTATCCTTACAGGAATTTTTATCAGCCAAAAATCATTAAAAAACATAAAAATTGGAAATAATAAAATGTCAGATATCCATAAGTCCTCTTCAATAATCAGTCTAATCTTTTTGGTATTACATTTACTGATTACTCATAAAAAATTAATCCGAGGACTGAAAAAATTACATTGATTTTATCTCCTTTAACTCCATTAACGCTAGATGTTAAAAAGTTTTTAAATTCTCCATAACTTTCTATTTTTTCAATTTGGACATTATCATTTGCAAATAAATTTAAACTTTAAAATATGACAAAAGCAAAATTATTAGTTAAAGCTAAAGAGCAAGCGGAAAATCAACATTAATAAATCTATTAACAAAGTTCCATGAAATTGATTCCGGAGAAATACTGGTGGATGGAAAGAATATAAACATGATGCCCCAAAAGAATATCATGGATTCATGTACCATCATTCCGAGAATAATCAATTGTATAATGCAAGTGTCGAAGACAACATTGTTTATTTAACAGATAATATTAGTCATGAAGATATAGTTAAAGCAGCAAAAGAAGGGGGAAGTCATGAATTCATAATGAAACTACCAGAACAGCATGATACAATAATATCTGATGAAAATAACCATCTCAATCAGGGAGAACGTTAATTAATTCTTTTGACAAGAGCATATGTTAAAGAATCCTGGATATTAATAATAGATAATGTCCCATCAAACATAGACCGGATAACTAAACAAAAAGTCTATTAAAGTTTAAGAAAACTTATGGAAAATAAGAAACCATAATACTAACTGATGAAATTCAGTGTGATATGATAGTATAATCCAATATAGGATAATAGTAATTATCTTTTTTTTTCAATAATTAAGGGAATACAATCTTGTTGACATTTTTCTTAATATCAACTTACAGCAAAGACTATCTCAAAAAGAATATGACCCTTAAATAAAGTGGGGCTTTGTATCTAACTAATGAACTTATATGAGTTTTTTGCATGATTTTCTTCAAATATATGTATTTGATAATTCAATATCATGAAAATATATTTTCCTGATAAATTATTTCCAACTAAAAATTTTAATAGTATATTAATCATATATTTAATTATGAATAACTATATTCTATATTGTTATACTTATAAATAATTAAAAGGTGAAGTTATGGGAATAGTCGTGGCTAAATTCGGAGGTACCTCAGTAGGTATGGGCGAAAGAATTCATAAAGCAGCAAACTCTGTTGTTAATGAATACATGAAAGGAAATAAAGTTGTAGTGGTTGTATCAGCAATCAACAAAACTACCGATGAATCAATAAAACTAGTTAAAGAGTCTATTGGCGATAGTGTTACTGAAAAACAATTGGCCGGTATTTTATCAATGGGTGAAATGCAAAGTGTAAGAATACTGTCTGCAACAATAGAATCACTCGGAGTAAAATCAGAGTATATCGATCCATTTAGTGAAAAATGGCCAGTAATTACTGACAGTAATTATTTGGAAGCTAAAATCGATAAGGATGAAACCAAAAAACGAGTACAGGAACATATCATGCCACTTCTTGATCAAGGTGTTATACCGGTAATATGCGGATTCTTGGGAAGAGATTCACATAACTGTGTAACCACACTTGGAAGAGGGGGTAGTGATGTTTCAGCATTTTTAATAGGGCATTGTTTAAATGCTGATGAAGTAATAATAGTTACCGACGTTAAAGGGGTAATGTCAACAGACCCTAGAAAATTGAATACAGCTCGTAAATTGGATAAGATTACCGTTGAAGAAATGATTGACTTGGCTAATTATGGAGCACAGGTATTGCATCCTAATGCACTAAGATATAAAGATCCTGATATAAAGGCTAAGATAATAAGTTTTGAATATGGTGATTTACGCGTAAAAGGAACTGATATTATTGGACCGGCAAATCCTGATGATAATGTGGTAACAATATCCATGTTGCCTGATAAACTATCTGTTATTGCAGTGGTTGGCGAAAACTTAATGTCAAAGAAGGGAATCATTGCGGATATCACCTCAAAGGTATCCGATAATGATATAAGTTTATATGGCATTTCAACAGGTGAAAGTTCAATAACATTATTCTTTAAAAAAGAAGATGCTGATAAAGCCCATGAAGTGTTACATGACTTGGTAATTCAAGGGGATGAATTAAGTTCTTTATCTTTAGGTCAAGAAATAGCAATGATTTCAGTTGTTAGCCACGAATTTATAGACACACCTGGTATAATTGCTAATATTACCAATCCATTACATGATAATGATATAAATATAGTTGAAGTCTCATCAAGCCAAACTGCTGTTGTAGTATTTGTTGAATGGGATGATGGTGAAAAAGCATATGAATTAATTAAGGAGACGTTACAATGAATTTAAATGGAACACATGTTGCAATGATTACACCATTTGATAAAGATGGAAATATTGATGAAGAAAAATATCGAAATTTAATTGATTTCTTAATTGAAAATAATGTTGATGGAGTAGTAGCAGCAGGTACAACTGGAGAATCAGCTACAATAACACATGAAGAACAACAAAAGGTCATTGACATAATGATTGACCAAGTTAACGGTCGTGTAACAACAATAGCAGGAGCCGGAAGCAATGCAACTGTTGAAGCACAAAACCTTGTAAAATATGCAGAGGATGCCGGAGCAGATGCAGCATTGGTTATCACTCCATACTACAATAAACCTCAACAAAGCGGATTATATGATCATTTCAAGTTATTGAATGATTCCCATAACATACCAATAGTCGCATATAATGTTCCTTCAAGAACAGGTGTGGATTTGGCAGTAGATACAATCGTTGATGTAGCTAAGTTGGATAATATAGTAGCAATCAAAGAGGCAAATCCTGATTTGAATAAATTAGCATCATTATTCAATCAATTAAATAATAATGATTTAAATGATTTTATAGTATTGTCAGGTAATGATTCATTAACATTACCTATGATAGCTCAGGGAGCTCGAGGGGTAATAAGTGTAGCGGCTAATGTTCTTCCTGATAAAATGTCCCAGATGGTTAATTTTGCATTGGAAGGAGAATATGAAAAATCACGTGAACTGTCAAATTATCTGTTTGAACTGATGGATGTCCTATTCATAGAAGCTAGTCCTGCACCTACAAAAAGAGCGTTAAACTTGATGGGTATGGATGTTGGCGGATTAAGAATGCCAATTAATCCTATCAGTGATAAAAACGATGAAATATTACAGAAAGTTCTCAAAAAATATGAATTAATATAGGGATGTGAAATAATGATTAAAGTAGCAGTTACAGGCTGTGTCGGAAATATGGGTTCAAGAATTATAAGAACCATCACCGAGCAAGAAAATATGAAAGTAGTACTTGGTATAGAAATGCCTAACAGCCCATTAGCAGGTGAAGATTTGGGTGAACAAATCGGTATTGGAACAATGAACGTTCCAATAATAGCATCAAATGATTTAAAAGAAACATTACTTGAAATAAAACCTGATGTATTGGTGGATTTCACAATCGCATCTGCAGCAGTAGAAACAGTTAAAATTTGTGCAGAATGCGGAGTAAATGTAGTGGTTGGTACAACCGGACTAACTGATGAACAGTTGGATGTAATTCACACGGCAATAAAAGACAATGATATAAAAGCGGTCATATCACCTAACATGGCTACTGGTGTAAATGTATTCTTTGAAATTGTAGGTCAAGTAGCTAAGATATTGGGACATGAATATGATGTTGAAATTATAGAAGCTCATCATCATCATAAAAAGGATGCACCATCCGGAACAGCAGTAAGGGCCGCTCAAATAGTAGCAGAAAACCTTGACTTGGATTTAAAAGAAAAGGCTTGTTACGGCAGAGAAGGTATGGTAGGAGAAAGAGGCGAAAATGAAATAGGTATTCATGCTGTTCGTGGTGGGGACATTGTCGGTGATCATACAGTAATGTTCTGTGGTGACGGTGAAAGAATAGAAGTTATTCACAGGGCATCAACCAGACAGGCATTTGTCAATGGAGTAATAAGAGCAATAAATTATCAACACGACAAACAAGATAAAAACATTGCAGATATGTTTGACGTATTAGGTTTATAAATGGTGATTAGTTATGGTAAGAAATGTATGTGTACTCGGTGCTACCGGTATGGTAGGACAAAGATTTATCCAACTGTTAAGTCAGATTCCGGATTTTAACATTGTTGACATAGCAGCTAGTGAAAAATCAGCTGGAAAAAGATATGCTGATGCAGTAAATTGGCATCAAACAACACCTATTCCGGATGAAATAAAGGATATGAAAATAGTAAATACCGATCCGAATGAAGTTAGTGATGATGTGGACTTTGTATTCGCATCCCTTCCGGCAGGACTTGCCGAACCTGTTGAAGCAGCATTTGCAGAAAAGTTCATAGTTGCAAGTAATGCAAGTGTTAACCGTATGAAAGAAAACATTCCACTGGTCATACCTGAAGTTAACCCGGAACATTTAGAGATGATGGAAACACAAAAGGATGTAAACGGATGGGAAGGATGCATAGTTACAAATCCAAACTGTTCAACAATAGCTTTAACATTAACACTCAAACCTTTATTTGACAAATACACTTTTAGAAGAGTATCAGTAACCACTATGCAGGCAGTCAGTGGAGCAGGTTATAACGGTGTTCCATCCATGGGAATTTTAGATAATATAATTCCATACATCGGTGGTGAAGAGGAAAAAATGCAATCAGAGACATTACACTTGCTTGGAAAGGTAAATGGTGGACTTGTAGATAAGGCAAATTTCCCATTAAGTGCTTCATGTAATCGTGTTGGAGTAGTAGATGGACACACCGAAAGTGTAGCTATTGAATTTGAAGAAGATGACATAACAGTAGATGACATTAAGTCCACAATGAATGATTTTGTTGGTTTGCCTCAGAAGGAAAAATTATCTTTTGCACCTGAAAAACCGGTTATTGTTCGTGAAGAAGAGGATAGACCACAACCTCGTATGGATCGTGACTCAGGTCATGGTATGAGTGTTAGTGTAGGACGTGTCCGTGAAGACGTATTTGAAAACAGTTTCAAATATACTTTGGTAGGACATAATACTATTCGTGGGGCTGCAGGAGCTTCCATACTGAATGCTCAACTAATCTCAAAATTATATCTATAACCTCTTTTTTTCCTTTTTTAAAAGAGTGATTTGATGAATTCATTTTTATTGTCATTGGATAGTCAAATTTATCAATTCATAAATTTGTCTTATCATAATCCTTTTTTAGATAATTTATCATTACTGATTTGTTATTTGGGTGTTATAACTACAATACTTATAATAGCAATTTTAATAGCCTATTTTGATAAAAAGAAGGGAAAAAGAGTAGCATCATTATTAATTATTGGAGTAATACTGTCGGTCTGTCTAACTTTTTTATTTAAGTATACGGTACTCAGACCAAGACCTTATACATTAATAGATAATGCGATATTGTTGGCCGTGGAGTTGGATCCTTCGTTTCCATCAGGTCACACGGTAAATTCTACTGTATTGGCGTATACATTAACGAAAGAATATAATAAGAAAATTTTCATGTTAATTCCATTATTTGTGGGATTATCTAGAATTTATATAGGAGTACATTATCCATCAGATATAATATGTGGATTTATATTGGGAATTTTTATTGTAATATTATCTGAAAAAATATTTGATAAAATATTATTTGAAAAAATTAGAAAAACTTTAAAAGATTAAATTTTATATATATAAATAGTGATCACTATGGCGTTTTTAAAGGATGTTGAATCAGAAGATTTAAGAGAACTAGTAAAATCTTGTTTTAAGGAAATAAACAGTCTTAAAGAACAACTTGAAGAAGAAAACAAAGACATTAGATCCGATAAAGCTGTCAAAAATGTTCTGATACAAAATGAAAATCAAAATACTAATTTACATGCAAAAATTGATGAACTAAATGACAAAATAAACAAACAAGAGACTAAACTTAGAGAAAAAGATTTACAATTACAGGAAAAAGATACAAAAATCAAAGAAAAAGATTTGGAAATTAAAGAAATTAAAACACTGGCAAATACCAGTAATGTTAACTCAGAAGAAACTCAAAAATTAATCGATGAATACAAAGAGGAAGTCATTCAATTAAGAGCTAAGGTTAAAACTCAGGATAATGAGCTTAATGAACTTAAAACAGCAAATGAAGAGTTCAAATCCTCTATAAAAGAAGGCATTGATGATGAAAACAGAGAGTTAAAATTGGAAATCGAAAGATTAAAAGAAGAAAACAATGCATTTAAGGCAGGTTCTTCAGATACTCAGGTTACCCAATTAAAAGCTGTAATTGACAGACAAACTGAGGAATTAAAACAAATCCCTGATCTAAAAAATCAGTTGACTAGGGAAATCGGTGAAAAAGATCAAGAGATTAAGAAGTGTAATGAAGAAATCAATTCCCTAAAAGAACAAATTACACAGCAGGAATCTTTAGATGAATATAAAGAAAAACTTCAGGATGCTGAAAATCAATTGGAGGAAGCTAAAGGTCAGGTATCTGAACTTAACACTAATAATACTCATTTGAAGGAAGAATTGGATATTTTATCTCAAAAATTATTGTCTACTGGAACTGAAGATGAAATTAACGAACTCAGTAAAGAGGTTGCAGACTTAAAAGAAGAAAATGAGCAATTAAATGAGAAAATTTCACAAATGGAACAGGAAAATAGTGAATTAAAAACCAATAAAGAGGTAGTATCAACTTCTGATGATGTTACATTTAATTCATTATTGGAGGACTTTAGTAAAAAATCTGAAGAGTTAGTAAAAATTAAATCTGAATATCAATTATTGTTAGATTCTTCTAAAATCAATGAATATAAATTAAAAGAATTAGAAAATGAAAACGCCAAATTAAAAGATTCTTTAGTGGATGGTGAAGGATCTTCAGATAACAATGAAGAATTAATCAATGAAAACGAAACTCTAAAACAAGATTTAATAGCTAAAGATGAAGAATTAGCAGAAGTTAAAGATCAATTAGAATCCTTACAGGAAAATAGTACAAGTAGTGATGATGAGGAAGATAATTCATTACAGGAAGAATTAAATACTCTCACAGAAAACTATGATTCATTACAGGAAGAATATGATAAACTTCTCAAAGAAAACAACGATATTTCAGAAGAATTGTCATTACAAAAAGAAGAAAACAACAAACAGAAGGTATCATTAAATTCATTAACTTCTGACAATAACATATTTGAAGATAAGATTTCCGAATTAGAAAATGTAATAGATTCAAAAGATGAAGAAATTGCTGACTTAAAAGTACAATTGGATTCAGTTAACTTCGAATCATCAAACAGTGATGCTGATGCAGATGATTTGAAAAATGAACTTAAAGATACTAAAAAACAATTATATGATAAGGATGCGGAGTTTGACAAATTAAAACTCGAATATAATCAACTTAAAAAATCTACAAAAATTCAGATAGATGACTTGAATGAGGGATTATTGGAATTTACCAATAATAACGAGAAGTTAACTAAGGAAAATGATTATCTCAACAGTACATTAAGTGAAACAAATACCAAATTAAGCAAATTAGAACAAGAAAACGATTCACTTAAAAATGAAATCAAAGAGATGGATTCCGATTATGAAAAATTAAGACAGGACTGTCTTGATATTAAACAGGATAGTGCTGAAAAAATCAATACACTTAAAAAAGATGTTCAAGAAAAAGCTGATAAGCTGTCCTCATTACCACAAAAACTTGAATTAAAGGATATTGAAATTTCCCAATTAAATAAGCTGTTGAAATCTCGTGAAGAGGAATCCTTATCTAAAACAGATGAAATTAAGGATTTAAGAAATAATTTACAGGTATCTCAAGAAAAAATCAAACAACTAGAGGATAATCTGTCTGAAAATTCATCATTTGTTGATGATAAACTCAAATCCAAGGATGATGAAATATTCAAACTTAAGGAAAATGCAAGCAATGTCCAAAAGGTTAATGAACAGGAGATTGAAAGATTAACTTCACTGCTTAACCAGAGAAAATACAAGATTGAAGAATTGACGGAAAATATTGAATCATTGAATAGTGAAATGAATAATCTTAAGGCGGATTATAAAAATCAAATGGATCAATATGATGAATTACAGGAAATTGCTCAATCCAAAGAGGATACCATAATCAAGAAAGATGAATTGATCGAGGATAAGGATACTCAAATAGAAAGATTTGAAAACAAACTCCGATTAAAAGATGATGATATTGAAGAATTGAATAATTCAATAGCTGAAAAAGATGATACAATTGAGTCATTAAAATCAGAACTGTATGAATCCAATTCAAAACTTAAAGATTTGGATGAATATAAAAATAAATTAAGTAAACAGGATGTTTTACTTAATGAAACAACAGTTGAATTGGAATCTAAAGAGAAAGAATTGGAAGAAAAGTCAAAAGCTGCTAATTTAAGCAAGGTTCGTGTAGAAGAACTGAAAGAACTTCTCGAACGTAAAAATCAGGATATTGATAATCATAAAAAGTTGCTTGATGATAAGAATGAACAATTGGAGCAACTTAAGAATCTTCAGCCACGTATCCGTGACTTGGAATTAGAAAAAGCCGATCAAAAAACTGAATATGAAAAAGAGATTAATTCTCTCAAAGCCGATATCCAAAAAGCCGAAGAAGATCTTGAAAAAACAAACAAGGAAATGGAGAATTTAGGTGAGATAATAGAGGATAAGGATATTCAGGTTGAAAATGCATTGAAATATAAGGATTTATTCTTGGCTATGCTTAACAAACCTAGACCTGGATTAACCAGTTTCCAATCTCAGATATTTGAATTGTTGCCTGATGCTAAGACGGCAAGTGAACTTTATGACTACTTGATTGAGTTAGGATTTACGGAACTTGAAAAAGAGAATTTCGCTAAGACCCTCAAGGCTCTTGAAAAACGTGGATATTATCAACGTGCAAGAGAAGGAGACCGTATTATTTGGGTAAAAATTAAAGAATAATCTTTTATTCTTAATTTAACTTTTTTTATATTCTTATTTTTGTTAAATAACTTCTTATTTTTAATTCTTAAATTTAATTTAATTACTTTCATCTTTTTCTGTATTTAATACACTAAAATAACCACAAAGTATTTATATAAGATTAAACCCATTAATGAATATAGACTGATTATAAAATGATATTAATGAAAAATAATTCAAACTAAAAAATATTTATGAAAAGATAAAAAATCTTTTCTATTATTAAAATACGATAAAATTATAGAGGTAATATATATGGCACAACAACAACAACCATTAATCATCTTACCTGAAGGAACAACAAGAGCTTTAGGAAGAGATGCACAAAGAAATAACATATTAGCTGGAAAAGTATTAGCAGAAACCGTTAGAACCACACTAGGTCCAAAAGGTATGGATAAAATGCTTGTAGACGGACTTGGAGATGTAGTAGTTACAAACGACGGTGTAACCATATTAAAAGAAATGGACATTGAACACCCAGCAGCTAAAATGTTAGTTGAAGTAGCAAAAACCCAAGAAGATGAAGTTGGAGACGGAACAACAACAGCAGTTATCATCGCTGGTGAATTACTCAAAAGATCAGAAGAATTATTAGATCAAGACATCCACCCAACAATCATCGCATTAGGTTATAGACAAGCTGCAGAAAAAGCACAAGAAATCTTAGAAGGATTATCCATAGACATATCCGATAAAGATACATTAATGAAAGTAGCAATGACTGCTATGACAGGTAAAGGTTCAGAAAAAGCAAGAGAACCATTAGCAGAACTCATCGTTGGAGCTGTACAACAAGTAGTAGAAGATGGAAAAGTAGACACCGAACAAATAAAAATTGAATCTAAAGACGGAGCTTCAATCGAAGAATCAAAATTAGTATCAGGTGTAATCATCGACAAAGAAAAAGTACACCCAGGTATGCCTAACACTATCGAAGATGCTAAAATCGCATTAGTAAACAGTGCAATAGAAGTTAAAGAAACAGAAGTAGATGCAGAAATAAGAATTACCGACCCAGCACAAATGCAAGCATTCATTGAACAAGAAGAAAAAATGATCAAAGAAATGATTGACAAACTTGTAGATGCAGGTGCAAACGTATTATTCTGTCAAAAAGGTATTGATGACTTAGCACAACACTACCTCTCAAAAGCTGGCATAATCGCAGCAAGAAGGGTTAAAAAATCAGACATGGAAAAATTAGCAAAAGCAACCGATGGTAAAATCGTCACAAACATCGAAGACTTAACTGAAGCAGACCTTGGAGATGCTGGATCAGTAAAACAAGAAAAAGTATCCGGTGACGACATGATCTTTGTACAAGAATGTAAAGATCCAAAAGCAGTAACATTATTACTCAGAGGTTCAACCAGCCACGTAGTAGATGAAATTGAAAGAGCAGTAGAAGATGCAATAGGAGTAGTAGCTTCAACCGTAGAAGATGGAAAAGTTGTTGTTGGTGGAGGAGCACCTGAAATAGCTATTGCAAAAGGATTAAAAGACTACGCTGAAACCATAAGTGGAAGAGAACAATTAGCTGTATCCGCATTTGCACAAGCATTAGAAATTGTTCCAAAAACACTCGCAGAAAACGCTGGACTTGACAGTATCGATTCATTAGTAGACCTCAGAGCTGCACACGAAGATTCAATATACATGGGATTAAACGTATTTGAAGGTGGAGTAGCTGACATGAAAGAAGCTGGAGTAATCGAACCACAAAGAGTTAAAAAACAAGCTATTCAATCAGCAGCAGAAGCAGCTGAAATGATTTTAAGAATTGACGATGTTATTTCTTCATCCAGCCAAGGTGACGTAGCAGCAGCTGCAGCAGCTGGTGGAGATATGGGCGGAATGCCTCCAATGTAAGTATGAGTTAAACTCATCTTCATTATCTTTTTTACACATTTTAAATTACTTACAATAAATTTTAGTTATTTAAAAATAAGGAAATCCCTCAAAGGGGATTATTATTTTCTTTTTTTTATTATTTTTAATCTTCATTCATTAATTATTTTTCAAGAGTAAAAATTATATCTTATTTTCAATAGAAATATATTATACTAATTAGTTTAGGGATTATTTATGGATAAAATATTAGATTTTAATGAATTATTTTTTGGTGATTTGGAAGAGTATAAAAAGTTAATAATAGGCCTTCTCGAATCTTTAAAAGTAGTTTCAGCTACAACTTTATGGAGTATAACCGAAGACACTCCAAAAGGGCTTTCAACAATTGTAACTATGGATATAATGGAGATAATATTGGATTCCATGGAAAGGATATCTGAAAATTTATACACCAATAAATTAATTGCACATGAATTTCCAATTTTTGTCGAAACAAAGGAAATGATTGAAATACTACTCACTGATCCAATATTTGATTCGGATGAATATCTCAATTTCGCTATCACATTGTTTTCAGATTTTTTCACATTGTTGGAGGTTAAGTTGCTATTGTTTGACGGATGTAATTTGGAAATAGAAGCTCCCCAACATGTACTTGATGAATACGATAAGGAATTAGACAAGTATTTCATTAAGTTTGATGAACATAAGGATTACTTCATTAAATTACACGAGTAATTTATAAAAATTTTTTTTTAAATGAAAAAAAGGATTTAAGGGTGGTGACAAGAAAGATTAACTATAAATCTCTTGATAATACATGAACTGCAACTGTTCCTCCGGTACCACCTACATTATGGGTTACACCGATTTCAGCATCTGATACTTGTCTTTTATCCGCATCTTGACGTAGTTGTAATGTAACTTCGGTTGCTTGTGCTATACCTGTTGCTCCAAGAGGATGACCTCTGGCTTTAAGTCCACCAGATGGGTTTACAGATACTGTTGAATTTAAATCTATTTCTCCATCTTCGATTGCTTGTCCACCTTTTCCTTTTTCAAAGAATCCTAAGTCTTCAATAGCTAACAATCCATTTATACTAAAACAGTCATGAACTTCTGCTACTTGCACATCTTTTGGTGTTATTCCTGCAATGTCGTATGCTTTACGTGAAGCAAGTACTGTTGATTCAAGGGTTGTTAAACTTTTTCTGTTGTGTAAGGCTATAGTATCTGATGCCTGAGTTGATGCTTTAACGTATACTGGAGTATCCGTGTATTTTTTAGCATCTTCTGCCGGACATACTATAACGGCTGATGCACCATCTGATACAGGTGAACAATCCAGTATGTTTAATGGGGAAGCTACTTTTGTAGAGTTTAATACAGCATCTACAGATATTTCTCTTTGGAATTGTGCTTTTGGATTTAATGCCCCATTTTTATGGCCTACTACTGCAAATCCTGCTATTTGTTCACGTGTGGTACCATATTCATACATGTGTCTTCTTGCCATCATGGCATATAATGATGGGAAGGTTACTCCTTGTTGGGCTTCCCATTCCTGGTCTGAAGCTGCTGCAATTGCTGGTGTAGCGTCTACAACATCAGTCATTTTTTCTACTCCGGCAGCCATAACACGATCATAGTATCCTGAAGCTACTGCCATTATCGCTTGTCTTAGAGCTAATCCACCTGATGCACATGCAGCTTCAACTCTTGTGGATGGTATTGGTGCCAATCCTGAATGTTCTGCAATCAGTGCACTAATATGTTCCTGTCCTACGAATAATCCTCCGGACATGTTTCCGATGTACATTGCATCTATGTCTTCTCCGGCCATGTTAGCATCATTTATTGCACCTACTCCTGCTTCAACTACTAAATCTCTAAATGATTTGTCCCATAGTTCTCCAAATTTTGTTTGGAATGCTCCTACTATTGCAACGTCTCTCATTATTACTCCTCCTAGATTTTAATCCATTTTAATTTTTCCTTTGAATTTTGCATAGGTTGCGTAATCCACATATGTAAGGTTATTCTGAAGTTCTTCGATAGTTTTGGCTTTGGATTGTACTTCTTTGATTCTTTTATTTACTTTGATTGTAAATGCATCACTACCTGCACCTGAACCATAGGATACTGCGAATATTTTGTCTCCTGGTTCTGCTATATCAAGTACTGATGATAGTCCCAGTGGTGTTGCTCCAGAGTATGTGTTTCCTATAAATGGTGTTAATAATCCTTGTTTGTATTGTTCTTCAGTAAAACCTAATTTTCTAGCAGCTCTGATGTAAAATTTACCATTTGGCTGGTGGAATACTGCGTAATCATAGTCTTCAGCTGTAGTACCGGTTTTATCGAGCATTCTTTGTGCTGCACCGAGTACATGTTTGAAGTATGCTGGTTCTCCAGTGAATCTTCCTCCGTGTGATGGGTATGCTTGACCTTCTCTTCTATAGAAATCAGGTGTATCTGTTGTGAAACTGCATGTTTCTTCAATATCTGCTATGGTGTTTTTTTCTCCGATTATGTATGCTGCTCCTCCGGCTGATGCGGTATATTCAAGTGCATCTCCTGGTGCTCCTTGTGATGTATCTGCTCCTATTGCTAACCCGTATTCTATGGTTCCTGATTTTACTAAACCGTATGCTGCTTGAATACCTGCAGTTCCTGCTTTACATGCGAATTCTAAATCTGCTGCTGTTAAATCAGGTGATGCTCTGATTGCATCTGCTACTATTGTAGCTGTTGGTTTAACTGCATATGGGTGTGATTCTGAACCTACATAAATTGCTCCAATTTTTTGTGGGTCAATTTCTGCTCTTTTAAGTGCTCGTCTCGCGGCTTCTACTGAAATTGTCACAGTATCTTCATCCGGACCTGGCACTGATTTTTCATTAATAACTAATCCTTTTGAAATAGCTTTAGGATCATCTCCCCAAACTTTAGCTATTTCTTCTACTTTTATTCTGTAAGAAGGAATATGAGCTCCATATCCAACAATTCCTGTCATTTTATCACCCTTATGTTTTAAAAATGATTTTTCTTATCTGTTTTTACAGATATTGTCATGTTATCAATAATTAAATTATTTTTTTTAAAGATTATTTTTTTAAACAATCTATATTATTTAATTCTTAGTCTATTCAAATTAATATATTTAGCTATTATTTTTCAGATTTTTTTAGTCGAATTTTTTTCTATATGTTAGTTTGTAGGATATATGTCTTGAAATATTCTACCATGGCAAATTTATAGTATATGTTAAATATTCCAAATAATATATTATTAATTAATAAAAATAATATTTAATATTTATCTGGATGTTTCTATTTCGGATAATGTTTAATGTTACATTATAATGAAATATTTGATGGTGATAAAATGTATAACGATTCGGGAGGTTCTTCTGATCCTAAGAGATTATTAATCATTTTGTTGGTTGCACTGATTCTGGTTATTGGAGGAACTATTCTGCTAAATGGAGGAACTTCTACAGAGATTGAAAATAATACTACAGAGGATGTTGTTGAAAACGAGACGGCTACGGCTAATGTCAGTACTGTAAACTCTACCCTTTTAGGTAACACTAGTTGGGGTACCGTCACTAAGATGGGGCCTTATGGTAACACTTCCTCGGATACTAAAATTGCATTTGTTGTAGGTGTCAATCAAAAGGATTTATCTAACAATTCCATCATCCCAAGTATGGAAAGTCAAAATGAATTAAAATATTCATATGACATATACATGGTCAATGCTTCAAATGATGAAGTAAATAATAACAATGTGAATACTTCAAGTAATATGTCAGTAAATGATAAGTCTCAGCTATTAGCTAAAGAATTTGCTACCCCAGATATCATTAACAAGAAGTATGATTGTTGTGTAGATATCCATAGTACAAATGATTCAAATTCATATGTATTTGTGGCTTCGGATAATACAGTCACCTCTAAAAATTTAATCGATCAAATAGCCAATACGA
The DNA here is from genome assembly GCF_003268005.1 of Methanosphaera sp. BMS. NCBI lineage: Archaea > Methanobacteriati > Methanobacteriota > Methanobacteria > Methanobacteriales > Methanobacteriaceae > Methanosphaera > Methanosphaera sp. BMS. The sequence goes on along the minus strand of NZ_CP014213.1, from coordinate 1,820,573 downwards.
CAAGTGTTGGTATATATACGCCGGAGACAGCTACCTATACTGAATCAGTATCACTGCCTATACTTGAAAGCAATATTCCTTCAATTGTGTATGTTACTGATGAATTCTTCTCAAATGGTGTATCTAATGAGGTTAATGAAATAATATCGGCTATCGATAATTTCGCATTCAATGTTCAGGATAATTCCGACAGCAATCCACAATCATCAAATGCGGTATCGAATAATTCATCATCTACAAATGATTCAACTGTCAATAACGAATCTAACATAACCAATCCAACAATACCTGGTAATGGTAACGTCAGTGAAGTGGATTAAACTATTTTTTTCTTTTTTTATTTTTTGCACGATATTTTTCATATTTATTTTTTATTAATTTTTTAGGAAAATATACATAACATTTATATGTACATATGAACAAATTATCATATATCGAAGTGATTAAAATGGATAACCAAAAAGATATTTTCAATGTTGGGGAAGACGTTTGCAGTATAAATTTAGTACATGAAAAATCAGTAAAAAATGCAAAAAAAGCATTGCTTACGGAAGATGTTTATACTGACTTATCTGATACATTCAGAATCTTTGGAAATCCAACTCGATTGAAAATAATGTCATTATTGGCAGTAGAGGATTTATGTGTATGTGATATCTCAGAAGCACTTTCAATGAGTCAATCTGCGGTATCCCATCAATTAAGAACATTACGTGGACAAAACTTAGTAAAATTCAAAAAAGAAGGAAAACAAGCAAGATATTCATTATCTGACAGACATGTTGTAGAAATTCTTAAAATTGGGATTGAACATGTTTTAGAATAAGATAAACAGTATAATCAGTGATAAAATGGTAGAAGATAATAATAATTTAAATGAATGTTATGATTCCGAGTGTGACATGAAAAAATGTTTCAACCCGGATCATTATAATTTCATATGTCTGGATCCATCTTGTCAAGATAAGCATTGTGAAAATCATAAACACTACAATAAACAATTACTCACGGAGTATCAGGAACACGCAGATTTTTCACAATTCGATCATAGACAAGAAATTGACTATGATAAGGATGTAGACATTAAAATATGTAGCTGTGCGGATTGTACAGATGAAAAAGAAGAATCATGTGAAGATGAATCATGTGAATGTCATTCTCATGAACATAAGGGGGATAATGGTGAGGATTCCTGCGAGTGTCATGAGGAGCATCATCATGGACATCATCATTCACATGAAGGACATCATCATTCACATGAAGGACATCATCATTCACATGAAGAGGATTCCTGTGGTTGTCATGATGAAAGCTGCTCAAGTCACAATCATGATGATGTGGATATAAAAATATGTAGTTGTGATGATTGTACAGATGACGATGAAGGGGAAGAAGATGTAATAGCAGAAGGAAAACCACTTCTGGCAAATAGATCAGTTCAAATAATAGTATCAAGTGGAATCCTATTTGTATTAGGTCATATCCTTGAACACTTCAATGTATACAACGGATTAGCAGCAGAAATAGTATTCATGGTAGGTGCCGTAATAGCAGGTTATGAAATAGCGATAATGGCATATAAATCATTGTTTAAAAGACACACAATCAGTCCCGCATTATTAATGTGTATTGCATGTGTATCATCATTTTTAATAGGACATCCCGAAGAGGGTGCGGCCGTTACATTCTTATACTATATAGCAGAATTCTTGGAGGATTACGCAGAACAGAGAGCAAAACGTTCAATCAAATCACTAGTGGAAATAGCTCCAGAAACTGCCCAAATAAAAGTAGGGGATAATGTAGAAACATTCAATGTTGATGATGTTGAAGTTGGACAAGTGGCAATAGTTAAACCGGGGGATAAAATCCCATTGGATGGAAAAGTCATAAAAGGTTCCTCATCAGTAAATCAGGCATCTATTACAGGTGAAAGTGTTCCTGTACTGAAAAATATCGGTGATAAGGTATTTTCGGGTACTGTAAATGAGGACGGATATCTGGAAATAGAAGTAAGTCAAAATTCAAAAAACAGTGTAATCTCAAAGATTGTGACATTGGTAAAAAGTTCACAGTTAAACCGTTCACATACTGAAACATACGTGGAAAAAATAGCCAAATATTATACTCCACTGATAATAATAATCACGGCTTGTGTGGCATTTATCCCACCATTGTTTGGACAAAACCTTGTGGAATGGGTATATAGGGCATTATCTATCATGGTAATATCATGTCCGTGTGCATTCCTTATATCAACGCCTATAGGTATGGTGTCCTCAATTACCTCTGCTACAAGACAGGGTGTACTTATCAAAGGTAGTACCCATGTCGAAGAGATGCGTAACATCAAAGCAGTAATATTTGATAAAACAGGTACCCTTACCGAAGGTAAATTGGAAATGGCAGATCTAAATGTATTGGACGATAATTATTCCCAGGATGAAGTCTTAAGAATTGCAGCATCTTTGGAATCAAACTCTAGCCATCCGATAGCCAAAGCAATAGTAAACAAGGCCAATGAATCAGGCATTGATCTGATTGAAGTCAGTAATTTCAAAAATGTTCCCGGAAAAGGAATAACTGCTGTAATTGATGATATGGAGTATTTCGCCGCAAATGAATCCCTAATTGGGGAAAATACATCTAATATTAGTTATGCTGATGTAAAACGTTATTCTGAAAATGGAAAAACAGTAATATTCGTGGGAAATAAAGATGGCGTAATTGGATTAATAACTGTTGTAGATAAGTTAAGGGATGAAGCTGCAGGAGTTATGAAAAGCTTAAATGACCATGGAGTAACCACTATAATGTTGACTGGGGATAATAAGGTATCCGCAAATGCAGTTGCACAGAAAGTGGGAGTGCAATATGTATTCTCTGACTTAATGCCTGAAGATAAGTTAAACATTCTCGATACCATCCGAAACAAATTCGGTGATACCGCAATGGTGGGTGATGGTATAAATGATGCACCGGCACTTGCAAGGGCAAATGTTGGAATAGCAATGGGGGCGGTTGGTTCTGATGTGGCTATTGAAACAGCCGATATTGCATTGATGCAGGATGACTTGTCCAAATTACCATATCTGTTTAAATTAAGTACCAAGACTATGGATATTATCCGACAAAATATCATAACTTCAATAGTTGTTAAAGTACTCTTTGTAATACTGGCAATACTTGGTTTAATCACTTTAATGATGTCTGTAGGTATAGGAGATATGGGATTAACGTTAGCGGTAATTTTAAATTCATTTAGAATTGCCCGGGTTAAAAATCCTATTTTTTAAACTCCCTTTTTTTAACTTATTTTTTCAACAATAATTTTTTGATTCATATCTTCTTATTAATTGTTATCGTTTTTTAATTAATTTTCATATTATTTTTCAATGATAAAGCGTTAACGTTGCATCATTTTTTCAATAAAAATGGCATATTTTTTACAATAGCTTTAAATAATATTATAATCATTATATATTATTGATGGAGGTGAAAATATGACTGAGTTACCACTTGCTACTGTAGGAAGACTATTAAAAAATGCTGGTGCTACCAGAATAAGTGATGATGCTAAAGTGGAATTGGCAAATGTTCTTGAAGAAATTGGTATGGACATCGCTGCAGATGCTGTTAAATTAGCAAAACACGCTGGTAGAAAAACAGTTAAAGCATCCGATATAGCATTAGCCCGTAAAAATTAAAATGGTTTTTAATTTTAATTTTTTTAAATTTTATTTTTTTGGATGAAACTCCCTGATTAAATTTTAAAAATGGATTAACTTATGCACTGAATTCTTTTTTTCTCTTTGAATTAATTATGTCAATCATATGTACCCAAAAACATATGTTAATATATAATATGAAATACATAACTTCCTGTTTTTAACTATTCTTTAATCAAACTATTTTTTAATTGAACCTCAAATCCATAAAGTATATATATTTTCTAAGAGATATATAATATTACTCAATGTAAAAATCTATTTTTCAATTGCCAAGATGACCGAGAGGCGAGGTGTGTGGCTGCAGACCATATCACAGGGGTTCAAATCCCTTTCTTGGCTTATTTTTAATAATAATAACTATTTATATCATTTATTTTAATAAAATTAGTAATTTTGTTTTAACAAATAATAAATAACTTAAAGAATATAATAGTAATCAGTATTTTTTAATAATTAGGAGTAAAAATTATATGATTAATGTTTATAATACAATGTCTAGAGAAAAGGAAGAATTAGTCATTGATAATAATGTAATTAAACTATTTGTTTGTGGACCAACAGTATATGACTACTCTCATATAGGTCATGCAAGAACTTACATTTCCTTTGATGTGATTGTAAGATACTTAAAACATAAGGGATATTCTGTATTTTATCTACAAAATATAACCGACATCGATGATAAGATTATCAACAGGGCCAAAGAAAGAAACGTGGATCCACTGGAATTATCTCATAAATTTGAAGAAGAATACCTGAAGGACATGCAACTACTTAATGTTACAAATGTAAACTTCTATGCAAGGGCAACCGAACATATGCAGGCAATAATTAATCAAATACAGACTTTAATGGATAAAGGCTATGCATATGATACACCAACTGGAGTATACTTTGACGTATCTAAATTTGAAGGCTTTGCAAAGCTTTCCAACAGAAAACTTGATGATTTACAAAATGTAAGAATATCTGTTGATTCAACCAAAAAAGATCCTAAAGATTTTGCATTATGGAAAAAACAGGATGAAGAACCTTACTGGGATTCACCATGGGGTAAAGGAAGACCTGGATGGCATATTGAAGATACTGCAATTACAGAAACATACTTCGGACCACAATACAACATACATGGCGGTGGATTGGACTTAATATTCCCTCATCATGATGCAGAAATAGCACAAATGGAAGCTGCAAGTGGTAAAGAACCGTTAGTGGAGTACTGGATGCATACAGGATTTTTAAATGTTCGCGGAGAAAAAATGAGTAAATCATTAGGTAACTTCATTACAATCAAGGAACTGTTAAAAGATTACTCTCCAGAAACATACAGATTCTTTGTATTGTCAACACATTACAGAAGTCCTATCGACTTTAGTGATGAAATATTGAAACAAGCAGAAAACAGTTTAAACAGAATAAGAAACACCGGTAAATTATTGCTTGATTATTATAATTCTGAAGATATAGCGGATTCCAATGAAGAAACGGTTGTTGAAGATTTAAATAATTTCAAAGATGAATTCTTCAGTGCTATGGACAATGACTTTAATACTCCTATAGCATTAAGCAGCTTATTTGATTATACTCATAAATTAAATAAGTCCATAGCTTCATGTATAATATCCAAAGATACAACCCTTGAAATAATAGACACATTAAAAACCATTGAAAATATATTGGGAATTGACATTCTTGTTGAAGATTCAGTGGGCTCTGACTTGTCAAATGATATATTAAGCATATTGACTGATGTAAGAGAAAAGCTACGTGCCAAAAAAGATTGGGACTTAGCAGATAAAATACGTGATGACTTATCACAATTGGATATTTCACTGGAAGATAAATAGGTTTATCTTCAATAATTTTCTTTTTTTCTATTTTTAGTCTTAATTTAATTTTTCAATTACTCTTTTGTCCATAGACTTAATATAATAATAAGATTAAATATAACTATAGTTATCTACTAGGTAATACAAGTTATATATATATTAAAAACATATAATAATTAGAGTTATAATCTAAATTTAATAGGGACGTGTTTGTTTTGAAATCCAGTAAAAAACAGGAAATGAGTGATAATCAGGGAGATGATTTGGCTCATAGAGTTTTAAATGATATTAAAGCTTCATCAGATTTGGGATTGTTAAGGTGTGTTCAATGTGGATTATGTACCTCCATGTGTCCTGCCAGCAAACATTCCGATTATGATGCAAGAGAAATCATTAAAAGAGTTCTTGATGGTGATGAATCAATAATCCAGGATGAAATCATATGGAATTGTTTCTATTGCTATACCTGTCAAAGCGTTTGTCCGGTAGGCAATAGTGTATGTCAGGTAACTCAAATATTAAGACAGATGGCTATAGATGAAGATGTTGGAAAACAAAAAATAGAATCTTTCATTAGCTTTGCAGATAATTATATTAAGGAAGGATTGGGAAGCATTCCAAGGGAATATCACGGTCAGTTAAAAATTGATTACGGTCAGCACTGGGAAAATCTTCAGGAAAATCTGGAGGAAGTCCGAGAACAGTTGGGTTTGGATAGCATGTATCTACTGCCCGAGGCAAAAAAATCCATTGACAAGACATTGGATGCAATAGGATTTAAAAAAAGAGTTCAAGAAATAAAGGATGTAAGAAACAGGTGATAAGATGGCAGATATTGATAAGTTTATTCCCACAAGTAACATTACCTTATTTAGAAGTTGTCTGGTTACAACAGAATACCCTGGAGTTGAATCTTCCACAAAATATGTCTTCGATAAGCTGGGTATAGAATATGTGATAGATAGAAATCAGTCATGCTGTACCGGTTTGGGTCATTACTATGATATCTTCGATGAATTATCAACGGCGGCACTGGCGGCTAGAAACTTTAGTTTGGCTATAAAAAACAAGCATAAACAATACGTTCCAATGTGTGCTACATGTTATGCCATACTTAAAACTTCTGCAAAGCTATTGAATGAAAACGATGAGGTAAGAGAGAAAATCAACAAATCCTTCAGGGAAAACGGGCTGGATGATTTGCAGTATACCAAGGATGATATCAATCCGCGTGATGACATAACCCACGTAGTTGACGTGTTGTACTACCTGAAGGATGAAATTCCAAAACATAAAAAAAGGGACCTGTCCGGCATAACCATAGCGACTCATCACGGATGTCACTACTGCAAGGTACACTATAACGATACGCTCTGTGGTTATAGAAATCCCGAGATAATAGACAAGATATGTGAAGCGATGGGAACAAAAGCTCTCAAATGGTATGATCAGAAGCCACGACACTGTGGTGGTGGATTCAGACAAAGATATGCAAACAGGGAATTGTCATTGGATGCGACAGTAGATAAATTTGAAAGCCTGCATAAGGAAAATGTGGATGTGCTGCTTGTAATGTGTCCGAATTGTCAACTGCAGTTTGACAGATATGAACAGGTACTGGAAGATAAAACGGGAAGTAAACATTATTTTGCCGTTATGAACATTGCACAGTTACTGGCGTTATATATGGGTGCTGATGTTTACAATGTTTTAGGTATTCAAACACATACTGTACGCGTAGAGCCTCTGCTTGATAAGTTAAACATTGAATATGATGATAAGGGGGATAAATTACATGTCTGATGAGAAAATAGGAGTATTCTTATGTCACTGTGGCGGAAATATATCCGATAACGTTGACTTGGACTATGTTGAAAGTGAACTGTTAAAGGGGGATGATGTATGTGTAGTAAGACATCATGAAAACCTATGTTCACTAGAGGGAAAAAACATCATCAAAGACCAAATTCTTCGTGAAAAATTGGATAAGGTGGTTATCGCAGCATGTTCTAAGATAACTCATGGAAATACATTTCAAAATTATATACAACCATTAAATCCATACCTGTTTGAAATGCCAAACATACGTGAGCAATGCTCATGGGTAACAGAAAACAGGGATGAATCAACAGTCAAGGCATTATCCCTGATTAATTCCAGTGTCGAATCAGTCAAACACAATGAGCCATTAAAAAAGATTCCAACGAAGGTCAAAAATAGTGTTCTTGTAGTCGGAGCAGGAATAAGTGGTATAACAGTGGCCAATTCCCTTGCAAAACAGGGTATGGAAGTTACGTTAATCGAAAAAAGGCCCGCTGTCGGTGGGGCTATGATTCAGGTGGGAAAAGTATTCACTCCCGGTAAGTTATCAGAAGACTGTGCGGCATGTCTGCTTAATCCGGTTATAGATGAAATGGTTCGTAATGAAAAGATAACGCTCCTTACCAATACAGTACTTGAAAGTTCAACCAGAAACTCCGGAAACTTTGACGTAATATTACGTAAAAAACCGGATTATATCAATCCTGAGAAATGTACCAGCTGTGGTAAGTGTACTGAGGTATGTCCAACTTATGCTCCTGATGAATGGAATGAAGGATTAACTGATAGAAAAGCAATCTATAAACCATTTCCACAGGCAGTGCCAAGTCAATATACCCTTGATGATGAGTCCTGCATAAGATGTGGCAAATGTATAGATGTCTGTCCTACAAAGGCAATTAACTTAGATGCCATCGATGAAATCATATCATTAACCGTAGGATCGGTTGTCGTGGCAACAGGTCATCAAAGATATGACACCGCAAAAAGACCTGAATATGGACACCCATTCTATGAGGATGTATTGAGTCAGATGCAGCTTGCCAGACTGATGGGGGTAAATGGTCCTACCAACGGTCATCTAGTGGTTCCATCAACTGGTAAGGTTCCAAGACGGGTTGTAATGATTCAATGTGTCGGTTCAAGAGATCAAATGCCCGACGGACATAAGTACTGTTCAAAGGTATGTTGTATGATTGCTACAAAGAATGCTAACTTGATTCATTCACATTACCCGGATACTGAGGTAATAATATGTTATACGGATATCAGAACTCCCGGTGAATACGAGAAATACTACAAGTATGTCCAGGAAAACGGTGTCAAATATATAAGGGGCAGACCCGGTGAGGTTGCCAGGGTAGATGATCACATGGTTGTACGCCTTGAAGATACGTTAACAAAGACCAAAAAGGAAATTCACACGGATTTGGTAGTTTTATCTGCAGCGTTGGAGGCATCAGAGGGTACTATGGAGGCAGCGAAGGTACTTGGCATTCCACTTACGGAGGATAAGTTTATCAAGGAAAAACATCCTAAGATGCAGCCGGTATCAACAGATATCGAAGGTATATTTGTATGTGGAACCGCTCAGGGACCAAAGGATATTACTGAAAGTATAATTCAGGCAAATACGGCTTCAACAAAAATATCGGAGCTTGTAAATGGTGGTCTTGAGGTTGAACCATTTATTGCATCGGTTAATGTTAAAAAATGTGTGTTATGTGGTAAATGTATTGATAACTGTAGGTATCAGGCTCTTAGTATGCATAACCAATCAATCCGTGTTGGTCCAATAGCATGTACGGGCTGTGGTGATTGTATTGTAACATGTCCGCAGGAAGCCATAAGTATACTGGGTCAAAGTGATGAGAAGTTGGAGGCTAGCATTAAAGGAATGCTTAAAAATAAGAATCCGGGTGAACAGATAATCATAGCATTCCTGGATGATATAGGTAATGTTTCAGCCAATAACATGGGAATAAATCGTGTGGAATGCCCATCCAGTGTGAGAATAATAAACGTTCCATTTATCAATAGGGTCAAATATCGTCATGTAAAATATGCATTGACTCATGGGGCCGATGGAGTATTTTTAGGTGAATATCCTGATAATGCAAGACATAATGAGATAAGGGAGAATGTTCTGGTAATGAAAAGACATTTAAAAGAAGATGGAATCAATCCTGATAGATTACTTATTCATGGAGTATTTATCCCATACTTCAGAGGATTGGCTAGTCAATTTAAGGAATTCGACGATGAATTAAGGCTTTTGAATGAAGCATAGTAATGTTTATATGGTTTAGGTAGTTGTTTTATGATTGATAAGAAAGAGTTTGGCAATTTGATTGTTGATGTATTGAATCGAAATATTGAGGATAACTTGAATCAGAAGGAAGCTATATTGGCACCCGTTGATGAAAGTCAGTATTTGGTTGCCGGACCCGGAAGTGGAAAGACAACCGTAATAGTTTTGAAGGTATTGAAATATATCTTTGTTGATGAAGTTGAACCCTCAAAAATAGTAGTCACTACCTTTACCAACAAGGCCGCCAACGAATTAAGAAACAGGACGGTTAAATGGGCAGAATCCATTATAGGTTATTTGAATTTGGATTATAAGTTTAATTTAAATGATCTTATCATAGGGACTTTGGATAGTATTGCCGAGGAGTATGTATCAAGGCATATGGATGTTGAAGTAATTGATAAATTCACGTCCAGTGCCATTATGATGCAGACATTGCTTACAAATCAGCGTAATAATGACAGAAAACTAAAGCAGTTCTTTAAAATGATGAAAAATCATCAGGGTGGAATTTCAACATCCGAGTTAAACAGTCAGATACAGAATCTTAAGGAAAGACTGATGTATGACATGATTGATTATACTGAATTTCAAAAACATGCTACTAAAGAAGCCATTATCTATGAAATCATCTCGGATTATTATAGTCAGTTGTCTGATAGAAACATGCTTGACTACTCATTATTGGAAAGAACCTTCTATGATTTGTTAACTAATAGTCAAACTGAATTATTGAATGATGTAGAAGTGGTTTTAATAGATGAATATCAGGATACTAATTACTTACAGGAGCAGATTTATTTTAAATTGGCAGGTCGTGCTACACGTAACGGAGGAAATATCACCGTAGTTGGCGATGATGATCAGGCTTTATATAGATTTCGTGGTGCAAATATAGATTTATTCACTTCATATGCAGATAGAATTGAAAAGTCATTAAGCATTGTACCGAAAACCATCTTCCTACAAAAGAATTATAGGTCCACATCCAATATAATTGATTTTGTAAATGAATTCATATCCTTGGATAACATATATCAAAAATCACGTACTGCAGATAAGCCACCGATAACGGTAAATATAGAAAGCTCTGAGAAATTGCCCGTATTCGGCATGTTTAGAAATAACATCGAAGAGCTATCAACTGACTTGTCTAACCTGATTTATGAACTCAAAACGGATAAAACAATATATCTGCAAAGAAATGGAAATGAATATGTAATCAATTTAGGTCAAAATCCCTCATTAGCTCTACTTGCTAATTCACCGAAGGAAATAAATTCATTCAACAAAAAAAGACTACCCTTTTATATACGTGAAAGTCTTCAATATAAGGATGAAAATTTGGTTGTATTCAATCCAAGAGGACAAAACATTGAATCCACGGAGATAGTGTCATTGTTTTGTGGGTTATTACTTGTAAATATAGATTCAAACTCTTTGATAGAAGAATCATTAGACAACATCCCTCCCCACACCAAGAAAATATTAAGATCATGGCGTAAACATACAATGGAATATATGGAGGAAAGCCAATCGGAAGTAATAACTACAAATGATGATAAAATAAACCTTGTTGAGTTATTAAACATGGTAAGTGAGGAAGTATCATTTTTAACGGAACAATCCAATGAAAACATGATTTATCATGACATAATAAGGGATACGATTATACAAACCAATGCCGCCATAAACACTGATGGATATATTACAACTGACCAGATATTCTGGCATATACTGGTTCCAATAGCTACCGGTGCAATACAAGTCGACGATGACCTCTTTGATTTTAGTCTGGAGGACAACGTCAATATCATGTCCATACATCAATCCAAGGGACTCGAATTTGACGTGGTTATAGTTGATGTCGGTTCCGACATATACAACAACCAATCAAGCTCTGCATTTAAAAGATTTCCAAAGGATGGTGGAATGGCATATAATCTTGAAAAATACATCAACAATACAATGGACTTATCCTACACAAGCAAGCTTTCCGGCAGGGATGAAGCGTTCAATGACATGATAAGGCGTTACTTCGTCAGTTATACGCGTGCAAAAAGGCTATTGATTCTCGTTGGCTTAAGCAGTATGAAAGATGGATATAAGGGTGACTTCCAGGACAATATTAAAATACAGAATGTGGCTACCGGATGGTCCCGTGATGGAAAATGGCATTGGGATGGACTGGATAATTTAATACAGCTATAATAAATAGTTTTTGAAGCATTATATTTTATGCGGATAATAAATTGGTGATTATATAGTGTAATCTTAAAAAGGCAGTAATGTAAAAATAGTTTTTTGGTAAATAATAAAAAAGGGTTAAAGAGTTTAAAGAGATTATCCTCTGTATCTTTTTTCTCTTACTCCTCTTCCTTTTTTATTTCCTTGTTTTTTGTATCCAGATTTAGGTCTGGTTCTTCTGTTTGTTCCTTTGACTTTTGCCATGTAATTTCCCTCCTATACTATTGTAATAATCCTTTTTAGCTTTTTATCTTTTTATGCTAAAAAAATATATAAATCCTAAACTTAACTAATTAAGCTATCCATGAAATATTATATATAAATATATCTAAAAACAATAATATATATTTTATTATTATGTTGAAGTTCACATACTTTATCTGAATATATCCAGAAAATGTGATTTTACACGATGCTTCATGTGATATAAACAACATATTTAGATAAGTTTTTTAAATTATACTAAAAAAGATATAATTAACCAATAAAAAAATTTAAGGTTAAAATATGAGTAATGAAAAATCTAATAAGGTGCTATGTTTAGTTGATGGAGAACATTATTTCCCGGTGACTAAGTCGGCCATTGACAAGGTTGAAAGTAAGGGATATGACGTAAGGTTATTGCTATTTATAGGTGGAACAGAGAAATTAAGAAATACGAACCTCGATGAAATAGAAGAATTCTTTAATAAAAAGGTCATATTCGGAGAGGATCATTCAAAAATCCCCTATGACTTGATAGAAAAGTTCATTAATGAATATGATGTGGATGTTGTTATGGATTTATCCGATGAGCCGGTAGTTAATTATGAGAAAAGATTTAAAATTGCAACAGTTGTACTTCAGCAGGGCGTCAACTATCGTGGACCTGACTTTGAATTCAAGGCCTTAAAAGAATATGATGTCCTGGAAAATCCGTCATATAAAATACTCGGTACAGGTAAAAGAATAGGAAAAACCGCTGTATCTGCTTATACAGCTCGTCTTATTAACAAAGAGGACAAATACGATCCATGTATAGTTGCCATGGGAAGGGGAGGACCTGAAATACCTGAGGTTGTCCGTGGAGATAAGATAAAGTTAACGCCGCAATATCTGATGGAACAATCAAATCTTGGAAAACATGCCGCTTCCGATCACTGGGAAGACGCTCTTTTAAGCAGGGTTTTGACAGTCGGCTGCAGAAGATGTGCCGGTGGAATGGCAGGTCAGGTATACATTACGAACATGATTGAAGGAGCTAAAAAAACTAATGAACTCGATACAAATCTAATTGCAATAGAAGGCAGTGGATCTGCAATCCCACCAATCAAAACGAATAAACAGATAGTACTGGTTGGTGCAAATCAACCTATTGAAACATTAACTGAGTATTTTGGTCCATTCAGAATTAAACTGGCAGATTTGATTATCATTACAATGTGTGATGAACAGATTTGTCCTAAAGAAAAGCTTGACATGTTGATTAAACAGATACATCAAATAAATCCTGATGCTCAGATAATTCCAACAATCTTCCGCCCATATCCTGTTGAATCAATCGAGGGTAAACGTGTATTGTTTGCAACTACGGCACCTGAGAATGTGCAGCACTTGCTTAAGGATTATCTGGAGGAAAACTTCAAGTGTACCGTCGTGGATATATCATCCCATTTATCCAATAGGCCACTATTGCAGGAGGATATTGAGAGAAATATCGACAATGTTGATGTCATGCTGACTGAAATCAAGGCAGCAGCCATTGACGTGGCAACCAAGGATGCATTGGATAAAAACTTGGAAGTTGTATACTGTGACAATATACCTATAGCTGTAAATGATGATTATGACTTGGATAAAGCTATAATGGATTTGGTTCATGAGGCTGTGGAGGATTTTAACTCTTAAACCTTTTTTTTATTTTTTTTATATTAAACCACAAAGTATTTATATAACTTCTTGCACCCCTTCAAAGCATAAGTATATAATATACTATTGATATATTATAATATAGTTGGAAAAAATAATTTTAAAAAAATTATTATATTTATTAAACTTTTATTAATTATCAATTTATATCAGTCTATGAAACACGGTTTTAGATTATTATTCTTTAATATTAAATCAAATCAGTCTAAACAAGAAAATTAAAAAATAATCTAAAAATTGGAGGATAATTAATATGGTACAGAATAACCAACAACCATTAATAATTCTTGGTGACGGATCAACAAGAACCGTTGGTTCACAGGCAACAAGAAACAATATAATGGCAGCAAAAATATTATCCAACATATTAAAAACAACATTAGGTCCACGTGGAATGGACAAAATGTTGATAAACACTATTGGTGATGTTAAAATAACCAATGATGGTTACACCGTCTTAAAAGAAACCGAACCTGATCACCCAGGAGCTAAAATGATAGTAGATTTAGCAAAAGTTCAGGAAGAAGAAAATGTAGACGGTACAACAACAGCAGTAGTATTGGTTGGAGAATTATTAAAACAAGCTGAAAAATTATTTGATCAGGGTGTTGCACCTATTCTAATAGCAAGAGGTTTTGAAGAAGCTAAAAAGAAAACACTTGAAGTATTGGATGAAATTGCAATAACCGCTGATAGGGAAGAATTAATTGATGTTGCAGAAACATCAATGTCCGGAAAAGGATCATTTGGTAATATCCGTTCAATGGCAACCAAAATCGTAGATGCATTACTAGACATCGAAGAAGAAGGCGAAATTGACATGGATATGATAAAAATCAGAAAAATCCACGGTGAAGCTACAGAAGATACTGAAATTACACAAGGAGTAACAGTAGATAAAAATGTTTTAGAATCTGAAATGCCTCGCGATATCAAAAATGCTAAAATAGCATTATTACAATATCCTATAGATGCAAGAGAATTACAGAATGAAGCAAAAATCAAATTAACTACTCCTGGTGAATATCAATACTATCTTGATAAAGAAGCTCAAATGTTAGAAGAAGAAGTTCAAACTCTTGTTGATGCTGGAGCTAATGTTTTATTCAACAATAAAAAAATCAGCGACCTAGGTCAACACTATCTAACAAAAGCCGGAATAATGGCTGCAAAAAGAGTTAAAGCTGGGGATTTAGAAAGATTAGCTAAAGCAACCGGTGCAAATATAGTAAACAATATACGTGAATTAACCAGTGATGACTTAGGTGAAGCTGGTCACGTATATGAACGTGAAGTTTATGAAGACAGGGAATACATCTTCGTAGAAGAATGTAAAAATCCTGGAGTATTAAACATAATCGTCAGAGGAAGTACTAAACACATTACTGATGAATTAGAACAAGCAGTAAATGATGCAATCGGTGCAGTTATCGCTACTAGAAAAAATTCCAAAGCACTTCCTGGTGGTGGAGCATCTGATGTTGCAGCTTCAAAAGCTTTAAGATCATATGCTAACAAATTCACAGATAAAAGACAGTTAGCTATCCTGGCATATGCTGATGCATTAGAGGAATTACCAATAGCATTAGCTAAAAATGCAGGATTGGATACAATTGATGTATTAACTGATTTATTAGCAGCACAGGAAAAATCAACAAATATGGGTATTAATGTACTCACAGGAGAAGTTTCTGATATGAAAGAGGAAAATATCCTTGATTCAGAAGCTAACAAAGCATTAATAGTGGATTCTGCTACAGAAATCGCACTTGAAATACTCCGTATTGATGAAGTTCTAGCATCCAAACCAGAAACTCCTGTCGGTGGAGATATGCCTGGAACTCCAAATCCTTACC
The DNA here is from genome assembly GCF_003268005.1 of Methanosphaera sp. BMS. Classification (NCBI taxonomy): domain Archaea; kingdom Methanobacteriati; phylum Methanobacteriota; class Methanobacteria; order Methanobacteriales; family Methanobacteriaceae; genus Methanosphaera; species Methanosphaera sp. BMS. The sequence goes on along the minus strand of NZ_CP014213.1, from coordinate 1,804,870 downwards.
TATAAATAAGATAATTCATTTATCTTATTTATTTTAATCTTCTTTGATTATCTATTTTTAACATATTTTTTAGAATTATCTCGTTAATTAAAGCAAAATTTATTATTGAAAAACAATAAATATCTAATTATAATATATTATTATATCTGAGGGATTAGTTTGCTCGAAGTAAAAACTTTAAAGAAAGAAGAATTTTCAAAATACACTAAAAGAATAGAGATGAATTCAAGTGATGTATTGGTACCTGTTCAGGATATCATAAATAATGTAAGAACAAATAAAGATAAGGCATTACATGATTACACCTTGAAATTTGATAAGGCAGACATTAAGGAGTTTAAAGTTTCACAGGAAGAAATAGAAAACAGTATTAACAATATTGATTCCAAATTAAAACAGGCCTTAATTGACGCTTCAGAAAACATTGCCGCATTTCACAAGGCTCAAATTCCATCCGATTGGACAATGACAGTTAAAGATGGAGTTAAGGCAGGTCAAATTATACGTCCGCTGGAAAAGGTCGGCTGTTATATCCCGGGTGGTCGTGCAGCATATCCATCATCTATTTTGATGACAGTTATACCTGCTAAGATTGCGGGTGTTAAAAAGATTATCTGCTGTACTCCTCCGGATAAGGAAGGCAATATCCGTGATGAAATATTGGCTGCAGCATACATTGCAGGTGCGACCGATATTTATAAGGTCGGTGGAGCACAGGCTATAGCTGCCATGGCATATTCAACAGAATCAATACCATCCGTTGATAAAATTGTGGGTCCGGGAAATATATTCGTGGCTACCGCTAAAAAGCTGGTATATGGTGATGTGGATATTGAGTTTCCGGCAGGTCCTTCAGAAATGTTGGCATTAATCGATGAAAGTGCTAATCCCAAATACATAGCTACTGAAATTTTATCACAGGCAGAACATGATCCGAATGCCGCTACTATTCTTGTGTCAACATCCAAAAAAATTGCACAGGAATGTGTCGACCACGTTTTAAATTACCTCAAAATGCAGGAAAGAAAAGAGATTATTGAAGAGTCATTAAGTAAGTATTGTCATATACTTGTAGCAGATAATATTGATGAGGCTATTGAATTTACCAATGCATATGCACCGGAACACCTGGTGATTGTAACTAAAGATTATTATAAAACACTTGAATCAATAAATAATGCAGGTTCAATATTCTTGGGCAATCTTACCCCAGTAGCTGGCGGAGATTATGGATCCGGAACAAACCATGTTTTACCAACAAGTGGCGGTGCAAGAATGTACTCCGGCCTATCAACAGAATCATTTATTAAAAAGCCAACAATACAGGAATTAAACAAAGAAGGTTTAATGAATATAAAAGACATGGTTATTAACTTAGCAGAAGCTGAGGGTTTATGTGCCCATGCATTTTCAGTTAAAAAAAGATTAGAGGATATATAATCAGTATACTTGAATTAACCATCTTATTCTTTTTTTATTTTTTAATTGTTTTTTAATTAAATATAACAATTAGAAGAAACATAAATATATATTAATATATTATTAATTTATTTTAATCATTCAATTTAAAAATAACATAGGTGAAAACTTGACAGACATATTTGAAAAATCAAAAAGAACACATTATTCCAATGAAATTGGTCCCGAATTAGCAGGTCAAACAGTTAAAATAACCGGATGGGTACATGAAATTCGTGACCTTGGTGGAATAGTATTTGTATTAATAAGAGACAAAAACGGAATTACCCAACTAACAGCACCAAGTAAAAAATTATCCGAAGAAATGATGGCTGACGTACGTGCAGCTAGAAAAGAAACCATAATCACACTAACAGGTACAGTACAGGAATCAGCAAAAGCACCAAACGGTGTTGAAATCATACCATCAAACATTGATGTTATAAACGTATCCAAGTTACCATTACCGTTAGATCCTACAGAAAAAGTGGATGCGGAAATGGATACAAGACTGGATGCTCGTTTCATGGATATAAGAAAACATGATGTAAGTGCAATTTTCAAAATCAAAAATGAAATATTACACACAGCACGTAATTACTTCTACGACCATGATTTCACAGAAATAAACACCCCTAAATTAGTAGCATCAGCTACCGAAGGTGGAACAGAATTATTCCCAATAACCTACTTTGAAAAAGAAGCATTCCTGGGACAAAGCCCTCAACTATACAAACAAATGATGATGGCAACAGGTCTTGACAGCGTATTTGAAATAGGTCAAATATTCAGGGCAGAAGAACATGATACACTAAGACACTTAAATGAAGCATTATCCATGGATGCTGAAATGTCCTTCAGAAGTCATGACGACATGATGGATTTACTCGAGGATTTGATTCAAAACATCTTGGCTAATGTACAGGCCAATTGCCAAAGTGAATTGGAAGACTTAAATCATGAACTTGACATTCCAAAAGAAGCATTCCCTAAAGTAACATATGATGAAGTAGTTGATATAGTAAACAGTCATGATGTTGAAATGGAATATGGTGAAGACTTAAACAGAGCTGCTGAAAAAGTATTGGGAGATACCATGGGTAGTTACTACTTCATTACCGAATGGCCTACCGCAATCAAGCCGTTCTATGTAATGCCATTATGTGACAATCCAGAAAAAAGTACGGCATTCGATTTAATGTATCGTGACTTGGAATTATCCAGTGGATCACAACGTATACACAGTTATGATTTACTGTTAGAACAATTTGAGAAAAAGGATTTAAATCCGGATTCATTTACAAAATATCTACAGGCATTCCAGTATGGTATGCCACCACACTCCGGTTGGGGAGTAGGAGTAGATAGACTTACAATGGTCATCACTGGTGCTAAAAATATCAGGGAAACGGTTTTATTCCCTAGAGACAGAAGACGATTAACTCCTTAGATAGAGTTAACTCTTTTTTACTATTTTTTTAAATAAGTATTCTTAAAGATTTTAAAAAGAAAATGGGGGTTATTTATTCAGTAGTCTTATTTTCAATGTACAAATATAATCTTTCTTTTTCAAAATAATAACTTTGATCCACATCTATACTTTTTGCAATTTCATATAACAATCTGTTTTTTTCAATCTCAACTAAACGATCAACGAAGTCATCATATTGTATTTGGCTTGTCTCATCAGTATAAACTCGATTAAGGCCCTTTTTGTCACTCCATTCCAAGCCATCCCATACATACATTTTCAATTGATTGAGTTTGTCAATGACTAGTTTTACGTTAAGCTTATAATCATCAGTTTCATATTTTCCATCTAAAATAATTGCATCTATGATTGTTTTCATATTTAACAGTATTCTCCCTTATATTTTGTTTGCGGTAATTTCTAATTCATATTGTTTTTTCGTGATAGTTTCTCCATCATCCATTGCTTCTAATTGTTCCCATAGATTACCATGAACCATAAAGTCATGTACTTTTGTTACGAAGTCATCGAATTCGTTTTTGTCTTCTTTGTTTTCTGGAGATAATTTGTTTAAGTCTATAAAGTCTTTTTGCCAGTTTTTTCCGTCATAAAAGTAAAATGTTTTGTTATAGGTATTTTCAGTATCATATTCTATTTTACATTGGATACTGTTGTTGTCGTTATTAATATCGCTAAGTATATAATCGTAAGTTTCTATCATATTAATTCCTCATTTACCTATATTATGATTTGTTTAATTTAATATTTAACCATTTAATTTTTTTGTGAAAAATATTTATAGTATGATTGATATATCTGCTTTTAATAATTAAGTTATGTGTTATTATGGAATATATTAGTGTTATCGTGGATAATTTTACAGATTATAATGATATTATTCATGATTATTTGGCTAAGGGATTTGCTTTAGTCTCTTATGATGAAAAATCGGTCTATCTTAAAAAAAATGATTATGGCTCTTTCAAAAATCATCTCTTATTGTTCATATTTACTATTTGGTGGTCATTTGGATTGGTAAATATATTATATCTTGTGTATTCATATTTCAGGACTGCCGAAAAATATAGAATAGTTTTTGAGGTAGGTATGATGGAGGATGTTCATAATCGTGATAGTTTTAATTATAATTTCAGTAACAGTGAATATATTGCACAGTACTTATATGAGGATGAGCTCAATAAATCTGATTCATCTAATGATAAGCAAAGCGATTCTTCTCTGCCGATTGTCCGGTTTTTAGAAGATTGAATCCATATTAATTTTTTTATTATTTTTATTAACAATACAATTATTTATATATTATTCATGACAAATAATTAAGTATACTCACTTTAAGTATCTGCTCAAAAATTACAAAACATATTCGGAGAGTAATACAAATGAAAACAATACTTAATGATATTATTCAAAACTTCAATAATACATTAAATAACACTTCTTCAGTTCATAACATGGCTTCTGATGAAAATTCAGGTAAAACACATAAGGTTTATCAGGCCGATGAAGCCGGAGATTATATTGAAGAAACATATAAGGGTATAACAGTATATGTACGTGAAAAATACCCATACTATAATCCACAAAACGACAAAATTTACTATTCTAAAGAAGAAGAAGCAGAAGAGTTATATCAATTGTCAAAGAATATGTCTAAATCATCTTTACATAACTTGGACATATAATCGGTTTTTAATTTTTTTATTTAAACTCCCTCCTTTTTAACACTAATTTTTAAAACGATTATTAAATATCTAACGAGGTCTCTTGATGAAAAATTACGTGGTATTTGATTTAGAAACTCCCAACAGGACAAACAATTCCATAAGTTCTGTTGCATTATTGATAGTTAAAAACAACAAAGTCGTAAAAAGTATTTCTCAACTTATAAATCCGGAGAGCTATTTTGAACAGTTTAATATTAATCTAACGGGTATCACTCCAGAAGATGTGGAAAATGCCCCTACATTTGAAGAATATTGGCCAAAAATCAGCGATTATCTAACGTCCAATATGGTTGTAGGGCATAATGTACAATTTGATCTGCGTACCGTTTCAAGGGTATTGAATCATTATGATATGGAAATTCCAGAATTTGACTATTGCTGTACCTTATTTTTATCAAGAAAACATTTTAACTTAAATTCATATAAGCTGACAAATGTTTCCAAACACATCAAATTCGATTATAATCCCCACATAGCTATTGAAGATGCCAAGGCTTCTTATGAAATATTGGAATATATCAATAAGGAAAATGAAATAGATTCAAATGACTGTCGACATTATCATTATAGATTAAAATTTGAAAAAACTTATGACGAATACTTGGCAACAAATCTAAATGAGTTATATGGTATGCTCTATCTTTTAAGATATTATAAAAGTATCAGTCCATCTCAGATTGAATTACTAAAAAAGTGGCATGAGGAAAATAAAAGTTATGATGACACGACAGTCTTTAATAATTTAAATAAGATGTTTGAGGATATATTCCATAAAAAAAGTATCACTCCTATGGATATCAAGTTTTTACTTACCAGAACCCCACCTGTACTTACTTCAACCATCTATTCTGCAAAAACGTTACATCTACAGATTTTACGTGGTATGGTTGAAGTCATCATGTCTGATAATTATGTGGATGAATATACTTTAAACATATTGTATGACTGGTTGCTTGAAAGCAATATTCTAAAAGGAAATTACATTTATGATAATATTCTGCAAATAATCAAATCATCATTGGATGGGGATGCCGTTGACTATAATCCTCAAAACGAATTATTTGAGTTATTTGACAATTTTCTAATTATCAATTCAAATAGAGATGGGGATTTTGACTTTGAAAATAAAACCTATTGCTTAACGGGGGAGTTTGAGCATGGAACAAAGGACGATATCGAATATGTGTTGGATGGCTACGGTCTGGTTAGAAAAAATTCATTATCATATGATGTGAATTATTTATTTGTAGGAAATATCGGAAATCCTTCCTGGGAAAAAGGGAAAATGGGTGAAAAAATATTTGAAGCTAAAAAACTAATTGAAAAAAATTCTAATTTAATAATTATTGGTGAAGAGTTATTATTTGATAAATTAGACACTTTATAATTCTTTTCAAATTTTTAGGTATACCAAAACCTTTATATACTATAGAGTACAACATATTATTAACTGATAAGTTTAGGAATACCTAAATCTATATCAGTTATTTGAGTTAAATCATAGACAAAAAAGAAAATCTAAAAAACTATTACTCCTACAATAAGATAGTTAAATTATTAAATCACCTATTATAAAAAAGAAATTCTACAATTGTCTAATATAAACTCACCACTCCTTATTAAAAACATAATATAACTTGTAAAAACTATAAAAAGAAAATAAAACTCCCTAATAATAAACTCATAATATGAGTTTTATTGTATTTTCTTTATTATATAGTTTTTTACCAAAAGTATATACCATTTTATGAACATATATATTTCTATGAAAACTGAAAATAAAAAAGTCAAAAATCATTTATCATTAAATGAAATGAATGACTTATTAAAAGAGTATAGAGACTCCTATGAAATATACAGACATTTATTATTAATTAGAATGGTTTACAAAGGCGAAACCATATCTAAAGCTTCTGATAATTTAAATATATCTCGTAAAACCGGTGAAAGATGGATAAAAGACTATAATGAATCAGGTTTTGATGGATTAACTTCAAAATATTCTAATTGTGGAAGAAAATCATTATTGTCTAATGAACAAAAACAATTTTTATATGATAAAATTACAGGAAATGAAGAAAATTATGACTTAAAAAGAGTAAAAAAATTAATTAAAGATGAATTTGATATAGAATACAGTGATAAACAAGTTTGGGTCATAACAAGAGAAAAATTAAACCTTAATTATGGAAAACCAATGTTAAAATATTCAACAAGACCAAAAAATGCAGAAGAAAAACTTAAAAAAAACAAAGTTCATTAATGCAAAAACAGACAAAATCGCAATATTAGACGAAACAAGATCACAAAATGTACCAAATACATCAAGAGTATTATATAAACCAGGAACAAAAAATATTATAATTAAACCTCCTGTAAAATTTGGAATAAACATTGTAGGCTTTCAAGGAATTAATTGTAATTCATACATGGAAGAAAATACAAAAAATAATGCATATACATTTTTAAAAACACTTTGTAACTTTAGAGCACTGAATACAAACAACAAACAAGTTATAAAACAAATTAAACAAGCAATAACAAACCCTAATTTAAAAATAGAAAATATACAATCAATTTTACATCAAAACCAGTTATCAACTAAGGATTTAATAAATAAAATAAATGATGAATTATATAATGAAAATTCAAAACAAAAATCAATAGAAAAAATACAAAAGATCTGTAAAAAAGAGGATATACACAACACCCGAAAAATTGCTAATTTACAACGAGAAATAATAGTAAATAACTTACAAAACACTGAAATAAAGGATTTATTGTCTAAAGAAAAACCTATTTACCTAATACTTGACAATGCAAAAATACATCATGCAAAAATTATAGAAAAGGTATGTGACATATTAAACCTCAAATTAATCTTTTTAGAACCCTATTGTCCTGATTTAAATCCTATAGAAGATGTATGGAGAACAATAAAAAGAAAAATATATAATTCCAATTATAAAACATTGGATGAATTGATTGACATATTTAAAAGGTTATTTTATGAAATAGTGGATAATACGACATTCTATGAAAACTGGCTTTCAGAGTATTTTATGGTATAAACTTTAGGTAAGAAACTATATTTTTATTCTTTTTAACTAATTTTAAAAAGCATTAATTCACGGTAATTTTTCAACAGCATCAACGGGACAACTTTCAAAACAAATACCGCAATGAAGACAATTTTCTTGGCTAATTAAAAATGGATTACCATATATTATATAAAAAAGATGATTGATGACGAGTCTACTAATATCGAATATATACTAACGGATAAAGGATTATCATTAAACAAAGTAATATATGAACTGGCTAGTTTTACTTTAGTAAATGATTTGGACAACAAGTTTTATGATGAAGAAACCAAGGAATATATAGATAATCTATTCAAAACAGTGTTAAATATTAATTAACAAAGATTATTTTTTTTATGGGGTGGCTATTAAAAGTTGATTTTTAAAAAATAGGATGAAGTGGGGGGTTATATTCTTTAATTTATAATTCACTGATAACCTTTTCAAACATATTTAAATCAGATGTTTCAAATACCTCTGCACCGGCATCCTCATAATCCTTAACACAGCTTGTAGCCATAGTCCATCTAATTTTCTTTTCAGGATTTAAAATTATCACCCGATGTGCTCTTTTAAGCATTTCTTTAATGAGAGATGCACTTTCAAGAACACCATTTTTACGTTCACCCTTCCAATCCCTGCAATCGGTTAATATTATTATATCTGTTCTATGATTGATTTCAGCAGTCTTTAAAAATTCCTTAAATGCTTTGGCCATATCTGATTGTCCATAACAGTGTATTCCTTTTTCTCTTTGAGCAATATTTACTTGACCTATATTGCTGAATGATTCAGTGCCCAATACATCAGTCACATCGGTTAACTTATTGTCAAAGTCATATATTTTAACTTTGTTGAAGGTTTGTTTACATCCATATAACAATAGGAAAAACCATGATGTAATCCATTCACATGAACCGCTAACGTCACATAGGAATATGTGTTTGTTCTTTTTCATCGGTGGCTTGGAGTGAATTAACTTGATGCAGTGTCCACCATTTTTAAGGTTGCTTCTGATGGTTTTTGGCATATCGATATGGTGTGACTTTTTCATTTTAAGCCTTTGTGAACGTTGATTGGCTATTTTTTTACCAAGCTTTTTACATAACTCGAATACTCTCGGGTCATATGTGTCCAGCAGGACCATACTTACGTCTACAAGTTTGCCATCCTTTTCCCTGTTGTTTTTCTTATCTTCAATCATTTGGTCATATAATTCCTGAAGCTGTTCCAGGTTATCATTTGGATTGAATTTTGGCTGTGATAAGTCTTCTCCACCTTCAACCATATCTTGTTGGGGTTGTTGTCCTTGTTTTTTGTTTTCTTTTTTAAGGTCTAATTTTTTAAATACCTTGTTGAATGCCCTTTTAAACTTATCATTATCCGCAATATCCTTCACATATATTGCTTTAAGACAAGTATAGAGCTCATCTTCACTTAAGGAATCTTTCAAATTCATAAGAACAGTATATGCTAGTTCAGTACTTCTTATACTGACTTGCATGCCTTCATTTCTTAAAAAATTTGAAATCAGAACAACTTCTTTTTCCATATAATCACATAACCTATTGTTATATAATATATTTATAGTTATAGATATATACTTTCTTTCAATGGCTAACCTGATAACAATAATTATTTTCGGTCTTTCATGGGGCATAAACTAAAATTAGTAATATAAGTTCAATAAATGTAAAATAGGGGGTCATGCGATAATTTTTTATGTAATTGTCTATGAAAATTTATCTGTTAATTATTAATTCAGGATTATCCAGGTATTTTTCTAAATTCTCATAGAATAATTTGAAATGATATCCGAAGATAAATACATGGCTTGCTGTTAATGAAATGGGTATTTTTCCGTCAACTAGTTTTCCCCAACTAATAACGGGCATCAATTGATCGGAGCTTGCTATGATATTTGTCATGGAATCAAAGTTAATCCAGGGAATGCATGATAGGTTACAGATTGGTAACATATCCCTTAAGGATGGTTCTACAAGAAACTGATTATCCCCAATATTTTCCTTTTTATTTTCTATATAACTATTATATTCTTCTAATGATTCATGTTCTGATAAGGGTGGTATTTCTATTTCTCTTATAGAGTAATCATCCTGCATTATTGGACTTACAGCATTTATTTTTTCATATTCATAGACCTTGTCATCGATTATTCTTCTTTTAAACTCAGGTATCTCATTTATTGCCGTTAATATACATGCTGCGGTCATGTTAAAGAAGGGTATATTATTTTCTTTGGAGTAGTCATATGTATTTTGAGCATTGACTCTAACAGTCATGGAATATCGGGATGTGAGAAAATCCTGGAATGGAAGTTCATCTACTTTAATATCTAACTCTTTTTTAGGATATCTGTCCATTTTATTATTCTCCTTACTTGTTATAAGGTATATATGTTATTTTATAAACAGTAATATAATAAGTTTGGGAAATTGAGAAATATGTGTATATCAGTAGCGGTATTTGCTTCTTTAATTAGAATATAATTTTGTAAATTTATTAAGAGGAAATCCAAAAGAAGCTGTACTAATATTAGCATTACCTCTAACGCGGTCTATGATGCTAATATTCTTGTATAATATCATTGATTTAATTTTTATATTGCAGGATTAGGTGCGGATGAAGGGGCATCAGTGGGATTTGTAATATCACTTGAATTTTTAATTATCAGTATAGGAACTTCAATGGGTGCAGGTATTACATCATTAATCAAGATGTATTGGACAAAAGGATAATAAAATGGCTGATAAATCTGCAGTACATTCGGTCATATTATCATTAATGGTATCAGTAATAGTAAGAGTTATATTCACAGTATCTGCAGTACTCTTCGGAATAATACTTGGATGAGAATAAACAGTGTATGGTTTGGAATACTCATGGGATACACTATAGGGGGATTAATAACAATAATATATGCAAATAACTATCTAAATAAACTAATAAAAAATAATAATACAATTAAATAATTAAAGATTACACAATAGATTATTAAAATTTACTAAAATAATAAAAATTCAATATCAAAAAAAGTAAAATTAATTGGATGGATTTAATTATCCATCTCTATCTATTTTTTTAAAGGTTAAATGATTTATTATTTCACTTGTTTGAGAAACAGAACCAGTAAATATGTAGCTTACATTATATTGTTCTTGAGTATAACTACGTATTAACCAGAAGAATGCTTCAGGTTTTTTTAAGGATCTTAATAATTGAAATTCATCAACTACAATGATAAATCCTTTAATATCTTCGTATGTATCAACAATTACTTGAGGTAATTCCATTACAAACTTACTGAATTTAAGATAATTATTTTTAATGTCGAGTAATTGAATGTCTAATATGTTTATGTTACTAAAATCATATTCTTTTAATTTAAGTTGTTTTAGAAAATTGGATATTCTTCTTTCAACTTTAGAGTAATTGTTATTCTGTTTGCTAATACTTTCGTTAATTTTATTTAAAAACTCTTTCATAACTTCTTCTTCAGTTAATCTTCCTTGTTGGCCTCCATAAGTCTTAGATAAATCAATATAACATGTTAAATATTTATCCGGTTGTTCTTTTAGAAGTTTTTTGAGTAAAAATGTTTTGCCTACATCTCTATATCCTGTTATTAATATTTGATTTGCAACATCTTTTTCTAGTAATGATAAGTTAGCATTTATCTGTTCCATATCTTTTTTTCTATTAAAAAAAATATCTGTCAAAATCTTTTGGAATAAATACTGGAAGTGCTGTCATATTATTCTCTCCTTTCTATTTATAATTTCTAAATTTGACTATTAATAAGTTTTTTAATTTTGGAGTTGAATAAATAATACTAACTTTTATAAAATTAACGAACCATATTTTAAGTTCGTTAAAAATATCCAAGTCCAAATTTGACGAACCAACATTTAAGTTTTTTAATTTTAGTCAAGTCCATATTTGACGAACTAATGATCATTTTCTATGTCCAAAACTATATAATTATTACTTATCAGACGCTAGGATAAATATTATATATATTGTACAAATATACTAATAAATAGTAATACTTTTAACATTACTTAATAATAACATACTTAAAAAAAGGTTTTGAAGAAAATGGAAAAAGAAAACTCCATAAAAATATTCAATGATAAAAAAATAAGAACAAAATGGGATGAAGAATTAGAAGACTATTGGTATTCTATAATAGATGTTATAGCAGTCTTGACTGAAAGTAAAAATCCGAATAGATAGTGGAGTGATTTAAAACGTAGTTTAACTGAAGATTCTTATCAACCTTACGAAAATATCGTAAAGTTAAAAATGCATTCTATTGATGGTAAATCACGTTTAACTGATGTTGCTTCTACTAATAATTTAATTTCTTTATTAAATAAATCAAATCTAAAAATAAGGATGAATTTATTGATTGGTTAAATCAAAATAGATTAGAAAAATTATATGGTGAAAATAATACTACAAATACATTATTATATTGTGGGGACGAAGGTACGGTCTCTATTGAAGTAATAATCGATAAAAAAAACGAAACTATGTGGGCAACACAAAAAACGATTGCTGGCCTGTTTAAAGTGTCAAAACAGAATATTTCGTACCATTTGAAAGATATTTTTCTGATGGGTGAACTTGATGAAAATTCAGTTGTCAAAGAAATTTTGACAACTGCCCCAGATAATAAAAAATATACTACAAAATTTTATAATCTGGATGTAATAATTTCTGTAGGATACAGGATTAATTCTAAAAATGCTACACAATTTAGGATATGGGCAACTAAAACCTTAAAAGAGTATATTGTTAAAGGTTTTGTATTGGATGATGAGCTACTTAAAAATGGTACAAGATTCGGTAAGGATTACTTTGATGAGTTACTTGAAAAGATTAGGGATATTCGTACTAGTGAAAGAAGATTCTATCAGAAAATAACAGATATATTTGCTGAATGTAGTTATGATTATGCTCCAAATTCAGAAATAACTAAAAATTTTTATTCAAAGGTACAAAATAAACTGCATTTTGCCATAACTGTGATACAGCCGCTGAATTAATTGATAAACGTGTAAATCATGAAAAAGAATTCATGGGATTAACCTCTTGGAAGGATGGTCCAAAAGGTAAAATAAGAAAATCTGATGTAACAATTGCAAAGAATTATTTAACTCAAGAAGAATTGTCTGAATTAAATAGAATAGTTTCTATGTATTTGGATTATGCAGAAAATCAAGCAGCTAAACATAGGTTGATGTCCATGGAAGATTGGGCAGAACGTTTAGATTTGTTTTTAGAATTTAACGAATATGATGTTTTAACGCATAAAGGTAAAATTAGGATGGATTTAGCTAAACAAAAGGCTGTTCAAGAATATGAAAAATATAATCCTATACAGGATAAAATGTATAAATCCGATTTTGATTATTTCTTGGAAAAATTTGATGATAAATTTAAAAAAGAATGACATGGAGTTTGTTTAGATAATTATCAGGTATTATGGGGGCTAAAAAATGTCTAACGAATCTGAAATATTCTTAATAAATATGTTTAATTATTTTAAAGAGAATAACTCTACGGGAAGATATTTACATTATGAGCCTGAAAAAGAGTTTTCTGAAATATTGGCACCGTTAACTGATTTTCTCAATGAAATGGACTATGTTACTTATGATTCTAAAAAAGCTACAATCACTATGATAACTAAATTAGGTCAGGTATATGCTCTTAAAGATTTAATATCTTTTAATAATAATTATTCGGATGATATTTGTATTATTGGTGTGGGTAATGAAGTATCATCAGTTAATCATGATGCAGGTGGGGCGGTTATTGAATTTCAAGTAAACATACAGAAATATAAAGAAATTATAGATGAATATGGTTATGATCCTGACTTTGAAGATAATGATAAAGAAGTGGATGATGAATATATTGATAGGATTTTGTCTTTATTTAAATCAAATAAGATTAAAAAGGAGGATATTTAATTATATCTTACTTTTTTAATATTTTCTGTATGTACTTGTCTATCATCTATATCTATAAATTCTACAAATCTTTTTTCAGTATTTAGGTAGTAAACTATTCTGTAGTTTCCAACTCGATATCTTTTGCATTTAGGGCATTTTTTGCTTTTTAATTGTTTATTTGTTGAATCGAATGGATTTTTTGTTATTATATCTAAACTATCAATAATCTCTTTATAAGTTTTTTATCTGTTTTTGAGTATTTTGATAGTTTTTTTAAGAATAATTTTGTTGGTTTTTTAGAATATTTCATATTATGCCTTCAGATTCTAATCTTTCTAATTCTTCATCAATATTATCAAAATCTACTTCTATTATGTCACTATAATCTTCGTTTTCTATTTTTTCAATGCATCTATTGTAGTAATCTGCTTGATCATCTTCAAATTCTTCAGAATATGGTTCATTATGTTCCTTTATTAATTTGAAAATAATATCATTGTAAGTGTCTTTTTTGCTCCCTATTTCTGATAACATGTCATGTACTTCTTGTGTTACTTTTATTGTTTTCAATATATCCTTTCTCCTTTTTATTATTATTTACAGTTTATACTTTTTAACTTTATTTTTTCTATTATTTATACTTGGTATACTTATTCTATTATTTCTCCTTGTTTTTGATTTTTTCATTACTTTGTCATTTTGATGTTAGTTCATATATATGTAGTGGTTGATTTTTACTATTTTTGTCAGTTTTTGATTTTTTTCGATATTTTATAAAAAAAGAGTTTATTCCTTTTTGTCTTTCTGGCGGTTAGCATTTTTTTGTATTACTTTTTTAAGTAAAATCACTAAAAAAGTATTACTTTTTATCTTGTTTATTTCGTTATACATAGATATAACGAAGTAAAATTTCAAATTTTTCTATGGATCAAAAATTTCATTAAAATCAGGGGTCTTTTAGATTCATTTATCACCAATGACATATACACTAACAATTAAATAATTTGATTTTCAGAGGTACATTGCAAGTGTAACTACTTCTATTATATATTATTAATAATCATAATATAAAAATATATTCATTAATATGTGTATCCTATTTTCAAATACCTCCTCTTGAACTAACTTATATTAAAACAGAAAATATACTTTCTATAAATTTTATAATTAATACATTATTTATATCTATTGAATGTAATCATAGAAATTATAAATACTTTAAAACTCACACTTCCTGAATCATACAAGGTTGGTAGTTATAATTTAACTGCTGTGTTTATTGCTAGTTGTTATATCTGCATACTTATATATCATATATTATATAGTTAGTGGTTATGATAAGTTTGTGGATACTAAGACTTTGATTATTGCTTATTTTTTTGTGAATTTTTTTTAATCTATATTTTTCTCTTTTTTTTAGTTTATTGGAGCTGTGATAATTTCTATGTGAATTGTGCCTGTTTTAACTGTATCTTCTAAAAAAATAATGACATAAATTATGATATTGGGGGGATATTATTAATAAAAACATGCTAAATGACCATAAATGGATTGTTGCACATTTTAATATTAATATTCAGTTCATTAAAAATAGTCAATTCCAAATTTAACGAACTAAATATGAATAATTATTCTTGTATTATATGATAAATTCCATTAAAATACGGAATTGATGTCTATTTTATTATCATATGCATCGTATGCTGCGGCAAGTTTTACAATTAAACTTAATATTGATACAATGAAATTTCTTCCTGTAATCATGTAAAGGACAAAAAAGATTATTGAATAAATTACAAATACTGCGATCCATTTCATTCTTGCTTCAGGAGTTGTAATTGCTTGTCCTATACCTGGGAAAACAAATGAAATAATAGCTGCTACTATGCCGGGTTCCATATATTTCACCTCTTTAATTTTTATAAAATTTCCAATAATATATATTATAATCCTTTATCCTATTTAATTTTTTTGCTTATATCGTTTTGTTAACAATATGTGGTTTCTCTATTTTTCTAATCATTTTTTTTATTATTGTATTTTTAAGTTATATTTTAATTATTTATAAAATATTGATTTTTTTGGAGATAAATCTTGTTTCAATACCTGTTATATTATTTATATGATGAATATACAAAACATTATTTAGTAAGGAATGATATTATGTTGTTTGATGAAGCTAATAAACAGAAAGAATATGAATTGGATAATGTTCAAAATAAGATTAATAATTTACTTGTTGAATGTGAAGGAATGTATCGTTCTCTTTTAAAATATAATGATTTAATTACCTATGAGGAATTGTATGAGTTAACTGATGAAGATAAGGATAATTTTATTGGAATTAGGGATAGGGCTCATGAAATGGAACATAGTTTGTTACATTATAAAGAGGATTTAATTCGTCTTGTTGAGGGTGATGTTGAATGGTTTTTAACTGATGATGATTCTTTTGATGATGAAAATTATTATGATAAGTATTATGGTTCTAATGTATTTTTTAACTATTTTAATGTTGAAATTTGTCTTGCTTTGTTGTTTGATAAGTTGAAGCAGTTGGGTGTTCCCAGAATGCTTGTTTCTGATTTGCATGTTCATAATGGCGGGGGTTGTTGTTAATTTATTATTATCTTTTGATAAAATACTAATGATTAATCATTATAAATTAGCGATACATTTATATACTATCCTAATTATAATATATATTAGACTAAATATAATACAATTATCATCATATTAATTAAATATTGTACATATTTAGTTTTAAAAATAATCGAGATGAAAATTATGGCAAAATTTACAGGATTTGCAATGAAAAAACTTAATGAAGTTGGATGGGTAGAAAAAGAAAAACCAGAATGTGGTAGACGTGATGCAATAATCAAACCATTAGCATTATCTCCATGTACTTCTGACATACACACAGTATGGGAAGGAGCAATAGGAGATAGAAAAGATATGATTCTTGGGCATGAAGCAGTAGGAATTGTAGAAGAAGTAGGTGAAGATGTAAAAGATTTTAAAGTTGGGGATGAAGTAATCGTACCAGCAATCACACCTGATTGGGAAGATGAAGCAGCACAAAGAGGATTCCCTTCACAAACAACAGGAGCATTGGGTGGATGGAAATTTTCAAACTTCAAAGACGGAGTATTTGGAGAAGTATTCCACGTAAACTTGGCAGATGCAAACCTAGCAAAATTACCTGAAAATGTAAAACCGGAAACAGCAGTAATGCTATCAGATATGTTTTCAACAGGAATGATGGGATCAGAAAATGCAAACATAAAATTAGGATCAACAGTAGCAGTAATCGGAATAGGTCCTGTAGGACTATGTTCAGTAGCAGGAGCAAGAAACCTCGGAGCTGGAAGAATATTTGCTGTAGGAACAAGACCAAATTGTGTAAAAGTAGCAAAAGAATACGGTGCAACAGACATTGTCAACTATAAAGAAGGACCAATAGATGAACAAATATTGGAAGCAACAGATAATGAAGGGGTAGATGCAGTAATTATTGCCGGTGGAAACATGGAAACATGGAAACAAGCAGTAAAAATGGCAAAAGCAGGATCAGTAATATCAAATGTAAATTATCTAAGTGGAGCAGATATAGTACCATTACCACGTGAAGCATGGGGTTGTGGAATGGCAAATATCGACATAGCAACAGGTCTATGTCCTGGTGGAAGAGTAAGAATGGAACGTCTGGCAAGCCTAATCGAATACGGAAGAATAAATCCAGATTCCCTTATAACCCATAAATTCAAAGGATTCGATAAAGTAGAAGATGCTTTAATGTTAATGAAAGACAAACCAAAAGACTTAATTAAACCAGTCGTCTTATGTGATTAGACAATTAATCTATTATAATCTTAATAAAATCTATTCTATTAAGATTATCTCTTTTCTCTTATTTTTTTGGCAATGCATTTATGCACTAAAATTTTTATATATTCATTTATTCTTACTTATATGCCGTTAATGGGGTTCTATGGCTTATTTTAGTATTCTTTTAACACATAAATCTAACTTGTTTTCATAAAATGATATAAATTTCATTAAATCATCAATCTTATAGGATGTTTCCTGTTTCATGATCTGTTATTTACAATAAAACATATAATATGTGATTGTATTATATTTTTTTTTAAGAATATTTATATGATTTAATACAAATAATGGTATATACTATAATTTTATGATATAATATCATTAAATTACTTAATAACTTATTATTATTGGAGGTACTCATATGGCAAAAATCATGAATCATAAAGGAACTTTAATAATTAAAACAGGACGGTTGACCCTACGTCCATTTAAAAAAAGTGATGTGGAAGATGTTTATAACAATTATGGCGGCGATATCAACATTACCAAGTATATATCATGGGTGCCCTGTGATAGAATAGAAAAATGTGAAGATTTCATAAACTTTAATCTAAAAGAATATGAATCAAATCCAAAGTTTTACTCATGGGTCATAACATTGAATGATGTGCTAATCGGATCAATCGGAATATTTAATGTGAATGATAATAATAACTCTGGAGAATTAGGTTACAGCCTCGGTAGCAAATGGTGGGGCAATGGATTTATAACAGAAGCATGTGATGCCGTAATTGGGTATGCATTTAATGAGATTGGTTTTAACAGAATTTACGCATCATGTCATGAAGAGAATATTGGCTCAAAAAAGGTTATGGAAAAGGTATCAATGACCTATGAAGGATTATTAAGGGATGGACAAAGAAATTTGGATGGAACATACAGTAATCTACTGTTATATGCTATCCTAAAAAAGGATTGTGAAAACTAATCTCCCCTATCATTCTTTTATACTTTATTTTCTTCATATTCTTTCAGTGTTAAGAAATATTCTCCAAGCAAATAAAGTAACTCATCGACACTATTTGTTTTAAATATTTCCTGTTTTATCTTAACTGCACCATACAATCCCTTAACGTAATATGCCGCATGTTTTCTCATTTTTATAAGTGTTACTTCCTTTGTAGTATAATCACTAAGCAGTTGTGCATGTTTTTTAATAACTTCCATCCTCTTGTCATAACCTGTTGGCTCAGGCTTTTTGTCATTATCCAGGTAATCAACACATTCAGTTACAAGCCATGGATTTCCAAGAACGCCACGTCCAATCATCACGGCATCACAGCCGGTCTGGATTATCATATCCTTGGCATCATAACATGAGGTAACATCTCCATTTCCAATGACAGGTATGTCAACCGATTGCTTAACATCCCTTATAACAGACCAATCAGCTATACCCTCATATCTTTGTTGTTTTGTACGTGGATGAACACACACAGCTGATGCACCGGCCTCTTCCACAACACGTGCCATTTCAACAGCATTAATGCAGTATTCATTCCATCCGCTTCTTATTTTAACGGTAATTGGAATATCCACAGCATCTACAATTGAATTCACGATTTCATATGCTTTTTGAGGATTTTTAAGAAATGCACTTCCCGCCTTTCCATACTCAGCTACCTTCCGAACCGGACAACCCATATTGATATCGATGATATCGGCACAGGTATTTTCTTCAACATATTTGCCGGCTGTTATAAATGCTTCCTTATCTGACCCAAACAACTGCAACGCTACTGGTTTTTCATAATCAGCTATCTGTAACATTTCACGTGTTTTTTCATTCAATTGAATTACGGACTTTTCGGATATCATCTCTGTTTCAATCAGCCCACATCCCATGGATTTAATGATATGTCTAAATGCATAATCACATATGCCACTCATCGGGGCAAGAACTATCTGATTGTCTATTTTTACATTATCTATTTTCCATTTCATATCTTTCACGTCAACTTTAAAAGGGAAGTAATCTTGTTATTATTCTTTATATTGTTTTAGTTAATTATATTTATCTGTAAAAAGGGCAATAGTCTATATTTTAATTATTAAAGATTTTCAGTTTTTTTTCCACTTAGAAATGTCATCATAAATTGTGTTTATCCCAGAGGGGATTAATGGATTATTATGTTTGCAGAATAGTGGTGTCTATCTCATTTAGGTATAAATATGAATAAAATGGATATTATAATTTGCTGATATTGATTTCTCAAATCTTTTTTACTATTAAAAGGTAGGATATCTACAGGGGAGTTTATTTATGGAAATATATCATGAAAGTTCTGTTACAGTTAAAAAACCAGAAATTATAATTGGAAAATACAATTCGGATTTTTATCATGGTTTTTATTGCATATTTCTTGAAAAACAGGTGATTTGATGGGCAGCACATTGGGGGGATGGTTTTTTTATTAATGATTTTTTCTATTAAATAATTTTACTATTTTTTCTTAGTTTAATGGATTATGTGAGATTAATCTCATTGTTAATTATTTAAGTATCTAATTATATATAGTTAATTATATTATCGAAATTAGGGGAATGTGTACCGATGAATAACATAATTAAAAAGGCACTGGCAATAATCTTTATAATCTTGATGTTTTGTGTTGCACTGTTGGGTTATACCTATTTTACGGGTCATACGACCAGTGTTATTGCTCAAACTGATACTGGATATGTAACCAAAGAGGTGGATAATCTTTATGAATCTGATAAGACTATGGTTATTATTACGGGTATTCATCCAAGGGAGACTTTGGCGATAGATCCGGAGATAGAGTCGGCAAGACTATTTGCATTGCATAATCAGGTTAACATGATTATATATAATGTGACTGTTACAAAGGATCCCACCGATTATGCGAAAGGAAGAGCTAATGGTGAGAAATTGGTGGCAGATTATGTTGTACCCGATATAAAGACAACGAATGCCAAGGTGGTTATAATAAGTCATTCGCATATTCCAACATATGGTGAAGGTTATTATGTGGCAACACCTGAGATGGATGAAGCATCTGTAAAATTGGCAAATGATATCAAAAATGGTGGAATTGACTTTAATTATTATCCAAGAACCGGAAATGAAGAGTACAAAAGTACATCAGCGGTTCTTGTATCTAAACCGGTAGCACAGGCTGGTTATCCTACACTGGTATATGAGATTCCGGAGGATATTTTAAGTCAGGAATCCACACTAAGGACTCATGATTTATTGGCTAAGTGTTATGAATTGTTGTTCTAAGGGGGCATGATTTTGTTTTCATGATATCATTTCAAAATCAAATCCACTTTTTTTCATTCCTTTTTAAGAAATTAAGAGTATTATGTTTAGTTTAATGTAATGGGTAATAATATTATGGTAATAAAAAGAGTTAAGAAAATGCAATAAGTATTTTTTTAAAAAAAAGGTTGATGAAGCTATTACAGCTTCAAAAAGAGATTATTTGTTTAAACGTTCAGATAATTGTTCTCCTGCTACTCCAACATTGTCGGAATTTGTTTCTTCAATTATCACGGTTATTGTCTGTATTGGAAGTCCATAGGCTTCAGATACTATTTTTGATGTTTTTTCTATTATTTCCTTTTTTGCTTCTTTGGACACGTTTTCAGGTCCGGATATTGTTATTACAGGCATATCGAATCTCCTTTTTTTATATTTTTTTTGAATATTAATATATATGATTTTTTATTTATTTATAATATTGTAAATTATCCCATCCTGTAGTGTTACATTGCACACATATACTTTTTTAACATTGAATTTTAATGCAAGTGCCTTTACAATAAGAAGACTTGGAAGTATAGTGTGTATTCTCTCTGAGTCCACCTTCAACAGAGGGCTGAAGCATTCTTTTGTATTGTTAGACAGTTTTTCCAGCAGTATGTCTATTAGTTCGATGTCGATGGTATTTGTCGTGTCGGTTTTAATTTTCATGTGTTCTATCAGTTTTTTTATCGTTGAAAATGTTTTTCCTATACCATATATGTATTCCTTTTCATAACTTTCAATATTGAACGCTTTAATCTTCTCTGTTATGTCATTTATGATTATTTTTTGTTCTTCTTTGTTGGGATATAATAATGAAACATGTTCGTAGTATATTTTAAGTACTCCTGTTGGAATGCTTTCCTGCACTTCCACTTCCTTATTTTTAAATAGTGTTATTTCACTACTTCCTCCACCAATATCAAGCAAGATTCCATCATCACATGGTACTTTGACCATGTTAAGTGAATTGAAGCTATAATTTGCTTCTTCATGTCCGGTTAGTATTTGGATGTCTATGTCCAGTTCGTTTTTGACGATATTCAATACTTCCGGGGTATTTTCTATGTTTCTTAGGCTTGCGGTTGCAAAGTAGTATGATTTGTCTATATCCAGTTTTGATGAATATTCCTTAAATTGTCTTAAGGTTGATAGCAGTAAGTCTATACCTTCCCGGGTTAACTTATTGTCTTGGCGATATGATATTAAACCTACCCTTTCATCATTTTTTATTATTGGTTCTATTATTTTATCCTTGTATTCATATATTTTATATTTTATTATGCTTGAACCAATATCTATAATTGCATATTTCATTATTATCCTCATATATTAGCTTTACTGTTATATTTGTTTAATTTACTATATAAAATCTTAATTATTTTTGGTAATTTTGATTAAATAATATTTTTAATTATAAAAAAAGAAAATTTAGGGGAGGAGATGTATTATTCGTTATTCCAATTTAATGCACCATAAGCTATACATATTAATGTAATGATTATGCAGCCAAGGTAACCACCGATAATCCATGGATCAGATAAACCTAATACTTCAATCATGCTGATTCACCATCCTTAGCCTTAAACATAGCATCAATCTCTTCTTCCTCTTCTTTAGTGTTATGTGTAAGAAGTGTAACCACTATGGTGATTATAAATGACAGTGGAAGTGCTATTACCATCGGATCAACATATGGCCATGGCATTGATGTAAACAGCACGGCCTGACCGGTCAACATCTTACATAAACCAATACCTGCCGCTTCCTTTTGATGGGTAAATAGCAGACAGAATAGGCTGATTATTGTTCCACCTACAATACCTGCAATTGCACCCTGTTTGGTTGTACGCTTCCAGAACAATGCACATACATATACTGGTAAAAATGCTGCTGCACATATACCGAAGAAGATTGTAGTTCCTTGAGCAACTACCCCTGCCGGTAGTATAAATGCCAATATCACTGCAATTATGATTCCAACAAGGATACCGATACGGTTTAAACGTAGACTTCCTCTTTCATCTTTTCTTGTTGCAGAGAATACATCATGTCCCATAGCAGATCCCTGTGCATGGAATTGGGTACTGAGAGTACTCATCGCTGCACATAGTAGCGTTAATGTGAATATGTATGTAAACCATTGTGGCATGGATGATGAGATAAATGTCGGTATGATTTTATCCACATTTCCTCCGGCTGCTTGAATGGCAATTTGACCTGTCGTCTGATAGAAGTATACATTGGAAAGGGAACCTACCACGTATGCGGAGAATGTTGCTACAAATATGAATACTCCACCAACAAGCACTGCTCTATTTAATTCTCTGTTACTGCTTACTGTCATGAATCTGACTGCCAGTTGAGGTTGGGCTATAGCTCCTACCCCTACACCGAGAATAATTGACGTTACAAGGTTCCACCAGAATACGCTTCCGACTTTAGGAAATGTCGTCCAACCCGTTGCTCCTGTGGCTTTGGCACTTGCCGGAAATAGCGGTGCCATATTGCTTAATGCCGTGTGTGCATTTGTCACTCCGCCTAACATCCAGTATATACTTATAAGCAGTACAAGCATTCCAAAGAACATTATTATTCCTTGAACTGCATCAGTATACATTACACCTTTTAAACCACCAAATATTACGTAGAATCCTATAATTACTGCGAGTATTATGATTGCTAACTGGAATTCCACGCTTAACGTTGTTTCTAAAAATCTTGCAGCTCCTATCAATACACTAGCTGCATATACTGGCATTGCACAAAAGACTAACAATCCACTAAAGTATTGTATGAATTTACTGTTAAATCTTTTTGATAAGAATTCCGGGAATGTCATTGCATTCAGGTATTTTCCTATTGCCCTTGTTGGTTTTCCAAAGAATATGAATGCTAGGAATATTCCAACTGCAATATTTAAGAATACCAGCCATAGGATACCCATACCATTTGTACCTGCAAGTCCGCCAAATCCTACAATAGCCGCGGTACTTATGAATGTTGCACCGTAACTTAATGCCATAATGTATGGATTTGTTTCACGACCGGCAACCAAGTAATCTTCGTTGCTTGTGGTACGTTTCCAGGCGATATATCCTACCAGAACCATCATTGCAATGTAAATAAGTATTATTATTGCTAATAAATAATTCATGTTATCTCCTATTTTTATTTTTCTAATTTTATTATTTTTAATGATACTATTTTTGTTTAAACTCCTTTATTATCTTATTGTAAATATTTCAATTACTATTTAAACTTTACTTTAAGTCTTTTGTATTTATTTTAAAAAAAATATTTTTTATTAAACATTTATATAATTTTACATGATTTGTTGTACATATTCTATTTTTATCAGTTAAATATTTGATTATTGTTAGAATATTAGTTAAATCTTTAAAAAATAGTTAAAGGGTGGTTATTTCTTTTTTTTACGATAACTGGAAGGTAAAACTCCCATTTCCTTTTTAAAAGCTTTTGTAAATTTACTGCTACTTTTGTATCCTATCATATTGGCTATTTTGGATATGGGATAATCAGTATTTTTAATTAACTCTTTGGCCCTTAAAAATTTATATTCCCTATACCATGTGTACAACGGTTTACCGTACATGTCTCTAAAACAATTCTTCAGGGTTGTTAGATTGATACCATAACTGTTGGACAACACTTCCAATGAGATATAACTGGCAATATCCCTTGACAGGTGATTTTTAATCTTTCTAACAACACGTATCTGTGCGTCGGTATATGTTTTATAGTCGTTTTTAATCTCACCGATATTCAATTCATATAAATAAGTAATTATCTCAATAATCTTTATCTGGTAGTAGACTTTTTGTGAAATCTCATCTTTGAAAGTATGTTTTTTCAAGTCTTCAAGGATTTCTTTAATATGATTTTCTGATTTAAATATGATATTTTCTTCTTTTTTACTTAACAAGAATAGTTTGTTTATTAATTTGTAATATTCTATAGTGTATGTTTCTTTATGCTTGTAAATCTCGCTTTCTATGATTACTATATGTATAAAGCTTGTTTTTCCATAAAAACTGTATAATGAATTTTCTGTTGGTTTTGTATGAATAAATATGTCATTTTCTTTTATTGGGATATATTTATTCTCATCTACACCTATTTGTGCTTGTCCACTGACCATGTAATTAAATACAGATAACTCTTCAGTATTTTTTAATTTAAAAACTGGATCTTTATTTGTATATCGTTGTATGAAGTCACACATGTTGAAATATGCTATAATTCCGGGTAATAATTCATATTCCATCATATGGAATTTAAATTTGGCTGGAACGTTTATACAAACATGTTTAACACCTTTTTCATCATAATAACAGTTAGTATAAGGAGAATATTGTTTTAGGACATTCCTTTCTATTTTATATTTATCATCATTCATTAAACTACTCTCCTCATATTTATGATTAATACATTAAGCTATGTATATTATTAATTATGTATTGGATTATTATAAAGTTTGTTATTATCATTAAAAATAGGGTATTGAAAAAGGATATTTGTCGCATAAGTATATCCTTTTCAAATAATTAGTTATCTAATTTGCATTTCATTAAGTAATATTCTCAACCGACAGTTAATAATATTACCTTGTTTTTCTTTTTATCTATATAAACAAAAATTCTATTTTTGTTAATAGTATATATTCATTTCTAAGAATATATATTTTATCATTATTTATCATCCCATGTTCAAAAAATCCTACTGATTATATTGGGAGCTAGGCCATCTTCTTAAATTAAGGATAAATATTTAAAAAACAATTAAATAGTATTTCCTTAAAATATATAATTAATGCCTAAGAAAATAATTAATTGGAGTTAGTTATATGAGCGATTTTGATACATTAAAAGAAAATTTGAATGATGACGATTATGAAGTTAGAAAACAAACGTGTATTGAATTAGAACAATACCCTGATGAAGCGATAGATTTATTGATAGAAACATTTTCTGATGAAAATCCTCATGTCAGGTTTCAAGCAGCCAAATCATTAGCCAATATAGGTGCTGATTCTATTAAACCATTAATAGCCGCATTAAACACTGACAACCCTCAAATACAAAAATACGTAATATTATCATTAAAGGATATTGGGGACGATACCGTTGCAACAGAGTTAATCGATGCATTAAAATCAGATGACTTTGCTATAAGGAAATTTTCAGCCAAAGCATTGGGTGAAATGGAAGTTGCCGATGCTGTGGATCCGTTAATCGAATTATTGACTGATGAGGATTGGGGAGTTAGAACATCAGCTACAAAAGCGTTAGGGGATATCAAAGATAAAAAAGCAATAGACCCAATCAAAAAAGCAAGACGAGCAGCAACAGGGGATAAGGAATTCAAAAAAGTAGCAAATAAGGCACTTAAAAAAATAGATCCTAAACCTAAAAAGAAAAAAGCTAAAAAATAACTGTTTAACATACTATTTAAAACGATAAGGATATTTAATTATCGATATTTTCTTTTTAATTTTTTTATTGAATAAACTGGTAAATCACCCTCCTTTTTTTAGCACTGAGTTATTTTTTAACATATTTTGTCTGATAAATGTCATCTCTCTTATTTTTCAATATTGGAATCTGCTCTCGTACCGATGTTATCAAATCCGGATTTAAATCAGAATAAATTATTTCCTCACTACTTTTGGCATTTGCCAGTATATTTCCCCATGGATCAACAATCATTGAATGACCCCATGCAACATAATACGGATTATCAAGTTGACTGGGACTTGTAGCAACAACAAAGAACTGATTGTCGATTGCACGTGCCCTTAAAAGTGTTTCCCAGTGAAGGGGGCCGGTTGTCTTATTGAATGCTCCTGGAAGCAGTACTATGTCCGTCTCGTTCTCATTCATCAATGTCCACATCTGATTGAATCGAACATCATAACATATTGCCAGGGATATTCTACCGAGATGGGTCTTTACGGTTGTAATATTATCCCCCGCAGACAGGGTATCCGATTCAGTAAACTTCATCGTATCGCAGTCAATATCAAACAGGTGCATCTTTCTATGTTTTGCTATTATCTCACCATCAGGACTGATTAGATAAGCCGTATTGTATATCTTGTCATCGTCAACTTCTGCAATTGAACCACATTGCAGATATATCTCCTCTTTGCCGGCCACTTGGCACATGGCATCCAATGTAGGGCTGGCCTCTTCATCTTCGGCATTCTCGATGAATTTGTTATTATCATAAGGAGTGTTAAACATTTCGGGTAGAGTTATGATATCTGCATTGTTACTGGAGGCTCTCTTTATTAATTCGATGGCATGATGGATATTTCTATTTTTGTCATCGACAACATCCATCTGACAACTTGCAATTTTAAATTCTTTCATGAATATCCCTTCAATATTTATTGTATAATTATTTATTTATGTTCAAAGTATATAACTATATATAGGTGTTATAATGTATGAAGTAGAAATTGATAGAACAAACTGTAAAGGATGTGGGGCATGTACAAAGACAAGTCAATTATTATACTTGGACGATGATAACGTTATTGCAATGCAGGGAGCATTCATGGATGATGAAAGTGTTGAAGGTGTAGTAAAAACATTATATGAGATAGAAACTCCTGCAAGCATATGTCCAAACGATTGCTTTACAGTATACGATTATGATACGACAGAAGAAATAGAAATAGAAAGACGTGCATTGATATAGGTGATAAAATGTTGGATTTATTTCCCGAAGAAAACAAAACATGGAAACTATTTGTTTCATATCCTGTAGATAGCCAGGATTACAATACATTTATGGAAAGACTGTCCACTGCAACGGAAGCATTTAAATGGGTGGATATAACAGATACCGGCGATAATTTTTCAGAGAAGATAGCCGACTGTGACGCATTGATAGTACTTTCAGGTCTATGGGATAGCAATAAGGATAAGATAAGTGAGCATATCAATTATGCCCAGACATTTGATAAGGCCATAATAATAATCCGGCCATATGGTGCTGAAGAAATACCTCTTGACTTGCAGGAAGTGGCAACAAAAGTGGTGGGATGGAACACCGCATGTATTGTTGATGCAATATTGATAGCGATAAATGGGGAAGATTATGAATTTTTAATGTAATTTTTTGTTAGAAGAATGAATCTAATGTGGATGCTTTTTGTTTTAATAAATCCAATGGCGGATTCATCTCAATAAATTCCATTTCTAATTTCTCAAGCTCTTCAAGTGCATTATCAGTAATACTTGGTGCTACAATAACTCCCCTTACAAACTCCTTATTATCTAAAAAACAATCAATATATCCCTTTAACTGTTTAACAGCATTAGTACCGGCCTTTCTACTTTTAAATTCAAGGATTACCAGATGACCTTCACTATCCTTACCCATCAAATCTATAAATCCATTCTCTGTCTGATATTCACGTCTTGTCGGTCTGAAACCCTTTTCAATAAGTTCCGGTTTTTCCCAGGCCAAATCAACCATATGTTTTTCATAACCCCTTATTTCAAGGTTTTTAGTATCAACACAATTATAGTATGTAACGCTATATGTTTCATCTATGTAGACTATTATTTCCTCGGTAGGCTTTGTTTTTTTACTTGTTAATATTACCATGTCATCTTCCAGTTTGACTTTGTTTTTACACCCCGCGGCCTGCCAATTAACCGGATCTAAATTTAATTCCTGATGAATTATAAAGGTTCCGTCTTTTTTAATAACAACCAATCGGTCTCCAACATCAAGTTTACTCCTGGCACGTCCATTATATTCAACATGACATTTAACAAGCAATATAATCATTGATTTTTTGTCCAAGCCTTCCCTTATGAGTTCATAACTCTCCTTGGAACTTGGATTTTCCAGCGTCTTAAATTTAATTTTACACAATCCTCCTAGTTATTATATTGTTGTTAATTACTAAAATTTTTTGTCACAAAAAACAAATATTTTTCATCGGAGTTAAGAATACATTAAACTATTAGTTACAAAAGTATTTAAATAATTCTTTATTAATAATATATATAGAATAAAAGTTTATATCAATTTATATTAGATATTAAGGAAGTTCAGATATGTCTTTAATTGATTTTTTAAAGAAATTTTCAATAATAATCTTTGTAATACTGGCATTAATATTATCAAGGAGTGGATTTGGTTATCTGTTAATTTTAGTGCTAATAGGATTGATTGTCTCATACATCAACAGAAGAAAACGTGAAGCAATAATTACGGGAGTACTCTATGCATTAATTGGTTACATATTAAGCTATCCAACAGGATTAATCCTGAAAGATTACATGCCCACATATACCATCCCCGTACAGACAAGCACCACTACCATGATAATGGACTTGTTGCTGGGAGCATTAATTCCTATGTGTGTAGCAATAATAGTCTGTGGAGTCACTGCCATAATCGGATCCAACATTGCAAAATATGTCCATGAAAGAAGTACGGATACAAAAGAACCTGAAGATAATACATATCAGGTCGTATTCACGGATGAAGAGAATCAAACGCGTGATTATGTAGAAGTGGATGATAAAGGGGAATTATTGAACTATACTCCGATTCATAAGGCTAAGATGAGAAAAGAAAAACAAAAAGAAGAGGAAGAATGGGATGAAGACTGATGTATTAATTGTAGGTGCTGGAACAGGAGGATTAAGCGTAGCAAGAGAGTTATCAAAAAATCCAAATGTCGACATCACAATCGTAGAAAAAGGAGTCTTGTCTGATGCATCAGAAGCATACAAGTATTATGATGTATGGGACAAAAATGAAATGGAACTGATAAAGACAGATGTTGTAGGCGGTTCATCGTTAGTCATTGCAGGTAATCTTGTTCCATCATTGGTTGATGAACTAAAGGAATATGACATTGACATAACCGGTCAGCTCGAACAATTAAAAGAAGAGTTACACATACAAACAATGCCTAAAACACATGAGGGAAAAATAACCAAATTATTAAAGGAAGCATCAACTAAATTGGGATTGGATATGCAGGACATGCCTAAGGCAATTGACCCGTCAAAGTGTAAACAATGTGGTAAATGTGCATGGGGCTGTCCTCATGGAGCAAAATGGAGCAGCTTATCTGATTTGGAAGTAGCACAGGAAAATGGCGTAAAGCTCATTACACAGGAAGCTGCAACAGCTTTAATAGTTGAAGACAACAAAGTCAAGGGAATTAAAACAGACAAGGCTACCCAATACTTTGCCGATATCGTAATATTGGCGGCGGGTGGTATGATGACACCTAAACTATTACGAACAGCAGGCATTAAGGCGGGTGAAACATTTGCAGTAGATCCCTTCATAACAGTTGGAGGATACCTGAAGGATGCCGGACAGGACAATGAAATACAAATGAATAAGTTCATCAAATTGCCTCATATAGTTATATCTCCACATACCAGTCAATTTTTATTGGCAAAAATACAGGAGACACACCCAGATGCTACGGTTGATGACATAATAAGTCTGATGATTAAAATACCGGATAAAGTCAATGGACACGTCTATCTAAATCAGGTAGAAAAGACAATAGACTTTGAAGATGCAGCATACCTTGCAAGGGGGGCTGCAATAGCAGGTAACATTCTCGTAACCGCGGGAGCCGATATTGAAAGCATATCCTCCACACACGTTAGGGGTGCACACTTGATATCATCAGCCAGAATTGGCGATATTGTGGACAAAAACCTGAAAACAGAATTCGATAACCTTTATGTTGCCGATGGATCGGTTCTGCCGGAAGCTCCGGGATTACCTCCAATATATACAATACTGGCATTATCCAGAAGATTAGGCCAATATCTGGCAGATAGGTTATAGCTATTTTCTCTTTTTTTTAAATCTTTTTTTTTTACTCGTGAGTACTGATTGCCTTTTTTTTTAATAGTGCTTTATTGACCATCCTTCCAAATATTTTCTAATAAAAAAATTTTCAATAAAAAAAGTAAATTATGAATCTAATCTGACTATAGATTCGCTGATTTTTTCCAGACATTCCATCTGATTAATGTCCTCTACGATATCTTTAACCAATTTCAAGTCTGCATGTGTTTCAGGATGCTTAGGTACTGCTTTACATCCGCCATCAGGTATGATTGATGTTTCATACGTGTTGATTCTTTTAGCAATTTCCTCTATCTCAAGTTTATCCAGGGATATTAATGGACTGAATATCGGCATTCTACAATGATAGCGTGTAGCTTCAAGGTTGGTTAATGTCTGGGATGCAACCTGTCCTATGCTGCTACCATCAACTATTGCATTTGCATGTTCCTTTTTGGCCAAAAGTGCAGCCGACTGATACATTCCACTCTTGCAGAGTACACATGTCATACGTGGTGGAGCTTCATTCAACACTTTTTCAAGATATTTTCCAAATTTAATCGAATACACCTTTATCGGATTTCCAATGGAGTATCTTCTGAGATTATCCGCATTCTTAAGAACCTTATCAACAGAACCCTCACTGTATGGATGATTATCACAGTGAAGTAATATTACCTGACAGCCACGTTTTAACATTTGATATGCTGCTACCGGGGAATCAATACCTGAAGAGATTAGACAGACAACCTTTCCCTGGCTACCTACAGGTAAACCACCCAATCCCCTGATTTTTTCATGATATATATATGTTTTGTCATCACGTACCTCCACATATAATGTGAAATCCGGTTGTGATAGGTTAACAGTAGCATCACATACTTTTATCACTACACCTCCACAGTAGGCGGCTATTTCCTGACTTGTATAGTTATGATTTCCAACCCGTCTGCATCTAACGGCAAAAGTATCCTTTTCGGGATTGAACTTGTCCTCCTTAATAATTTTTCTCATAGTATTCTCTATAAGGCTGGTTATATCATCTTTATTTGTATTGGTCTCAAGTATGGGGCTATATGATACTATACCGAATGTTCGGGATAAAATATCATTGACCTTACAGTCTTCTTCATCAGTTATTAATGTTAATCTTCCTTGATTGTTGTCAAAGGTACAATCTAATTCTGATTGGATGTTTTTAATTAGATTGTTTTCAAATTTACGTCTTATTTTAGGGCTTTTAGTACCTATTTCTCCATATCTTACAAAATATTTCATTTCATTCACCTATAGGTTTGTTATTAATGTTGCAAGGTTTTCTAAGTTTTTAATTTCATACATTTGTGCTCCGGCTTCAATATAGTCTTTAACGCAACTTGTGGGTGTGTCCCATTTTATTTTAGGTTCTGGGTTGAATATCATTACCCTGTTGCTTTGCTTTACAATCTCTTTCAATAGCTTTGCACTTTCTAATTCACCATTTTCTCGTTTTCCATTCCAGTCACGACAATCGCTTAATATTATCACAATACTTCTATGGTTTAGGTTAGCTTCATCTATAAATTCTTTAAATGAATTTGCCATATCTGATTTGCCATGAATCATTCCCTTTTTCATCCTTCTTGAATAGATATCCTGATAGGATTCATAGTATGACTCCAGCTTTAAGGCATCAGTTGTTTCTAGGATTGAATTGTCAAATTCGTAACAGTTAATCTTGTCAAATGATTTTTGACATCCATATAATATTGTGAAAAACCAGTTATTTATCCAGTCGCATGATCCGCTCACATCACTTAAGAATATGTGTTTGTTCTTATGGATATGTGGCTTTGCATGTTCCAGCTTGATTAGTTTCCCACCATTTTTAAGGTTTTTTCGGATGGTTCTCGGCATGTCAATGTTGTTGGAGTGCATTCTTTTTCTACGAATACTTCTTCTTGTTCTTATTTTTTCACTTAATTTACGGCATAAGTCAAGTATACGTTCATCAAATGTATTAATATTGCTGATGTCGGTCTTCAATAAATCTTTTTCATGTACTTTAATTTCTGTTAATTCATTCAAGTCAAATTCGGGAGGCATCATTGATTCTATTGCAGATTCTGATTGTTGCGTATCTGGCAGTCCCATAATATCTTCAGGTTGCACTGCAGGGTCTTCTCTTATGGATCTGAGAGGATTTTTGCTTTCGATTTGGAATATTTCATCAAATATTTCATCAAACCTTTTTTCATCATATGGCTCTTTGACATATACACTCTTCAGGGCGGTTTTCATCTTTGAGATTTCAGTTTCGTTTTTAAATAAATCCCATACCTGATATGCCGTCTGAGTACTTCTAATACTGACATTTACTCCCGACTCTCTTAATTGATGTGAAAGAGCAACTATTCTTTCATTAAGCATATGATTTATTCCTCCAATTTAACTTATACTATTATCTTTATATGTGATGTTATTTTATTATTGGTATTGTAGAAATTTATAGGTAAATCTATATTCTATGATATTAAAATATATTAACATATATAATTAATTTCTAATTTTTAGAATCAACGGGTTATTTCCATGAAGAGAATATTATTATCAGGAACAGGCAGTGGTGTAGGTAAAACAACTATTTCTACAGGTATCATGAAGGCATTATCTGATGAACATAAAATTCAATCATTTAAGGTTGGGCCGGACTATATAGATCCGTCCTATCATAATTGTGCAACGGGTATAGCTTCCCGTAATTTGGATTCCTTTTTCATGTCTGATGGACAGATTCGATGTTCATTCAGGAATGCTATGCAAACATCAAAAGCGGATTACGCTATAATTGAAGGTGTAAGGGGATTATATGAAGGTATAAGTCCAATTACGGATGTTGGAAGTTCGGCATCTATAGCAAAAGCATTAAATGCACCTGTTGTATTGATAATTAATAGTAAAAGTTTGGTTAGAAGTGCTGCTGCAATGACTCTGGGCTTTAAAGCATTGGATTCTAAAATAAACATACAGGGTGTAATATTAAACAACGTCAAAAGTCAAAGGCATTATCTTAAAACCAAGGAATCCGTGGAAAAATTATCAAATACCACGGTGATTGGTGGAATCATAAGGGACCCTTCCATAACAATGGAACAAAGACACTTGGGATTAATACCTGCAGTTGAAGAGGAAAGAATCAAGGGATTAATAGAAAAGTGGGGACAACTTGTTAAGGATAATCTGGATTTGGACATGTTGATTGAGATAATGGACAACTCTGAGGATATACCGGATGATTATGAAAACATATGGGCTACAGAAAGAACAAGACAAAAGACAAAAATAGCAGTACCATTTGATGAGGCATTCAATTTTTACTATCATGAAAACTTGGAGGCACTGGAGCATAACAATGCAGAAATAATCTATTTCAGTCCAATACATGATGAAGAACTTCCAGATGTCGATGCATTATATATCGGTGGAGGATATCCTGAAATATACAATAAACAGTTAAGTGATAATAAAGGCATGTTAAAATCCATAAAGGAATTTTCAGATAATAACAATCCAATATATG
The DNA here is from genome assembly GCF_003268005.1 of Methanosphaera sp. BMS. Lineage (NCBI taxonomy): Archaea > Methanobacteriati > Methanobacteriota > Methanobacteria > Methanobacteriales > Methanobacteriaceae > Methanosphaera > Methanosphaera sp. BMS. The sequence continues at coordinate 1,770,535 of NZ_CP014213.1, read as the reverse complement.
CTGAATGCGGAGGTTTGATGTATTTAACAAAATCGATTGACAACAGGCAGATGGTGGGAGTATATCCATATGAATCCACATTAACAAAGAAAGTTCAGGGATTAAGTTATACCATAGCTAAGGTGGTGCGGGACAATCCTATTCAAAAAGTCGGATCAACCTATCACGGACATGAATTTCATTACTCCAAGGTAGACTATACCGGCAAGAACGTAAATGACTTCGCATTCCAAATGCAAAGGGGTGTGGGAATAAACGGTACACATGATGGATTGCTGTATAAAAATACTGTGGCAAGTTATATTCATACACACACGGCGTGTTTGCCGGACTTCGCATATAACTTCACACGAAAGGCATATGAAAATGATTAACGGGTTATTATGGTGGATTGACGGGACATTTTTAGGAGTAACGATTGAATTGCAAGACAAATTGGCTAGTGTGCCGATTCTTTGACTGTTGAATGATAAATAATGTATATTGGTGATTAGATGATTAAAGTAGGTGTAGTAAAGGTAGGTAATATAGGTATATCAACAATCATAGATTTGATATTGGATGAAAGGGCTGACAGGGATGATTTTCATATAAGAACTATCAGTACTGGTTCTAAAATGGGACAAAATGAGGTAAATGATATAATTCGCAGGGTTAAAAATATTGACGTCGATTTATTGGTATTTATAAGTCCTAATCCTGGGGCAAGACAAATTAAACATGCAATTGAAGAGATTACAAAACTTAATCTTCCCCTCGTAATTATAGGGGATAAGCCGGGTGAAAGGGCAATTCCATTTATGAAGGAACATCATCTTGGTTATATCCTGATTCGTGCAGATGCTATGATAGGTGCAAGAAGGGAATTTTTGGATTCAACCGAAATGGCATTGTTCAATTCATACGTATTGAATGTATTGTCAATAACTGGTGTCATCCGATTGATACACGAGGAAATCGATAAGGTATTGTATTCGGTTAAGGATGATGCTCCTATAGAATTTCCAGAGATAATAGTCACGGCTCAAAAGGCAGTCAGCTATGCAAGATTTAACAATCCTTATGCCGAGGCCAAGGCCATGGCTGCATATCAAATAGCAACACAGGTTTCTGAAATGGATGTAACCGCTTGTTTCAGGGTTAATGATCCTGAAGAATATATTCCATTGGTTGTAGCTGCTCATGAAATGATGAAGGCCGCTTCAATATTGGCAGAAGAGGCAAGGGAACTTGAAAAAAGCAATGATACTGTTACCAGAACACCCCATAAACGTGATGGTTCAATTGTATTCAAGAGCAAATTGCTGCATAACTATGAAACTGAAGAGACTTTTGACTATCATGAGGATTAAATTACCAATTACCTCTTTTTTACTTTAATCTTCTTTTTTTTTAAATGGGGGATGTGACTTTTAATTAAATCTAAAAAAATAGTTAAAAAACAATAGCATCAATGCTATTATAATTTTCCTTTCGTGCTTAATAATTGGTCATGTGTTATCTTTGTCGCATCATTTAATGCACGGGCAAATGCTTTAAATATGGCTTCACAAATATGATGGTCATTTTCTCCCTTGGCAGTTATATGAATGTTTATCCTACATGAGTTTGCAAAGGATTCAAAGAAGTGTTTGATGTTCTGAGAATTAACATCTCCTATTAGTTGGTATTCAAAGTCGGCATCAAAAACCGTATAGCTTCGACCGCTTATGTCTACTGCAACATGGCTTATGGCCTCATCCATCGGAACAACACCGTAACCCATACGTTCAATACCTACCTTATCACCAAGAGCTTCTTTAAAGCATTCTCCAAGAAGTATTCCAATATCCTCAACGCTATGATGATCATCAACTTCAATATCGCCCTTGCATGTAACCTCCAAGTCAAAAAAACCATGCTTTGCAAAAGAGCTAAGCATATGGTCTAAAAACTTAAGTCCCGTGTCTATATTGCTGTTTCCATTACCGTCTATATTTAGGGTTATGTTAATGTCCGTTTCATTAGTTTTTCTGGTTAATGTTATTTTTCTATCATCATTCATAAGATAACAATCCTGCACAATTATTTTATTCTATTTTATATATTAAATTTTTATTTTCTATATATTTAACTATTTTTTCATTATATCTATTCATGAACGGTATTTTATTCAGGAAGCTCATGAAGAAGTTAAGGTCCCTTTTGGTCATAATCTTCAATTCAAGGATTAATATTAAATATACCACTGCACCTATAACAAATCCTAAGATACATCCGATAATGCTTTTAGGAATCAATATGCATACCAATGCCAGTATGATATTGGCGAGAATTATACGTAATATATTTTTCCATGGAATGTGTATGTCCGTTTTTTTAACAACTATGAATAATATTATAATCATAAGTATCGCGGTAGTAATGGTCGTACCAATACCCGCTCCCAGTATACCATAAACCTTTACAAAGTAGTAATTGTTGATGAGGTTAATTACCGTACCGACCAAGAGTATGTACATTGGTATTCTTGGATTGTCAATTCCCTGCAGTATGCTGCTGCAAATCATATATATCGTATAGAAGCTCATTCCAATAACAAGAATACTTAAAACTCCTGAACTAGGGGCATAAGTGCTTCCGAATAATATAATCATTATAGGTAGACTGAATATGCTGATAAGTACACATAATGGAAGAACCGTCAATATGCTGTATCTTAAACAGTCAACAACATACTCCTGCAGAAGTGCATTGTCCTTTAGAGCATATGCCTCACTGGCTGCAGGAAGCAGTACGGTTGATATTGACAATGATATTACAAGAGGTATCCTTGATATGGGGTCGGCCGCATTGTAAAAACCCACATCTGTAGACAGCATCAACGCACCTATAACGAAGGTTCCAATATCATATATTGCCATTTCTGATAGTGCAGTAACGGCTACGGGAACAGCAAATTTAATGAGAGTCCATAATAATTTCACCTCATCCCTGAATGATATTTTAAGAGGGGTTGCATCTGCAAGCAGGGGACTGATATATCTTTTATATAAAAACACTGCCGTAATGGCCGATACAACAAAACCAAATGCAGTACCTAAAACGGCACCCATGGCATATAAACCTACGGATATAAATAAGCATGCAAATACTATTGTAGATATCTGTTCGGCTAGTCTATTGTACACGGTATACTCGTTTTTATAAAATCCCTGAAATGCCCCACGCATGGCTCCAACCACTACACTAAATGGTGTTATAAGGCTAACAGCTCTCAGTGGCCATACGACTGCTGGTTTGTGAAATATGACATTTGCTATGAAATCTGATGAAAATAACAGGACAATACTAAGGAGTATGGCCATCATTATCATGAATTTCGTAGCGGTAACGATAACCTGTCTGGTTAACTGCTTTTCATCCTTGGCATTGTATTCGGCAACATACTTGGATATTGCCGGTGGAAGGCCTCCTGCAGACAATATCTGGAATATTCCCTGGAAGGGCAATGTTAATCCGTATAATCCGTATCCTTCAGGTCCCAACATCCTACTTACCAATAAACGGTTTATATATCCGCCTACACGGAATAACAAATTGCCTATTATTAGGATAAAACTGTTTTTTAAAATTTTATTTGACATATCTTTTCACCTTGTACGTTAAGGTATTGGTCAATATTAATTAATCTCTTTAATATTTTGTTAATATTTTTTGTTTTTAAATATTAAAAAACTCTTTATACTACTTTAATTATATATATAATTATATTAAATAAATTTACTACTTATTTCTCATAGTGGTTAATATGAATATAAAAAAATTAGATATTTTTAATCCGTTAATATTGGTAATTCTTGTATTGGTATATTTACTGTTTTCTTTTATAGGATTTGAATTTCATTTAAAAGAGTTGGTGGGCATACATAATTATACATTGGTCGTAATATTTTTGGGATTAATCACTTATATGATTGGTATTTTTGCAAGTAAATACCTGTTGGCTAAGTATGAATTTGAGATAAACGAGTCTAAACTTGAAAAAATAACTTCAGAGAAAGTACTGGTTAGCATAGTGTTGTTGGGAATTCTATTTCAAGTAATTAACATGATTTATTTGGGTGGTATTCCATTATTCAGCGGATATTTAAAGGCTAAAGCCGTAACCAGAATTTGGCTAGCTTCATATCTGTTGTTTTTACCTTCAATAAATCTATTGCTGGCTAAATATGATGATAAAAAGTATTATGTCCTTTTTATCATTGGCTTGTTGCTGTTTGCATTGACAGGTTACAGAACAACTGCAATGGCCATAGTATTGAGTGTTTTCATAACCGTTTACTATACAAAAGACCTTCCATGGAAGTATATAATACTGTCCATTGTGTCAATATTTATCCTGTTGATGGTGGTGGGATATGTAGCGGTAAAATCCATTGAATGGCAGACCTGGACATTAAATCCATTGGAATTGATATTTTACAGGGCAGGTTATACTTTACAGGTATTGGATCATGCGGTATTTATGCAACACAGTACTAACGGACAGTTATTATACAATACTTTGACGGGATTTTTCAAATCAACAGATCCACGGGTTATAGTGGGATCAACCACATTAGGTTATGCTCATTCAACCACATCAACCATATTCGGACCAGCCTTGCTTGATTTTGGATTATGGGCAATGCTGATTCAAATGTTCATATTGGGTTTGATATTGAAATTGTTTCATGACATTCAAATGGAATATAAAGGTATATTTATAGGTTTATATGCAATGTTGCTTGCACATACGATTATATGGATTGAAACGGGTCCTACAGATTTGGTAATAACTTTATTTTTCTTATTGTCACTGATATTGGTTGCATATAGTATGCATATAAAAAATAAATAAGGGGTGAAAAAGGTGAATATAGCAGTAGTAGCGGAAACGGCACCAGCTAAAACAATAATACCGGTTATTGAAAAGTTGGATGCTAACGTATTGAGTTTAACTCATAGTGATATGGCAAGGGAGTTATTGGAACCATATAGTTTAGAGATGAAATCTATTGGTCAGGGAAGACGTAGCAGTGGAGTTAAAAGAAGTAATACTACTATAGCTAAATTGGTACTTCAAGACACGTATTCTGCTTATAATGCTCTCAAGAATAAAAAATTGGATTTGGTATTGACTTGTGGAAACGCTGGAGATGTAAGAAAGGGTATTTCAGCAGCAAAAAAACTGGGTATTCCTAGATTGCATATTGAACAGGACATTTATAACCCTATAGAGATGATAGCATACGCTGATTTAATCACAGTTCCAAGTAACGAATATAAAAAGAAGCTTAAAAAATTATACGGCATTGAAAATACGGTAAACATTAAGGGTTATCCTCAAGCAGAATATGTTTTAAGACACATATTAAAAGACCCCGATGATATGTATCGTCATTATGGGGTCAGTGATTTTTATGTCTTGTTTTTGGGTGGAGATACAAGACCTGCAGATATACCTGAGATTATTCATCAGGTGGAACTATTGAATCATAATGTGCTTGTAGTTCCATATCGTTTTGATGCGAATTATGTGAGTAAGTTCGTTACAAAAAAAGGCGTTTATATCATCGATGGGGATGTTGATTTAATTAGTCTGATGAATGCATCAGAGGGTGTCATCTACTGTTCAGGTATGGGTGTAACCATTGAGGTGGGAGCTTTATCCGTTCCGGCCGTTAAAATATTGGGTTTTCACAGGGAACATGCCAGTAATGACTTGGCATTGTCTTTAGGAATCAATGTAGTATCCATCTATGAAATTCACAATGCCGTTGAACATATGCAGACTCCATTTGGTAGCCGTTTGATTAAAAATGGTTCAAAGGCCAGCTATAAGGTTGCAGAATTGGCTAAAAATATGAATATGTTCAGTGGAAAATCAGGTGGATTAAGTAGCCTTAGAAAGATATGGAATCAACGAAAAAAGTATAGATAAATGGAAAAATAGATTAACTTTCCTTTATGTTATATCAAAAAGCTTGTTTTTACATGGGTTGAATTCCTATTTCAACCATTTTTTCTTAAAAAAAGATATCAAAAGATTTTTCTTAATTATCTTTTGATCAGGGTATCTTATTTAAAATTTGATTCTTGCGACTAAATCGATGTCTTCTGCTTTCACTGTTTTTCTTCCAGCATGTTTTGCAGCTTTTATAGCATCTTCTGAAATTTCTAAGCCTATGCTTTCTAAAACAGCAGTTAATTCTTCTTTGGCATCATCGCTTATTCTTTCAGCACCAGCTTTTTTTATTAATCTTCCTACTGGAGCAATTGGTAGTTCACTCATTTTTTCACCTCCGTTATTAATTATATTTAATGTTGTAGTAATATTTAAAGTTATCTTAAATCCATTATTTTTTTCTATATTTTTAAATTATTTATTCTTAACTTCTATAATTAATGGGTTATTATTTTATTTAAATTTAATATCCTTTTAACTTATATTTTTTTATTTTAATCTGTTATTTTCCATTTTTATTTTTCCACGCTTAATTATATTCCCAAAGGCTTTTTAATAACATATTATTTAGTCATACCTAAATTTATAACTCTTATTATTAAAAATAAATGGTAGAAATCATATGAATTTAACACTTTTTATGTTTACTAAAATGAAAAATTGCCCTAATTGAAATTCCGGAAAGAAATTGACGCACAAAATTGGGTGATAAAACAATCTTGATAAAAAAAGAAGATTATAAATATTTATAAAAATATTTACAATGCTATAGGACCATTACTTGGGTCGGAACCATATAGGATATCACATATTTCATATAACTGGTCTATACCACGTACTTCATGTGCCTGAAGAGGTATTTCAGCAATGATCTGTTCTGAGAAAACATCTCTAATTGTTTCCAATCGTTTATTTTGAATTTCACGTCTTGCTTTACAGAAATCACAATGATTGTTATCCGGCTGTATCTTATTGACAATAATACCATCGGTAGTAATGTTTGACTTATTTAAAGCATCCATAGCCCTTGTTGATTCTATTATTGACATTTCTTCAGGAATAAGAACGGTCTTAAACGATGTTCTGTCAGGATTTGTCAAGATATTACGTGCTTCAATGATTTGACTTTTCATCTGTTCAAGCTCTGCGGTATTCTGCAGTTGCTCATCGTCGCTACCCATAAACGGTATTATGTTTTTTAATTTTTGTGCGGCAGAACCTAGGGCCTGTTTGGTTTTAATCATTTTTCCCATCCATGAATCCATCATTTCCGGAAATGACAGCAGTCTTAACGTATGTCCTGTAGGAGCAGTATCGAATATTACAACATCATACTCGTCATTGGTCATATACTGCATGAACTTATCGAAAGCAGCTATTTCATCAATACCTGGAGATGAACTCATAACATCCAGTTGGTCTGAAAACATTCCCAGTGCATCGTTGTATTGTTGTTGCATGGCAAACTTTTCCTTATATTCCTCCATAGCAATATCCGGATCTATCTCCATAGCGGATAGATTTGTTGTGATAGGTGTTGGAACATGTTTGATTAGCCTATCAAATGAATCACCTAATGAATGAGCCGGATCTGTTGAAATGATGAGTGTTTTCTTATCCATTCGGGCACACCACAATGCTGTAGCAGCAGAGATGGTTGTTTTTCCAACACCACCCTTTCCACCGATAAATATGAATGTCGTCTTTGATTTATTGAATTTAACTAAATCTGTAATAGCCATGTATCGATTCTCCATTTTTTAAATTTAATTTTTTTAAGTATTTGATTATTTTTTCTTAATTTATTTATCTTTATTTTTTCTATCGGATATCAAATTAAGATTATCTGATTAAATTATCAATTATTTAATTGTTTTTGTTATATTATTTATAGTCCAATATTATTATTTAACTTCTTATTTAAATACTTGTTCATTTTTTTGGTTGAATGTTGCTATTTGCATATTGTCGGATAATCTCCTTATTGCAATTTATCTTTAGTTAAATTTATTATTATTCAAATTATAAATAGTATATAATTAATGAATTTTTCAATTAGGTGTATTATATGATAGATTTACCGGAATTTAATCCAGATGTTTTCATTGAAGAAGCTTGTGAGTTTATTAAGCAGAAAGTTGACGAGTCAAACTCAAATGGTGTGGTATTAGGTTTAAGTGGTGGAATAGATTCTACTGTTGTAGCATGTTTGGCCGTAAAGGCGTTGGGTTCTCATAATGTGAAAGCATTTGTTCTTCCATCTTCAACAACATCTGATCAGGATTTATTTGATGCGGATTTGATTAAAACAATGTTGGATATTCAGGTGGAATATGTATTATTGGATGATATTTTCGAGGAATTTTTATCGTTATGTGATATTGAGCATTTGCCTACGGATAATATGAAATTAGCTCAAATGAATGTCAAACCGAGGTTGAGAATGACATTTTTATATTACTTTGCCAGCATATACCGTTCCTTGGTTATAGGTACGGGTAATAAGACGGAGTATTATGTGGGTTATTTCACTAAGTATGGTGATGGCGGTGTGGATTTATCACCAATAGCCGATTTATATAAAGAAGATGTAAGGGCAGTTGCTAAAAGATTGGGTGTTCCCTCTTCCATAATTGATAAGGCTCCCACTGCTGGTTTGGCATCCAATCAAACTGATGAATCTGAATTTGGGTTATCATATTACTATGTTGACAGGATAGTTTATTTGTATGTTGAACGGAATATGGATGCAAATGAAATATCCGAAGAGTTGGATCTTTTGTTAAATGATGTGGAACATATCATTAAATTGATAGATAACTCACAACATAAACGTTTAATGGCACCTGTATTTAAAAATAATAGTTATAGGAATTAACCAATAGAAATTAAAAATCTTCATGTATATATGTATTGTAATATCTATCTGAAAAATAGTTATTCAAACGGTGGGCAAAACTCGATGTAATCTGTATCTAAGAAAATAATCTGTTTAAAAAAGAAAGAAATAGAATACAATTAATTAATATAATGAGTTAAAAAAATTTATGTTGAATAAGAATGTTAATTTTTTTTATGATAAAACCTTTTTTGTTATTAATTGTGTTTCTATTCTGGTAATACACTTAATTATATAATAACTATTATATATAAACTTTCCATCAAAAATGGGACTTTTTTTTGAAAATTTCTTTATCTTCGTTATATCATTTTTGAATCTGATGCTTTTCTTTAATTATTTTATTATTTTTTTTAATTATTCTCATTCATGCTATTTTTTTTAATTATTTGTTATGATTATATGTTTGTAGACCGGTCTATTCTAATAAGAAATATTGTTTTTATAATCTTTTAATTATGTCATCAAATACTAAAATTAAAATATTCATTCAAATATAAATATAATTATAGTAGACAATTCAAATTAATATTTCAATATAACTAATTAATTATTATTAAACGGAGTTTTTTGATGGTAACAGAAATAGAGAAAAAATGGCAGAAAAAATGGCAGGATTCAAAAATATTCGAATCCAACCCGGATGACAGAGAGAAAATGTATCTAACCGTTGCATTCCCATATCCAAGTGGTGCAATGCACATAGGACATGGAAGAACATACACAGTACCTGATGTATATGCAAGATTTAAAAGAATGCAGGGATACAACGTATTGTTCCCGATGGCATGGCACGTAACAGGAGCACCGGTAGTAGGTATAGCAAAAAGAATAGAAAGACAGGATCCATGGACATTAAACATCTACAAAAATGTACACAGAGTACCTGATGATGAATTACAGAAATTCACCGATCCAGAATACATAGTAAAATACTTCAGCAGTGAATACCATGACGACATGACAAACATGGGTTACTCAATCGACTGGAGAAGAGAATTCAGAACAATAGACCCACACTATAAACAGTTTATAAGATGGCAAATAAGGCAACTTAAGGATAAGGATTTAATACACAAAGGATCACATCCCGTAAAATACTGTCCCGATGACGATAACCCAGTAGGAGATCATGACCTGCTCGAAGGAGAAGGAGTGGGAATAAATGAATTAACGTTAATCAAATTCCCATATAAAGATTCATTCCTAGTAGCGGCAACATTCCGACCGGAAACATTATACGGTGCAACAAACTTCTGGTTAAACCCTGAAGCAGAATATGTTAAAGTGGACTACGAAGGTGAAGAATGGATAATAAGTAAACAGTCATACTCCAACATAATCCACCAGAAGGAATCAATGAAGATTATAGAAGATGTCAATCCAAATGAATTCATAGGTGACTACGTATTAAATCCAATGAACGGTACAAAACTACCTATTTTCCCTGCATCATTCGTAGACCCTGACTATGCAACCGGAGTAGTATTCTCAGTACCTGCACACGCACCGGCAGATTACATAGCATTAGAGGACTTAAAAAACAACAGTGAACTGATAGCAAAATATGACTTGCAAAAACAGCTGGATAATATTCAACTAATCAGCCTGGTAAATCTCAAGGGATACTCAGAATATCCTGCAAAAGATTTCATCGAACAATACAACGTAACCAGTCAGGAAGATGAAAACCTAAAAGAGGCAACAAATGAAATCTATAAATTAGAACATGCCAAAGGTATAATGAAAGAAAATACAGGCGAATTTGCAGGTAAAAGGGTTGCAGATGTAAGAAATGAAGTAATTGAAAAATTCATCAATGAAAACGTAGCCGACAAACTCTATGAATTTGCCGAAAAACCAGTAAAATGTCGATGTGGAGCAATGTGTGTAGTCAAGGAATTACACGATCAATGGTTTGTAAAATACTCCGATAAAGAATGGACAAACAAGGCATATGACTGTCTTGAACAATTGGAAGTAGTGCCAAAAGAAATAAGATCAAACTTCGAATACTACCTTGACTGGCTTGAAGACTGGGCCTGTTCTAGAAGACTTGGACTGGGAACACACATGCCATGGGATGAAAAATGGTTAATAGAACCGTTAACAGATTCAACAATCTATATGTCATACTATACAATAGCAAAATACATGAACCAAATAAATCCTGAAGATTTAAACGATGCATTCTTCAACAAAGTATTTTTAAATCAGGAAGGGGCAAACGATGGCTCAGTAAACAAGATAGATGAAGACTTAACAAAACAGATACAGGAAGAATTCCAATACTGGTATCCACTTAACTGGAGACTGTCAGCAAAAGACTTGGTTGGAAACCACCTATCATTCCACATGTTCCACCATGCAGCAATATTTCCTAAAGAATACTGGCCAAAAGGAATAACGGTATTTGGTATGGGACTTCTCGAAGGACAAAAAATGTCCTCATCCAAGGGAAACGTAATCCTACTTAGCGAGGCAATAGACAAGTATGGTGCCGATACGGTAAGACTCTTTTTAATGTCATCAGCAGAGCCATGGCAAGACTTTGACTGGAGAGAAACCGAGGTAAACGGTATACAAAGAAGACTGGAATCAATACAACAGTTTGCACAAAAAGTTGAGGATATAACCGGCCAGAAAGTTCAACTGACTGTGGAAAATGAAGTACCTAAAGTGAATAAGGCAATAAACAAATGGATCATCAGTCAGGTAAACAAGAACATAGGTGTAGCCACCCAGGCATTAGAAGGCTTCCAGACAAGAAAAGCATTACAGTCCAGCCTGTTTTTATTTAGAAAGGATGTGGATCATTACCTAAACAGAATCACAGAAGTATCCTCTGAGGAAAAAGACACGTTAAACTACATAGTAAACGTATGGATTAGATTGCTTGCTCCGTTCATACCATATACCACAGAGGAAATATGGGATGAATACAATGATGATGAAATATTAATGTCCGAGTTGTCATGGCCACAAATGGATGAAACAGCAGTTGACGATAAAATCGAAAAGGCTGAAGAGATGATTCAGGATCTGGCAAAGGATATCAAGGAAGTAATTAAAATAACAAAATCCAACCCTGAAACAATCCATATCTACACGGCTCCAAAATGGAAATATGATGTCTATGAAATTGCCCAGGAAGTGGGAAAACCTAATGTGGGTGAAATCATTAAAAAATCAATGCAGGCAAACCTATATGATAACAAGAAGGAGTTATCTAAATTTGCTACAAAAGCAGGTAAAACATTCAACAAAATCAATTATGTAGGACAAATTGATGAAGTTGCAATAATAACTGATGCATTGGATTACCTTGAAAGTGAAGTGGGTGCTAAAATAGTTGTCTATGACGAGCCAACATACGACCCACAGAACAAGGCACAAAATGCTTCCCCATATAAACCTGCCATATACTTAGAATAATATTCATATTATTCTAACCCCCTTTTTTAACCTTTTTAGGGCTCTGTAGAAATCCTATGAAAAAACAATTAAAAGTAATACTTTTATCAAAATATTTATATACTACTTTAAATAAAATTATTAACTATACCATTAGTAATATTTTATTATATGTATTTAATATTTCATTATTTTTGGTGTGTAGATAGTTGTTATGTATAAGAGTTTTGTTGTTCGTATTTATCCTGATGAGGTTCAGGAGAGTTTTTTTATTAATCAGTTTGGTTGTTGCCGTTTTGTTTTTAACACTTTTCTGGATGCTAAAAAGACGGTATACTCAGATAATGGAGAGTATTTGTCTTTTTATGATTGTTCGACTATGTTGACTGAGTTGAAGAAGTCTAAGACGTGGTTAAAACGAGTTGATTCACAAGCTTTGATTGAATCGTTGAAAAATTTAGAAAATGCTTTTGACAGATTTTTTAAACACCTTAACAAGTATCCACGCTATAAAAGTAAATATAATCCAGTACAATCTTATAAAACCAATAATATCAATAACAACATCAGAATTGAAGGTAAACGTATTCGTCTTCCCAAGGTAGGTTGGATACGATTTCGTACACATCAAAAGATATCCGGCAAAATACAATCTGTCACTGTTAAACAAAAAGCATCCGGTAAATATTTTGTATCTATTTTATGTAAAGATGTCACAAGACATGTTTTTAAGATTAATAATCGCAGTTGTGGTATAGATTTGGGAATATCACGTTTTGTCACAATAAACACGGGCGAAATAATACATTTCCCACAACAAAACAAGATCATACAATTAGACAAGAAAATACAAAGATTACAAAGAAAACTATCCAAAAAAGAAATTGGCAGCAAAAACTACAATAAAATCAAAAAGAAGATAGCCCTAGCATATGAAAAAAGACATAACATACTAGACTATCATTTCTATAAGATAGCACAACGATTAACAGAAAAATATCACATAATCTCTATGGAAACACTAAACATCAAAGGCATGCTAAAAAACAGCAGACTATCACGAAGTATACAAGAAAAATCATGGCACATGTTCACCAAAATACTAGAACAAAAAGCATACGAACACGGACGAAAACTAATACACATAGACCAATGGTACCCATCCAGCAAAACATGCAACAACTGCCAATACCACAAAGAAGACCTAACACTAAACAACCGAACATGGACATGCCCCCTATGTGGTAATAGACATGATAGGGACATTAATGCTGCCAAAAATATACATCAGGAAGGATTAAAAATAATTAATCAAATACAATATTGATTACTATATTTATTTATATGAACCGAGGGTTTCCCGGGGATCGCCTGTACCACTTACTATGCTGCGTTGGCGGCAATTAGGCAGGAATCAAATGACAAATACAATTACTCAATATGAGTGAGAATTGTATATTGATGAAGAAAGGATAATATTGAAATAGAATATATTCCCTCTGTAAAAAATTATATTTGAGTTATTACTCATACTTCACTCAAAGCAAGGTTTTCTACAGAGCCCTTTTTAGATGATGTGCGACAATTATTTTCTATGTTAATTGTACATATTATAATCAGACATTCTAAACAAAAAAACAATATGATGTATAATATTATAAACATGGTATTAATAAAACTATGTTAAAGAACCCTGAAATGTAATTGTTGTTTTCTTTTTAATTAGCGATTTACTTTTCTTTTAAAGTATTGATTTTTATAAATATATTCCACCTTATTTAAAATGAATTAATAAAATGATCACTCCAAATCATTAAATACTTCCTTTTCAATAGATATTATTAACTAACATGGTTTTTTTATTAAAATAATAGGATGTCTTATTGATGAAAAAAATATATCTATTAATGGTGTTTTTTATATTTATTTGTTCATTGACTTGTATTACTGCAAATACTGTTGATGGGGATAGTTTAATAGAATGTGATGATTCACAAGTTGAAGAAAATGTTAATTTGGATGAGTGGAACAATTTTGATAATGTAGAAGTAGATACTAATTCAAATTTACAAGATAATTCTTTTGAATATTCCCCAGAACAAAGGAATATGTTGACTGATATTGAAACAACAGTTTCCAATTATGGTGAATTGGATGATGTAATTACACATGATGCTAGAAATACTATTGGATCGACGTATACAATTAATTTAGTTAAAAAAACATACAATATTAATCGTACATTACTTTGGGGAAGTTCAAATTATATAAAAAATCTCACAATAGATGGTCATGGAAGTACTTTAAATGGACAACATACGTATCAATTTATTAATTTAGCAGGAGAACATAATTTAACCTTGAAAAATTTGATAATTAAAAATACGGTTAAAGGGTCTACAAATTCATCTGGAGTTGTTGTCATGATAGGTCCTGGAACTTTAACAATAGATAATTGTACCTTATCCAACAATCATGGTGGATTGAAAGGTGGAGTAATTACAAATAGGGGAAATACCATGGTAATGAACTCTAAATTCATAAATAATACTGTTGATATGTGGGGAGCTGTAATTTGGAGTACTGGTGAATATGGAGGTAATATAAAATTTGTTAACAATACTTTTCGAAATAATATAGCTAATAATTTGGGAAATAATGATAAAACATCAATTATTTATGCAGTATCTGGAGGAATATCCAATATAACAAACAATACCTTCAGAAATAATACAGGACGTTGTATTCATGCTTATAATAACATTCATTCTATTATTCATTCAAATAAATTCATATCGAATAATTTCACAGATAATGTGAATATTATCCGTGGGGGAGTAATTGATAACTATGAAGCTTCCATTGATGTTATCAACAACACTTTTAGTGGAATAACGGAAGGTGAACTTCGTGGAGGAATAATATATAATGAAATAGGTGATTTGCTTTTAAAGAATAATACTTTTTCAAATAAACATATTGCTAAAGGAATGTTAAGCAATCAAACATGTAGTAAAGGTGGAGTGATATTCAATAGGAATTCTACTATTGAAATAAATGGTAATATATTCCAAACGAATTTTACTGGAAATTATACTAGAGGTGGAGTCATATTCAATAATATGGGCATGATTAACATAGTTAACAATACATTCAATAACATTGTACATGGTTATAGGGTTACTGGGTTAACCATTTTCAATGATGTCAATGGTATTATTGATGTCACAAACAATTTATTTAACTCTAAAATAAATGGAACGGTATTCTGTAACTCTACCTTACAGAAATTCATATACAATTCAGATGTTCTTAATCCATCAGAAGGAGATGGTATCGTTGGAATATCGAATATTATAAAAACCAACCCTATAATTACTGTCAATTCGGCATCTGCGAATGTGGGGGAATATGTAAATTTAACATCTAATGTCAATACAGATTGGAATGGTAAATTGAATGAAAGTTATGTGATTTTTAAAATAAACGGCATAACGTTAAAAGATGAGAATAATTCAGTTATCAAAGTCAATGTTATAAATGGAAAAGCTACCTTAAGATTTAAAATACCATTAACTTGGACTCAACCCTCATATACTATTGAATCAGTATATGCCGGTAGTGTATTCTTTAATGGTGTTAGGAATAATGCAGTACTAACAGTACCCTCAAACAACAATCTTTTGGATATTGACGAGAGTAATCAATTCAATATAAATGATGCTGTAATAAGGGAGGTAATTATCAATGGAATCTGAAGATACGATAAATGATATTGATTTTGAAAGATATTTCAAAGAATTCAAACGTTCGATGATAGGAAAGGATGACTGCATCTTCTTGGTTAATGATGCATCAAATGAAATCAGGCAGCATTACGACAGAAATTATACTGGCAATACATTTGATGGAAGATTGTTCAAAAAGATGCTATTATCTAAAAAGAGCTATTTGAATAAAAAAAATATCAATTATGAATTCTTTGTAGTGCCCGATAAAAGTATCATCTTAAGAAATCTTCTTCCTTTTGACACGCCAGACCCGGTCAGATGTGTTGATGAAATAAGTGATAGTATAACTGATTTTATAGATATTCTTGATGCTGAGGATTATCAGTATGATGATACACATGTATCCGAAAAGTCGGCAGTAAAAATCGTTTCATACATCTTAAATAAATTGCATCCAAAAATAACCGTAGATGAGTATCAAAATGAGTTAAATGCTCGACTTTCCATTGAAGAATATGAAAGTTTTGGTGATTTGCTCTTTCCGGTAAATTGGCAGTACGGCAGAGATCATCCCGTATTCAAGAAGTATTATGCATCAGTAAAACAAAGATACGTACCTATGGATTCTACTAAATTAATTGAAAAAGAACTGCCTCCTGAATTTAATAAGATGGGTTCAAGAGAAAGTATCTATTACAAAAACAACAACAGCATTAGCGATAAAAAAGCTATAATATTAAGGGATTCCACAACAGATAAAATGATACATGTATTTGCAGCCTATTATCATGAAATAATATTTTACTGGGATCATTATTATTTTGACAGTGATCTTATTGAATACTTTGATCCTGATGATGTTATTGAATTAAGAACGGAACGTTTCATTGCAAATCCAATAAAGGGCATAGTTAAAGATGATGGAACATTTTCATTACTTGCATCCAATGTCAAAATCAATAAGTTGGAACTGATTAAACCTGGAACCTTACATTTATGGATTGACATACCGGCTTTAAGAATCATGCCATTGGATGCTCAATGTGACATTTTATTAAATGATAAACGTTTAAGTACGGAAATATTTGATAGAAGCTCACAAACACATATCCATTATTTTTTAAATAATTATCCCAAGGATTATCTTTCCAAAAAGTTAAAGGTATCGATACAGATTAAAAAATTGATTAAACGAGATTAGTTTAATCTTTTTTATCTTTTTTCCAAACTCTCTCCCAACAAAATATATTTTTTGATTTTTTATATTTTCCAAAATAAACGAAAAATTTAATAAATGCCAATGACAAATAGTATATTGTAATTGTAATATTGCATAATTTTTTTATGCCTTGGTAGTGTAGCGGATATCACGAGGGACTGCGGATCCCTTTACCGGGGTTCAAATCCCCGTCAGGGCATTATTTCTACTTTTTTTAATATTTTTTAAACTGATTCTGATTTTTATCTGCTGATAAAAGTAATTCTTTTTAAGTATATTATACATATTTTATAATAATGAATGAATTTTACATATACGAAAAAATTGATAGCCGTGATTATTAATGAAAAAAATAGGATTACTTGAAGTAAAAGGTGCTTTACCATTATATGAACATTTCGGACATTTACCAACCGATATAGTTAAATCTGACGGAACAATAGAAAATGGTAATAAGGCACATGAAGAATTGGATGGACTGATTATTCCCGGGGGAACACTGGTAGAATCAGAGACGATAACTCCTGAGTTAGAAGAGGAAATAAATCTCATAAATGATAATGATGGATTTATATTTGGAATGTGTGCTGGTTTTCAGATACTGGGCAGACAAACTGATGTTGGACGTAACTCTCCGGTGCCTATTATTAGAAAAGGATTGAATTTATTGGATGTTTCATTTAAACCATTGATAAATACCAACAGGATAAATGCGGAAATTGTTGATGATTCCACATTATTTACAAAGAATTTAAAGGATACAACAGTCAATGGTTTTCACTGTCACACTTATGGACAAATAGAATCCAAAGATAAGAACGTAATTTATTCCAACATAGAACGATCAAATTATAAATATAAGCCGGAAAGGGTTTTATCAGGTGTATCCAATAAGAAAGGTAATATCCTTGGTACTACCGTTCATTGTCTCTTGGATAATAATCCGCAGGTGGTAAATAATATCCTCGAGTATATTGATGCTGTAGATGAATATGAGGATATACAGGAAAGAAATAAGAAGCTTCATGACAGGGTATTCCATGAATTGGCCGTTGGCACTAATGAGATCTGTGTATTTAATAGAAAAAAACCCGAAGTACCTCCTATGATAATGTTGATGGGTACGGGTTCTGAGTCAGGTAAAACATTTTTGGCAAGCGGTATCGTAGGTGCCTTAAGACAACGTGGAATACATACGTATGTCATTAAGGTAGGACCTGATATCAGGGATTTGTCTCCATCATTATATGTCAACAAGGAAAAATTGGAGGATTATGCTTCAATACAAATAAGTAACATAGGATGGACGCCTTTGGAGGATGTGCTTGAACAGGTTAAGAATAAAGGATATGATCTTGTATTGGTAGAGGGTGTTATGAGTGCGGCAACAGGTTTGTTAAATGAGAAAACACCATACTCCACAGTTGAAATAGCACGTGCAGGTAATATTCCGGTAATCATGGTATCAAGTGTAAGTAAGGGTGGTATTGAAACGGCCGCAATAGACATTAAGGCACACATAGACTTATTGGATAAGTTGGACGTGGATACCAGTGCTATAATATTAAACAGGACTTATGATGAGAAAATAGTAAATCATGTAAGTGAATTTTTATCCAACAAGTCCAATGTCAGCCGTGAGAATATTTGGAGCATTACAAAGGCCAAGGTTGAAAATAAGGGAAGGGTTCCTGAGGATTACCTGCAACTGGAAACATTTACTCAGGCAGCGATGGACGTTGTCAATAAGGACATTGATGTGATGAAAATATATGAACTGGCTAAAAAACCTGAGTTCAGAGGATATTTGACTCATGAAGAAATATGTAAATTGTATAAAGAGTAATCTTAACTATTTGGGTGTTTGGTAAATAAGGGAATCAGTAGTAAATGAAATTTTTTCTATAAAAAAAGGGTTTAAAAAAAGATATTTCAAATCTTTTTTTTATTATTATTTTTTGCATAATTTAAATTTTTTCTTCTTCAGCATTATATTCATGTTTTATCTTATTTATTTCTTCCTTAAGCGTATTTTGTTTAATGACTAAACTCAATACATTGGATAAATGTAATATATTGCCGTCCATGATATTTTTAGCTTGTAATAATGAATGAATGGTTTTAATATCTGCTAATGGAATATCAAACCGTTTATTGTCCATGGATAACCATCGGGTTTCATATTTAACGTCTTTATTTTCGTTTTTAAATAATTTTACTTCCTGGGGATATGCTTTAATGATTATCTCATCTTCTTGGACGATAGGTTCTGTAATCTTTGTTTGTGTTATTTTACTTACTTGGACATTTTTTTCGCCAGGGATAATCTTAATGAATTCGTATTCTCCTATTTTCCGAATCATTGATTTGTCCACTTTTGCCTCGCTAACCAGTTTGTAGTCTGTTACCATAATATCTTGCTTCCTGAAATATACTGTAATTAATTATGCAATTATTTTTTTTCCGTAAATATTTTTAATATACTATAATATTTCAATTTTATTATACTTAATATTTTTTGTAAAAATCTAAACTATTCTTTCATGACTACAAAATTAACTCTATGATAACACAATCATTATCCTTAACATCTAAACATTCACGTAGCTTTTCATCAGCAACAAATTCCAGGGTATTAAAGGTATATACAGTCTTTGTAGGAAACAGTATGTCTCCTTTTTTGCTGATGTTATTTTTAGGATTCGTTATTTTCGCATTTAAAAAGAACACATCACCATACTCGGAGTTTCCATGAATAATTTTCAAATCTTCTTTAAGTTTGCCATTAACATCCAAATGGATGTCATCATCCAATGTTATATTCAATGTTCCAAAATATGGGGCATAACCCAATTTGTCCTGATATTGTCCGGTGTATATCTCCTTTTTCATAAATTCACTGGCTCTATTCAATCCTGATGTTATTTTTCCTTTAAATTTTAACATGTTTTTACCTTATTATTTTTTATATATATGCTAAAAATGTTCTTTATACTATTATATCTGTTTTAAAATTCTTATCTGTTTTTGTATTTTCACATTAAAATATTCTCATATTACGAAAAAGAAAAATATGTAAAGAAACATATAAATAATTATTATCTTTAAAATAATATGAATAAATATAAAAACAAAAAAAAATATTAAGTTAACAATTTTTATTAAAAGAGTAGGGAGGATATTATAATGCAGATTCGTATAGCTATTCCATCAAAGGGACGTATTAGTGAACCATCAGTAAATTTGCTAGAAAAAGCGGGAATCGGTTTGGTTGATAATTCAAATCGTAAATTATTTTCCAAGACATTTGATTCGGATATAGATGTGATGTTTACAAGGGCGGCAGATATTCCTGATTATGTTGCAGACGGAGCTGCCGATATGGGTATTACAGGTAAAGATTTGATTGCAGAAAGAGATGCTGATGTTGAAATTTTATATGATCTTGGTTTTGGTAAAACCCGCCTGGTTATTGCAGCACCGGAAGATTCTGATATACAAAGTGTTGAAGACTTGAAAAATATCAAAACGGTGGCAACGGAGTTTCCATTTTTGACTTCACAGTACTTTAAACAAAAGGGTATTGACGTTAAGATATTGGCATTGACTGGAGCTACAGAGGTAGCACCATTAATAGGAGTGGCAGATGTAATATCGGATTTAACAAGTACGGGTACTACACTTAAAACCAACCATTTAAGGGAAATTGACACGATTTTTGAAAGTTCAATTGTATTAATAGCCAATAAGGATAGCTTTAAAGAAAAGACCACTAAAATAAATGAGATTAAACTGGGAATATCAGGGGTATTGCATGCTGAAGGTAAAAAACTTCTGATGATAAACGTTGAAAAGGATAAACTTGAAGAAATCAAGGCAGCCATACCAGGTATGGGAGGACCGACGATATCTGAAATATATGGCGATGATGAGTTGGTAGCGGTAAACTCAGTTATTTCAGAAAGGGACGTATTCATCACTTTGAACAAATTAAGAAAACTTGGTGCCAAGGATATACTTGTAGTGCCTATTGAAAGAATATTGCAGGATTATTAAGGATATATAACGATTAACATGAGATTCGTTCGATATAAAGATTCAAATGATACTGAATCTATAGGGATAATAAGGGATGATTCAATAGTAAAAATTGATTATTCCAGTATTTATGAGGCATATGATGAATATTGTCAGAATAATTATTTAAAGGAGTTATATGTGGAAGATATGGATAATGTGAAATTTTTGACACCTACAATTCCCTCTAAGATAATTTGTGTGGGTTTGAATTATAAGGATCATGCCAGTGAACTGAAGATGAAATTACCTGATGAGCCATTGCTGTTTATGAAATCATCCACGTCCATGATAGCACATCATGATGAAATCATATATCCAAAAATATCACAGCAAGTTGATTATGAGGCAGAACTGGCGATTGTCCTCTTAGAGGATGTGAAATACGATGAATTTAACGAAAACGTTAAATTCGCTTACTCTATCGTCAATGATGTTACGGCGAGGGATTTACAACAAAAAGATGGACAATGGACAAGGGCAAAGAATTTTGACACATTCTGTCCAATTGGGCCGTGTCTTGTAACTGATATGGATGCATCTAATTTGGATATTAAGTTGGAAGTAAACGGAAAAGTAAGACAAAATTCAAGTACGTCCAATATGATATTTTCACCAATGGAATTAATTGAATACGTATCGTCAATTATGACATTAAATAAGGGTGATGTTATTGCGACAGGTACTCCTCCCGGTGTTGGTCAGTTACATAAAAACGATACAGTCAGTATCACTATTGAAGGTATAGGTACATTGGAAAATACAGTTAAATAAAGAGGTGTGATTATGGATATTAAAAGATATGAATGTGATGTATTAATAATCGGTTCTGGAGGGGCCGGTTGTAAATGTGGAATTGTGGCTAGTAAAAACGATGCAAATGTCATAATTGTATCGAAAGGACTTACCTTTAAATCAGGATGTACAATGCTAGCCGAAGGTGGTTATAATGCGGTGTTTGGCTATGTTGATGAAGAGGATTCATTACAGTTACATATCCAGGACACGTTAAAAGGTGGAGCATTCTTAAATGATTTGAGATTGGTGCATAAACTCGTAACAGAATCCCCTCAACGTTTAATAGAACTTGAAGACTACGGTTCACTATTTGACAGACAGGATGATGGACGATTAAACCAAAGGGCATTTGGTGGTCAATCATATAGAAGAACATGTTTTAAAGGGGATCAAACGGGTCATGAAATGATGTTGGGATTAAGGGAAGAGATTATCCGTGAAAACATCACAACACATGATGAAATAATGATTACCAAATTGTTGTTTGATGAAAATCATACGAAAATTGTCGGAGCAATGGGTTTAAATCTAAATGATTCATCTATTGTAATATATAACTCCAAAACTACCGTAATCGCTGCAGGTGGATGTGGATGGCTGTATCCTGTTACTTCAAATGCATCACAAAAAACCGGGGATGGTGTAATGATAGCATATAATGCCGGTGCAGATGTCATGGACATGGAAATGGTCCAATTCCATCCTACCGGTATGCTTTCACCAAAATCTCGTAGAGGTGTATTGATCACAGAGGCTGTAAGGGGAGAAGGCGGTCATTTAATCAATTCAGAAGGTGAACGTTTCATGATAAATTATGATTCACGTCAGGAATTGGCTACAAGGGATGTTGTTGCAAGAGCAATATACAGTGAAATCCAAGAAGGTAGGGCAACACCATTAGGTGGAGTTTATCTGTCAGTTGAACACTTGCCGGAAGAGCAGATAATGACAAAACTGCACACCATGGTTCAACAGTTTAAGGATGTGGGTGTTGATATAGTCAATCAACCTATGGAAGTAGCACCTACGGCCCATCATTTCATGGGCGGTATAAGGATAACCCCTGATTGTGAAACAAACATCGAAAACCTATATGCTGCAGGGGAAGTTACCTCAGGAGTACATGGGGCAAATAGGTTGGGCGGTAATGCACTGGCCGATACGCAGGTATTTGGTAATCGGGCCGGATTGAAATGTTCTGAAAATATTCAAACATTGAAGTTGACTGCTCCATCTCAGAGTGAAGTGGATGATGAAATTAAACGTATTGAAGATATATGGACTCAGGGAAAATATAATCCTGAAGACATCAAGGAAGAAATTCAAGATATAATGTGGAAATACGTTGCAATTGTCAGGGATGAACAAGGTTTGCTTGAAGCTCAAAGTCAGTTAAAGCAATTGGAAGAGAAGACACTTGATATGGATGTACCATCATTCAAGGAATACAACTCTAAACTGATGATTGCCCTTGAAGTAATAAGCATGCTTCAACTAGCTAGATTAATAGTAAAATCAGCATTGCTCCGAAAAGAAAGTAGGGGTGCTCATTTCAGAAGTGATTATCCTGAGCTCAACGATGAAGAATACCTCAAAAGCTTTGTTTTAAATAAGGATGAAGATGTTAAAACAGTTGAAAGGGGTTTATTCTAATAAATCTTTTTTTTTAAAAAATAAGTTATAATGTTATTATTAAAAATAACATCTAATTTTTTTTTCTCTTTACTAAAAGTGGCTATGTTTTATAATTTTTCTAAAGCACTCATTGTACTTAATATTTTATGATCTTCTTCAGGTTTTGCCTGTAGCTGTAGACCTACAGGTATGTCATTTACTCTGCCAGCATTCATACTGCTTGCAGGAATACCGGTGATGTTTGCAAGAACGGTTAACACATCATAAGCATACATGTCCATTGTTTCCAGTTTTTCACCAATCTTGTGAGGTAATTTTGGAACTGTAGGACCTGCTATTATATCAACATCTTTCAGCAGTGCGTTAAAGTCGTTGCGTATGAGGGATCTTGCCTGCAGTGCCTTTTTGTAATATTTTCCACTGAATTCTTTTTGGCTTATGTATGAACCGATTTGAATTCTACGTGCAACCTCCGGACCACATACTTCTTCAATTCTTTCACCATATTTACGTCCATCATATTTTCTGGTAGCGGAGAAGAATTCCACGTAATTTATAAGGTAGTATGTAGGAAGACCAAGGTTAATGTCCTCAAAGGTTAACTCCTTGATTTCTGCACCTAGTGATGATAGATTGTCTATGGATTTGTTTATCTGGGAATCAATCTTTTCATCCGTAACGTCCATAAATTCTTTAACAACACCGACAGTGGTATTATCCAATGATTCACATTCAATGTCATCTAAGAATTCTCCACTTTCCCTTTCAAATGTTGTAGGGTCATATGGGTCATAACCTGTTATGACATCAAGCATTAATGCAATACCGCTTGTATCATTTGCAAATGGACCAATCTGGTCTAAACTCATTGATAAGTCAAGTAATCCTTGACGTGAAACCATACCATATGTTGGTTTAAATCCCATAACTCCGCAGTGTGATGCAGGGTTTCTAATTGAACCACCTGTATCAGAACCAAGTGTTATGTCACACATGTCTGCTGCAATAGCTGCTGCTGAACCTCCACTTGAACCACCAGGGATGTGTCCTAAAGCATTAGGGTTATTTGTAGGTCCATACATTGACGTTTCTGTAGAACTTCCGGCTGCAAATTCATCCATGTTTGTTAATCCGACGATTACTCCATCTTCTTTAATTATATTTTTTATCACAGTGGCATTGTAACTTCCATAGTATTCCTTGAGTGTAGGGGATGCTGCTGATACAATGAAATCCTCGACATTTATATTACATTTGATTCCAATAACTAAACCTGCTAGTTTACCTGTTTCTTTGTTATTTTTTATTCTGTTGTCAATATCCTGTGCTACTTTTTGTGCTCGTTCATAATCTAATTCTACAAATGCATTTATATCATCATTTTTTTCCTCGATGACGCTATACATCTGATCTAAGTTTTCTTGTGCAGTTAATTCTTGTTGCTTAATCGCTTCAACTTTTTCTATTACTTTCATTTAGTCACCTTTAGTAAAATTTTTGAAATAGTACTCTAGAAAATTACTATATGTATAATATATTTAATTAATGAAATTAATATAATTTGGTGTTGTTTTTTATTTTTTCTTGTATACTATTCATCAACAAAAATTTTTTTTTCATGTATATAAAAAATAGTTTATAATCATAGAAATTTTCTTAAATTATATATGTATTGAAGATTATATATTATACCAATAACAAGTTAATGCTAAAAATATGATTATAAAAAATATTTATAATAACTGTAAAATTAGTCTTATACTCACATTTTGAACTAATTTTCACATGTTAGAGTATTATGTGCTTTAGCTTGTTAAATATCTAATGTGGTAATGTATTTTACTAATTTGAACATTTATCGATGTGTTATCAAAAAATACTTAAAATTATTTAAGGGTAAAAAAGCTCTTAAAAATTTGATTAGATATGTTTAAATAAATAATGCATTAATACTATGAACCTCAGGAACTGGGGGGATAGCTTGGTAACCTTTAAAATCGTTAGATTTTAATAACCCTTGAATCCATATCTTCTACAGATTGGAAGTTCAATTAACAATGTTTATAATTATAACATTTAAAATTTGAAGAGTTTAAAAAAAAATATAGACTCATAATATATATTATAATAAAGGTGAACAAATGGATCTTATAGAAAATTTAAAAGCAGCATTAAACGACGAAGAAGTAGAAAAAGTACCTGTAATAAGTGCAACAGCAGCAGCAATTGAAGATGCTTTCCCTGCAGCAAACGTATCCTGGCCTAAAGCACACCAAGATGTTGATGAAATGGTAAGATTAGGTGTATCATTACACGAACAAGCAGGATTAGAATGTGCAAGAATTCCTTTCGACTTAACCGCAGAAGCAGAAGCATTTGGTTGTGAAGTTGACTTAGGTGACATGGAATCAACTCCAACATTAAGAACACATGCTCCTTTTGATGATGTAGAGGATTTAGAAGTACCTGATGATTATGTAGAACAAGGTAGATTACCAATTATTGTTCAAGCAATTGAAAAAACCAAAGAAGAATACCCTGATGTACCTGTAGTTGTAGGTATGGCTGGTCCATTCACATTAGCAGGACACTTATTAGGTGTAGAAGATTTAGTAAAAATGTTAAAAACTGACAGTTTCGTAGTAGAAGATGTAGTAGAAGTTGCATTAGATGCACAAACCGAATTAGTAGAAGCATTTAATGAAGCTGGTGTAGATGTTATTTGTGTAGCAGACCCAACATCCTCACCTGAATTATTAGACCCTAATGACTTTGATGAATTCGCAAAACCTGCATTAGAAGATTTATCTGATGCATTTGAATGTGACAGTATTCTCCACATCTGTGGTAACTCAAGACCTATTATGGAAGGTATGTTAGACTGTGGTTTCAGTGGAATTTCATTCGAAGAAGCTGTAGATGTAGAAGAAGCTAAACAAGTAAGAGCTGCTGAAGGTTCAGACTCAGTATTAGTTGGTAACGTATCAACAAGTCAAACCTTATTCAGTAAACCTACATCCGAAGTAAAAGCTGAAGCAACTCAAGCTTTAGAAAAAGGAATAAATGTTTTAGCTCCAAGTTGTGGTATTGCACCTAAATCACCTCTTGAAAACTTAAAAGCATTTGTAGAAGCAAGAGATGAATTTTATCAATAGATAATTTTCATTTTCTTTTTCTTTTTTCTACTTTATTAATTCAATCAACTATTTTTTATATTATCATTACAAAAACAATTACTCTTTTTAAATATTAAACTGACTTTTTATTTGTGTCTATGCTCTTGAGGTAATTAGTTGCTATTTACTACTTGAGAGTTTATTGACAACTTACTGAAAGTTTGTTTTAAAATAAGCAATTTTTTTCTAAAAAAAAGAAAGTGGGGATTAAATTATTTTTTGACGTTAAATCCAACTAGTATTGATGCTAGTTTAGGATCATCTTCAAAGTTAAAGTATTCCTTCAAGTACAAATCTGCTAATGGATCAGGACTACTTGATACTACATCACATGTATCTTCCAATTCCTCTACCTCTATAAATTGAACTGGAGGTAAAACGAATGCCTGTTTTTTAGCAGTTTCTTGAATGTTTTCTTGTTTCAAATCATTTTGAAGTTCTTGTTGGTTTTTCAGAAGAACAAAGTCTGGGTGTATAAATTGTGCTTTCTCATCGTTTTCATATTTTTTCTTTTGGTCAACATTAACAATTTCTTCACCAAGCAAGTTTCCATGGTTGTCTACAAATTGCACTGTTGCAGTTGGAGGTGGTCTGAATGAAGCATTTTTTATTATGGCTACTGTATAATCCCTTTCCAGGCATTCTTTTACACCAAGGTTTATTACAGGAATTAATT
Organism: Methanosphaera sp. BMS; assembly: GCF_003268005.1. NCBI lineage: Archaea > Methanobacteriati > Methanobacteriota > Methanobacteria > Methanobacteriales > Methanobacteriaceae > Methanosphaera > Methanosphaera sp. BMS. Next base: position 1,742,921 of record NZ_CP014213.1, on the reverse strand, counting down.
CACCCGTTTTTTCCATTTCTATTTTTAGGATATTTGCTCTTACCTCATCATTAAGAACTCCTACATTTAAAACTCCCCTTAGGGGTTCTATAGTATCCAATACTTCTTGAAGTACTTCGTCACCTGTTTTTGTCATTTAACCATCTCTAATTTAATGTTCTAAATAATACTTTATTAAAGTACATATTAATATTTGTGTTTTGTTATCTTAAGTAATTTCTTCAAATCCAAATGGACTATTGATTTTTTTTCAACTGGACTTTATTAAACAAATTCAAAAATAGCTCATTTTTTTATTAATTTATTACTTTTTTTTACACGCATCCTTTTTTGATATAGGTATTTTTAACCATTTTTTTCCGAATTTTTCATAAATAATGGTATTAATTTAATAATTTTAAATTGATTAAATCGCTTATTTTTGATTTTATGGGGATTTACTCGTTTTTTATTTTTTCATAAACTGCCGATTTAAAAAAAACTTTACCACTTTTCAATCATAATTGTTGTTAATAAGGTAATATATTATATATCCATAAGGGCTAAAGTAATAACTATGTGGGTATAAGATTAAAAAAATTTTTAGTGGTGAAATTATATGTCAAGAAAAGCATTTACAAAAATGGAAACTAAATCAGCAGACGACATGTTATTTGGGGAAACCAAACATCCTGTTAAATTAGGATTAGACCAAGTAGCAGGTGGAGGACTTGTTTATCCAAACATTAAAGTAGCTCCAGCAGAAGGATCAGAAGAAACAATTGATGGATTAGAAGCAACATCAAAAAACATTGCTTTTGCAGCAACTCAACGTGCAGCAGATATAGGATTACCTGCAATGCAGATTGAAACTGAACACGTACAGCAACAATCTATCAGCAGAGAAGCATCCGAAAGATGTACAGCTGTAACATGGGAACAACTCGAAGAATTACACGATAAATTCGGTACAAGAGTATCCTTAATGAGTACAGTAGCAGATATGAGAGAAGAAGAAAACGGATTAAGAGGATCCGAATTCGACATAGCTATGGATGAATCATTCGAAGCATGTGCTCAAAACGGTGCTTCCATGTTATGTATCGAAACCGTTGGTGGAAAAGTTGTATCAGACTACGGTATTTCAAGAGGAGACGCAAGAGCTATACTCTACGGTATAGGTGTACTCGGTTCCAACGATATGGAATACATGTGGACTAAAATTGTAGACTGTGCAAAAAGAAACAATGTAGTTGCTGGTGGAGACACAGACTGTGCACAAGCTAACACTGCAATGTTCTTAGCTGGTGGATTATTAGCTAAAAACGTATCACACACAATCGCAGCAGTAGCTAGAGCTATTGCAGGTGCAAGAAGTTTAGTAGCTATTGAATGTGGTGCAACCGGACCTACAAAAGATTGTGGATATGAAAACCCTATTGTTAAATCAATTGCATCTGTACCTATTTGTGCAGAAGGTAAAAACGCTACCTGTGCTCACGCAGACTTAATGGGTAACTTAACCGCTGGTGTATGTGATGTATGGAGTAACGAATCTGTATATAACAGAGAAGAAATGGGTGGACCAACCCCTGGTGTATGGTTACAATCCTTAGGTTACGAATGTGCATTAATGAACACAGCTACTCAAATCGGAACAGCAAAACAGTTAAGGGATACATATGTATTGGCAGATAAATATCGAGACCCTCAAGGTGTAATATTGGCATACGACAATGCATACTTAATAGGAAAAGCAATAACCGAAGAAGGGGAAGATATCTATCTAAGATCTCGTGCAGCAGCACTTAAAGCTATTGAATTAATCAATCAAGCAGTTGATCAGGGAAGAATCTTGCTAACCAGATTCGAAAGGGATACCCTTGACTCTACCCAAAAAACATACGAGCAACTACCTGACGATCAAGATAAATTTGTAAAAACTTGTATCAAAAGGTATGGAAGAAAAGTAAAAGAACATGATCCAAAAGAATATGAGTTATAAAATTTAGGAAGTGTTATTTATGCCTGAAACTAGTCCATTAGAACAATATTATCATAATTTCGAAAACGTTGAAGATTATGAAGTAATTGCTATAAGATACAATGTAAAAATAGAGGGTCCGGCTTTAAAACCTGAAGATGACCCTGAAGTAGTTGAAATATTACCTAAAGAAGAAGGTGTTCACAGAACATTGGCATTAGCGGTCCTGTATGGTGACAAAGATGACTGTGATGCCAAAGTACAAAAGGCGTTGGATGATGGTGCCGATCCTATTGACCTTATCAACAATGCATTGATGAAAGGTATGGATGGAGTAAGTGCCTTATACACCAAAGGTGAATTTTTCCTACCTGACTTGATGCTGGCAGGGGATGCCATGATGAGTGGAGTAGCTTTATGTGAAGCAAAACTAGGACACAAAGCGGATTCCAAGGCAAACGTTGTATGTTGTGCAGTGGAAGGTGACCCTCATGACATAGGTAAAAACCTAATTTGTATGTTCTTAAATGCAAACGGTTACAACGCAGTAGACCTTGGTCGTGATGTACCTCATGCAGATGTGGTAAAGGCGGCGGTTGAAAACGACGCAGCATTCGTCACTGCAACAGCTTTAATGACAACAACCATGACAGGTTTCGGTAAAATCGTTGCCATCATGCAGGAACAAGGTGTAGACACTCCTATTGGATGTGGTGGGGGAGCTGTACGTCGTGACTTCGTAGAAGAAACACCTCAAACATTCTACGGTGTAGAAGCTTACCACACGCCTAAATTAGCAGATGCAATAGTAGATAAAGGAAAAACATGGGAGGACATCAGAAAAGAATATGCTGAAATCGTTGGAGAATATGTAGCAGCATACTCCTAATCTAAAACCACTTGACATATAATTTTTTGGGAGGGCAATATATTAGATTGCCCCTTTTTTATTATTTTTATTAATCAATTAATTTTTGATATTGTATTAACTTATTTTAACTACTTTTTTTAACATAATTTAATTATATTTATATCCTAAAAAAGACTATATTTTAATTAGAGTAAAAAAGTTATATATGTTTAAAACTATTTACTGATTAAATGTAAAATTGGAGTATAATTAATAAAGTGATTTATATGGCAGAAGAATATGCAATAGCAATGGATATTGGAACTAGTGGTATTCGTGCTCAAGCAATTGACATGGCAGATAACAGTACAATTTCCACAACTGTAACATTAAGACATCCACTTCCTGGTGCAAACGTAATGGACCATTTACACTTTGCAGTTAACGTGGGTGCTGAACAAGCACACCAATTAATGCTTGAAGCTGTAAATAAAGTAGTTGATCAATTAGGAATTGACAAATCAAAAGTTCAAAGATTTGCAGTCTGTGGTAACCCTATACAGTTATCCCTATTCCAAAATATTGAAATAAGGGATTTAGCATTCTGGGGTACAAATGCAATGGAAAGGTTAAACATAGAACCTCCAAAAAGAAATTCACAAATTCTTAAACCTGCAGATGTTGATTTGGACATTAACCCTGATGCAGATGTATTCATACCACCTGCAATTAAACACGAAATAGGTGCAGATGCACTTGCTATGTTAGTAAAATCTGATGTGGTAAACAAAGAAGGTATCTACCTGGTTTCAGACTTCGGTACAAACGCTGAAATTGCATTGGTAATTGATGGTGAAATATTCTCATGTTCAGCAGCAGCAGGTCCTGCTATGGAAGGACAAGCTATTGAATGTGGTATGTTAGCATCTCCTGGAGCTATCTGTGACGTAACGGCTGTAGGTGACGACTGGCAAATAGAAGTTCTAAACAGTGAATTGAAAGTAGAATCCGGAGATTTGATGGATGTTTCCACAGGGGATGTTAAACAAACAAGAACTACCGATACCAAAGCTAAAGGTATTACAGGTACCGGTGTAATTTCATCATACAGTTTAGGAACGGAACAAGGATTGATTTCAATACCCGATATCCAAACACCAAACGACAAAATCAACTTAGAAGATGGAGTTTACTTATCAGAAAAAGACATGACCGAAATAGGTAAGGCATTAGGAGCTTTCAGAGCAGCACACTTCACATTATGTGTGGAAGCAGATATTGATATTGAAGATATTGACGCTGTTTACATGGCAGGAGCATCCGGTTTCTATGTAGACCCTCTCAAATCTTTAACAGTAGGTCAAATACCTGCATGTTCATGGGAAATTTATCAGATAGGTAACACATCCCTTGCTATGGCTAGAGATATCGTTGAAAACCCTGACCTGTTGCAGGAATTACAGGAAGTAGCAGATGGAATGCAGGGAAATCACATAACACTTGCTACATCTGAAATATTTGAAAAAATATATGGTCTGGAATTAGCGGTATGTGAACAAAACATGCCAATGTGGAAATATGATGAATGGCTGGAAAGTTACGGATACGGTAATGTACCTGAACTTGAAGAAGACCCAGAAATACACAGAATATATGAAAGTGATATTCCGGATATTGGTAGAAACGGTTTATCCATTATTGAAGAAGTCGGTACAAAACTTACTGCAGAAATGGATGGATGTATCAGCTGTAAGGCCTGTGAAAATGAATGTCCAGAAAGTGCTTTAAAAGTTGAAGACGGTGTAATCACCATCCGTTCTGATTACTGTAACGGTAGTGCATGTTTAAGATGTGAAAGAATCTGTCCTTCAAAAGTATTTTCATATGATAAAATGTTATACATCGAAGGGGAAGATGCGGTCAGTTTATAAATTATTCATTTTTCTCCCCCGTTATTTTTTTTGATTTAATTATAAAGTGTTGTTATGAAAGCCATAGTTTTTGATAATGCAGGTACAATTCTTGAACGTAAAAACGTTATAAAGGACATGTCTACAAAAAAAGTATTTTTCAATACGGATACTATAGGGATCACGAATAAAAATGATAAAAATATTATAGTTGTATTTCAAACACCCGTTGATGAATTATATGACTATGCTGATATGTCCATAAAAGAGTATATGCTTAAATTTAACTCTTCATTTGAAATAGCTTACTCTCAGATAAAAGTCAGCAATGAAGAGTTACTGGACGTATTACAGGATGATGCAAAAATAAGAGATATCCTCGAGACATATGAGGTTTTGCTTACTAGGGATGTCCGAGTAATAAGTGGTGCAGCATTAATCGTAGATAGTCAAAGCGGAATCATTACTTATGTCTATACTGCCGGTGGTTTGTTATTCAAATATACATCAGACGTGATAAATTATTTGAAAGACGAAGGTTTTGAAATATACATAGCTTCAGGTGACAATAAACATTCACTTAACCAAATAGCATCCATTTTAAAGATAGCTAAAAACAATATTTACAGTACTTGTAATGTCAACTGCAAGGAGTCAGTTGTTGAAAAGTTACAGAAAGAAGGATACTATGTATATATGGTGGGAAATCATACAAACGATATATTGGCTATAAAAAAAGCGGATACTGGAATTTTAACATTACAACAAAAAGAGTTGCTGCCAAAACGATTGGTATCACAGGCAGATTATGTAATTTCATCTATAGATATGGTGATTGACGTCGTAAAAAAAGAAAGTTAGGAAAAATTAATAAAATAATGAGAATCTATTACATTATTCTATTTAAAACTTCCTTGATGATTTTTTCCTTATCATCCTCATTTTTTGCAATAACGTTTAATGTATTTTCAAGAGCTTCCCTGGTTGGAGGTATCTGATTTAATGCTATAAGTGATTCGACCCAATCAACGGTAGCCCTTATTGAAGGTTTCTTACTCAAATCCAGTTTTCTGATTTTCTGAGTTTTTTCAACAATTTCAGTTACCAAATTTTCCTGTGCAAGGGGAACTCTCTTGTTAACAATATTTATTTCCCTGTCATATTCAGGATAATCAATGTATAAATACAAACACCTGTCCTTGGTTTCATCAAGTAAAGATCTTTGTGCATTTGATGTTAACACTACAATCAAATCATTTTTCAATTCAAAAGTATCCAAATCATTAACGGTTATCTCTTTTTCCCCCAAAGCCTGTAATAAAAAACTTTCCAATTCTTCATCTGCCTTGTCTATTTCATCAATAAGTAAAACGGAATCTTTCGGGTTACTGAAAGCCGTTAACAACGGTCTTTGTATAAAGAATTCATTTGAAAATATTGTCATGTCCTCTTTATTTTCTCTGGCCAACTCCAGATATAACAGTTGTTTCTGATAATTCCATTCTCCAACAACCTGTTCAAAAGTAATTCCTTCATAACATTGGATTCTGAAGAAATCTCTATCAAAACATTCTGCAATTGTCTTTGCAAGTTCGGTCTTACCGGTACCAGGTGGACCTTCAATCAATATGGGTTTTTTCAGGGCGAATGCTAAGAATAGTGTTGTATTGATTTGATCATTAGATATGTAATTATGTTGTTCTAATTTCTCATTTATTTCTTCAATTTCTTTCATATTATCACATTACTTCTATTAATTCATAATCTTGTGTTCCGAGTCTTAACTTTTCTGCTTCTTTAAGTTGAATTGTGGAGTCAATATTTCTATACAATCTCTTAAATTTATCCTCACCCGAAACATAATCTGAGTCGAATAGTGAATCCAAGCCATGTTCCTGTCTGTTAACCAAATCATATGATGCTTTGTCAATGGCAACAGGATCATAGCTAAGCAAGATTCCTATATCGTCAATCATTTTATTTTGTTCGAAGTTATTACAATCACAATCAGGAGTGATGTTTGTTAAAAAGTTTATATAAACTACTTTATTAAATTTTTTATTTATGATGCTGCCAAGGGCATATTCGGCTAGGGCTTTGCAAAATTCATCACTGTTTAATCTATTTAATTTAATGATATGTGCAGGACAAACATCAATGCAATCATTACATCCGATACATTTTGTGCTATCAATTATGGCATGTGATGTAACGGTAATTGCCTCTTCAGGACACATCTGTTCACATACTTTACATGCAAGACATCTGACTTTTGAAATTATTGGTTTTACTAATTTGTGCTGATCTTTCTTACCGTTTCTTGAAGCACATCCCATGGCCAAGTTTTTAATAGCACCACCGAATCCGCACATGCAGTGGCCTTTAAAATGACTTAATACAATCAACCCGTCACTTTCATAAATGTCTCCCGCAATTTTTACCTTTTTGAATAGATCCTGGTCGATTTCAACTTCAACCTCATTATTTCCATTTAACCCATCGGCTATAATTACAGGTGCGTTCAACACAGAATAGGTGTATCCATGCCTGTTTGCAGTTTCCAAATGATCCACACTATTTGTTCTATAATGATGGTATAATGTGTTGGTATCCGTCAAAAATGCCTTCACGTTTGCCGGCTCCAATATATCCACTATCTTCCGTGAAAACGCGGGATTTAGATAAGTGTTGTTTCCTCTTTCACCAAAATGAGTCTTAATGGCTATCTTATCATCTTCCTCAAGATTGTTTATGAAATCTGATTTGTCAAACAATTTATTTAATTTTGCCGCATTATCTTTATCTTCATCATCATCTGTTATTCTCATAAAGAAAACTTTACTTGTCATAGAACACAACATCCTTTTTTAAGGTCTTTCTCATATTACTGTTGAATATATTTGATAGATGTATGATTAATATTTTTTCTTTAAAACATATTTGGATATCCATTATGAATTTTAATGGCAAATGTCCACTTTTTTTCAAGGATTTTTTGACAAAGGTGGCCTATTAAAAAATTATATATATAATTTTTTATATATATTATTTTATACATATAATATTTTATACATATGTAATTATCATAACATTATAAAGGGGGATTATTTTTTTGGAAGAGGATGATGATAATAAATCTGGTTTAAACTATCAGGATAATTCTAACTTTGAAAAAGCACTATTGAAAGGTGTGCGAAATGTATTCCTGTTGTGGATTATAAGTCAAAAAAAGATTCACGGTTATGGTATAATATCCAAACTAAACGAGTCAATCTCCTCATTATCTAATAAGAAAGTAATACATGGAAGTACAGTATATCCCATATTACATTCATTAGAAAAGGAGGGACTTATAAAAAGCTCAATGGAATTAAATGGAAAAAATGAAGTAAAGATGTATGAGATAACCGATGAGGGCATAATGATGTTAAACTCATTAAAGCAGTGCATCAAATCAAAACCTCATAATGATTATCTGATATCCTTTATGGATGACATGATGTTTAATGAAAAAACATTTAATTTAAAAGGAGGTGATGTTGGATGAAGTACGCTATAGAAACTCATGACCTGGTAAAGGTATATGACAACGGTTTTAAGGCAGTGGATAATTTGGACTTGTTTATTGAAGATAAAACAATCGGTGGGATATTGGGACCGAATGGTGCCGGAAAAACGACCACAATAAAAATGTTGACCTGCCTCATACCAAAAACTAGTGGGCAAGCAACAGTTGCAGGATTTGACGTGACTACTCAGGCCAATGAGGTAAGAAACCATATAGGTATGGTTCCGCAATTGGTGAGTTTATATCAGGATTTGACAGTACGTGAAAATGTAGAGTTATGTGCTGATTTCTATAATGTAGATCAAAAAATCAAAGATAAAAAGATAGATGACCTGCTGGAATTGGTTGATATAAAATATGCCGAAGATAAATATGTAAAACAGTTATCAGGTGGAATGCAACAAAAAACATCGGTAGTGGCAAGTTTGGTACATAGTCCTGATGTTTTGTTTCTGGATGAGCCGACAGTAGGACTAGATCCAACTACAAAAAGGGTATTATGGGATTTGATGGTGGAACTAAACCAGGAAGGACGTTCAATCATACTCTGTTCACATGACATGTATGAGGTGGATAAAATCTGTGATACCATAAATATCATAGATTCAGGAAAGGTTGTGGCAAATAATACTCCACAGGGACTGAAAGATCAGCTGCTTAAAAACAAGGAAGAAAACAACAACCACATAAGACAGATGATATTGGAATTGGAACAGGAGGGCAATGATGAAAACCTGGAAGAGATAAACCAGCTTAAATCATCATTGACAAGTGAAGATGAACTCATTACCGTGATGGTATCCCATATCAATGTTGACATGATCAATGCACTGGAAAACTTGGATGTTGTAAGGGATGTCTCACACATTGGAGAGGGAAGATTAAACATCAACCTAAAACGTTCTGAAACGTCAGTCAACGATGTGGTCACGGCAATTCTAAAAAATGATGGTAACATAGCTTCCATAAAGACTAACGATCCAACATTGGAAGATGTTTTTGTAGCAATAACGGCTAAAAAAAGAAAGGGGATTAAATAATGGAATTCAATAAATTCAAATGGATGATTAAAAAAGATCTCTTAACATTATGGAGACATAAAGTTCAATTCGTCTCCTTAATACTGTTTCCGGTAGTGATGGTAGCATTGTGTGGATGGGGAATGGGTGGAACGGTAGAAAATACCCCCGTTATAATAGTCAAACAGACCTCCGGACACATAACCGATGAAGCGATAAATACTATAAAATCTGATACGACATATGATGTTAAGGACATTATCGATGATGCCGATAAGGCTAAACAAAAGGTCGATAAAGGTGAGGTAAAAGCGGCAATAATATTGTCGAGCAATTTTGAGGATAGCGATTCAAGAAGTGCGGTTCTTTATATAGATTCCTCAGATCAATTAACAACACAAACACTTGTTCCAACAACCCAGAAGGTATTTGCTTCTCTATCAGAACAGGTAAGGATGGAAGAGATGGCATCATCCTATCAAAATATGAATGCATTGACTCGGACTGCACAGGCAATTAAATTACAGGTAAACAAAATCTATGGTGACATTAAATACATAGACTTCTTACTGCCCGGTGTTCTTGCAATGACAATATCCATGTCTGCAATGATGACAATGGGAAATTCAATAGCCGGAGAACGTGAACGGGGGGAATTGGCAAGACTGTTCATGACACCAACAAGTGTATCCACAGTAATAGGTGGAAAAATTATTTCACAGCTATTGCGTGAAATGATAAGAACAATCCTACTGATTGTCGTGGCGGTATTATTATTTAATGTTGTAATAAATGGAAACATACTGCTATTGTTTTTAGTATTGTTGATTTCCACATTATGTTTTGTAGGATTTGGAATGATGTTTTCAGCAACAGCCAAAACACAGGAAGATTATATTCAAATAATACTGCCGGTAGTAATGCCTATGATGTTTATATGTGGAGTATTCTTCCCAACAGAAACAATGCCATGGATTCTTCAGAAGATTGCATACTTCATGCCATTAACATACGCGAATGATGCATTACGGGCGGTAATGCTACAGGGAGCAAGCTTCGATATAGTGGCATATGACTTGTTAATACTGCTGTTATTCACACTGCTGTTTTTTGCAGTAGGTGTTATGAGATTCAATAGGGATATTTAGGAGGTTTAATGATGAAAAGTAATATGAAGAAACTGACAATACTTCTTGTATTGTTCTGTATATTAATAAGCTCATTTAACTGTCTGTCCGCATCAGACTGGATTATGTATCAAAACAATCCAAGACATACGGGTTATGTAATACAGGATACGTCCTTTTCAACACAAACCTGGACAACAAACGTGGACAGTCAGGTACTTGCTTCACCAATATTATACAATGATAAAGTAATCGTATCAACAATGGATGGTCAAATCAAGGCATTGGATGCTCAAGATGGGGATAAATCCTGGGATTATGATATTAAAAGTGCTATAGAATCAACACCTGCAATAGCTGGTGATGATATATTCATAGCATCAAATGATGGATATATCTATTCCAACAATATTCATGACGGTTCAAACAATTGGAAGTATAAAACAGGTTCCGCCATTAAATCCTCCCCTGCAGTTGATGAAAATAACGTTTATGTGGGCTCAGATGATGGAATCATATATGCTATCGATAGGGATTCTGGAAATGAAACCTGGCAGTTTAAGACTGATGACAGTGTAAAATCATCACCTGTAGTGGTCGATGACGTGTTGTATGTGGGCTCTGATGATGATAAGTTATATGCTATAGACGTTAATGACGGTTCTTTAAAGTGGAGCTTTACGGCTGGAGATAACATCCGTTCTTCACCGGCAGTCTATGATGATAAGGTTTATGTTGGCTCTGATGACAATCAGGTTTATGCATTAAATATTGAGGACGGTTCGGAGTCATGGACCTTTAATGCAGAATCAAAGGTATCATCATCCATTGTAATAGATCACAGACAATCCACATTATATGTAGCTACACAGAAAGGTAAATTATTTGCATTGGATTTGAGGGATGGACTTAAAAAATGGGATAAAGGTATTGCAAACAAGATAACCTCCACTCCAACGTTATTCGGTAATAACATTGCCGTCGGAACATCATCTGGTCAGGTTGTAATGTTAAATAAATTCACGGGAAATGAGGTATGGTCCTATAATCCTGGATATGTTGGGGAAATGGCCAGTCCGATATCATCTTCATTAATAAGTAGTGGAGGTTCACTATTTTTCGTATCTGAAGATGGGAATGTGTATTCCTTGAATACAGATCAAAAGGTTGGACCGACAAGCGTTTACACCTATTATATACTTGCTGGTATAATAGCATTGGGTGCTGTTGCAGTAGCTGCAAAGATTTTGTACAATCGTAGAAAAAGATGAAACTTTTTTTACCACTTTTTTTTATTTTATCAATATAAATTTTTATTTTTTAGAAACAATGATTATATTGTAGTCTATTTTTAAAATAAGCCTTTTTTAGCACATAAATTGAATAATTTTTTTGGAGATAATTCTCGATGAAATAGTTTATTGCATAGATTGGAATGATAAAAGTTTAAGTATGGACTTTGATTAATTTAATGAAAAATAATAGGGGCTTAAAAAAAAGATTTTAAAAAAATAAGGTTTTAGAAAATATCAAAATATTTTCTAACCGATATTATAGTTTTATTTGCTGAGTTTTATTTCAATTGCGGATACGTTGGATGATGTTCCTTCGTTTCCAACAATTTCTTCGGTACTGATTTCAATGTTACTTACATCAACATCAGATATGAATCTGTTTCTTACAATTTCAGCAACATCTACGGCTCTGCTAATTGCACGACCTCTTGCTTTTAATACAACTTCTGAAACTCCGCTGTTCATTTGTGTAACTACGGCTAATACGTAGTTCATTACTGGTTTATTTCCTATGTATACTATATTTTCTTCTGGCATTTTTGTATCCTCCGTTTCATCTAAACTATAATTAAATAGTTATTAAAATTTATGTCTATTATCCTATTTAATATTATCTATTAATTATAATAACTATTATTTTATTCAATATTACATAAAAATTACTCAATTATACTTGTAATTGATTATTTGATGTTTATTTTCGTAACATTAGTAATTTGTTAACTGAACTTATTATTGCTTCTACACTAGCTTTTACAATATCCTCATCGGTGGATCTACCGGTAACCTTATTGCCCTGTTCATCCCCTGTTTTTACAATAACTTCACCTAAAGCATTTGTACCTCCGGTTATTGCTTCAATGTGGTACTCTTCCAGGGTAATGTCTACTAGTTCCTTGATTAATGATTGAATTGCACTAAGTGCCGCATCCACTGGTCCAACACCAATATGGGCACATGATTTAATTTCTCCATCTAAGTCAAGTTTTACGGAAGCCGTTGGTAATACATGGTCTCCGGTCATTACACTAATTCCAAGCAGTTTTACTTTTTCTTCTGTAGGTTTTCCTTGGATGGATTCTGCAAGTGATCTAAAGTCAACATCAGTAATGGTCTTACCCGAATCACCTAATGCTTTGACTTTTTGGAATAATTGGTCAAATTGTTCATCTTCTAGGTTAATGTCATACTCTTCCAGTTTTGACTTGATGGCATTGGCACCAGTTAATTTACCTAAAACAATTCTTCTGGTATGGCCGACCTCTTCAGGTTTAAATGCTTCATATGTTTCACTCTTTTCAAGCACTCCCTGAACGTGGATACCCGCTTCGTGAGCAAATGCATTTTCTCCAATGATTGCTTTGTTTGGAGGCATTTTTACACCGGATATTCTTGAAACAGTCTCGGACGTGCTGTATAACAGTTTAGTATTGATGTTTGTATTGATGTTGTATGCCTTGTGCAGTGCCATTACAATTTCCTCAAGGGAAGCGTTTCCTGCTCTTTCTCCCAGACCGTTAATGGTACATTGTGCTTGTTTAGCACCTGCTTCAATACCCGCTAATGTGTTTGCAACGGCTAAACCAAAATCATTATGACAATGTACACTTATAGGTACATGGATAACTTCCTTAAGGTTTGCTATTAATTCGTTCATTTTAATTGGTATTGTTACTCCAACCGTATCGGGTACGTTGATTTTATCAACTTTTGCATCCTGAACGGCACCAAATACCTCTTTTAAGTAGTCGAGTTCTGTTCTGGTTGCATCTTCACAAGAAAATTCTGCAGTAATTCCATGGTCTTTAACATATTCCACACCGCTTACAGCCTTTTCAAGAATTTCCTCTTTACTCATTTTTAGTTTATAATCCCTATGGAGTGGGGATGTTCCTATGAATGTGTGGATGTAATCTGCATCAGAATCTATAGCTTTGTCGATGTCCTGAGTTAAAGATCTTGCAAGTCCACTTATCTGAGCATCTAATCCTAATTTGGCGACCTCTTTAAATGTCTGTTGTTCACCGGGTGATGCTGCAGGGAAACCCAATTCTATAACATCAACACCGAGTTTATCTAATTTTTCTGCTACTATTATTTTTTCATCAGTTGTTATAGTTACACCAGGTGTTTGTTCACCGTCTCTTAGGGTGGTATCATAAATCATAACATCTGATGGTGGGTTGTATGTCATCTCATTTTCACTCCTAATTTATTATAATATTATATTTTTCGTCATTCTATATATTCTTATCTAACAAATACTTAAATTTCTTTAAAAAAAGATTAATAAATAGATTATGGAAATTATTAATGCTAAACAATATTTAATTATTGTAACAGGCTATAAAGGACTATCTATTTTTTAATTACATTAAATCTTCTAGATTATAGTTTACTATTGTTTTTTTTTTATTATGAATCCCATGTTCTATGATAATGATGCGTGTTAATTATAAGTTCATAAATAGAAATAATCAGTTAAATTTTTTTCATTGATTTTTCTTGATTATGTGATTTTTCTCAATTTTTATATTTTCACACATTTTTTCTCAAGTGTAAACCATTAGGATTTTTAAAAAGAAATAATAAAAATATATATAGATAATAAAAAATATTTGTGATATCATGAGCCAAACAAATACTATTCTAATTAAAAATCCATATATCCTATCAGATTCTATAAAAAAAGAATCAATATTACTAGTAGATAATAAAATTGAAGAAATCAGCACAAAACTATCCGACAATGATGCAGAGATAGTTATTGATGCAGAAGATAAGATTGCAATGCCCGGTCTTGTAAACACCCATACTCATGTTGCAATGACATTACTTCGTGGTGTAGGTGATGATCAAGAGTTACAGACATGGCTAAATGAGTATATATGGCCTAAAGAGGCTAAACTTACGGATGAACTTGTGTATTCTGCCTCAAGACTGGCAATGGCCGAGATGATAAAGACAGGAACCACCACATTTAACGACATGTACTTCTTCATGGAACAAACAGCCAAAGCAGTAGAGGAATCCGGTTTAAGAGCAGTCCTAGGTTATGGTATGATTGACCTATTTGATGATGAAAAAAGAAAAAGCGAACTAAACGTAACAAAAAAACTCATCAAAAATTGTCACAATACAGCCAACGAACGAATAACAGTAGCAGTAGCACCACATTCACCATACACATGTTCCGAAGAGTTGTTACGCCAGTCCGCACAAATGGCTAATAAAAATGATTTGAACCTACACATCCATGTATCAGAAACAAAAAAAGAGGTTAACGACTTAAAAAATCAGAGAAATCAAACGCCATTCGAATATCTGAATGACATAGATTTTCTAAATGATAAAACCATAGCGGCTCATGGAGTATGGACAACAGATGAAGAAATGAAAATATTAAATGAAAAAAATGTATCGATAGCACATAACCCTTCCAGTAACATGAAACTAGCATCAGGAATAGCACCAATACAGAAATATCTGGATAATGATATCAACGTTTCAATAGGAACTGATGGAGTATCCTCAAACAATAACCTGGACATGTTTAGTGAAATGAAATTAACCCCTCTGCTTCAGAAAGTCGATACCTTAAATCCAAAAGTCATACCTACAAACGAAACAATCAAAATGGCTACCGAAAACGGTGCAAAAGCGTTGAATCTCAACACAGGAAAATTACAAAAAGACAAATTGGCGGACATAGTCTTACTGAATGTAAACGTTCCTCACATGTTGCCACTTAGAAATCCATTATCCAATGTAGTCTACTCTGCATTAGGAAATGATGTGGATACAGTTATCTGTGATGGAGAAATAATCCTTGAAAACAAAGAATTGACAAAAATAAACGAATCGGAAATAATGGAAGATATCAAAGAAATATATACTCAATTATAGCTGTTAACTGAACAGGCACATCAAATAATAATTAGAACATATTGTACCGATAATAAAAGTGATTATATGAATTCCAATAAACTAATAACAGGTAGTATGGACAACACGATAAATGATTCAATAGTCGGTTATATAACTACAACGGACTATGAAACACATTTATTGAAGATAGTCATTGATAACCAGTCTTTCCTAGTTAACACTACCCTGGATACTGAATATGAAAGAAATAAACAATCATTTAAGTTTTATGTACCAATAAAATATGAAGATGGTGTACTGCATAATGTAGAATTATATGATGATGCAACAAATCAACTATTGGACAAAAAACAATTCATGTTTCATTACCTTGAACATGACCCAAACGAATACAAACTTTTAAAACAATACGAAATGGACTATAAAAACAACGTCTACAGATCATTCAAACAAAGGTTGGAATCGATATTCTATCCTATTAGTTTGTTATTACATAGAAAAAAATTCGGTACATTTAAAAATACATTAAAAACCATTAAGGCATGTCATATCATCAAGAAAGAATCCCTATTTGATGTAGGTTATTATATTAATAACAATCCCGCCATACTGAAGGATGGTACTGACTTGCTTCTTCATTACATCTACGAAGGAGAAAAGTTAGGATATAAACCACATAAGAACTTTGACGGAAATAGATACTTATCCTTAAATCCCGATGTAAAAAAGGAAAACTATAATCCACTTGTTCACTATGCATTATATGGTAGAAGCGAAAAAAGAAACTTAAACTTCGATTTGGATATGGACTCCATCCCGGAAAGTATCAAGGATGATGTGGAACTGATACATGAGTCAGGTTTATTTAACGAGGCATTTTATCTGGATAAATATGAGGATGTTTTAAATTCAAACCTACATCCTATTGAACATTATGTTCGCTTTGGATATAAGGAAAAAAGAAATCCATCAACCTCATTTAACACGGACTTCTATGTGAATGAGTATGATGATTTTAACATGTACACCATAAATCCGTTAATTCACTATATTCAGGAAGGTCAAAAAGATAACAGGCCCACCACGGGCAGCAAAGGAAATATCCAATTGGAAGATGACCTGATAACAGGTTGGTTTTCAACAAACACAAACAAAGAAGTCAATGGAAAACTTGTCATCGATCGTCAGGAATTCTCTATAGAAGATTCAATATCCATAGATGAAAAATCCAATACGGAAAATGATTCCGATTCATTCTATCGCTTTGAATTTGTAATTCCCGAAAACTTCCTTGACGGAAAAAGACATTTCGTCAAATTATTGGATTCAAATAAGATAATAATAGACTCATTCGTAAAATCATTCTACAATATAACCTCAACTGACGTACATGTTAAACGCACAGTTTCAAAAGAACAAATGAAGGAACTATCCTCAATCATTGAAGATATTGATTTGGACAGTATCCCCTCATTTGGTGAAGATGCTCCTCTGGTTTCTATTATTGTAGTAAATCGTGACGGTTTAAATCACTTAAAACGTTTATTTAATGCAATGGATGCTGTCAGCAATTATTATCCTAACTTTGAAGTTATTGTTGTTGATAACGCTTCCACGGATGATTCGGTCGAGTTTGTAAAAAGTTGGAATGAATTCAAGGTTACATGTGTTGAAAATAATGTCAACGAGTCATTTTCACATGCCAACAATCAGGCATTGGAAGTTGCGAATGGAAAATACTTGTTATTTTTAAACAATGACATCGAACCTCTAAGCGGTTTCTTAAATTTCATGATGGAGTCACTTCTTTCTAATGATAATGTAGGTGCAGTGGGTGCCAGATTATTTTACCCTGACTGTTCTTCATCAACGATAAATGCAGATAAGTCATTCTCCGTCCAACACAATGGAATAATTTTTAAGGAATCAGAGGGTTTTATACGTCCATTCAATCGTGAAAATGGTGTGGAAGTATATGACTCTACCGGTGATGTTTTTTCTGTCGCAGGAGTTACGGCTGCCTGTCTATTGGTTAGTCGTGATGATTTTGAATCGGTCGGTGGATTTGATGAGGCATTCGTCTATGGATATGAGGATGTGGACTTTTGTTTGAAGCTAGTCCGAAATGGTCGGGATATTCTCTGTGATGGACGTGCCCGTCTGTATCACTATGAGTTTGGTACACAACAGTTGGATAGCGGCCGTGAAGTTCGTGATCGTCGATTGAACAATAGGCGTGTCTTTGTAGATCGTTGGAACACATGGCTTCGTCGTCAGTTATTCCTTGATAAACTAAATGGAAACACCATGTATTCAAATCAAAAATTATGCGTTGCACTGGTAGTTACAGAATGTGGTGAAGGGGCCACGGCAGGTGATTATTTCACCGCATTAGGGTTAGCCGGTAAATTCGAGCAATTCGGTTGGACTGTTAAGTTTTTACCACAGCGTGGAAGTCAACGCAGCTGGTATTATGTTGATGATGATGTGGATGTTCTGATTTCCTTGTTGGATCGCTACGACCTCCGAAAGGTCCGCTGTGCAAATTCATCACTGATTACGGTTGCATGGCTTAGAAACTGGTTTGAACGTTGGGTATCCATGCCGTATTTTATGATGTATGATATAGTCTTATGTAGCAGCAGGTTGGCCTGTGACTTTGTCAGTGAGTATACAGGAAAAAATTCATACTTGTTCCCATTGGCTACTGATACTTCCATGTTTAAGGGTGATGTTACGGTTGTAGATGATTTTGCATGTGATTACTGTTTTACAGGCAGTTATTGGGATGCTGACCGTGAGATTGTTGACTGTTTAAATCCAGATGTCGGTGATTATACATTTAAGCTGTATGGTGCCAATTGGGAGAAGGTTTCCTCATTGAGTAAGTATTCCAGTGGTTTTGTCAGTTATGGTGATTTGCCGGGTGTTTACGCATCATGTCGTATTGTGTTGGATGATGCCAATCATGTTACTCGTGGTTTTGGATCCGTCAATAGTCGTGTATTTGACGCTATCAGTTGTGGCAGATTGGTATTTACCAACGGATCCAAGGGAAATGATGAGGTATTTGATGGAAAGCTACCTGAATACCAATCACAGGATCAACTAATTAAGTTACTGGGATATTACCTGGAAAACGAGGATGCATATGATAAGAAAGTACAGGAATTACAGGAAATAGTATTAAACAACCATACCTACACCCACAGGGCCGACAGACTAAAGGAAATACTAATGGAATATGTTAACAAAAAGAAAATAACCATAAAGATACCCGCCCCATCATGGGATGAAGTACATAAATGGGGTGACTTCTATTTGGCAGAGGGACTGATGAAGGAATTTGTTAAAAAGGACATGGGAGTACAACTACAAGTACTTCCAGAATGGGATGGATACACAGATTCGAATTCTGATATCGTATTGGTCTTAAGGGGATTATCCGAATATAAACCTAAAATGCATCATCAAAATATAATGTGGAACATATCCCATCCGGACTTGGTAAGTCTTGAAGAATACTCTAAATATGACCATGTATTCATAGCCTCTAAGAAGTGGACGGATGAACTATCCAAAAAGGTTGATGTTCCGGTAGAGTGCATGTGGCAGTGTACAGATACAAACAGGTTCTATCCTGATTACAATGAAGATTATAAACATGAATTACTATTTGTAGGAAATTCACGTAAGGTATATCGAAAAATACTAAATGATTTACTTCCAACAGAACATGAACTGGCAGTATACGGTTCAGACTGGGAAGACTTAATCGATGAAAAATATATAAAGGGAGACTTCGTATCCAACAAGGACTTAAGAAAGCTGTATTCGTCATGTGATGTTCTATTGAATGATCACTGGGAGGACATGCGTGAGAAAGGATTTGTATCAAACAGAATCTTTGATGCAGTAGCGTGTGGCAGTTGCGTAATAACCGATGATATTGATGGATTGGAAGAACTATTTTCCGATGAGGTACATTCCTATAAAAACAAAGAGGAATTAAAAGAATTAGTAAACGATTGTTTAAAAGAAAAAACGGTATTCAATCAGGAAATAATTAAAAAACATACCTATGAAAGAAGGGTAAATCAAATAATGGCTGTATTGAAGTCAGATGATTACTAAAAAATGAGTAAATTTATCAAAATAACAACTAAAAAAAAGATTAATCAGTTAAAAACTGATTATGATTCACTATTTTTTTCTTATCCAAGGACATTGCTTATACCACCATATGATATAAATGGTCCAAATTTATCCTCAGGAACTACTTTTATATTGCCTTTTGAATATTGATCCATGGCAGCCTGTATTAATGCAGGTTTTTTATTGTTTTTTGAAGCAGCATCCCTAATTCCGTCTGCTAAATTCTCGACTGCATCTCCTCTTGTAGCACCTTGATCCTGATCATCTCTTAAGAAATTAATTGAATCATTGGTAACTTCTTTTCCATTGGAATATACAGGACCTACTGATTTTACCAAGGCATCAATAGCTTCAGGTGTCATCACAAGAACCATGTCTGTTTTTAATCCGGTATGGTATTCCACGATTTCCTGGGCGGTAGTAGTACCTTCTGTTAGATTTTCACTCCACAAAGAGTCATGCAGGTAAACCACGGATAAACCCTCTGCTCTCATACTTGCACTAGGTTCTTTAGTAGGGTGTGTTAAACCTCCAGGATAAACCTTCGTAATTTCTCCTACCTTACCATTATTCAGTTGTATTACAAATGCCATGTCTACTGCTCCAACACCCGGTCTAGGCTCGGAAGGGTCGGCACACAGAATTAAGACATTATGTTCACCGGCAAATGCTTTTTGCCCCTCTGCATAATTGAATAAGAAATAACCTCCTATTGCTACGAGGATTATAATCAATCCAATTAAAATCATTTTCTTTTTACTTAACATATAATCCCTATTCTAATAATTTTTCTTATTAATATATTATTATATTCTATTTTATTAATTAATCTTATTATTAATTAAGAACATTTTTAATCTATGAAATAAAAAGATAAGTATATATTACCAAAGGGGAATGTCTTATGAAAATACCACAACAAATCAGGGAATCTCAGGAGTTTGATAAGTTACGTCTCATACGCAATAATGTCATCGACTCCAAAAACTTATTAAAGGATAAATTATCAAATAAAATTAAGGAAATAAGAAGACCTAAGCGTGTTTTATCTTCAGAAGAGATGATAGAATTGGCTAATGTTATTGAAGATATTGATTTAAATAGCATTCCTGTTTTTGATGAAAATGCCCCTTTGGTTTCTATCGTGATTGTTAATCGTGATGGTCTAGGTCACTTGAAACGTTTATTCAATGCAATAGATGCTATAATTGATTATTATCCTAATTTTGAGGTTATAATTGTTGATAATGCATCCAGTGATGATTCTGTGGACTTCATTAACAGTTTAAACAATTTAAACATTACATGTATACAAAATGACGTAAACGAATCCTTTTCACATGCCAACAATCAGGCGTTGGAAGTTGCGGGTGGAGAATACCTTTTATTTTTAAACAATGACGTCGAACCACTCAGCGGTTTTTTAAATTTCATGATGGATTCAATGTTATCCGATGAAAATGTTGGTGCAGTTGGAGCTCGTTTATTTTACCCGGACTGTTCCAGTAACAGAATAAATCATGAAAAATCATTCTCCGTCCAACACAATGGAATAATTTTTAAGGAATCAGAGGGTTTTATACGTCCATTCAATCGTGAAAATGGTGTGGAAGTATATGATTCCACAGGTGATGTTTTTTCCGTTGCAGGAGTTACGGCTGCCTGTCTATTGGTAAGTCGTGATGATTTTGAATCGGTCGGTGGATTTGATGAGTCATATGTATATGGATATGAGGATGTGGACTTTTGTTTGAAACTTGTGCGTAACGGTTTGGATATTCTCTGTGATGGACGTGCCCGTCTGTATCATTATGAATTCGGCACACAACAAACGGACAGTAATCGTGAGGTTCGCAATCGTCGATTGAACAATAGGCGTGTCTTTGTGGAGCGCTGGAACTCTTGGCTTCGTAAGAAATTGTTCGATGACAAATTAAATGGAAAGCGAATTTTCAGTGACAGTCCTTTAACAGTCGCATTTGTTGTAACTGAAGATGGTGAAGATGCCACGGCAGGTGATTATTTCACTGCACTTGGATTGGCTGGAAGATTCGAACAATTCGGTTGGACAGTCAAGTTTTTACCACAGCGTGGAAGACGCAGCTGGTATTATGTTGATGATGATGTGGATGTTATTATTAGCTTGTTGGATCGCTATGACCTAAGTAAGGTACGTTGTGCCAATTCCATGCTCGTTAAGGTTGCATGGCTTAGAAACTGGTTTGAACGTTGGGTATCCATGCCATATTTTATGATGTATGATATAGTCTTATGTAGCAGCAGCTTAGCCTGTGACTTTGTCAGCCAACACACAGGTATGGAAGCATTCCTGTTTCCATTGGCTACTGATACTTCCATGTTTAACGGTGATGTTTCAGTAGTTGATGATTTTACATGTGATTACTGTTTTACCGGCAGTTATTGGAATGCTGACCGTGAGATTGTTGACTGTTTAAATCCCGATGATGATGAGTATACATTTAAGTTGTATGGTGCCAATTGGGAGAAGGTTTCCTCATTGAGTAAGTATTCCAGTGGTTTTGTCAGTTATGGTGATTTGCCGGGTGTTTACGCATCATGTCGTGTCGTATTGGATGATGCCAATCATGTGACTCGTGGTTTTGGATCCGTCAACAGCCGTGTATTTGACGCCATCAGTTGTGGCAGATTGGTATTTACCAATGGATCTAAAGGAAATATGGAAGTGTTCGATGGAAAACTACCTGAATATCATTCACAACAGGAATTACAAGAACAACTGACTCATTACCTTGAAAATAAAAATGAATATGACCAAAAGGTACAACAGTTGCAGGAAATAGTATTAAACAATCATACCTATTCCCACAGGGCAAACAGATTCAAGCAAATACTAACAGAATATTATGATAAATATAAGATAGCAATAAAGATACCTGCCCCTTCATGGAATGAAGCACATAAATGGGGTGACTTCTATTTGGCAGAGGGACTGATGAAGGAATTTATCAAAAGAGGATATGCCGTAAAATTACAGGTATTGCCACAAT
Source organism: Methanosphaera sp. BMS (assembly GCF_003268005.1). NCBI lineage: Archaea > Methanobacteriati > Methanobacteriota > Methanobacteria > Methanobacteriales > Methanobacteriaceae > Methanosphaera > Methanosphaera sp. BMS. Next base: position 1,720,117 of record NZ_CP014213.1, on the reverse strand, counting down.
GGGGGGATGATACTGATTCAATATGTGATGCTGTAATAGTATTGAGGGGTTTATCCAGATATAAGACAAAACTTGCACATTTAAACATAATGTGGAACATATCTCATCCGGATTTGGTGGGACTGAATGAATATTGCTCATATGATTATGTATTCATAGCATCAAAGAAGTGGGCTGAAAAAATATCCTCAAAAATAGACACTCCTGTAGAGTGTATGTGGCAATGTACAGATACAAACAGATTCTATCCTGATTATAATGAGGATTATAAGCATGAACTGTTGTTTGTGGGAAACTCAAGAAAGGTCTATAGGAAAATAATTAAGGATCTGCTTCCAACAGAGCATGACTTGGCAGTGTATGGTTCAGACTGGAATAAATTAATTAACAAGAAATATATCCAGGCAGATCATATAGACAATAAACAGTTAAGATATGCTTATTCGTCCTGTGATATTCTCTTAAATGATCATTGGGATGATATGCGTGAGAAAGGATTCATATCAAATAGAATTTTCGATGCATTGGCATGTGGTGCATGCGTGATATCTGATGACATTGATGGATTGGATGAATTGTTTGAGAATAGGGTCTTAACATACACCTCTCCTGAGCAATTAAAGGAATTGATTGATGAGAACTTGGGTCATAGTAGAGAGTATGATGTCAGCATCATCTCCCAACACACCTACAGTGAGAGGGTCAATCAATTTATAAAATTATTTAAATAATTTCCTTACCTCTTTTTGTATAAAAATATTTAATATGTTTGGATTACATAATATTATAATAGTTAATTTATGGTTGAATATATTTTTCATATGTCATTTTTTGTATATCAATAATCGATATTATATGAAAAATTTAAATTCTATCATAAATGGGGATTAATTATGAATAACGCTGGATTTGACAGAATTTTTACTAATTTCAATAAATATAAACCGTTATTGGCTGAATTAGTAAGACGTGATATAAAAATCAAATATCGTAGGTCTGTATTGGGTATTCTATGGAGTTTACTTGACCCATTACTTTCCATGATATTATTAACAATAATCTTTTCCACATTATTTAAACGTGTAGAAAATTATCCAATTTATTATTTGACCGGGATGACTGCTTTCAGTTTATTTAGAAGCGGTTCTACTCAGGCTATGAGAAGTATTATCTCGTCATCGGGTATTTGGAAGGTTATGTATGTTCCGAAGTATATCTATGTAGTATCTGCAGTTATATCAAACTTTATAACATATATTCTTTCATTATCGGTATTATTTGGGATAATGTTCGTACTGAATGTGAAATTCACAGTTTTCATATTGTTTGCAAGCCTGCCTATACTGATATTGGTTATCATTACGATAGCTGCCGGTCTGATAATGGCTACGATAAATGTATTCTTTAGGGATATGCAACACTTGTATGCGGTATTTTGTACAATGCTGATGTACGCTATGCCTATATTTTACCCGGCAGATATAGTGCCTGCACGTTTCAGAGTATTTCAGACATATAATCCAATATTACAGATAATCGAGGCATTAAGGGATTGTTTCTTGTATGGGAAATTATATGATCCATTTATGATTTACTATCCCGCAATATTTGCAGTGGTGCTGTTAATAATTGGTTTGTTGTTATTTTACAAATATCAGGATAAATTTATATTATATGTATAGTGAGGGGAAATTATGGATGATGATGTGATAATTAGGGCTAATAATATAAGCATGGAATTCAATTTAAGTCAGGAAAAGACAGATAACTTAAAAGAGTACTTTATCAAAGTAATAAAAAGAGAACTAAGATTTCAATCATTTTGGGCCTTACAGGATATCTCCTTTGAGATAAACAGGGGAGATAAGATAGGATTCATAGGGTTAAATGGTGCTGGAAAAAGTACCCTTCTAAAAATTATTTCAGGAGTTATGAAACCTACTCGGGGAAGTATGGAGATAAACGGAAAAATAGCTCCTTTGTTGGCATTAGGTGCTGGTTTTGATCCAAATTACACCGGTAGAGAAAACATATTCCTAAATGGTGCAATATTGGGTCATAGTAAAGCATTCATGGAAGATAAATTCGATGAAATAGTTGAATTTTCTGAGATAGGTGATTTTATAGATGTACCTGTAAAGAACTATTCATCAGGTATGAAATCCCGTCTAGCCTTCTCAATAGCATCATCAGTAAATCCTGAAATATTGATATTGGATGAAGTGTTGTCAGTAGGGGACATTTCCTTCCAGAAAAAATGTAAGAAAAGAATGTCCAATATGATGCAGGATGATGTAACACTGCTGTTTGTATCACACTCCATTGCACAGGTAAGGGATTTATGTGACAAGGCAGTATGGTTAAATCAAGGACAATTAATGTCTAAAGGGGAAGTAAACACTGTCTGTAATGAGTTTATTGACTATGTGCAGAAAAACAAACTTTTATAACCCGTTTCTCCTACTTTTTTTTCAAAAATTTTTATTGAGGTGTATCTATGAATGCTCAAGTAAGTGTAATAATACCAAATTATAACAATGTTTCTTTATTAAAAGAGCTGCTTTCTTCATTAGATAAAATAAAAACACCTTTTGATATAATCATCGTTGATAATAACTCACAGGATGACAGCGTATTATTTATCAAGGAAAACTATCCTCAAATAAAATTAATAGTCAATAAACAAAACGAAGGATTTGCAAAAGCTGTTAATCAGGCAATCAAGGTAGCCAAAACTCCTTACTTGTTTTTATTAAATAATGATACGGTTGTATGCGATGATACGATTGAAGAGCTATTAAAAACAATAGCGATTGACTCAAAAATATTTTCAGTATCCTCAAAAATGATTCAATATGACAACCCGCAGTTAATTGATGATGCAGGTGACGAATACACAATACTCTCCTGGAGTAAAAAAAGAGGAAACAACAGGGACATATCCAAATATACAACCAGCTGTGAAGTATTCAGTGCATGTGCAGGTGCGGCTTTATATCGTAGGGAGTACTTCGATGAAATAGGATTATTTGATGAAAACTTTGAAAGTTATGTTGAAGATATGGATTTATCCTTCAGAGCCAGAATCCATGGTTATATCTCATATTATTGTGCAGATGCAATAGTATACCACCATGGAAGTGCAACGACCGGATCAAGATACAATCCATTCAAGGTAAAAATATCTGCAAGAAACAACATATACTTAATCTATAAAAACATGCCAAATTGGATGTTAATCGTTAATGCAATCTTTTTCATGATTGGAATATTGATTAAAATTCTTTTCTTCTATAAAAAAGGATATGCTGATGAATACATTGAAGGAATAAATGAAGGATTGTCCACAAGAAACAAACTCAAAAAGACTGAAATAACATCACATAAAAATCTCTTGAAGATTGAATGGCTGATGATTAAAAATACATTGGGATACATATTATAGGGAGGAGTTATATGGATTTGTCTATAATAATCGTCAATTATGCAACTTATCAATTAACAAAGGATACCGTAATGTCAATACTTGCCACAGTAAATGATATAGGATATGAAATAGTAATAGTTGACAACGATTCACCCGATGATAGTTTTAACATGTTATGCAATGATTTTTCTGATTATGAGAATGTCACACTTATACAAAACGATAACAATGACGGCTTTGCAACGGCCAACAATATTGGAATAAGAGAATCTACAGGTGAATATGTACTGCTGTTAAATAGTGATGTCATAGTAAAGGAAAACACGATAAATCAATGCTTGTACCATATAAAGGAAAATACAAACATCGGATGTCTGGGATGTAAGGTGGTTTTACCCGATGGAAATTTGGATAAAGCATGCAGAAGATCTTTTCCCACATTCGAAGTATCATTCTATAGATTAACGGGTTTATCAAAGATATTTCCAAAAAGCAGGAGATTCAACAGATATAATCTATCATATCTTGATGAAAATGAGGTTTATCCGGTCGATTGTGTTGTGGGGGCGTTCATGTTAATTCCAAGAGATGTAATGCTAAAGTGTGGCTGTTTGGATGAATCATATTTCATGTATGGTGAGGATATTGAGCTATGCTACAACATCAAGCAATTGGGTTATGATGTCGTGTATTATGGAAAGGCAGAAATAACACATTATAAGGGGGCCAGTGGCAAATCCAAAAAGTTATTGTATGAATTTCACAATTCAATGCAAATATTTTACGATAAACATTATAAAGCCTCTGATAATATTTTAATAAATGTCATTACCCATGTTGGAATATGGTCCTTGTATTACATCAAGCTTTTATTCTTGTAATCCAGATTCTCAAATTTTATTTGGTTTTCTTTTCCCATTATATTTTTTTTCAACTTTTTTTTTAATAGAAAAATATTATATTTAAAATCACTATAAATAATAGTAATAGAGTGGTATTATGATTCGAGAAAACCAACGATTATTTAATATGATGAATGTTGTAATTGATGCATTAATTGTACTATTTGCCGTATCGATAGTTAATTCATCAATATTTACAAAATACACTCATTTATTCTTTAATCATGATTATTTGTCACAGTTGGTTTTATATATCTTTTTAATACCAAGTTATATACTTTTTTACTATATATTTGGTTTATATACTCCTCAAAGGACCAACAGAAGTATTTTTTCAGAATCATCCAAGATTTTAAGAGTTATTGTAGTGGAATTTATATTCATGTCAGTATTGCTATTATTGAACGTGATTCGAGTTGATGCATATTACATAGTTTCAATACTCCTGGTAACATTCGTACTTGCCGCTGTAGAAAGGTCATTGTTAAGGTTAACTCTAAGAAAATTCCGTCAGGAAGGTTTTAACATCAAATACGTTTTGATAATTGGCGCAGGAGAAGTAGGTGCTAGATTAGCCGATACAATAAGTGTTAATTCATATCTCGGATATAAAATCATGGGATTTTTGGATGATAACGTGACTGGTGAAATTAACAATGTTAAGGTAATCGGTAAAATAACGGACATCGAAAAAATACTGGCCCGTAACCTTGTTGACAGGGTTATCGTAAGTATCTCTCCAAGACATTACAATGTATTAGGACAGATTATAGAAAGTTGTGAAAAGATGGGAGTACGTGCTGATATCGTCCCTGATTACTATCAGTATGTATCAAGTAACTTTAATGTAGAGTTGATTGATGATATTCCACTGATTAGTGTCAGAAACTTACCGTTGGATATTACATTTAACCGATACATAAAAAGAATATTCGACGTGGTTTTTGTAATTGTGGTATCTATAATAATCTCACCGTTATTAATTCTAGTGGCCATGGGGGTTAAATTAACCTCTCCCGGTCCGGTAATATATAAACAGGAAAGGGTAGGTGAAAACGGTAGGGTTTTCATGATATATAAGTTTAGAAGTATGACTATTGAAAATGAATATGTTGATGATCAAAAGTGGACTCAAAAAAACGATCCCCGAGTCACCAACTTCGGTAAGTTCATAAGAAGAACAAGTATTGACGAATTGCCGCAATTCTACAATATACTTAAGGGAGATATGAGTCTTATTGGACCACGACCAGAACGCCCATATTTTGTTAGGAAATTCAGGGAATCAGTACCAAAATACATGATTAAACATCATGTACGTCCGGGAATGGCAGGATGGGCTCAGATAAATGGATATCGTGGAAATACATCCATAGTTGAACGTATTAAATATGACATTTTCTACGTGGAAAATTGGTCTATATGGTTGGATATAAAAATATTTTTAAGAACAATTCCAATGTTGCTATTTGATCAAAATGCCTACTAGATTTTCTTCAATTAAAAAAAATTAGTGATAAAATGATTAAATATGAAAACAAAAAATTATTGATTGTCCCTATAATACTTACGTTTCTGATAGCATTATATGTGACATTAACTACTAATGGGCCATTGAGCTGGGACATATATACGCATATAAACTATTCATTAGCATACCTGATTAATGGATTGACAACTACCGACCCATTGTTGAATGCTCCTATAGGTAAAACCATCGGATATGCACCACTGTTTCACATATTGTTGATTCTCACATCATCAATATCAGGTTTAAGCCTAATACAATCTGCTCAAGTATTTCAGGTTGTCTTTGTAACGGTAGCTGTGATAAGTGTAGTATATATTTCACATAAACTGTATGGATCAGTTGCAGGATGCGTATCAGGTATGCTGTTGTTGGCAAGTTTTATGTTTACGCGTTTGTTACTTCCTATTCCGGAGACAATAGCGGTAATATTCTTCTTGTGGGGAGTGTACTTCTATTACATGGCCATTGATAATGAAAACATATGGTATGTATTTATAAGTGTACTGATGGGATTATTAATACTTGCGGTTCATTTTTCAACATTCGTATATTATGTGGCCATAATATCCGCATTATCCCTGATATATCTGATATTATCCAGAAAACTACGTGTAATCTCATCCTATCTCATGTTTCTCATACCACTGCTGGTGGTCTTGGCTATAGGGTATATGATGATAAACATGTTAAGTCCTGAAAAGGCATTGGAGCTATTGAACGGGACCTTTTCAATAATAAACGATCCTATGTCACTGTTCATGGGCCAAAAGGCGATGGGACTTGAAAGATACATTAAATGTGTAAGCATATTGCCATTGATATTAGGCATAATAGGATTTGTCTACTCAATAAAAAATAGAAAACATGTATTTATAGCTATATGGGCATTACTGGCATTTATTATCAGTAATTTACACTGGATTGGAGTGCCGGTTTATACTTACAGAATGCTGATATACTTTGTAATTCCAACAGTTCTTCTGGGTGGATATGCCTTTAGCCAACTATTGGAAAACTATAAAAAGGATAATAACAAGTTTATTTACATGTCGATAGTCGTGCTTTTATTGCTCTCACTAATCAGTTTGGGATTTTCATTATCTGATGAATCATTCCAATACTCCAGTGTAAGCACGTCCCAATCAAAGTTTCACATAGCACCACCTTCAGCTGAAGAGACAGAGGTAATTGACTGGTTTAAGACACAAAATACATCAATCAATGAATCAATGATAACAAACAATCTCTTCTTTGGAATGATATTGTCAAGTAGTGATGTAATACCAATGCATTACAGCTTCGATGTGTATACCAGTCCATCATCACGTAAATCATCTAGTTATGCACTGGCCGATGAGAACATATCATATATTGTATATGATAAGTCACTGGTAATGAACAACTCCACCGATTACTCCGATTTGGACGTGGTATATGTAGAAGGGGACTATTATCCGGTATACTACTTTACAAAAGAGATTGATGACTACAACTTCAATCAAATACAAGTGGGTACAAAGGTATTTGAAAACAATAGGTTTATTGTTTGTCAAGTACAATAATTACCTTATCTTTTTTTGAATCCTATCTAATACAAGGATAGGAGGATAACTATTTTTTAGAAAATTTTAAATTAGATTTATTTGATAAATAAATAATAGTAATATGTTCGAATTATTTTTTTTAAAGTATAAACATTTGAGGTTATCTAATGAATATAACTATTATAGGAACGGGTTATGTGGGATTGGTAACAGGGACTTGTTTTTCAGAGATGGGAAATGAGGTCTACTGTGTTGACGTAATCGAAGAAAAGATAGAATCATTGAAAAAAGGAATAGTGCCAATATATGAACCTGGATTAGAGGAATTGATTAAAAAAAATTATGAACGAGGAAACTTACACTTTACAACAGATTTATCACAAGGATTGGAAAATGCCGATTTATGTTTTATAGCTGTGGGAACCCCAATGGGTGAAGATGGAAGTGCTGATTTGCAGTATGTACATCAAGTGGCAAAGGAAATCGGGCAGATAGTTACTCATGATATTATAGTTGTGGACAAATCAACAGTACCTGTAGGCACGGCATATGAAGTTAAAAAAATCATTCAACAACAGCTGGACAAAAGGGGAAAGGATTTCAATGTATCTGTTGTTTCAAATCCGGAATTTCTAAAAGAGGGTAATGCGGTCAATGATTTCATGAGGCCAGACAGGATTGTGGTTGGATGTGATGATGAGGATTCAGAGGAAATGATGAAAACACTTTATGAACCGTTCACAAAGAATCATGAAAGGATGATTGTAATGGATGTAAGCAGTGCTGAAATGACCAAGTACGCTTCAAATTCCATGTTGGCCAACAGAATTTCATTCATGAATGAAATGGCCAATATATGTGACAAGGTCGGTGCGAACATTGACTATGTACGTAAAGGAATGGGTAGTGATTCCAGGATAGGAAGTAACTTCCTATATGCCGGATGCGGATATGGTGGAAGTTGTTTTCCAAAAGATGTAACGGCACTTATTAAAACGGCAAAGGATCATGATTACACCCCTGTACTGCTGGAAAGTGTTGAAAAGGTCAATAATTCTCAGAAATATTATCTTATAAATAAAATCATTGATGTGCTGGGCGATAATTTGGAGGGATTAACCTTTGCCATATGGGGACTGGCATTCAAACCTGAAACCGATGATATGAGGGAAGCACCATCCATAATTGTCATCAGACAACTGCTTAAGATGGGTGCGAAAATCAATGTATATGACCCGAAGGCCATGGATGTAGCAAAAGAGTATTATTTCAAGGATTTGGATATAAATTATTATGATGATAAATATTCATTATTAAAAGATGCTGATGCACTGGTGCTTCTAACCGAGTGGAAAGAATTTAGAAGTCCAGACTTTAATAGAATGAAAGACCTTTTAAATAATGATATAATCTTTGATGGTAGAAATCAATTTAAAAATAGTTATATGAAAAAATTAGGTTTTAAATATTATGCTGTTGGAAAATAATATTTCCAGCATAATACTTATTTTTTTTTTTATTCTGAAGATTCTCCGCCCGATGTTGAAGATTCTCCTTCAGTTTCAGAAGATTCTCCTCCTACATTTACATATAAATGACGTATCTTGTATACCTTATCATTTTTATATAATGTAAACGTAATATCCTTTTTACCCGGTGTCATAGTAATGTTCACAGGTATTTTGGCCGACTCGTTAACTTTCAGGCTTTTTGTAAGCTCATCTACAGTAGTGTTTCCGGATTCATTCTTACTCTCTATAACCACCTTATAATTAACGTCTTCATTTTCCTGATTTGTTAAACTTATGTTCAGTTCTACTTCTTGTCCCTCATCAAATGAATAATATCCATCCGAACTATTTGATGCCGTGATTCCTTCAATCGTGAATGTTGTATTTCCAGGATTTGCAGTTAAACTTAACGTGTTAACGTATATTCCTGAGAGTATGACTAAGATTAAACTGATTATTGCCATTAATACCAATAGTCTTTCAATTAACGGATGGTTAAACCTAACTTTTAATGGTATATTTCTACTTCTAATAAGATATAATGGGATTAATATGAACAATGTCATAAATACCAATATTAAAGTCACTATTCTCATGTTCAATCCATGTTTTAACTGTGCATAAGCAAATCCTATGATTGACATGGTGATTAGACTTAAAAATACTGAGATTCCCAGTCTTTCAGGTAATTCAATTTCATCCTTTTTAGGTATTACCGTGTTTGTAATTAGATATCCTGGAATAAACAATAGGAATGGCACACATAATCCAAACCATAATGGTATAACACTAAATGGCGGTACATTAATTCCAAAGAAACTAACCAAACAATAAACTGCAATAGCATATATTGATTCATGAGTACCTTTACTAAAGTATTTTTTGACTATCTTATTGTCACTGTAATCGAAATTCTTTGAATGTTCAAAGTTAGTTAGTAAAGTGACTATGATGCTGATTATTGACAATACTATTATGAAATTTCTTGTTGAAGCACCAATAAGAGATTTGGTTATTATCATACCGACTAATGATAAAAATATCGCTAGAGTAATCACTTGTATTGGCTTTTTAGCCATATACTTTATATCTTCCTTTGGATATAGAATATTAGCACTTGACAGGCCAATAATAATAAATTCCACAGTAAATATTGCTAAAAATATGAATAAATTTTTCATAGGTCCAATTAAAGCATATAACAGGGAAATAACGCTTATTATTATCAGAGCAATCATAGTTTTTGATACTTTTTCTATGATATTTATCCCTCCAACGTAAATATTTAAACTTATTATAATATTTGGTTTTTAAATATTAAATCCTTTTCTATTATTTTTTTCTTAAATTTTTTTTTTCAAAGTATTTGTCTGGTTTTTATTATTAACCTATTCATCATCTTCCTAATTTCTTTTATATTATCTTGCTATTTTTTCATGTTTGAACTATTTTTTTTAAAAAATATTATTTTATATTTTTCAATACTTTATTATGTTATGAAAAAGTAATATAAATATAGAGATGAGGAGATTCATATGGAAAATAAAAAACTTGAAGAGATACTCAATAAGGATAAAAAGTTTTTACTGGTCATGATACCGGTCATTTTGATATTGTCCTTAGTTTTAGCTTACGCATTCGTACCATCACTTCATGAAACAGGTATTGAAGACAATATCATATCATTAATAGAAAAATCTACAAATGACACTTTATCATTATTGGTCCAGGAGGATTCCAATAATGACTCTAATGACATTGAATCAGATGTGGTATCTTCTCAAAATACAACGAATCGTGGATCAAATCAAGTTTCTAGCTCTACCGGTACTGATACTGGAACTGCCACGACAGATGAAGGTAATTCGAATCAGGCTGATAGCGGCACTGAAGAACCAGTAAATCCTGTTCCTGCAGATAATCCTGTTCCTGCAGATAATCCTGGAAGTGATTCGGATACTTCTGATAATCTGGAACCAGTTAATACGCCAGAATCCGAAGGATAATAATCCAATATTTTTTTATTTTTTCTTTTTAAATATCATTTTTACTAATTTTACGGAGGATTTAATATTGTTAAATGCAGAGAATTTTATAACAGATTTTAAGGGAACCGGTGGAATGATAAGATGTAGTAACGAGGATTTCTATGTTGAAGAAGTTCCATTGGCCTTACCTACAGGTGAAGGACCAAATACGTGGATTGAAATACAAAAGAATGGAAAAACAACTTTGGACATCGTATTGGATGTGGCAAGACATTTACATCTAAGCAGAAAAAGAATGGGCTTTGCAGGTATGAAAGATAAATCAGCCATAACCCGTCAATGGATATGTGTAAGTAACATAACTCCGGAGGAATTGCCCGATGATTTGGAGGATGTTCTTTATAACGTGAAGATACTGGATATAAAATCCAATCAGAAAAAACTAAGAATAGGTCAGCTTGAAGGAAACAAGTTCAAAATAGTAATCAGGGATATTGAAAATCCCGATGAGGCATGTGATAATGCCAGAAGTGTATTGGATTCGCTTGAATTAACCGGTGTTCCAAATTATTATGGTTATCAGCGTTTCGGGGAGCTAAGGTCCAATACCCATCTTGTTGGAAAAGCACTAGTTGAAGGAAATGTTAAAAAAGCAGTCGACACATATATAGGAAATCCTGCTGATGGTGAATATGAACAGGCCTATCAAGCAAGACAATTATACGATGAAGGAAAGTTACAAGAATCATATGATCTTATGCCTAAAAGCATGAGATATGAAAAATACATGCTTCAAGAATTAATACATTCAAACAAAAAGGGGCAACTGGAAGAAAAGGATTATATAAAATCAATAGAGGCATTACCAAAACCATTAAAAAGAATGTTCGTAAACGCATATGAGTCATACCTATTCAATAAAATCATCAACGAACGTTCAAAAATAGGAATAAACAAATATTATCCAGGAGATATAATCATAGACAAAGAAGAACGATGGGTACATGAAATAGATGAAGATACCATTGAAGAGGATATAAATAAGTTCACACTAAATCCAACCGCACCACTAATAGGTTCAAAAGTTCCATTTGCAGAGGGAATTCAAGGTGAAATAGAAAAGAAAATCATAGAAGAAGAACAGGTATCCAAGGAAGCATTTGCATGTCCAAAAACACCAAAACTTGGAAGTCATGGAATAAGAAGATCAGTCCGATTCAAGGTCGACCAAACAAATGTAAAAAAAATGGACGATGCAATAGAAGTCGAATTTTTCATACCAAAAGGATGCTTTGCAACATCAGTCCTAAGGGAAATAATGAAAAAGAACGTTTAATGAACGTGTCAACAATTATGATGATACATCATACTTGTTCTTTGATACTACTTTTTTATTTAATCTTTTTTCTAAAATAATTGATTTGATTTATAATTAATTATTTAAAGAGTATACAATATATGGCGTATATGATGTGCTTGTTATATTTATTAAGTTAAATCTATTAATATCTTATTTTTTGTTTGTTCTTTATAGTTGTAGGTCATGTATTTTTTTTCTATGTTTTTGTATTGTGAGGTATTTTTTTGGTGATTTGTTTATTTTGTGTTGGGAAAAGTTGATTTTTTTATTTTTTAGTATTTGTTGTATTTTATAGTTATTTTGTTTATCGAATGATTGATATTATTGTTGTTTTGTTTATTTTGTGGGGTGTGTTTTGTGTTGTTTTGTCGTATATTTGTATAATATGCGAACAGATAATACTGGAAAAATTGAATATGATACAAGATAATAAAGTAAAAAAATAGTATATAAATTATGTAATTATGAAGTAAGCTATGTAAAAATTAGATTTTTAAAAATACCATAGTAAAGATCGTAATGGATTCTAACATCGTTGAGTAATGAAAACATCACGACAACACAAGTGTACACTAATTAAAAAGAAAAAGACGTTGTTGATAGATTTAAAAAATTAAAAACAATATAATAATTTCAAAAATAAAAAGTGTTGTGGAGAAGTGTTATCTCCACATCAGTCTTATTATTCATAGTCTATTATTAAGTTATATCCAATATAATTAACGGATGATATGTTGTAAATTGCTTGTATGAGTATATTTTTTTATGATTTTACAACAGTCATCGTAGTATTATCTGTTAATTTTTCATAACCGGATGCGGTAAATACAGCTTCAATGTTGTAAGTTCCTGCTTTGAATGATTCAGGTATGGTGTAGTCTACACTTACTTCACCATTAGCATCAACCTTAGCATAGATAACTTTACCATTAGCGTCTTTAACAGTTTTACCGTTTATCTTGAAGACTATTTTACCGGCGGTGATTGCTTTGTCACCAACTGCTACTTTAGCTTTAAGTGTTACTGTACTGCCTGTTTGTACGTCACTTGTTATTGGTGTTATGGTGAGTGTTGCTTCAGATGCTGTGACGGTTGTTGTGATTGTTGTTGTTTCTTTGTTGTATTTGCTTGTTCCACTGTATACTGCTGTAAGTGTGATGTCTTGTCCGCCAAGGTTTTCCGGTACAGTGTATTGGGCGGTTGCTACACCGTCAACTACTTTGGCATAGATTACTTTACCACTTGCGTCTTTGATGGTTTTACCGTTTACTTTGAATGTTACTTTTCCACCGGTTACGGCGTCACCATTTTCATCTAGTACATTTGCTTTGATTGTGATTGTTTCTCCTGCTGTTGCTGTTATTTCATCGATTGTGATACTGGTTTGGAATTTGTCCTTGACTGTGAGTGTTGCTTCGGTTGAGCTGTCTGTTAGTCCTGTGCTTGTTGGCGTGTATGTAGCGGTGATTGTGCTTTCACCTGTTTGTGTGAATGTTGCTGTTGCTGTTGCTGTTCCGTCTGTTACGGCTGTTGTTGCTATGGTGTTACCATTAGCATCTGTGAATGTTACTGTTCCGCCGTTTATGTTGTCACCATTTTCTGTGGTTACTGTTGCTGTTAGTGTGGTTGGTGTGTTTATTAATGCTGAGATATCAGATAGTGTTGTTGTTGTTTCTATTATGTTGTTTTCTATCATGGTATCTGTTTGGCTTGTTTTGATGGTGTCTGCTCCATATCCTGTGCTGCTTGTTAGTTGGTTGTTTTTGATTGTTGTGTTCAGTGAATCTGTGTTTATTGTATTATCTCTGTTTGCTTTGTCATTTGTTGTTATGGTGTTGTTTTCTATTAGAATGTTGTCTGAGTCTTGTTGTATTTGTATTCCGATGTTTGCTGGTTGTATTTCTTCTGTAACGGTTCCTAATGGTATGGTGCTGTCTCCATTTGTTAAGATGGTGTTTCCGGTTATTGTGCTGTTTGGGCTGTGTGAGTATCCTATTCCCATGCTTTGTAAGCCATTTACATTGATTATGTTGTCTGTTATTAGGGTATTGGTTGTTTGGTATACTTCTATACCATAGTTAACAGTTCCAGTAAGATCTATCTTGTTGTCGGTGATGTTGATGTTACTTGATACTCCGCTTCCCATGTTGGTTGTGATAATACCATAGGTAATAGCTTCCTCATCAACTGGTGTAGTGTTTTGACAGATACATTTGATGTTGTTATCGTTTATGACTATGTTTTGTGCGCTGTTTCCAGCTTGTATACCTGCAGCATAACGTTCACCGGTCACTATGATGTTGTTACCTGTGATGCTGATGTTTTCAACGTTTGCTAGAGTGTTTATTGCGTAGTTGAATTTGCCGTTTCCGCCGACTGTAATGTCGTTGTATCTAATCTGTGTGTTAGTTGCCTGTTTGTGGTTGGTTATTCCTTCTACAGTACCATATACTCCACTAGTTCCACTACTTGTTACTTCAATGTCATTGTATTCTACTATGTTCTGGTCTCCGCCAAGCAGTAGTATTGCCTGGGTGTTGGCTACTCCATAGCCTTCAGAATAGTTAATGGTGTATGCTGGTCCATCGACAAATATTTTATTCTTGGATATGATAGTGTTGTTGGCCTTGTTGTATATTGCTGCCGTTTTTCCATCAGTATTTACTAATATGATTGTGTTATTGGTAATAATGTTGTTGTCTTTTGAGTTTACGATTGGATATTCGGTTTGTGTATTGTTGATAAACATGTTTTGGAGTGTTATGCCACTTGCTTCTAGTTTGAAAATCGTGTTGGTAAAGGTTGCACCACTTCCATCTAAGATAATGTCCTCTGTGTTAATTGCTATGTCTTCTTTATCTGTGAATGTTCCCTGGAATAGTATTTTAGTGTCTTTGGTTGCAACTAGTAGTTTTCCTTCATAGATGTATTCGCTGTAGTTTTCTGGTGTTATTATTATGTTGGTTAATGTGGTTGGTTTTATGCTGGCTGATTTTCTGGTCTGTGAAATGGTAGGTTGTACTGTTATTATCATGTTTCCTGCAGTAGGTGTGATAGTAAATTCAAGGGTGTCAACTGTTTGGTAAAATTCACCGTTAAGGAATATATTGAACTTAGTTTGATCTAATATGTCTGTGTCATAGTCTTGTGGGTTGTTGATATGGTATGTTCCTGTAATTGTTATTGGTTCATCTGTGTAGACTTTACTTGGTATGTCTAGGTTGAGGGTGTCGTCTATTGTTGTATTCATGTATATATTGTTTGATATTGTCCAGTTGTTTTGGTATTGTGAAAATAGTGTATTTGAAGTCATACTGTTATTGATAAACTTATTGTTTGATATGATTTTTGGGTGATTGTTTTCATCTGGTGCATATGAATATCCTGCAGTGCTTGCTATTAAATTGGTGGCATTATAATTATTTTTAAATTCGGAATTTAAAATGTTTATAGTTCCTTTATTAGCTATGATACTACTTAATAAATCTTCGTTGCGTTCTATATAGTTTTCTTCAAGAGTACAGTTGTTTATAGTTGTTTTAAAATCTGACATATATTCGGAGATGTATATTGTTGCTCCTGCTTCTGCTGTGTTGTTTATGAATTTTGTGTTGGTTATGTTGTGTGAACCTGAGGATAGTATTATTGCTCCACCATAGAATGTATTGAAGTTTATTTTTCCATCTTTAGTTCCTACATTATTGTTTATGAATTCGCAGTTATCGATGACACCATTTTCAAATCCTATCCATAATGCTCCACCACCTGATAGATAACCTCCACCAATATGTGATCCATCTACTTGATTGTCAATACTATTGTTTGTGAAGAAAGTGTTTGTTATATTGTATCCAAGTGTGTTATTTAGAGTCCAGGAAGTTCCTTGTCTAAAATCAATATAGATTGCTCCTCCGTAAAAAGTAGCAGAGTTATTATTGAATTGGGATTTGTCAATATTCAGTATTGCATTTGAACTACTATAAATTGCACCACCTTCTAAACCAGCCCAATTGTTGTCAAAAGAACTATTTGCGATATTAAGTGTAGCATTGTTATATAAACATGATCCTACACCAATTTTTTTATCAGCAGTTGAGTTAATTTGTCCTACTTTATTGTTAGTAAAAGTACAATTGACAACATTCATCAAAGCAAAATTACTTATAGCACCACCAATAGGATACATATAATAATAAATGGAATCAGCTGTAGTATTGAACGTGTTATTTTCTACACGACAATCAAGCAGGGTAGCATTACCTTTGTTTTCTAGTAGGAATCCATCAGTTTTACTTCCTGTTGTTGTCATGTTATTATTGGAGAGTGAGCAGTTGATTAGGGTGATGTTTCCCTGGTTGGTGATTTTTGCAGAGATATTACAGTTAGTAAAAGTGATGTTTCCTGTTACTGGGATGGTTATGTCTCTTGTGATGTTTTCGTTTGTTATTTCATTGTTTCCATCGTAGGGATCATCTAGTGGTTCATATCCTATTCCTATTTCCTGTAATTTTTGAATTAATAATGGATTGTTTGTATATATTTTACCAAGATTTCCTCCATTAAAGGGTAAGTCTTCTTGTTCATCGTTTAATAAATAAAAATTATCAGTTAATGTAACAGTATCATATATGTAAACACTTGCACCCCAATTTAAAAAACCGTTATTTAAAACGGAATTGTGTATTTTAACTTCTCCATCCGCAGTATATAAAAATGCATTTATATCAGAATTGTTTATAAATACTTTTCTTCTACTATCGTCAAATGTTACTCCAGGAAATTCCTCTGTATTGAATGTTGAATTGTTAATGTATGTATTTTCACTAAAATATTCAACTGGTTCATTAATTTCCTGATTTTCAATAATATTTGTATATTCTATTCCATTTATTGTTATGGAATCTTTTTTGGTTTGTTTTTCTGTTTTATTGTTTTTGTTTATTGTTTTTTCTTCTATTTTATTGTTTTTGGTAGTTATTTTTTCTTTGGTTGTTGTTGTTTCTTTGATTTCACTGTTTGCTGGTGTGCTGGTTTTTTCACTGATGGTATTGTCAGTGTTGTGGTCGGTTGTGTTTGTTGCGTTTACGCTTGTAACTAGTATTAGCACGGTTGCAAGTGTGATTGCAAGTAACAACAATTTGTTTTTGCTAAGTTTCATGTTATTATAGTTCCTCCTATAAGATTTAAAGAATATATTTTTTTACATTCTTATTCATCTTCTTTTAAATGTTTATATTTGATAATAAAAAGGTTTTATCATGGGATTATGGAGTTGTGGGAGTAAGTATGTGTTGTTGGATATTTTTAATAAATTATGATAATTTATTGTTTTTGATGTATTTTTCATTTGTAGGTTGGTAGTATTCAACATAATCTCATCCTATTTTATTATCAATTATATCTTTTAGAATTACGAATTAATAAATATAATCTTTTTATTACTTATTTAGAAAGTGTGTTTTAGCTTTTTATTTTATAAGATAATTATTCATAGTTTTTGTTTTATTTATCTGAATTTTTTTCGTTTGTTGGGGGTTTAACGGATTATTCATATATTTAGACTAAAGGGGGGGGGGGAAGATTGGATGTTTCATTATTTAAAGTTCTTTCGCCGGTTTGTTTGTATTTTTACTTAGTGTTATTAATTTTTTAATATTTTTTCTATTATTTTTTATTGTTTGTTTCATTTTGGTTTAATGTAGAGGGGGTGCTGTGAAGGTGTGGGTATTTATTTGCATATTTCGGTATCTAAGTTAGTGTATATTTTTTGTGTGTTTGTGTATTGTTTGTGTTATGGGGTGGTCTTAGCATTTTTTTGTATTTTTATTTTTCTTTTAGGGGGTTTAGTTTTCATGTTTTGTTTTGTGACATGTATATGTGGTGGTTATTTTTTGGTGTTTTCGGATGTTTTTCTTGTTTTTTTGCTATGTTGGTGTTTTTAGTTGGGGTGATTGGTTGATTTTTACTTCGTTATATCGGAGTATAGCAAAATAAAATATAAAACTCATCAAAAAAAGCATATCTGAGCCTGAAGCCCAACATAATATTTCATAATCCGTATCCAAGAGATTATTGTCATGTTTCATATGATTACTAATGACTAACAGGTGAATATTATCACATTATAGTATGGATCTTAATAAATTTTAATATTTTATAAGAGATTGTGTAACAATTGTGATTAGAGAGTATGTTCTAGTTATACTCCAAGCTGAGTTGGTGTCTTTTATTAAATTAGTATAATTAGTTTATATTTTATATTTCTATTTGATTTTCATTTTCTTTTAGTATATGTGGTGGTTATTTTTTGGTGTTTTCGGCGTTTTTTGCTATGTTGGTGCTTCTAGTTGGGGGTGATTGTTTGATTTTTACTTCGTTATATATAGGTATAGCAAAATAAAATATAAAAGTCATCAGAAAAAGCATATCCGGCCCTGAGTCCAACATAGTATTCCATAATCCACATCCGACAGATCATTATCATGTGTCATAGGATTACTAATACTAACATGGGAGTATTATCACATTAATACGAACAATATCGTAACATTAATGTTTACATCTTGTATTCTTTTTATTTATCTGTTAATATTATATGTTGATAGATTCTGAAAATGAAATTGTTCCATGCTCTTATTTATCAATACTTTTCAATAAAGGCTCTTTTCATCTACAATACATTATTATTCTATGAAAACTAATGGTTAAATGATTTTTGGCTTTATTTTATATTTGTAGGATTTGTTGTATAATTATTCTTTTCTTAGGAAAATGATACAATAAATCTTCTTTTCATTTTATCATTATATTAAAATTACTAACTATAATTAATGGGGGGATTTGAATAAAATATCAAATTATCATGGCAACTGATAATTAAATTAAATGCTTGTTTCTAGTTTAATATTTTTAGATGGATAATCTACATTTGGTATGTTAAGTTATGTGTTGGCATTGGTTGTGGGAACATTTTGGTTTTGTGTACCTATGTATTATGTGTTAATCAGGTGATGGGTAACTTAATGGGGGTGGACTTGGAGATTAATAATTGGATTGGACTATTGTGGGTACAATTGTAGTGTTGTGGGTACAAAATTTAAATTGATACTGGTTTTGTGGGAACGTTTTGATTTTGTGGGTCAAATGGGGAGATTGTATATGTTTTTGTGGGAACAATGCTAATTGTGTGTACATATTTTTAAAATGTGTCCCAGTTAAACCAGTACATAATTGTATATGTGTCAAAGATTCATTTAGATACTCCTGATGGGATAATAGTTACAATGGAAAGTCATTCTTGATATGTACAACTCATATCATTATAGAATATGTTTAGGATACCTGTCCTAAAAACTAAAAGAACAAGTAAATAGGGGATATTAATTATTCTTAATTGAAAAATAGGACTAGTCATTCGATATGATGTACTGTCGAATAAAAAGATAGGATAATTTCATATTGTCGCATACTCTTGTGTCCTAAAAAAATAAGGAAGAAAAAATATTTCATTTTTCTTTCAGTATTTCGGGAGTGTATCTTTTAAGCAGTAATGATAATGTTATTACCGTTACTGAGCTTAATGCCATGGCAAAAGCACTATACTCTGGTCTAAATATTATATTCCATGGAATCAGCACTCCTCCTGCTATCGGTATCAATATGATATTGTAGATAAATGCCCAGAACAAATTGAGCTTAACCCTGCCCATGACCTTTTTGCTCAATTGCAGTCCGGCAACGGCACTTGTCAAGTCACCGTTGATAAGAATCATGTCTCCGGATTCTATGGCAACATCTGTACCCGTACCTATGGCAATACCGACATCCGCCTTTGTAAGTGATGGTGCATCATTTATGCCATCACCAATAAATGCAACAATTCTGTTCTCTTTTTGAAGTTTTTTAACGTAATCCAGTTTTTCCTGAGGTAACGCTTCGGATATCACATTTGCAATACCAACCTTTCTTGCAACAATCTCGGAAGTGTTTTTGTTGTCACCGCTAATCATGCTTGTTTCGATATTCATCTTATGCAATTGGTCAATGGCTTTAATACTATTTTCTTTAATGGCATCTTCAACAGAAACAAGAGCCAGCACTTTTTCATTGGATGCTAACATAATGCTTGTTTTCATGTCACTTTCCTGATTTTCCAAGTCACTGATAACATGTCCATCTATCGTGATATCATATTCATTTAAAAGCTTCCTGTTTCCTATGAAATATTCAATATCATTGATTTTTCCGACAACACCCATACCTGATATGTTTTCAAAGTCTTCAACATCATATAACTCGAAGTTGCTTTTATCTTCATTATTAAACAATGCGGATGACAATGGATGTTGTGAATATTGTTCAATAGAACGCAATATCCTGATAATTTCCTCATCAGTCTTGGATGAATAGTTAATCATGTTGCTTAGTGTAGGTTTTCCTTCGGTAATGGTTCCTGTCTTATCCAACAGTACACTATTTATCTTATCTGATACTTCTATTGTCTGTCCGTCCTTAATCAATATTCCATATTTTGCCGCTTGACCCACACCTACAGTTAATGCTGTTGGTATGGCAAGTCCAAGTGAGCATGGGCATGCAACGACAACTATTGATATGAATATGCTTAGGCTAAATAAAAATGGGCTGCCCAGTACAAAGTACCATATCAGGAATGCAATGATTGCTATTACCAATATTGTCGGGATGAAATATGTGATTACTTTGTCCGCTAATTTTTGGATAGGCGGATTTGAGTTTTGAGCCTCCTGGACCATGTTTATAATCTGAGATAGGACTGTCTTATCTCCGGTATTTGTCACCTTAAACTTAAATGTTCCATCCTTGTTTATTGAACCGCCAATAACCTGTGAATCCTTTTGTTTGAGTACTGGCTTGGATTCACCTGTTACCAGGGATTCATCCACATAACTTTTTCCTTCAATAAGTACTCCATCCAGAGGTATCTTTTCTCCAGGCTTTACCACTACAACATTTCCTTTCAATACATCATTGATGTTTTGTTCCTGTTGAACTAGTTTTCCGTCAACTATCTTTTCAACAATCGCGGTTGTGGACTTCAACTTTACCAAACTGTTTATGGCATCGGATGTCTTGCTTTTTGCCCTATCTTCAAGGTATTTGCCCAGCATTAAAAATGATCCCAACATTATGCTGGTATCATATAGCATAAAATGGGATGTGCCCAACAGATGAAATGTACTAAGTACACTTACTATAAAGCTTACCCCAATACCCAGAGAATACATCACATCCATGTTTAAATTATGTAATTTAAGGGCATTGAATCCTGATTTAAAAATTGGATATGTTACATAGATGAGGGGTATGATTGTAATGGCCAATAAGATGTAGGACATGTGTGGACCTAAATCTATATCGGAGAACATTAAATACATTAATAATGCTGAAAAAAAGAATCCGATGATAATTCTATATAACTTTTTGTTTAAACTATCCTTATGTTTTTTTTCGAGTAGTTCATTATTGGTGGAATTATCATCATGTAACCCCATATATTCGAAGCCTATTGCGTTAATCTTTTCTCCTATCTTTTCTATTGATATTTTTTTAGGGTTATATAGGACATCTGCCGTTTCACTAACCAGATTTACATTAACTGAATATACTCCGGGGGTTCTTGATAATGCTGTCGTGACTGAGCGTGTACACATTACACAAGTCATGCCAGCGATATTTATGGTTTTTTTTTAATGGTTGCAGGGAATCCAACGTTGTCTAGTGAACTTAGTATCTCTTCAACGTCTAACTTGCTTTCGTCATATTCAACAGTTACTTCTTTTGTTTCTAAGTCTACATTGACATTGGATATGTTTTCATTATTGGATAATGTTTTTGTAATGGTGTTTTCACAGGCACTGCACATCATATCTTCTACAATGAATACTTCTTCGCTCATAATTTTCACTCCTTTATGTTCAATAATTACTGGTTAATATAATTTTTAGTATAACCTTAATTTATACTTTTAGATATATGGGTATGATTATTATTATTTTTTAATATATATTTTAATTAGTATGAATAAGGGTAATCTTTTTAAAAAAGAAAAATTGGGGGATTATGTTTATTGGATTTGAATATATCCTTCGTCAGCGTTTACTTTAACCAAATCATCTGATTTAATGAGGTTGATAATATCAACATCAGGTTGATCGACCATAGGAATTTTGGATATTATAGCACCAATTGCAATGATGGGCTCAGCATTTTGGCAAATTATTGCCTTTGGAGCGGTGTTGTTTTTGATCATTTGATAAATAACATATGAACCTACCGTTGAACCTTTTCCTGAAGGAATGATTAATATCTTATCGGTTATACATTGGTCATACAGTTCATGTTTTTTATCAATAACAATACCTGTATCAGGGTCAACTCCACCTAAAAAGCTTATGGAATCTTTAGTTACAATAGCTTCTCCTTCTTCAATTCCTTTTGATATTACTCTACATTTAATCTCATTAGACATGAATAAAGTTCTCCTTTACGTTTAAAGTAATTTTTCAGATCTTATCAAATCAATAAATGTTTTTACTTCACCGGTACTTTCAGCTGGAGCTTCTTCTTTTGGTGCTTCTTTAGCTTCTTCTTTAGTTTCTTCTTTTGGTGTTTCTGTTTGTTCTAGTGTTCCTGTTTGTATTTTGTTTTGTTGTCTTAGTTGTTGTGTGAATGAAAGTCCTGCTGGTGCTGGTTCTGCTTCTGCTTTTGGTGCTTCTTTAGTTTCTTCTTTTGGTGTTTCTGTTTTTGTTTCTTTTTCTGGTGTTTCTGTTTGTTCTAGTGTTCCTGTTTGTATTTTGTTTTGTTGTCTTAGTTGTTGTGTGAATGAAAGTCCTGCTGGTGCTGGTTCTGCTTCTGCTTTTGGTGCTTCTTTTGTTTCTGGTTTTGGTGTTTCTGTTTTTGTTTCTTTTTCTGGTGTTTCTGTTTGTTCTAGTGTTCCTGTTTGTATTTTGTTTTGTTGTCTTAGTTGTTGTGTGAATGAAGGCCCTGTTGGTGCTGGTTCTGCTTCAGCTTTTGCTTCTTCTTTAGGTTTTGGTTTAAGTTCCTCTTTGACAACATCTTTGATTACTTTGGCTTCTTCTTTGACTTTGGTTGCTTCTTCTTCAACTTTTGTTTTGGCTTCTCCAATGTTTTCTTTGACTTTTGTTGTAGCTCCTTTGATTTCTTCTTTGACAACATCTTTCATTGTTTTGGTTTCTTCTTTTGCTTTTTCTATTATTGTTTCAGCTTTTGCTTTTTCAGCATCAGTTTTTGCTTTTAATTCTTGTTCTTTTTCTTGTTTTTTAGCTTCAGCTTTTGCTTTTTCAGCTTCGGCTTTTGCTTTTAATTCTTGTTCTTTTTCTTGTTTTTTGGCTTCAAGTTTTGCTTTTTCAGCTTCGGCTTTTGCTTTTAATTCTTGTTCTTTCTGTTTTCTCTCTTCATTTTTTCTGAGAATTATCTCTGATAATCCTGGTTTGTTTCTTTTAGTTAATTTAATGTCTAGTTTTGATTTAATATAACTGGCAGCGTTTTGGTATTCTGTGTCTTCTGAAGAAGGATTTTTGTCAATATTCACATCTTCTGATGCACTTTTTGGTTTAATCGTATTCTTGTGTAAATTACGAACAGATTTAGGATTTGCTCCTTTAATATGTTTTGGTTTACAGTTTTCTGGATTATTATCTACAATTTTTTCATTACTCATTTTTATCCCATCCCTTATTTTAAAGTTATTTCATAATCATTTTTAATTAGATGATGTTTCAGCAAATAATCAAATTCGATTAACATACCATCATTAAAGTATTTTTGAATTTTTTTAACAAAAAATATCATCATTAACCGATATTTTTCTTATATTATATATTTATCATAATTTATAATTAAAATTATCATGTTTTTTACGAATATTTATAATTTTTTTACAAAAAAAGTTTTGGTGAAGAGAAGTGGAAGCATGTTCCACATCACTATTTTTTTTCAATTTATCATTTATTGTTGAATATCGGATTCTGTTAAATTATCAGTAACCGGATATTCCTGAATCATATTGCTGCTAGGTTCAATATCAAACTTCAAACCACCAAATTTTGAAGCAATAAAATTATAGATGTAGGGTACAGCGGCTGCAAATATCAAACAAATTGCTATTGTGTTTACTATACTAAGTAAAGCAACTTCCATACTTCCACCAACCATAATATTTATCAGTGTTCTTATTAACTGTATAGTTAATGTGGTTAGCCCAATACTCATCACGTAACTCATAACATCTATGGATTTCAATTCAAGTCCATTGTTTTCCGTTATATCCAATTTCAACGGATTTCGTCTAGCATAGAAATTAAATATGAACATTGTGATAACCAATATAATTCCCAAAAAGATCAACGCTATTAACACGACTAATGTAACGACCACTAATGAACTGGTAGTAATTGTGGCAAGGTTTAAGTTACCAAATACACTTGTCACGTGACTTAACGCTGACAATACTACTGAAAATGTTAAAAATAATATTATTCCTATAATTATAAACCAAATCGCCGAGATGATTATGTTTATACTTAACGTTGGAATGATATCTATTTCTTTGATTTCATTATGAGGCGTTAATTCAACTTGTATTCCTGTAAAATATTTTAACAGGTAATTGTATAATAACGCATTTAGGTATGTCAGAATATAGTTCATTATTAACGTTATTAAAAGGCCTATGATGATTCCGAGAATAACAAACAATGAAACATTATTTGAAGCATATGACTTTAATTGTGGTACAGAACTAACTAATAAAATCATTGCAATTATTGAAATAACTAACGCAATTATGCTTCCAATCAAAGTCATCGCGGTAGATATCTTGGCCATTGAGTTAGGTTCAATGTATGCTATTCGGGTATTTATCATACTCTTCCTCCTATTATAATTATTTTTATCTTTATCAATAATTATTGATATGTTTTAAAAAGTATTAAAATGTATTTTTTTAATCCTTCATAATCGATAGATTATTATCAGTCATAAAATAGTATAAACTTGAATTAAAATTAATGTTAAATGATATTTAAAAATCACTTATGCTACATTTGCTTATTTATTGGGATGTGATTATATTTGCTCTTATTTTTCAAAGATATTGTCGGATTTGATTTCATGCAGAGCGTTAAAGTACTCCATTTGCTTTGGAATTTTAATTTCATGTTAGTAAACAAAATGATTAAATAAAATAGTTTGATAGTAATGAGTAATCAAATATAAAATAAGTATAAATTAGTTAATAAAATAAGTAAAAAGAAGGGATGTATAAATTTAATAACCCACATTTACTGTGAATCTTAATGCTATACAAATTAATGCAATTATAACTGTTGCTATTACCACTTGGTTTGGTGTTATTTTCATTCCTGAAGTTTCATCATCAAAGAATCTTACTATACCTGCACCACTAGCTGGTAATGTTTTTTTATCCTTTCGTGCCACTGTTTTACCTCCACTGAAATTGTTGTACTGTAATGTGATAATATTATATAATATTTAATAATATTGTATTATGTTCTTTATTTATATTAAATATTGTCATTTTTCAATAACCCTATTTTTCATACCTTTTAACCATTTTAATAGCACAGAATTCTCCACACATACTGCACATCTCATCATCTGATGCTCCGCCATTTTCATATATTTGACGGGCGGTTTTACCATCTATTGCCAACTCAAATTGTTTTTCCCAGTCAAAGTTTTCTCTTGCCACAGCCATGTCATATTCACGTTGGAGTGTTGATGGAATTTCCTTTGCAATGTCCGATACTTCCGCAGCTATTTTGGAAGCTATCACGCCCTCTTTAACATGTTCAACGGTTGGTATGGACAGATGTTCTGCAGGTGTAACATAACATAGGAAATCGGCTCCGCTTGAACCGGCTATACTTGCACCGATAGCCGCATTAATATGGTCATATCCTGGAGCAACATCCGTTACCAATGGTCCCAATACGTAGAATGGAGCATGATCACATATTGTTTTTTGTATTTGCATATTGGCTTTTACTTGTGTTATGGGTACATGTCCCGGTCCTTCAACCATTACCTGTACGTTTGCTTCTCGGGATCTTTTTACCAGTTGTCCAAGTGTCGTTAATTCCCTTATCTGGCTTATGTCGGTTGCATCATGGATACAGCCCGGTCTTAATCCATCTCCGAGTGATAATGTCACATCATCTTCATGACATATCTCCAATAGGTAATCAAATTCCTTGTATAACGGATTTTCCTTATCGTTGTGCAGTATCCAAGCAGCAGTCAATGCTCCTCCTCTACTGACAATTCCCATCAATCTGCCTGAATTTTTAACGGCCTTCACATTTTCCCTGTTTATTCCGCAGTGAACTGTTATGAAGTCAACACCTTCCTTTGCCTGTTTTGCTATGGTTTTGAATATTGCATCATCATCCATGTCCACAATGTTTTTATTTTCCTTTAACGTTTGAGCACCTGCTTCGTATATCGGCACGGTTCCCAGTGGAATGTTGGTTTTTTCAAGTATTTTCTGTCTTATTTCTTCAAGTTTTGGCCCGGTACTTAAATCCATCACGGCATCTGCTCCGTACTCTACAAGTACGTCTACTTTCTCCAGTTCTATATTTATGTCTTCCTTTTCCGTGGAGGAACCTATATTGGCATTAATTTTTGTATGTAAATCTTTTCCAATTCCTGTAGGGAGTGTATCTCTATTTTTATTTTTAGGAATTACTACTTTTCCTTCTGCTATATATCTACATAACTTTTCTTGAGATATATTTTCTTTTTCTGCTACATATTTCATTTCAGGGGTTATAATTCCCTTTTTTGCATCTTCAATTTGTGTCAAAAGAATACTCTCCTATTGTTTGGTTATTATTAATAATTTTTATAGATAAAATTATTTATTATTTTACCTTATTTTTTTCATTTATTTTTGTAATTTTACAAAAGATATTATTTTATTTGCTTAAAATGAATTATTTTTAAAAAGAATAATTATAAAAGTATAAATGGGTGATTATACTTTTTTGGAGGGGAGAATAGTTAAAATCAATGGTACTATGATAATCAACAATAAAAACAGTACCTCAATAATTATTTCCGATGAATGTGCTGTATTAATCAAATGAATAATGCCGAAAACCCATAATATTGATAAAAATATGGGTAAAACATACTTTATGCAGTTAACCCAAGTTCTTCCTACTTTAATTTTTGAATATTTGTTTAATGTAGGCAATAATTTTTCAAGATCAAATAGCCATGCAAATATTACTGTTTGAATGATAACGGTTAGTATTATTACAAAATCATTAAGGAAGCCATCTACAACTCCAAGAACGTAATTTCCAGAATATGTCATGTACATCAGGGATAACAGGAATCCGAATATGCATAAAATTGTCATGGCCTTTTTACGTGGGATTAAAAATTTCTTGGAAATACCCAAACTCAAAGGTTCCAAAAACGCTAGTAATGAAGTTAATCCGGCAAAGAAAACTGCCAAGAAGAATAACGGTCCAATTACATATGCCGTGTCCCCAATTATATTGAAAATTTTAGGAAATACGACAAATAGAAGACCTGTACCGCTTGTAGCTATTTCATTTAATGATATTCCGCTTTCATTAACCATGAATCCCAGTATACTAAACACACCCAATGCAGTGAAAATCTCAAATATGGAATTTGCTACAACAACCAACAGTACATTATCAATCAGTTTTGTCTTTTCGGGAAGATAACTAGCATAAGTTACAATTATTGCTTGACCTATGGATAATGAAAATACGGTCTGACCTAATGCCGCCAGCCACATGTTGATGTTTCCAAGATAACTCCAGTCCGGATTCAACAGTTCTCTGATACCGATGTCCATACCATCAAGTGTAAAGGAATATATGACTATTATAGCCATCATGATAAACAAAAGGGGCATCAGGAGGTTTACTACTTTTGAAACTCCTTCATCCAATGATTTATGTGAGATAAGCCAAGTCAATATCCAGATGAAGGTTGTTGAGATAAGTGTAGGCAATACAAAAGTACCCATACCGCTCAAATCATTTGTTCCTATTATTATATTATTGACAAAGTAATTATTGGGATTGCTCGTCCATCCTTTAAAGAAACTCAATACAAAATATATTAAATCCCATCCAACAAGCACTATGTAATATGTAAGTACCAAGAATATGATAAATGAGATTATCCATCCGATTATTTCAAATCGTGGGTTAATGGTCTTTAAAATGTTGGAAAGCGAATCCTTGAACTTTGCTCCCAATCCATATTCCAATATTAAAAATGGCACTCCCATAATAAGTATTGAAATTATGTATGGTATGAAAAATGCTCCACCCCCATTGGAGTATAACACGTAACTGAAACGCCAGATGTTGCCTAAACCAATTACGGCTCCAATTAATGCCATTAAAAATGAAAATGAATTCTTCCATTGATACTCATTTTTTGCAGTGATAATAACACAACCTAAAGTTTTGTCCAATAACGGATTTGATAAATAACTTGCAACGATACACAGAAGCACTCTTAAATAGTGATATGTAGTCATGGATTGTCCATGTTAATCCTTTTTATAATAATTGGACATATTTTGAACATAGTATTCAAATATTCTAATCTATTTTCAATATATTTTATTATATTAAAATACTTGGTATTTATGTTTAATGGATTAATCAAGTGGAATAAGGGATGATGTATATTTTTTATGATTTTCACGGTTATTTTCTACAACCGGTATTAATTATTGATGTGTAATGAGCTTCGGATTCTGTTTATTATTTATCGGCATTTAATGATTGGAGAATATTAAAATGAGTAATGATTATTATAACACAATTCAAATAAAATCTAACTTCTGTTTTGACAGACATCATTAATATCATAAACTATATATATCATGTTTAATATAAATTGTAATAGTAGCCACGCCGGGGTGGCTCAGCTGGTTAGAGCGCACGGCTCATAGGGTATTAAGCAGAGCTCTGACTTTTTCCTGGGATACCGTGAGGTCGCGGGTTCGAATCCCGCCCCCGGCACTTATCTTTATTAGGGATAAGTTAAAAAAATAATTGTACTTTTGTACACTTATATCTTTTTTTATTGTTTTTAGTATCAGTTTAATTTTCATGATTATTTCTTCTACATTTGAATTAATTTACAATTGCATATTCTATTTTTCAATATGTTTATATCATATATCATATAAACTAATATTATAGGAATTATCTTTCCGATTAAAGCGTATAATAAAGTAGATTATAATCTAACTATAAATATTTAAGTATTTCAAGTTCTTATTACAATTATAATTAGGAGACTTATGCAAATGTCAAAAAGAGATGAACAGATAGACCAAGTAATCAAGAAAATAGATGAATACGGGTCTAAATTTTTAAGATTTCAATTTTGTGATATTCACGGTACGCCAAAGAACATGGCAATATCCATGAATAAGCCGGAAGATGCTGAAGATGTAATAAACAATGGTCTATTATTTGATGGATCATCAGTAGCAGGATTTGTAGATATAAACGATAGTGACCTGCTGTTAAAACCGGACATATCCACCTTCTCTACATTACCATGGAGGCCTGAAGAAAAGGGTTCATGCAGATTTATCTGTGATGTATACCATACCGATGGAACACCATTTGAAGGTGACCCTAGGGGAGTCCTTAAAAAATCATTAAAACTAGCAGAAGAAAGAGGTTACCAATACAATATGGGGCCTGAACCTGAATTCTTCATAGTTGACGAAGATGAATATGGAAATCTGATTCCAGCGGATGAAGCAGATTATTTTGACGTGGAACCATTGGATTCCGGAACAGATTTAAGAAGAGAAATAGTACTGGGATTGGAACAACTGGACTTCAACATAGAAGTAAGCCATCACGAAGCTGCACCAGGACAACATGAAATAGACTTCAGATTCGCCGATGCAATGAAAACAGCCGATGCAGTAGTAACATTCAAACAGGCAATCAAGGCGTTTGTGGCTAACTTGGGTCATAAGGTAACCTTCATGCCAAAACCATTCTTCGGAGTAAACGGTAGTGGAATGCACTGTAACCAAAGTCTATTTAAAGACGGTAAAAACATATTCTATGATCCGGATACAGAAACACAATTGTCCCAGGAAGCATTATACTTCATAGGAGGATTATTAAAACATGCAAAAGCATTATCCGCAATATTATCCCCAACAGTAAATTCATATAAAAGACTTGTTCCGGGATATGAGGCACCATGTTACATCGCCTACGGACTTAAAAACAGGTCAACATATCTAAGAATTCCGGCATCTCGTGGATTAGGAACAAGAATAGAATGCAGATCACCTGATCCATCATGTAACCCGTATCTGGCATTTGCTGTATTGCTTGAAGCAGGTCTTGAAGGAATGGATAAAAAAATAGATCCTGGAGAACCAACAGAATTCAATGCATTTGAATATACTCCTGAGGAACTGGCCCAAAAAGGTGTCGATACATTGCCTACAAGTTTATGGGAAGCATATCATTCACTTGAAAAAGACGAAGTGGTTCAGAATGCTTTGGGTGAACATGTATATAATCAATTCTACAACATCAAACGTGCCGAATGGGATGATTATAGAATACAAGTATTTGACTATGAAAGAGAAAAGTTCTTAAACATATAATATACGTTCTTCACCAAGTTTTTTTTTCAATTTTCTTTTTTCAAACAATTTCAAAGAATATGGAGGTTAAATCATCACTATTAAACAAGAAACAGATTTAAAAATGATGGAAATACTAAGAATTTTAAATTCAGAAGATAAAGTTCTAGGTGCAAAGCACATATCCAATGAATTAAGAAAAAGAGGATATTCCTTAGGTGAAAGGGCAGTAAGATATCATATGAGAATCTTGGATGAAAAAGGATTTACAGAGAAAATTGGGCACAAGGGAAGAATAATCACTCAGGAAGGAAAAAATGAACTCAACAACGGGTTGATATTCGACCAAGTTGACTTTGCATATTCCAGATTCCAGGAAAGAATATATAATATCTCACTTGACTTGTCATCTGCTACTGGATTGGTTATTGCAAATATTTCCTCAGTAAATCAATTAGATGCAAAAGATACTATTGAATCAGTATTTGAATATGGATTGGCAGTAAGTAAAAACATAATGTACACCAAATCGGATGATACCGAGTATATAAAGACGGTCTGTGGGACAACAATCGATGGAGTTTTCCAAAAAAATGGAATCATATCCAGACCATCCTATGGGGGATTAGTAAAGGTGGAGGACAACACTCCCCTGGAATTCGTAGAACAGATAGCCTATGAAAAAACATCGATAACGCCGCTTGAAGCATTTTCCGGAAAAGGAAACACATCCATCCTTGACGTGATATCATCGGGTGACGGAGTAATTCCGGCAAACTTCCGGACAATACCAATGACAAAACAAAAACAGGCAAAACAACTTTTGTCTCAACTTAATGACATAGGCATTGGTGGCTTAATCAAGATGGGAAAACCGGGTGAGTCTGTACTGGGTATAAACGTACCCGAAGGCATGATTGGTGTGTCAATCATAGGGGGCATAACACCTGTATGTGCAGCTCAAGAAGATGGATACGACTTGAATGTTAAACTGGCCGATGAATTTGTAAGTTATGAATCAATGACATCCGTTAAGTATAATACACGGCCGATATTATCCAATGCCACTAAAAAAGCAAGCAACGTTTCATTTGTACTTGAAAAAATATTTAATCTGATGTCACAGGTAACCTTTGATTACAATACATATGAAGGGGACATAATAACAAATATCTCATATGTCAACAAGGAAAATCTGGATGAATCATTGGAGATAATCAATAACCTGTACAAGGATTACCCTCATTACTTTATGGGAGACAAATATGCATTGTTGGATGATAAAGAGGGAAAAGTGGGTATTGCAACAATATGTGGTCTGACGGTTGATGGTATTTTGACAAATAATGGAATAGTGTCCATACCAATCTATAGTGGACTATTGGATATTGACAAAAGACAGCCTCGATTCATAGAGCTGATATCATATACAGGTTCATCGGTGGATCCTCATGAAATATTCATCAATAAGGACATGTGTAATATAGCTACCGTTGACGGAAATTCCGATAAGATATTGGCAAGTGTCCACTCGGTACCGTATATAGCAAGGGATGATGCGTTGGATATCTTTGACTCAATAAGTGATATAGGTTTTAACTTCTTGGATATAGGTAAACCAAATCAATATATATACAATTCAAAGATTGACATGTATCATTTTGGATATGCGACTGCGGGTGGATTGAATCCTATTGAAAAGGTAAAAGAGTCAGATGTAAGTGTTGATGTCAAATCCATTGAAAAAATCATGGACTTCAAGTATTTTGAAACCTTCTGACATTTATTTATTTTTTTTACATTTGTCCTTTGTTGAACTCACTTTAATGTTCTTTTTTTTAATTATTTTTTTATTTTAAATTAGATTTTCTTTATTAATTGTTTTTTGAGTAAATTTTTTTAAGCATTCCTAAAAATCAATTTTTATAAATACTCTTGATTATATACTAAAATTATACATTATTATTATTGCGTTATATAACATTTATTTCCAATATGTAATAGGGTATAATAGGTGATTTAATATTTAAGTGTATAACTAAGGGGAGTCTAAGTTATATATTTTTTTAAAAGTTTTAAATAAGTGATTAATTATGGCAGTGATTATAGATACAACCAAATGTAATGGAGTGGACGCTTGTCCTGCGGGTGGATTATGTATAGAGATATGTGCTCTGAATGCCATGGAAAATGTGAATGGCAAACCAAAAGTAAATGAGGAAGCATGTCCTGAATGTGGATTATGCGTCATGAATTGTCCTAACGAGGCTATCTCTAAATCTGGAGATTAGGGTGAAGATATGACTATATCAGTTTTTGCTGATAAATGCAATGGGATAGATCAATGTCCAGAAAGTGGCGTATGCATAAAAATATGTGCATTAAACGCCATATCTGATAGCGAGAATATGCCTCTAATAGATGATGAAAATTGTTTTGATTGTGGATTATGTGTTCTGAACTGTCCTAATGGAGCATTATCCAAATAATACTCTTTTTTTCTATATTTTTTTAGATAACTTTTTTTTGTATTGGTTCTTTTTAAAAACGAACATTTTTTGCTTTTTTTCGTGTAGTTAAAGAATTAAAAAATTTATACTCGATTTATCATAATGGGTCTATTTTTAAGTAATCAGGATAATTGTAATAATTTTAAAACAAGAGTAAGGGGTTTAGAACATTAAAAAAAAGAATTGGTAGATTTATGTTAAAATAACATCTAATCTATCTTCTTCTATTGCATTTTTAATTTCTCTTGAGATTCTACGACCCATACTCATAGGTTCTCCAAATTGGATGTATGAGTATGCTGAACCGTTCATGAATGTGTTTGTTCCACCATCGATACGGGCACTCATTTCAAAGATAACAATTTCTCTGTCATCGTTAACCATACATTGTAAACAGAATGGACCGTTCATACCAGGTTTAACTAATTCTTTAGCAGTTTCCACTAATTGATCACCGTTTTTGAATACCTGTGGAAGTAAGGATTCTCTGATAACAACTGGGTGGTTACCACTTACAACATATGAAGGACTTAAGTTGGCTTCGATTTGTTCCTGTGCAGGAATTCTTACGATACCGTCGATGTTGGTTTCATATCTGCTGTCCATACCTAACACTTCGACTTCATCTTTAAGTGCTGAGTAGAAGTAATGGATACAGAAGTTTGTTCCACATACATATTCTTCAATATGTGCTTCTTTTACATCATCATCAGTAATCCAGTTTCTTCCTTTCATCTCATTGATTTTTTCTTGGAATTCCTCGTAACTGGAACATATGAAATATCCTTGTCCACCTCTGGCTCCTGGGAATTTAACCATTACTGCACCGTCTATGTCTTCTGGGTTTTCATATTTCATAGGCATTCTGATACCGGATTCAGTAATCATTTTTCTTTCCTTGTCACGTTCAGCTTCCCATCTTAGAACATCTCTGTTTCCAAACATTGGTACGTTGAATTTATCTTCAACATTGCTTAATCCTGCATATGCAACAAAAGAACCATGAGGAACTACGATAGCATTCATAGCTTTTAATTGTTCCTGAACTTCTTCATTAACAATATCTTTATATTCATCTACAAATATGAATTCATCGGCTACGCCAAATCGTTCGTATGGTACTTCTTTTCCTTTTTCACATACGACTGCTGTTTTAAAACCTTCTTGTTTAGCTCCTCTTAGGATATGAAGAGCTGTGTGGCTACCTAATGTAGCGATGGTAATGTCACTTTTGTCATAGCTGTCCACGATTGATAATATGTCTTCTTTTTTTACTTTTCCCATATATATTACATCCGTAATTTTAAAATTTTTTTATAATAATATCTTTGTAATTTATCACTTTTATTTATTATCAATATTTTCAAATTGAATTTTAATTAATTACAAAATCAAATTTTCATAAATAGTTATAATATCCTATATGGAAATAAACTTTTTGATATCAGATATTTCTTTTAGATTATCTAAATGCTTTATTTCAACATTGTCCCATTATTGTTTCTTTCTATAATTTTTGAAGTTAAAATATAACGGGAATTAACATCCAAGAAACAAGAGACTCTTGCTCTATCAATTTATATTCAAAAAATTATCCTAATCAGTCAATAAAAACTATCTTTCTATTTTTTCGTAATTTTTATATACTCATTTTTATATTAATATGTTTACTCATCCTGTAGAGTAAAAAGTGTCATGTTTTACTCATCTTGTCGAGTAATTTTAAACTCTCCTCTCTATTATTTCAAAGTGGTGATTATATGAACTTGAAACTTGAAGATAACTGAGTGATATGTGGATTTAAGATTAAAAAAGCTTATTTTCTAGGAGTGTTATATTCCTATAAATTTTATTAACTAAAAACAATATAATTTTATTCAAAGAATTCATGGTATAATTCTTCAATGGATTATAATTATAAAGATTTTTTTTCAGAGTAAGAATTATTTCATGAATTTTAATCATCGGATATTTTATGATTTTTTTAGGGAGTATTTCATGTTAAAAGTTAATCAAAAGTATTGTTTAGGATGTGGGGCATGTGTAATAGTGTGTCCGGTTAATCAAAGTATATGTCCGGAAATCAGTGGTGGAAGTGGTCCGAATACAACGGAAGTAATAATGCTAGTTGAAAATGGTGTTGTAACGTTATTCCATCCGGAAAAATGTCAAAAATGTATGAAATGTAATCAAACATGTCCAACAAAGGCTATTTATCATAAGGAGAATTAAAATGGATGAATTAGATATAATAATCAATACCGGTTCAAGCGTCATCCAGGCTTTTTATGAAAAGAAAGGTTCAACATTAAAGGATGAATACCGACAAGCAACGGCAGTCGCATTTATGGACCAGGAGGATATGGAATTATTATCCTTAAATCCCAGGGATAAGATAGATGTTATCACGAAATGGGGTGAAGTTACCTTATTTGTTGATATATCACATGACGCACCACATAGGGGAATGATTTTTATTCCAAAGGGGCCATGGTCAAACATCATAGTCAGTCCTGAGACGTACTGCTGTAACATACCGACATATAAGGGAATAAAAGGTAAAATCAGAAAATCAGACAGGCAAGTACTACTGGTAGCTGATCTTATGAGAAAAACATATAACAAATATCCCTCAAATAATGACCAGTCATTGGGTCAATTACCAATTTATATAAAAAGAGGTTAAATTATGGAACATAAACCTATAACAGATTATGATGAAGAGGTAAGACACTGCTGCTGTTCCTATTGTGGAAACAACTGTGACGACATAACATATCTCCTGAAGGATAAAAAAATCGTGGGAGTACGACATGCCTGTAGATTGGGTGCAAGTAAAATAATAAACGACCAGGATCAAAGATTGCTAAATCCAATGATACGCAACACGGATGGAATACTTGAAGAAACAACATGGGATATTGCACTTGATAAGGTGGCTACTTTGCTGTATAACAGTCAACGGCCGGTATTATATGG
Organism: Methanosphaera sp. BMS; assembly: GCF_003268005.1. NCBI lineage: Archaea > Methanobacteriati > Methanobacteriota > Methanobacteria > Methanobacteriales > Methanobacteriaceae > Methanosphaera > Methanosphaera sp. BMS. The sequence goes on along the minus strand of NZ_CP014213.1, from coordinate 1,683,650 downwards.
ATGGGGAGAAACATCAGTAGAGGCAATAAAGGAGGGAATATCACTGGCAGAAAGTACTGGTTCTGTAATAGATAACCAGTCAACAATCTGTCACGGAACTTCCATACAGGCATTTCAGAATGTGGGTCATCCTGTAATGACGCTGGGAGAAGTAAAAAATCGTGCCGATGTAATAATATACATAGGAACAAATCCAATGGATGACCATCCAAGACACTTATCCCGATACACCACATTTGCGCAGGGCTATTTCAGACCAAACGGACGTGATGACAGAACAGTAATAACGCTGGATCCCAAATACACAAACACCGCCAAGGTATCTGACGAGTGGATACAATTCAATATGAATGAGGACTATGAACTCTTTAATGCAATGAGAATGGTCTTGAAGGGCAATAAGTTGGATGTTGACGAAGTGGCAGGAGTTAAAAAAGAAAAAATATATGAACTGATAGATATCATGAAAAATGCCGAATGCGGTTCATTGTTCTTCGGACTGGGACTGTCACAGACATTGGCCAAACAAAGAAATGTGGACATATTGATTCAATTGATTGAAGACTTAAACAGGTATACAAAGTGGGCTATGCTGCCTATGAGGGGATTTTTCAACGTAAACGGTTTCAACATAGCCATGACAACACAGACAGGTTATCCGTATGGAGTTGACTTCTCAAGAGGATATCCACGATACATGGTTGGAGAAACAACCACAATTGATTTACTAAACAGGAGAGAACCGGACTTCTTTTTAGCGGTGGCCGCAGATCCAGGAGTTCAATTTCCGGGTTATTCAATCAGACACTTGGTTGACATACCGGTTGTACAGATAGATACCCACTGGGGACCGTACACGGAATTATCTGATATAGTTCTCCCAAGTACACGAATAGGTGTTGAAACGGAGGGTACCGGATACAGGATGGATTCAATTCCACTATTTATGAAAAAGGTAGTTGAAAAACCGGAAAATTGTCATTCCGACTGGTGGATATTAAATCAGTTAAAGCAAAGGGTTAACTCCTTAAAACAAAAGGATGGGGCATTATAATGGAATATATATTGAAAGGAGGGGTCGTATTTGATCCCAAAAATAACATTAATGGTGAAACAAAGGACATTCTAATCAGGGATGGATTCATCACGGATGCCGTGTCAAAAGATGCTAAAGTGCTGGACGTATCAGGTAAGCTGGTAATGCCCGGCGGAGTGGATCTGCATTCACACATAGCAGGTCCAAAGTTGGCCGTAGGAAGACTATACCGACCGGAGGATACAAGACGTGGAATTAAGAAGGCACCAAACTCTGTACAGGGATTTGAAACGGGCTTTTCAATACCGTCATGTCCGACAATAGGATACCGATATACCAAGATGGGTTACACTACAGTCACAGAAGCAGCAGTACCGCCACTAGAGGCAAAACATGCACATGAAGAAATAGAAAGCATTCCAAACTTGGATATTCCCACATTAACCCTATTCGGAAACAACTGGTTCATGCTGAAGTATGTAAGAGACAACAACATGGATGATTTAACAGTATTCATCTCCAAATGGCTGAAATTGGCAAAAGGGTACGGTATTAAGATTGTAAATCCATGCGGAAGTGAAGCATGGGGTTGGGGAAAGAACGTGGATGGATTGGATGATCCGGAGCCTCACTGGAACGTAACAGGAAGACAGGTCATAACATCACTGACAAAGGTTAATGAGAGACTTGGACTGCCCCATTCCGTACATGTTCATACAAACGACCTAGGTCATCCTGGAAACTATGAGACAACACTTGAAACATTTGACTGCGTCAAGGGATTGAAGAAGAATAAGAATGTGGAACGTGACCAGATACTCCACTGTACACACGTACAGTTCCATGCATACAAGGGAACAAGCTGGAGGGATGTAACATCCGGTGCTACAGAACTGATAGACTACATCAACAAAAACGATCACCTGACATGTGATATCGGCCAGATAACATTTGATGAAACTACAACAATGACTGCAGATGCACCGATGGAGTATGATTTATTCAGGCTGACGGGATTAAAATGGGCTAACAAGGACATAGAAGTGGAAACGGCATCAGGATTAATACCATCAATATACTCCAAAAGGGCACCCGTAAGTGTACTGCAATGGGCAGTTGGATTGGAATTCTTCCTGGGAGTAAAGAATCCATGGAAAATTGCATTGACTACAGATTCACCGAATGGTGGGCCATTCATCAGATATCCAAGGGTGATAAGCTGGCTTATGAGTAATGAAAAATTAAATGACATGCTTGATAATCATGTGCATAATTGGGCAACACGACGTACTGCAATAGCATCATATGATAGGGAATACTCCTGGAACGACATTGCAGTAATAACCCGTGCAAGTCCGGCAAAGATACTTGGATTAAATGACAGGGGACATTTGGGCTTAAATGCCAAGGCCGACGTGAGCGTATATGATATTGACGTTGATGACTTTGACGCTACATTAAAGTCCAACTCCAAAATACTGGAGAATAAACTGTTAAACAGTTTATACACAATTAAAGATGGAAATATACTCGTAAAGGATGGACAAATAGTTAAACTGGTAAAAAGTAATCATCTATGGTGTAATGTATGTGGAATGGAGGATAAGGAAAAGGAATTAATCAAATCAATACGGCCCCTATTTAACAAGTACTACACCATAAAGTATGAAAACTATGGGGTAAACAATCATTACATTAAACCGGACACGCGGTTTGATATAAACTATTCGGAGGTGGATTAATATGAGGACAATCAGGTTGTCATTGAAAAGGCAGGTAAAAATTCCGCTGGAATTTGACAATGTTCTGCCTGAACTATTGTATGACAAAAGCATGGATAAACTAAATGAAGTCATAGTCTATCAGGGAAACAGAAAGAAGAAACTGAATGAATTCTTTGACGTGGAAGTAGAGGGCAGTGCTGATAAGCCACGCGACTGCAAAGTAATAATCAATGGAGAGCTTGGCAGGATAAAATACATTGGAAATGAAATGTCCTGTGGCATAATCATAGCCAACGGTGATGTTGATTTGCATGCGGGGGCAATGATGTCAGGTGGACATCTGATAATAAACGGTAACGCCGAAAGCTACCTTGGACGGGAAATGACCGGTGGATTGATAGAGGTAAACGGGAGCGTACGTGAATTCTGCGGTTCATCATATGTGGGTGAATGGCGTGGAATGAATGGTGGAACAATCATAATTGAAAAAAATGCGGGAAAACAACTGGCAGACTGTATGCTGAACGGTTATATACACATCAAGGGAAACTGTGACATACTGCCCGGAGTTCATATGGCCGGAGGATTTATACAGATAGACGGTGATGTTGAAAGCTGGCCCGGTGGACAGATGAAAAAGGGAGTCATAGTTGTAAATGGCCACATAAAGGATATGCTTCAAGGATTCAAACGTAAGGAAAGAGTATGTAATCCCCTTATAAACAACAAATATTTCTTCGGCAGCTATGATTTATATATTGGTGATATCGGAGCAAACGGTAAGGGCCAGCTATGGGTAAAAGTCAGGTAATATTATGGAAACTATAACTATTAAGGAAGATAACCTGAATGATTTTATCATAGATAACTTCACTGAAAACTCGCTTGTTGAAATATCATTTAACAGGGTTTTCATTCCCGGAATATTATTGAATATAAATGATGATGATGAACTGATACTGACGCTGCGTCTGCAGGGACAATTGCTTCATCAAACGGTGGATATTAACATTGATGAAATAAAAAGTGAGGTAGTGGAGATAAGATATAGCGATGTGGATGAACAGATAAATTTGGTGGTAATATAGCCAACTTTTTAATGGCATGGATGGAGTCTAAAAAATGTGATTAAAGATATAAAAAAGTGATTTTTCAAATAAAAAAAGTGTGTTAGGATTCTTTATTCTAACACGGTATGTCTTGCTTTTAAATCTTTTTCTGTCAGGCCATATTCATACATTAATTGTGCAATAGTTGAATCCAGGAATACTAATGCACTTATCTCGAATAATGTACCAAGAGGGGATAGTGTTTGGTGTTGTCCGCTTATTTGTCTTTTTATATAACTAGGCTCATTTTCATTTTTTGTTCTTCCTTTTACTTCAACAACAACATCTGATTTTTTACCTAAACTACTTTCAGGATAGGATGTAATAGCTATTATCTTGGAGCCTATGTCTATTGCAGTATCGGTGGTACTAAGAATATAGCTTGTTTCACCGGAACCGGATATTGCAATTAAACAGTCTTTTTCAGTAATTGCAGGAGTTATTGTTTCACCTACAACATACACGTTTAATCCTAAGTGCATTAGACGCATTGCAAATGCCTTTGCAACTAAACCTGAACGACCTAATCCCATTACAAATATGCTATCTGCTTCTTTTATAGTGTTTATCATTTCTTTAAGGTCGTCTTGATTTACTTCTTGTGTTGATTTTTTTACGTTACTTATTATTTCATTAACAGCATCATAATATACCATTTTTATAATACCCTCTTATTTATCGATTATAATTTAAAAATTATTGCTAATGGAAAATTAACATTTCCTATTTAATTATATATTAAAATATATATTTACTTTTTATTAAATATTTTAATTGAAGTGTCTATCATGGTTGAAGATAAAAAATTAAATTATGAAGTCAATGACATCCTGTTTGATTATAAGTTATTTGACACGTTAAAGGCAATAAATATTCATAAATCTCAGAGAAAGGCTGCAAATTCATTGAATATAGCTCACACAGTCTTGAATCGTAGAATTTTACAGGCTGAAGAATTGTTGGATAAGAAACTGGTCCTGGTTTCAAATAAGGGTTCTGTTTTGACTGATTATGCATTGGACATCTTGTCCGATTACGAGTTGTACGAAGAGCGTTTAAAGGATGATGATGTTGTCACGATATCGGGTGGATTTGTATCCTGTGAATTTCTAAGACAGTTGGCCATGGCATATCATATTGACGTCCGTATACTGCAGACTGATATGCAATCGGCTATCAAACTTACGAATCAGGGAATGGTTGATATTTTGAGTTTTGACGATCCGGTACGTGCTTATATGATGAATTTGGAGCCGGTACCACTTGCAAGGGATAATTTATTGTTATTGTCTGATAAAAAGGAGAAATTTAATGATATTCATGATCTTGATGGACTTAATTTTGTTGAAGTTGACGGATCTGCCCATAGGCTTGCATGGAATACTCTTGTAGATTATGATTTGGATTTTGACATAGTTAATGTGGTCAATTCATTTCATGAAGCTATCAAACTGGTTGAACAGGAGGATTCACTGTATACATTTGTAAATAAAAGCATGTCATATAGATGTCAATACACTTATGATGTAATTTCTAAACAGACACAACATATAATCAGTGCATTGAATGTTAAAAATGATACTTCAATTGATAAATTTCTTAATTATGCATCACATCGTGCACAAAAATTAACAGAAAAATATGGCTTTGAACACATATAATTTCATACTAAAAAAAGTCAAATAAAAAATGTCGAATAAAAGTTAAAAAAGGTTTTTAAAAAGAAGTATTATTAAAAGAATAATCTATTCTTCTAATCTAAATCTTTTTATAACAAAGTCCTTATCCAATGATAATACAAATGAAGCCGCTTTAGGGCCCTGTTTTTTACCAAGAATTGTTTTATATATTGCCTGGAACGCCTTTTGAGGTTTCATCTCAAGTGATTCAAGAACTTCATACATCCTGTCATGGAATGCCACATCATTTTCAAAGCTCTCGTTTTCAAGTACGTCTGCTATTTGATTTAAAAACTCTGTCTGTTCAGGAGTAATTTCAATTCTAGGCATCTTCTTCATTACCTGGAATTTAACAAATTTAGGGGCATATGTATCTAACCAGTTATGTACATATTCAAGCCTTTGAAGATAGGTCTGTCTGTCCCAGTCTGATAAGTCCTCATAGGAAACATCTTCCAATCTTGCAGGAAGCTGGTGATTGTTTTTTAATATTTCATAAATCTTTGCGGCATCCCCATTAGCTATCTGGTAACTGACAGTCAGGAATCTGTATGATGGTTGGAAAGGCATTTCATCAGTCATTTCATTAATTTGGGCTATTTCATAGATTTTTGTCAGTTTCTGTTTTTCCTTCTCATTGCTTGCCTCTTCAATGTCATATGCAATACGTTCTACTCTATCATATTGGTCCATCAAGTCTAAGAATCCCATTTTAGGGGAGAAATCCTTAGGTTTTAATGGTTTGTTCCTGAATATAAAGTAATTTAACGTTTCCGGTTTTCCTATTTTAATCCATGCTTCAGGGCTGAAGAATACACCTTTGGATTTACTCATGGCATCTCCATCTAATGTAATCCATTCATATGGAACAGGATATGGTGCAGGATAATCAAATATTTCCTCGGATATTATTTTACTTACATCATATGAACCACCACTGGCGGCATGGTCTTTACCGAATGGTTCACAGGTAATGTTTAATATTTTCCATCTGGCAGCCCATTCTACTCTCCAGGTTAGCTTTCCTTTACCCGTCGTATAATCCATTTCACCTTCATGACCACATTCACATCTGTATTTGACGGTGGTGTCCTCATAGTCATATGCCTCTGTTGTATTTACCCTTCCACATTCACTACAGATGGGGTTATATGGTAGCCATGTATCTTTAAGGGGATGTTCTCTGTATTCGTTGAATATTTCCCTGATTCTATCGGCATTTTCCAAGGCCAGTCTGGTAGCTTCGGTATATTGGCCATTTTTGTACATGTATGCTCCGCTTTTTATTTCCAAATCCTGGATATCAAATGATTCAAGTGCATCTGTAAACGGTTTTTGGAAGTGTTCAACGAAGTTTTCACAACAACCTTCAGGACATGGTATTTCATAGTAAGGCTGTCCCAGATATTGTGTGTATGATTCAGGTAATGGATATGGAACTTTTCTTAATGGATCATAATCATCTGCAATCCATAATGTCCTGGCATTTTTACCCAGTTTTCTTAATTCTTTACTCACCGCGTTTGCAATGAATACATCACAACTGTTTCCGATATGTATTGAACCGGAAATTGATGTTCCACTACCGACTACATATTCGTCTCTATCTTCTTTACTTAATTCTTCTGCAATTCTTTCTGTCCAATGTTTACTCATTTTATCACTAAAATATTTTTTTGTAAGGTAAATAGATAAGTATAAAACTTTATTATTGATTATTGTTATCTTAAAATTAGTTTTTCATTAAATAATTTATGTTTATTTTGAAATATTAATTTTAAAGTTTATAAACTCGAGTTTACTCTCTGAGCTTTTTTCATTAAACTATATTATATAAATATCTGTTTTTGATGTTTAATATTTTTATTGTTTGATGGTGTAATTATTTTTATATTAGCTATGATAAAATAATTAATATTGAATTATATTATGGTGATTATTTCATGTATGTGATTATAGTTGGTGGTGGAAGGGTTGGATTAAATCTTTCCCAATCATTAATTAAAGAAGGTTTAAATGTAACTATAATTGAGAGTGAATATTCCAAATCAGAAGAGATAGCCGAACAGACAGATGCAATGGTAATTCATGGTGATGCAACGTCCATTCAGGTATTGGAAGATGCGGATATAGCAGATGCGGATGTATTTGTAGCCGCAACTGGAAAGGACAGTATAAATCTATTGGCGTCAGTGTTATGTCAGGATTACGAGAACGTAAAAAAGGTTATTGCACGTGTAAACGATTTGGCCCACGTGGATGCATTTAAGAAGGTAGGCGTGGATATTACAGTAAGCCCTGAATCAACCGTGGCAGCATATTTAGAAAGGGTTATTACAAGGCCGAAAGTAGCCGATTTGATAGTGCTCGGTAGAGGTTCCACGGAACTTTTGGATTTAAGGATAGAAAACAGTCAGCTATATGGAAAACGTGTGCTTGATTATAGTCCAACTGAGAATTATGTTGTATGTGCTGTTTATGATGATGACGATTTGATTATACCACAAAAAGATACAGTATTCCATAAGAATCAGAAGATATCGGTACTGTCAAAGGCAGACTATGTTAAAGAGGTTACAAAGTTCTTTGCACCATAATAAATTACGTTAATCTATTTTTTAAAAGGAGTGATAATAGGAATATTCTTCCTATTAAATTTTTTTTCATTATCCGTCAGGATATTTCACTAAAGGCCGTAGCGATTTAATCATCAAATGTATCGGTACTGGCTTTATCCAACCACTTGTTAACTATTTTTATCGCACAGTAATTTCCACACATTGTACATGTATCTGCCTCTTCAGGTGGTCTTTTGTCCCTTATTGCCTTAGCATCTTCCGGCCACAAGGCACATGAGTATTGCTTGTTCCAGTTTAATGATTTTCTGGCATCCGCCATCCTGATGTCATCTTCTCCAAATCTGTCCATATCGACTGCTATGTCCCCTGCGTGAGCTCCAATTCTGGTAGCTATTACTCCATCTTTCACGTCCTGACGTCCAGGTAATGCCAAGTGTTCTGCCGGTGTTACATAACAGATGAAGTCTGCACCATATCTTGCACATTGGGCAGCTCCAATAGCCGATACAATATGGTCATATGCAGGTGCAATATCTGTTACTATTGGACCTAACATGTAAAATGGAGCATTTTTACACATTTTCTTTTGAATGTTGATGTTCGTTTCAATCTCATTTATAGGTATATGTCCCGGTCCTTCAACTATTGTTTGAACTCCTCTTTGCCTGGCTCTGTCCACAAGTTCTCCGAGAACTATTAGTTCTTGGATTTGTGCCCTGTCGGTAGAATCGGTCAAGGCCCCTGCTCTCATGGCATTTGCCATACTTAAACATACATCATACTCCTCTGTGATGTCCAATATCTGGTCATAGTTTTCATATAACGGGTTTTCGGCATCATTTTCAACCATCCATGAGGATATGAATGATCCTCCCCTGCTTACCAGTCCGCCTTTTCTGTCTTCATGTTTTAATCTTTTCAATGTCTCCCTGTTAACGGAGCAGTGTATTGCCATAAAGTCTATTCCATCTTTGGCCTGTTTTTCAATATTCTTTATCATATCATCTGAATCCATGTATATTGCAGATCCATTGTTTTGTATTGATTCAACCGCTGTTTGATATATGGGTACGCTTCCAACAGGTTTTTCGGTATTTTTAAGTACGCGTCTTCTTATGGCATCCAGGTCTCCTCCGATACTTAATTCCATCAGTGTATCGGCACCAGCTTCTTCGGCTATCTTTGCCTTTTCCAGTTCCATATCCACATCGATGATGTCGGTGGATGTACCGATTGTCGCATTTACCTTGGTACGTAGGTTTTGGCCTATGCCAACTGCAACGCTTTCTCTCTGATTGTTGTCAGGAATGGCAATGTATCCTTTTGCAACCATTTTTCTTATGTATTCAACATCTAATTTTTCATTTTCGGCCACATTTTTCATGGCCTCTGTAATATTACCTTTTTTTGCTTCTTGCATCTGTGTCATGATAATTACTCCACTATTGATTTTTTTTAGATTTTTTTTAGATTTTTTTTAGATTTTTTGTTTTTATGAAAAGTTGAATTATTCAACGATTGCTTTCATACAAACTAATACTTACTTAATGATTAATACTATATATAGATTAGGTTATATCAATGATTTTAACAGCTTTTTTATCCATTCTGATTGATTTACATAAAGCATTATTTATTTTCAATAAACTAATCCTTTATTTTTTCCAATGATTTTCAATTATTTTTTATATAACAGTATTATGTTTATTTATGCATTTTTAAAAAATAGTTATGGTGTGATTGAGGGGTACTTTTTTAAAATGCAGGCTGATTACTTTCTTTGGATTGGATGGTTAAACCTTTAGTAAAAAGAATATCTGATTAAATCTGATAAAAAAAGGGGATAAAAAGAGGGGGTTTAATGATTAATGTTGTCTGTACTTTTTGACCAGTTGTAGTCCATTCTGTCGAGGGCCTGGTCAATCGTTGGGATGTTTGTCTGTGTGCCCTGACTTTCAACAATGTATGATGAAACCGTACTTGCAAAGCGGCCACAGGTTTTAATGTCATTGTCTCTTAAATACATTCTTAAAAATGCTGCACGATATGAGTCTCCTGCACCTGTAGGATCAAATGCTTCAGTGGACACTACCTCTATTTCCATTGGGTCTTCATCTTTAACATAAATTATGCTTCCATTCTTACCGAGAGTCTTTACAATCATCTCCGGTCCGGCTTCAAGTAATTCATTAACATCCTTGTCCAAGAGGAAGCATATATGTTCGATTTCGTGTTCATTACCGAATAGGATGTTACAGTTGGATATTACCTCTTTCAGGTTATTTGTAGTGTATAAATGTAAATCTTGCCCTGGATCAAAGGATACTAATTTATTCTGTTCATATGCATATTTTCCAGCTTTAATATTGAATTCCGGATCACCGGTTGCTAAGTGAACAGCTTTTGATTTGTCGATTGCCTCTTTAGGAATGTCTGATTTTTCATACATCTCTGCTGCTCCCCAGTAAAAGTAGAACATCTGTTCATCTTCGGGATTCGTCAAGACAAATGCGGTAGGGGTATTGGCAGTTGTTGATACTATCATGTCTGATATGTCGATGTCCAAATCTTTTAAATAATTCTCATAATCACTATCTTTAAAATCTTTACCTATACAGGATATTAATCCTACGTCTAATCCAAGTTTACTTGCAACAACCGCTACATTTCCGGCAGCACCACCATTAAATGTTTCCATTTTATTAACTATGGCGGATGTGTTAATTTTTGAAAATTCTTCTACTTGCATTATGTAATCAAATGCTGTGTGTCCTAATACTAGTAAATCTACGTCTTTCATTGTTCTATCCTCTTAACGTTATTTATGATAATATGATTAATTTTAAAGCGTATAATCATGTCTTTCTTTCAAGGTATTAATTTTATATTATCCAAAAATTTTTCGCTATTTTATTATTATGTACCTTTCATATTATACAATTTATGTTTTTATAATTATTACGAAATGATTTAAATAATGTCATTCTAATAATTAATCAGAGGAATTAATCATGAGTGTTTATGATAAAATAAATAATAAAAAATTATCATTTCTTATTGCAATAATTCTTGGAACAATAGCAGGATTAATCTCCGTTCAGATATGTATCAAATTAAACCTGGCTATATTTGGATTTAATATTTATATTATAATATCTCCAATAATTGCTGGTTTTGTTGAAACATTTGTTTCAAAGAACTTCACGGGTGAAACTTCCGGTGCAATAAGTTCCATTATATTGTTTATTATAACCAACGCGTTAGGTTGGGTATTTACATCTAATGCAATAACGTGGAATCTTTTCACAATTGCCGGAGTTATTTTGATGCTGCAGGCAGCATTTCCATTGACAATAAATTATATGGTATTGGCCTTGTTGTTGTTATTCATTTATTTGATGGGTCGTGTTGGTTCTTCACTTGAGACGATATTTGTCAAACGTAGTAAAATTACGCCTATTGCGGATGTACAGGAGTATGTTTCATCTGATGTTTTAGTATTGACCAACGAACCGGAAATACCTATAAAAGAATATCATGGATTGATATTTTCAGAAAAGGTTATTGAATTTGAGGATAAAAAGCCAGAAGAGGTAGTTGAATTTATTGGTTCAGACGTATCTAAGAAAAACATGCTTAAACAACAGGATTATGCAATTGCAAAAGAGTATATGCTTAATGATTTGAAGAAAAATGCCGAAGAAATAGGTGCTAATGCAATTATTGATATAGAAATAGAGTATACTAACTATAATCAGCAGTTTCCACCAGATGTATTGATTGCTATCTATGGTACTGCAGTTACTTTGGATAATGATTATTTAATCTAAAAAAAAGGGTTAAGGTAGAAATAATGCATTTATTTCTGCCATCTGTTTCTGTCTAATAGTTCTTGTTTTTTACCTGCATTCCATCCACCGGATGCATTTTTGGCATGACCTACTTGTTGAACGTATCCTGTTATTCTATCATACCATTCTACTTCTTGTGTTTCACCACAATGTGTACATTTTGATTGTAAGCCTTTCATTAAAGTTTTACAGTTTACACAGAAACTTAATGCACTACTGTATGCCCAGAAACCGATATCTGTTTTGTGGGTTATCTTATCGGTCAGGCTCATTAGACTGTCCGGATTACTGTATGATTCACCCATGAATGCATGGAATATGTGTCCACCACGAGTTAATGGGTGGTATTCGGATTCTATTTTTATTTTTTCAGGTAGGCTCATTCCGGTATCTACCGGTACGTGGCTACTGTTTGTGTAGTATGAAGCGGATGAGTCTCCATTACATATTATTTGATCAGGATATTTTTCCCTGTCCATGGTTGCAAATCTGTATGCGGTACTTTCAGCCGGTGTTTGGATTACACTCCATCTTAGTCCCGTATCACTTTTAAGTTGGCTTGCCCTGTCATTTATGTATTGGATTACTTTTAATCCTAACTTGTTGGAGTCAGGGTTCTCCAATCCTGCACCTGTCTGTGCCAGCAGCATTTCATTTAATCCTACAAATCCGAATGAAAGTGTACTGTTTTCAATTCTGTAGTATGGGTCGTCACCTACTTTTTGTGTTAAAAACGGTAGTAATTTGTAGTCATTTAGACATTTGAGTGCTCTTTCTCTTCTAATCATCAATACGTCTTCAACTATGCCCATATAGTCATCAAGGTAGTCGAAGATTTCATTTTCATCTCGTGCATTGTATCCGATACGTGGCAGGTTCATGGTTACATATGCAAGGTTTCCTGTTCTTAGGGTATCAGTATCCCAGTCTCCTGTCCAGTCGTCTGAGAATCTTGTACGGCATCCCATGTAGTTGGTATGGTTTCCCATGTATTTTGGTAGCATGTTGATGAAGTATGCTGTTCCGAATTTTGCTGATAGGAAGTGTACTCTTTCAATGTCTTCGGTAAATTCAGGTGTTAGACATTCTTTTCTTAGGTAGTAGATGGTGTTTGGGAAGAGGTGTGGTTTTCCTTCGGAGTCTCCTTTGATTAATGCTTCGGTGAATGCTCTTTGAATGAGTCTTACCTCTTTTTCGTAGTCTCCATATACTCCTACCTGTTTTCCTCCAGGGCCGTATGCCGGTTCATTCTTTAGGAAGTCCGGTACGGTAAATTCAAGTCCTACACTTGTAAATGGTACTTGTCCTCCACGGGCAGCGTATGCCATGTTTAGGTTGAATATGAACATTTCCACTGCTTGTTGGATTTTTTCATATGGAAGGCCTACTGCAAATGGTGCTACGAATACGTTCCATAGACTCATTGCTTGTCCACCGCTCATGTTCTGCTGTGCTGCGAGCATGATTTCTCCGGAGTGGTTCATGAGTGTTTCTATGTGGTTAGGTGCTCCTGCTACACTTGTATGATCTCCTGTTCCATCCACTTTTAATCCGTATTTTATGAATTGTCTGAGGTCGTGTTGCAGACAGTTTAATGGTCTTCCTGCAAAGAACTCTAGGTCGTGTATGTGTACGCTACCGTTCATGTGTGCATCTGCCAGGTTGTGTGGGAGTATGTTTAATAATGCGTATTGTTTTAATGACTCGTCTGCTACGTATTTGTGTATTGTTTCAGGGTTGTGCATCATGTTTGCATTATCTTTGTTTCCTGATTCGATTAGGTTTGTAATGTTGTATACTGGCATTCCTAATCTTGTGTATTTTCTTCTTAATGATTCAAGACCGTTTTCGGTTAATTTTGTATTAACCATTTCCCTTATTATTGGTGCTGTTAGATAGTCTAACTCTAATTTTTTAAGTTCTTTATACACTTCATTAGCTATCTTGTTTGCTAATTTCGGTGTTGTCTGTGTTTCCTGAATTAAGGTATTTGCAATTTTTGTCTTATCGAATGGTTCTATTGTATCTCTACCTGTTCTTACACGTAATGTGTTTGTGTTGTAGTATTTGTCTGCAAGATTTACGTTTTCCTTTTTGAGTATTTCATATATTATGGTTTTTATTTCCTTTGTTGTTATGTTGTCATGTGCTTCTTTAGATACTTTGTATGCTATTTTTTCTGATAATCCTAGTGGGATGTTTATCATTATACATGAACGGATTAGTTTTTCATAACTGAATTTCTCTTTAATTCCATCGTTTTTGATAACATATATATCGTTTAGGTTATATGCTTCTTGAATTGTTTCTGGGTCTTTCATCATTTTTTCACGTCCATCCTATTATAGTGGTAAAAATTTTTTAGTCATTATTTCTTATTATTACTTTGGTTGTCCTAGTATTTAATAAGTCGCATTTTTTTAAAAAAGTAGTTCGTATATATTAAAACAGTTCGTATAGTAATAAACTATTTTTATTGTTAAAAAAAATATGGGGGTTAGAAGAATACGTCCAAAGAACTCTGCTTAGATTTATCACTTTCAAATAAAGAATTAATAGAAGTCTCCAATATCTCAATACGTTCTACTACATACGGATTAATCGGATATTTCTGACATAATTCCTTTGAAATCTCCAAATACTTCAAAACAGAACCTTTTGATATACTGAATATTAATGGGTTACCGCAAGTACATTCTCCTGATAAAGGAATTCGCCTATACTTGGCTCCACACTTAGTACACCTTACTTTCTGCCTGGAAAATGCTCTAATATTACCAGCCATATCTGGTAGGAAGTGAGAGTTTAAAACACCCTCAACAACACCTTTTTGGTCAACGCATCTTAACATTTCAGCCAAACCAATCTGCCGTTCAACCTTTTCAGGCATTGACTGCAATGTTTTATAAAGACAAATTTTTGGTCCGGCATGTATCGAACTAGTTGGGTGTGAATACATTAAACCTTTATACTGGGCATCAGTACCTAACCTTGACTCGACATTATCCATCAAATCATTAACATCAGACGGCTTCACACCACCCTCCTCAGTCTTACGATAAATCTCCAAAGGAATTCTGGCAACACAGTCAATATTGTGGGACTCATCATCAATTTCCTCCGGATCAATTCGAATACTTAAAACCAGAGGAGCATCCATACTACCACCACGGGTATTAGGAAGATACGTCTTACCGAAGTTAAGCAAGGCATCCAAAAGCAACATCACGGCATCCTCATCACTGTCACAGTTTCTCCTTTTAGCAGAATGGAAGTAAGGATGAGCATAACAACCACTGGCCTTGGTAAAACCAACAATTCTTGCAAGAACACCCGCAGATGTGTGCGGTGCAAGTCCCGCTACAAGATGACCCACTAAATCAACCCTAGTTTCCGCATTATAGAACGGTTCCATATTATAATACTTAACAAGCAAATCATCAATAAAGTTTGAAACCCTTAACAGATAATCCCCACAACTTTCACTGACAACGATATCCTGTATCTTAAGCTCAATTATCTGATCATCATTGGTAATAGGATTACCATAGATGTCCTCCGTATAATCCATCTCCAAAATCTTCTCATGACTAACGCCTATTTCACGTGGAATAAAATGCGTCAACGGCAAATCAGTGGAGTCATGTCTAACAGTACCATCCCTATATGTAAACACCCCGTTTTTTGCACGAAGAATACCCTTCTCCAATGGTTCAGGGAACTTATCCTGTGAAATCAAACCCTTAACTCCCTTGACCTCGTCAAGTCTTCTGACATTAACACTGTCAAATGCATCGGCAAGCAGCTTACCTAACTTGATATTAGACGAACCGGAATTCTGAAGTTCAGTCCTTGAACCGCAGACCGGACAGATTGCCTTGAAGGAGGTAACCATACAGTCAGGATTGGTACATCTGCACTTGGCCAAATCAACCTTGATAGTTCCCTTCTTGGCGGCCTCCACTATGTTACGGATATTACCCGCATAGTTTCCTATAGGAAACAGGGAGTGAGGTGCAGGTTTCATAAGTCGTTCCTTAGTCTTTTCAGGCCTACCCATCCTTCCACCAATAAATACGGGAGCCTTAGCCTTTATCTTAACGGGACTATTTCTGTTAATGGCCTCAAGAGTACTGACGTCCTCATCATCGGTCAAACGTTTAGGAACGGTATACATAAGGGCATACAAATCATCATTGCTCATAACAAATGAATTGTTGTTAACATGATGACAAATACCCAGAACCTCCACTATCCTTTTGTTATAATCGATAGGAATCCTGTTCATGTCCACATTAAATACCTTATCGGGACTTTCAAACAATGAATAAAGATAATCCCTAAGGTTATTCATCTCCTCCTTGGAAATATCATGATAATAATAGGTATATTTAGGATGAAGAGGTGTATCCGTTTTTTGGGCTATCTCAATGGCCTTGTGAATGTCAATATCCAACTTCAACAAGTCATCAAGTTCAAGGTTTTCCTTAAAGCCAATTCCAAAGTCATCATGGCTATCTTTGAAGTAATCAGACACCTCGACCTCCTGTGCCCACCATTCCTCACACCAACATGATGCATCAAGAGGTATGTTACCCCTCAGGTATTCACCGAATGCCACAAGCATGTCACCTACAAACAATATTTCAATAACATCCCTTCTTAGCTTGATTGCCTGGCTGATGGAATTAACCTGGACAACATCCCCATTTTTAAGCTTAACGATAGGACCTTCAATAGAGTCACACGGCACCACACAGTTACCCTTACCCGGCTTTTCAATCTTCATCTGGGTACCGACTGCCAAAAACTCAATAATCTCCATAGTGGCAGGATGAATAGCCATTGAAGCAAGTCCACTATCTCTGGTTCTGCCATATCTTAATCTGAAACCACCCTTAGCACCAGGATATGACAATACTGGTCTTCCACCTATGATATCCTCAAGATATTTAGCCTTCTTCTTTTTTGGCTTGTCCTTTTTCTCTTCGTTTTTTCCTTCCTCTTTTTTCTCACTTTTAGGTGCGGTGAAGTATTCAAGCCAGCTCCAACCGTCAATCTTCAGGGTGCTGGCATACTTTATAATCTTACGGGACTTCTGAATAACTCCCTCAGCTACAGCAAGCAATGCTCCACCACGTATATTGTTTGTTTCAACACGCGGCAAATCCCTGTTCTGTACCTCAATTTGATCTGTAGGCTCACCGGTTACCTCAACGGGAATACCCCTAATTGCAAGCCTTACCTCTTCGGGTGTAGGAGAATACTGAAGGTTGGTAACCTCTGACTCGTACAGTTCAACTTCCTCTACGTATCTTTCAATTTCATCATCAGTTGGCTTGTATCTGTCAAGTCCCTGGGCAATCCTAATATAATCACCTAAAAGAACGGCCAAAGCTGCAGCGGTACCACCGGCACTACGGATAGGACCTGCAAAGTAAACACCAAAACATTTGCCGCCGTCAGGGTTATCCTTAATCTTAACCTTAGCAATACCCTCCAGGGGTGCTGCCACTACTCCTTCTGTAAGAATAGCAAGGGCCGTACGGATAGCACTGTCAGCGTTTGCTTCCTGAACTTCATAGTTATTGTCCTCACCGGTCACGTCATCCTTTGTAGCAATTTCCTTTGCAATCTGGAATGCTACCTCTTCACGGCTCATAGACTTTTCCAGTTCCTTGATTCTTTTAGCCACTCCTTCAGGACCAACAAGCCCTTCCACACGCTCGGCCAAGTCCTTTGCAAGTGGGATTTCAGGTTCCAATTCCAGGTCTTTTCCCTGTTTTCTAGCCTCTCTTGCTATGGCATACAGTTCCTGCGTTTTTTCTTCCAGCATTTGAAAATAGTCCATGTTTAACCTCCTTCTTTAATTGTTATTATCATGATATTTTTTTTGTCTTCAGTATATTATATATTGTATTTTTGTACTATTCATTTTTTTGTGAGAATATTATTTTATGATGATACTCATATAAAAATTTTTTACTTTGAACTACATATATAATAATATTATAAACAAAAAATATTACAAAACAAATTAATTAGATATTAAACATTACTATACTAAATATTAAAACGGGGATTATATGTTAGATGAAAGCTTAAACAAAGAATGGAAGAGAAGTTTTTTTGAAATATTCTCTGGAAACAACAATACAAAAGAAGAATTGGAAAAGGCGGATAAACTAAAATTCGAACACTTTCCACCAGTAATAGCCAAGTTCTATAAGAATGTTGATGAATTGAATGTTGAAGAATTATTTGCCGCAAAAGTCAAACTCAAAAAGGCAAAATTATCATTAAACTACAATGAGGACATAATCAGTGTGGATTACGTTGAAACGATAAAAACACAACTAAATGCAGTCACACAACAGCAAATAGAAAACCTAAAACAGGAAGATCCAACATTTCTAAAGGATGACGAAAAAGAAATCATAGAAAAAGCCGATTTTCCATTCATCAAACTGATGACCTTGGTCTACTCAAAGGATACAGGTGACATGACCGTCGATGACCAGATGCAATGGAAAAATACGATGAATGAATTCATAAACCAACAGCTGATATTTTCACTAGTAAACACATACTTTACAATGAAACTCTACCGGGACAACATATACACCCTAACATTCCAAACACCATACAACAAGATACACACATGGGATAAATATGCAAACAGCCATGAGGGAATATGCCTTACATATGACTTTAAGGAAATATCCCAAACCAATGCATATCACTTATCCAAGCTGTTTCCGGTAGTATACTCAAGCAGCAAACTATCCCGGGATGACTTTGACCATGAAATATACAACGCATACTGTGCAAGCCTTGTAAAAGTGGACAATGACATCAACGATGAGGATAACGGATGGGAATACATTTACTCCTACAAATACAATGAAAAGGAATACTCGCTACTTGACAGAATCCTTCAGCCGGCATATGAAAAGGTAATGACACATCCAAAGATAATGGAGTTAAACAAAAAGAATTATCTTGTAATGAAAGAAGATTGTCTTGAATATGACTATAAATCAATAATAAATGAGGTCATATCTCTGATTGAGTCTGATGAGATATATGACTTAATAAAGGATGACCTTGAAAACGTCTACAGTCTAACCGACGATGAGATTGAAGTGGACTTCCTGAAGCCCGAGGCAATATATCTTGGAAAAAACTTCAATGAAGAAAAAATCAATGAATATAACCAACTGGCAAACGACAATGACGTGAAAATATTCAAAATCAAAGAAGGAAATGGAATGCTCTACAAATCATTAATATAAATCAGTGATAAAAATGACCAAAACATCATACATAAAACTGGTGGAATGCTATGAAAAGGTAGCAGCTACACCTGCACGCCTGGAAAAAAGGGACATACTCGCGGATTTTCTGAAGGACATCAAGCAAAACGATCCCGAGATAACATATGACATCACGCTTCTATTGCAGGGAAAAATATTTCCTCCATGGAGTGAAAAGGAGATGGGAATATCCACCCAGCTAATCATAAAGGCACTCTCAAAGCTTCTGGGTGAAAACACCACAGTCATAGAAAACAAGCTGGCATCCGTCGGGGATATGGGAGAAATAACAGAGGAGTTGGTTGCAAACAATAAGCAGGTAACGTTCTTCAAGGTACCCCTGACAGTAGCAAAGGTAATCTCCAACCTAAGAAAAACGGAAGAGATAACCGGAAGCAAATCACAGAACAAGAAACTAAACTATCTGTTGGAGCTGTATACCTCAGCCGAGCCAATAGAGGCAAAATACATTACTCGGACAATAACCGAAAGGCTACGTATAGGTGTCGGTGAAGGTACCCTTGTAGATGCAATAGCAAAGGCATATGATATCGACAAAGACGTAATAGACCGTGCATACATGCTCTCAAACGATTTGGGAGAAGTTGCAAAAAGGGCCACAGAGTCAGTTGAATCGGTAAAAAGCTTGACAATCCAGCCGGGTAAGCCGATACGTCCAATGCTTGCACAACTAAGTCCCGGAATAAAGGAAAGCATAGATGAGATGAAGGAAGTAATCAGTGAAACAAAATATGATGGAATAAGAGTGCAGATACACCACTTTGACGGGACAACAAAGATTTTCACAAGAAGACTGGAAAACGTTACAAACGCTCTTCCTGAGGTAGTGGAATACGTCGAAGGTGCCATTGACGATGAAGACTTCATAGTAGAGGGGGAAGTTATAGCAACAAAGGATGGAAAACCGATTTCATTCCAGTACATATTGCAGAGGGTCAAAAGAAAATATGACATAGACAAGATGATGGATGAAGTGCCGCTTAAACTATTCCTCTTTGATGTATTATATTATAAAAAACCTACCGCTGAAGAACCACTTGAAAAAAGAAGACAACTGCTTGAGGAAATTGTAACCGAATCCGATCATGTTGAACTAAGTACTATGCGAATGGTAACACCTGAAAACTATAATGAAGCCGAAGAATTATTCAACTGGTCAATAGAAGCCGGACATGAGGGAATAATGTTCAAGGACAAAACCAGTCCATATTCACCGGGAAAACGTGGAAAGGCAATGCTAAAATACAAGCCAATACGTGAAACATTGGATTGTGTAATAACCGGTGGAATATATGGTAAGGGCAAACGTGCCAAGTTCTTCGGATCATACCTCTTATCATTATACGATGAGGACAGCGGTGAATATAAAACCCTGGTACATGCCGCAACAGGAATGGATGATGAAATGCTTGCAAACATGACAGACCGAATGCAGGAATACATCATATCAACCTCAGAGCAGACGGTGGTGTTCAAGCCGGCCGTTATACTTGAGGTGGCCTACAGTGAAATAGTTGAAAGCAATGAATATGAATCCGGCTATTCGTTGAGATTTCCGGCAATAAAACGAGTACGTGATGACATAGGATTGGACCAGGTGGATACAATCGCCAAGCTTCATCAAATGTTGGAGTTACAAAACTCCTGATAACTAATTTTTTTCAAGATTCATCTTCTCCAATCTTTTCATGAATACCTTCCTTTTTCTATAAAAAGTTAAGTTAGTTTAAACTAACCCTTCCTCTAAAATATTACATTTAACATATATTATAAACAGTGATGCAGATGGATGTTAAGCAAGTATTAGCAAACAGGTGTCCCATAAGGGAGACTGTAGAAATAATCAATAGAAAATGGGCCGTTATATTGTTGTGGGATATGTTTAATGGATATGAACACTTCAATGAATTTAAGGAAATTAATTCCCAACTAAGCAGTAACGTATTGTCGGATACACTTAAATTCTTGATGGATGAAAAATTAGTTGAGAAGATATCTGTCAAGTCCAATACAAAGTACATATTGACAAGCAAAGGAAGATCATTAAATAAGATTTTATATGAATTGGGTGTTTATGGTATTCAATCAGGAGAGTACGATGATTGTCGTGAAGAAATAAAAGAATATTTCAAGGAAATATTTGAAATATCCTAGGTTATTTATTCATTGAATCATTTGCAATTTTGACTCCCATTTCATATGCTTTTTCCAAGTCCTTAGGAAATTGGGTTTCTCTTTGCAGTCGTTTATCCTCTTCATCAAACCATTCATTAACGTATTTTGAATAATCATCAAATTGGTACGTGTTGTTTACTTTAAGTGAGTACGGCTTGGTAAATACCCTTCCAATAAAATTCTCCTCCAAAAAGTCGAACACGCTATTATAAAATGGCATTGATGGATTATCCTCCTTAATGTTCATGTCATATATTATACCGGTCGGCATGCGTTTTTTGCTAATGTCTATATCGGCGTATGGAAACTGTGGGAAACATAATCTTTCAATAAATGATCTAATCATTCCATTTATGTCTGCAAAGTATACCGGGCTTCCAAAAATTATGCCGTCACAACTGGTCATATCGGCTATTATGTCCTTTATGTCATCATTTACAGGACATGTTCCATAAAATGGTCCGTCCTTTTGTTTACATAAGAAGCATGACCTGCAACCTGTATAGTTTAAATCATATAAATTTACTCTTTCTATTTCAACATTCTCGGTTTTATCTTTAAGTGCATCTGTTATTCCTTCAGTTACCTTATCTAACAATTGACTCGTATTGTAGTTTTTTCTTGGACTGCTGTTAATTACATAATATTTCATATAAAATTACTCCTATTGTTATTCTATTTGTAATATTGGTTATTTAAAAACAAAAGTTAGTTCAAGCTAACCGCTAATCCTGTAAATCGGATGTAACCATAGGGAGTTGCCATAAGCTTTTTTTTAGTTTAATTTATTTTTTTTGGAAGATGAAATTAATTGCAGGTTAATTAATCTATCTGAAAAGACATATAATTTAATAATGATAATATTCTATTTGGTGGTTTGCTATGAAACTTGGTTTTTCAACGTTATCCCTGTTTATGAAATCTAACGAGGAAATAATTGACACGGCAAAAAGGCATGAATTTGAAATGCTGGAAATTCTGGCAGAGGACATCTTCTATGAAAGGGAAAATAAGTATATATTTAAGGATTGTGGATTGGACATTAGGATACATGCACCAACCGTTGACATTAACATTGCAAGTATCAACAAGGGAATAAGGTCTGAAAGTGTTAGGCAGATGATTCATTGTGCGGGCTATGCTGAAAGAATAGGTGCCAAGACAATAACGGTTCATCCGGGAAAAATCGGTCGTAATGATTCAAGACTGAGAAAGTATGCGTTGGAATTGGCAATAGAAAGTATCGGCAAGATAATGGACAGCTCAAAGGTTGAAATATCTGTTGAAAACATGCCCGTTAGAAAATCCTTTTTGGCAAACACCCTTGATGAGCTTGAATTGATACAGAATGCCACGGGCTGTAACTTGACTATTGATACCGGCCATGCAAATACTACAAATAATCTATCTGAACTATTGGGGTTGGATAATATCAGTTATTGCCATATACATGATAATGATGGATTGCATGATGAGCATATCGCATTGGGTGATGGTACCCTGGAGTTGGACCTGCTTAAAAGGATTGATTACGGCATCATTGAATTAAATAATTTTGATGATGTACTAAAATGTAAGAATATAATTGAAAATTTGACAAACATTTAATAATATGATTAATATAGTATATATTGTATAAAATATTATGAACGATAATAAAATATTTAAAATATGTATAATCACGGCCGCTGTTGGTTTGCTTGCAATAATATTATTAAGTCCCTATGTCAATCCCGAGAAATTGACCATAGATAAGATAGATAACTCCAAAATAGACAATCAGGTGGAAGTAACGGCAATCGTCGAGGATATACACAAGACTAAAGGCGGTACGACAATAATAACCCTAAAGGACAATACCTCCAGAATCAACCTGGTAATATTTGCATCAACGTTAAACGTGGTTGAGATACATAGAGGCGAAAAAGTTAACATAAAGGCAAAAGTAACCCAGTATAATGGACAGAAAGAATTGATTCTCGAAGAAGGGGGTAATCTGAAGGTTATCTGATATTTTACTTAAAATAATATTTGCCATCATCAAATGATTAAAAACATTGTAAAATGAGAGGATTACTCTCAATTCACATCTTTATTTATTTTTTGCCGTTTGTAAATTCCTCAACGGCATTGTATTGTCTGATATATATCTGACGTCTTCTTTCCAGTTCATCAGCATCCATCAATCCGAGTTCATACATCTTCAAGCAATTGGCCATGGCAGTATCCGCTTGAATTAATGTGACCTTTGCATAGATGTCCGGTAAAAATTCCACGTTGTCCAATATCAGTCTTATGTTCCAATCGTCGCTTCCGTCAAACATAGTCATCACCTTTTAACTTAATTTATTTTAACTCTTTCTTCATGAAATTATTTAACAATTTCTATTGACATTATTCCTAATTCGGTTTAAATAAAGAAGATTCATGCATCCACTTTAATATCCTAAAAAGAAATAATAACGATAATATATAGAAGTATAATTATTAATAGGTGTTGAGTAAACTCATCAGAATACAATGCCTCCAAAAACATCCGTGTTGATATCCATGAATAAAATATTAAACAACAAGAAAATAATAATTCTTCCGGCGGTCATATCATTTATTGTGACTTGTCTTTTACTCTACAAGTTTTCATATCCCATCAGCTGGGATGTATATTATCATATTCACATGGTCAATCTCTACATGAACAATGGGCTTGTATTCTGGGATTATTCAACGGTTGCACCGACAGGTAGACTGATAATGTATCCTCCACTTTTTCACTTCTTTCTGGGAGTTATATGCAATATATTTAATCTTAACCCATTTGCAGTCACCTGGCTTCTACAGCCTTTCTTTTCATTCTTCATGATATTTGTGATAGGATACGTTGCATATAGATTATCCGATGACAACATCAGAATCAGTCTTTTCACGTCATTTATTGCAATGATGAGTTTTGCAACGTTCAACAGGTCCGTAATATGTACGCCCGCAACACTTGCAATAGCATTCTCAATGCTTGCATTACTATTTTATTATGAGGCATTCGATGAAAACTCATCTAAAAAGATCATAGCATCCGCGGTATGCTTTTCGTTAATATGCAACCTGCACATGGCCACGGCCATCATAACAACGGGTGTACTTGGATTATACACATTATATCTAATCATTACCCGTAGGGTTAGGTGGAAATATTTGGCATTTTACGCCATATTCTCCTTTATCTTATCGGCACCATGGTGGTTGTATATAGCAATGAATTATACATTGGTATTCAATTCAATAGCCGGCAGCTATCTTCGTATCGACGAGTTTCTGATAAAATATTATGGTATTATTCCGTCATTGTTTACGTTAATGGGATTTTACTGTTTGTATAATGAAAAATCCTCAAAAAGTATCTTCCTGGCATTATGGTCCTTATCAATTGTACTGTTAAGTCAGGTGCCCCTATTGGGTTTTGACACGGTTTCAATAAGAATATTTGAAGTCAGTGCCTATCCGCTCATACTGATAGCTGGAATAGGTGTTGATTATTTAATCGATTCATTGAAGTCCATCAATCTGCGAAAGATAATCCTGGTGCTCTTTGTCATATACTCATTGGGTGCCTGTATCAGCTATGTGGACAGTTATACTCCTGATTTGATGGATGATGATGATAAGGGTGTAACGCTACTTCCGGATGAATTTCACATATTCTTTGACCCTGTAGGCTCTACGCTAAAGCCTTCAATCATCGCGGATAGATATGGTGATTCAAGTCTTGCCGGTAGCCGCTATGATATGACGGGGTATATGATGAAAAATAATGTTTCAGGTCTTGTAGTATCGGAGGATGCCATTATGGATACGATTATTGTCTCATCAACCAATGCCAGTGTCGTCTATGGTGGTTTTACCGAGTCCATACCGGAGTATGTGATAGATCCTGTTCACATTGTTAACAGCCAGGCGACGATAAGTGAGCTTGACAACTTGGGTGTCACATATCTGCTTATCCGGAAGGATACATCTATAGCAACTTATGCCGAAGTGGTCTACCAAAACGATGACTATAAATTATGCAAGATAACATTCAAATAAGGTATGAAAAATGAAGAAAGTATATAAATTATTGGTGCCCGCATTAATTATATTGGCGGCAATCATCGTAACATTTGCTTCCATTTATGCCGACAGCATAGATTGTGATGAAAACACACTCATAATATCACAGTGCACAGCCAATATGAGGGGCCTTGAAACGGGAATATCCGTATACGCCGGATACAAGGGAGTGCCGATGCTTTTGTCCGATAAGAGAATACCCACACAGATAGCTAATTGGCTGCCCTCATACATAAAAAGAAACAATATAACAAAGGTCATAGTAGTAGGCTCAATGGACATTGATGAGTTAATCAAACTTAAATCAATGGGCGTTGAAGTAAAACAAGTAAACGGAGATTCAATAAGCTCAATACTAACAAAAATCGCAGACAACACAAAAGACAAAAACAACGACACCATAATATTCACGGCATCAGATCCAATGGCGGGCTTTCTGGGAGCATGCCTGAAGACACCCGTATTTGTCACCGCAGACAACAGCACATACACATCAAGTGAACAGTTGGATGAAAACTACATAAGATACCTTGACGAACATGAAATTAAAAACATCATAGTAGTCGGAAGCCTGCCTGATAATATAATCAAAAAGTTAAACGAATATAATACCACAGTGGAAGTCATAACAGGCCAAAGCAGTGCACAGCTAAGTGTCAACATAAACAAAAAGCTTAACAGTATGGGCATCATCGACAGTAACAGGGTATACTATGGTTTTTATGGTGAAATACCTGCCGTGATTCCATCTGTTATCAGGGATAAGGCATATCTGATGGAGGACTCATCATTCGATACAAGTACGATAGATTATCTGAAGGAAAATAATGTAAGTGAAATATACGTAACCAGAAATACCGAGTCCGATTATATACAAATGGAGGAAACCGACTACATATCGGGGGATGTCATAGCAAAACTTGAAGAAAACGAATTCAACGTCACATTTATAACAAAGGACAGGACACTGGATGAGGCAACAGGGTTATACGATACAAAGATGATACTCTTGGAATCACATGATGACAACCCCATTAACAGCTCCGACAAAAAAGTTCAGAATTCTCTAAAAACACTGCCTCCCCTACTTGAGATGTTAAAAAATAAGAAATATGTGGATTCAAACAACATAACAGCAGACATAACCTCCATGGACGATAACAGCTGGACAGTCAAATGGAGCACAATACACCCATATACCTGGATTAAACACGACGATACCCACTACTATGCAACAACAAACACAGGATATGAATACAGGTGGACCTATACCGATGAAGCCTGGAGGGTGGATTACATATTTAACAATACCGCATACTACAATACCACATGGATAGAAAATAACGACAATACCTGGACTGAAATACAACAAAATAAAAACTACACATGGATTAATGATGGGGCCAACTGGTACTGTTACGGCCAAGATGAAAAACTAACATACAGCTTGTCCATACTAGAATAACTCAACACAAGAAAAAAATAATAACTAAAAAATATATAACTGTAAATAACTAAAAAAAATTATTATTATAATAAAATTTATTACTATTAAAAATGGGAGTAGGTTACATGAAACAATTATTCGGAACATTCGGGGTAAGAAGAGTAGCAAATACGGTATTAACCCCTGAATTTGCATCAAAAATAGCAGCAGCTTATGGAACAAAAGTTCAAGGAACAATAGCCATAGGATCAGACCCTAGAACATCCTCTGAAATGATAAAACATGCAGTAACGGCAGGACTACTATCAGTAGGATGTGACGTGGTGGATTTAGGAATGTTACCAACACCAGCAGTACAATACGCAGTACGCAAATACTATGACGGTGGAATAATGGTAACGGCATCCCACAACCCACCAAAATACAATGGACTAAAACTACTTGATAAGGATGGAATCGGAACACCAGATGACCTGGAAGAAGAAATAGAAGACATCTACTTCAATGACAAACAAGAAAGAGTAACATGGGACAAAATAGGAAAGGCATACAAGGCAGATATCATCGACGAATACATCGACGAAGTAATAAAAAGAGTTGACGCCGATAAAATCAGAGAAAGAAAACTAAAAGTGGTACTTGACTGTGGAAGCGGAGCAGCATGTGACACAACACCATTTATAGTACGTAAACTGGGATGTGAAATCACAACCCTAAACTGTCAGCCGGACGGAGCATTCCCTGGACGAAACCCTGAACCAACAGAAGACAACCTCACAGACCTAATAGAGGTAGTCAAAGCAACAGGAGCAGACATTGGAATAGCACATGACGGAGACGCCGACAGAACAATATGCATAGACGAAAAAGGACAGTTCGTATTCGGTGACAAATCATTTGCACTCGTGGAAAAATCAATGCTTGAGAAAAACAACGGCGGCAAAATCGTAACCACCGTAGCAACAAGTAACGCAATAGCAGACATAGCACTGGAAAACAATGGAGAAATAATCCTTACAAAGGTAGGAGACCTTGTAGTAGCAAGAAAACTCCAGGAAGTCGACGGACTCTTCGGAGGAGAAGAAAACGGTGGACTCATCTTCCCTGACTTCGTATACGGAAGAGACTCAGGACTTGCAACAGCAATGCTGCTTGAAATACTAGCAACAAGCGACAAGCCGCTGTCACAATTAATAGAAGACCTTCCAACATACTACTCAGAAAAAAGAAAAATAGAATGTCCCGACGACAAGAAATCAAGCGTAGCAGAAGGAATACTCAAAGACACAACCGAGTATGAAGTAGACACAACCGACGGTGTAAAGGTAATCACCGATGACGGA
Source organism: Methanosphaera sp. BMS (assembly GCF_003268005.1). Lineage (NCBI taxonomy): Archaea > Methanobacteriati > Methanobacteriota > Methanobacteria > Methanobacteriales > Methanobacteriaceae > Methanosphaera > Methanosphaera sp. BMS. The sequence goes on along the minus strand of NZ_CP014213.1, from coordinate 1,655,266 downwards.
TGGGTAATAATAAGACCATCAGGTACAGAGCCAATCTACAGATGTTTCTCAGAGGCAAAAACACCAGAAAAAGCTGCAGAACTGGCAGATTGGGGAATGACACTAATAGAAAATAACTTAAAATAGGAAGAGTTTCCCCTCTCAAAACTATTTTTTACATAACCACCTTTTATCTATTCTAGTTATCCATAACATTATCCACAGTCCGGAAACAGAATAACCTACCCCTTAGAACTTAAAACTATTAATAACATGTTTTACATAACTATTAATGAATTAAAGATTTACTAAATCAAACTAATTAATACATCTTAATCATATGATACAACAACAAGGAGTGAATGAAGATATGACAAACATACAACTGGAAATAGCAAGCCGTGTAAAAGACATGAGAGAAGTATGCGAAATAAGCATGCAGGACATGGCAGAAAAGTTAGACGTACCGGTAGACACCTACCAGAAATATGAATCAGGAGAAATAGACATCCCTGCCAGCATTCTATATGAAGCCTCCCAGATATTTGACGTGGACACAAGCCTGCTATTAACGGGTGAAGATACACGTATGAGCGTATTTGCAGTAACAAGAAAAGGCAAAGGAGTAAGAATCGACAGACGTGAAGCATACGACTATGAAAACCTCGCATCAAACTTTGCACACAAGGAAATGGAGCCATTTATCGTAAACGTCATGCCGAAAGAGGAAGGATACGTCCCAGAGCCAAACTACCACAAGGGATATGAATTCGTATACGTACTGGAAGGAAGACTAAGAGTATTCATCAAGGACAACCAGATAGACCTGGATGAGGGAGACTCAATATACTTCGACTCACTATACAAACACTCAATGATAGCACTGGATAACAAGCCCGTCAAATTCCTCGACGTACTAAAACTATAAAAGGGTGACTAAATGACATCATTATTAGAAAGATATGTTGAAAGAACAGAATTCGAATCATACGAAGACTTCTACAAAAACCTAAAAATAAACGTACCGGAGGACTTTAACTTCGCATATGACATAGTGGACGTTTATGCAAAGGAACAACCAGACAAGGTGGCACTATCATGGTGTGATGAAGAAACCGAAAAGGTATTCACATTCAAGGACCTTAAATACTTCAGTGACAAGGCAGCAAACTTCTTCTCATCCCTCGGAATAACCAAGGGAGACCGCGTACTGTTAACACTAAAAAGCAGATATGACTTCTGGTATTGCATGCTCGCACTGCACAAGCTAAAGGCAATAGCAGTACCTGCAACACATATGCTCAAACCAGAGGACATAGAATACCGTATAAAGGCCGGAGAAATAAACACGGTAATAGTAATCAGGGAAGACGGAGTACCTGAAAACTATGCACAGGTAGAAAAAGACCTTGGAATACACTTAAACAAAATCTATGTAGGTTACGACAAACTCGACGGATGGTATGACCTGCGAAGTGAAGTACGCCATGCATCAGATGACTTCAAACGACCGGTATATGATGATGACTCAGTGGAGGATACATCAGTACTCTTCTTCTCATCAGGATCAACCGGCCAGCCAAAGATGATAAAACACAGCTTCGGCTATCCATTGGCACACATCGTGACAAGCCACTACTGGCATCAGGTAGTAGATAACGGACTTCACTATACAATCGCCGATACTGGATGGGGAAAGGCACTCTGGGGAGAAATATACGGTCCATGGATATCCGGTTCCGGTATATACATCTATGACTATGACAGATTCCACCCATTAGACGTACTTTCACGTGCATTGGACCATAACATCACCACATTGTGCTGTCCGCCAACAATGTACAGATTCTTCATCAAGGAAGACATCGAAAACCTTGACTTCTCATCACTAAAACATGTATCAACAGCAGGAGAACCATTAAACGATGAGGTATATTATAAATTCAGGGATCTCACAGGACTGGAAATAAGAGAATCATTCGGACAAACCGAGACAGTCGCAACGATTGCAAACTTCCCATGGATGGACATAAAACTCGGGTCAATGGGAAAACCTGCACCACTATTTGACATAAGACTAATAAACTCCGAAGGCAATGAATGTGATGTTGGAGAAGAAGGAGAAATAGTATTTGACATATCCGAAGGTTATCCATTAGGACTATTCAAGGGATACTACAACAACGATGAAAAGACAAATGAAACAATCTATGGCGGATACTACCATACCGGAGACTCAGCATGGAAGGATGAAGACGGATACTTCTGGTACAAGGGAAGAATAGATGACGTAATCAAAAGTTCAGGATATAAAATCGGCCCATATGAGGTAGAAAGTGCATTATTATCACATGAAGCCGTACTTGACTGTGCAGTAACAGGTATACCACATCCAATAAGGGGTCAAATCGTCAAGGCAACAATAGTACTCTCAGAAGGATTCACTCCATCGGATGAATTGACCAAGGACATACAAAACCACGTAAAACACGTAACCGCACCATACAAATATCCACGTGCAATAGAATACGTTGACGAACTGCCGAAAACAATAAGCGGAAAAATCATGCGTAAGAAAATCAGAGTTGCCGATGAAGAAAAATACAAAAACAATTAGATAATGCTTATAAAAAGATGTATATTCCTTTATTTATCTATTTAATGATTATGCTAATATGAAAATAGGAGAAATGACAATATGACTATGGAAAATCAAAAAGAAACAATACCCGAAAAGTTCAAAAGAATATTTTCAATAGCGGATGATTCAGCATCACACTCAGAGATTCGTTCCCGTATCCTGGATGGAGGAAAAGTCACGGGAACAAACATGTGCGTACTGGTATGTGCAATGGTAATAGCATCCGTCGGATTAAACATGAGTTCAACGGCAGTAATCATCGGGGCAATGCTGATATCCCCATTAATGGGAAGCATACTGGCATCAGCATATGCAAGCATATCCGCAGACTACTCCCTACTAAGAAAACACATGACTGGATTGGCATTGCAGGTTGCCCTCAGCGTAATCGCGGCATCCATATACTTCTTTCTCTCACCGGTCAAGGAGCCAACAGTAGAACTGCTTGCAAGAACATCACCAACATTCTTCGATGTACTCATAGCATTTTTCGGTGGAATTGCAGGAATCATCGGACAAACCAGGGAGGACAAGACAAACACAGTTATCCCAGGAGTTGCAATAGCAACCGCACTGATGCCACCACTATGTACCTGTGGATATTCAATAGCAAACGGAAGATGGGACATGCTCTTAGGGGCAGGATACCTCTTTATCATCAACGCATACTTCATATTCATATCCGCGGCAATAATCATGAGTGTCCTGAAAATCCCTAGAAGCAGGGAATTAACGGATAAGGAATGGAGAAGATATCGTTTACGTATGGTCCGAAACACGATAATCGTCACAATTCCAAGTATAATAGCAGTTTATTCAATGCTATAAAACAAATAACATAACCAATCGATGTAATGAAGTGATTATAAACACCAATCATCACCTCATAACCCTACCTCTTTTTCTTTAGGCTGATGATTAATAATCAGGAAAAAAGTTAATGTTGCCACACCATTTATAATCTTACACTTTTTACTTCTTTTATGAAATATTGCGAAGAAAAAGTTCAATGCTGTCAACTTAATTTTAGATATGATAATAGGTATTTTTTATATTTTTTTTTGAAAATTTTTGTAGTGGTGTGTTTAAAAGGCTTTTCTTTGATTTTAATGGTATTTTGCTGTTCTTTTTGTTGTATTTCTATTCTATTTGTAATCGGTAGTTATGCTTGCTAAACTTTTAATGAGCTTCTTAAGAAACCGGAGTAATTCTCTTACATATTTTGTTATTAATTTAATCAGGTTATTTTTTAGTTTTCCTATTCCTATATTATTATTTGGTCTTTTTTCTTTCCGGAATCTTCTTTTAACTTCTTATTTTCAGATTCTAACTCTTGTTCGGCTTTCATTTTAAGTAATAAGTATAAATTGAAGATGTATATTTGTGAATAAAATTTTTGTTCGACAATTATTTGTCTTTTACCTGAAAAATTTTCTATACGTAATTTATTTTTTATTTTCTCATAGTTTAATTTGATTTTCCCACCTCGTACTATATAATTCTTTTAATTTTTATCAAGATACTTATAAAATGTTTTGTTAAAAATTAACTCAACTTAACAGCATTGATTTTTAACAGAAAATAATTTATATCATGTAAATATATTATTATTATTATTGAAAATAAATGAGGTGAAAATATTAAAGTTAGAGCTAAAATGTTAATATTATTATCTTTAACGGTGATTTTATGTTCTTTTACTGTAATTAGTGCTAGTGATGTTAATGATGCTGTTGATGATAGTATATTAACCGATTCAAATGGTGAAAATATTCATAATCAAGAAGCAGTTTTAACAGATGCTAATGGTATGGGTAGTTCTGAAATTAAAGCAATTCAGAAAAAGGATAATTCTAAAAATTTAAAAACAGAGCCTCAAAAAGGTACTTTTAAGCAATTACAGGAATTGATTGATGATGCTGATGAAAGTTCAACAATATACCTGGAAAAAGATTATCTAAATATCCATTCAGATGATATTGTTATCAAAAAACCAATCACAATAGATGGTCAAGGACATACATTAGATGCCAATAGAAAAAACAGAATTTTTGATATTAAGGCCGATAATGTTATATTACGTAACATGACCTTAACAAATAGTGAAGTAGGTCATCTACATGATGGTGCTACTATATATTGGGGCGGTAAAAATGGATTAATAGAAAATTCTATTATAAAATACGCTTATACAAGATCTTCCCTAATGCATGCTAAAACCAAATGTCTGGGTGGTGGAATTTACGTTAATGGTGAACATTTAACCATTAGAAACTGTGAATTCAATCATTTACAAGGCAAAATGGGTGGTGCACTTTATCTTAATTCTAAAAATAATGTTATAGATAAATGTTCATTTACATATAATTATTTTTATTATGAAGATTATACTATGCCATCGACATTTGATGGTAGACCAATGAACATAGCTGCAAGATATGATTATAATATAGGTGGTGGTGCTATTTATGTAGATAATACTGGAAACACCATAAAAGACTCATATTTTGCATATAATCTTGCTCAAGAAGGTGGAGCAATTTATTTAAACAGGGCAAACAATGTAATTGATTCTTGTATATTCCTTGATAACAGAGCAAGAATAAACGGTGGGGCTATATATGTAGATGCCCGGGACAATAATATTAGTAACAACATCTTTTATCTTAATAATATGAATGATAACTTAAAATCTTTAAGCCAATTCAGAGAAATTGAGTATGACGATATATATTCCACAGTTACATTCTCTGTTGATAATAATTGGTGGGGTAATATTAATACAGATATTTTGGCACCATTAACAAGTGAATTGAAAGATAAGGATGCTAAACCAATAACCAACAACATTAAAGTTATTGTGAATAATTGGTACTATATTGATGTTGTAGATCAGTTAAACAATACAATTCCAAAAGAAATCACCAGAATAGGAGATTTTGTTGGAAATACATTTGACCTTAAAATCATGTTTAAATTGAATAATGGAACGGGTAACTTCAATTTTCCTTACTTTGAAAATGATTTTAGTTTAAGAGGTGATAAACTTAGTTTATGGGATGGTGATAAATATACAAACAGCATATCAAGAAAATTTGAAGGAGATAGCATAGCTTTTAGTATGTTAACAAATAATCCCAAATCATTTTTAACATTTGGAAACGGTATGATCGGTGCCGTAGCTACTTTCACGTTTAAAGATACCTATCCGTTATCCAGATTACAAAATATTATTGATAATGTATGGGAGAATGATTCTGCCTATATTTACGATACGTATAAATATGATCCCGATGTAGATGCCGATATGGTAAATGGAATAATTGTAAACAAGACAATTACCATTGACGGTAAGGGTGCAACCATAGACCTGGACCATAAAACCCGTGGATTCTATGTGACCGCAGATGATGTTATGTTTAAGAACATTACAATTAAAAATGCTAAAGCATACAATGGTGCTGCAATAACATTTACCGGCGACGGAGGAACGGTTGATAACTCAACATTCCAGTCCAACTTTGCAGAAACAAACGGTGGGGCAATATACTCCTATGGTGAAGCTGCCTTTATAAACAACAGTGTATTTGACAGAAATTATGCAGCTGATAAAGGAGCAGCACTATACTCTAATGGTAAGTTTTTCAGATATTCAAATAACATATTCACAAATAACCAGGCAAAAACAGGTCAAAGCGTATGTGTCGAAGGACCATATTATAGTTTATTCAGTGGATGGGACAATAACACCTATGAAAACAATTCATATTTAGAATATGGTGGAAATGCAGATTATACAATAAAACATCATATTAAACTAAGTCTTATAAAAACAGTTCCAAAAAATACCATCAAAAGTCCAAATAAAAAAACAATAACAACAAGCAACAACAAGCAAATACCACTAACCAACAACCAACTAACGCTGGGGGTACTAAACCAGATATTCAACCAAAACTTCACAAACGGACACCTACTTGTCTACATTGATGGAAAACTAGTCTTCAACGCTACAACAACAGACGACCTATCACAACTAATCTACAACCTCGTTAATTTATTAACCGGAAAACATGAAATTAAAGTTGAATTCAAGGACAGTGAAGGAAACACCAATACATATACAGAAAGCATTACTGTATAACCTTAAACCCCTTTATTTTTTTATAAAAAATACTTTTTTTCTTATAATGGAACGTGTAACAATTCCTTTCAGAGGTTTTTTAACCAGATTTTCTTATAACTATGTTCATAATTATCAAATACAATTGATATCGTGTTTAATATATAATATAGAATACAATTCTCATAAAATAATAGTCGCACACTTTTGATAAAGTTAAAAAAAAGATTATTTATGGGGGGGAGAGGAAGTTAAATCCGATTATGCCGATTTAACAATTTATTCTTTCGTAACAAGCAATGTTGCTTCGGAAGTTAACTTTTCACCACTTATAGGCATGTATGTAGCTGTAATGGTGTAACTAGATACTTTCATAGATGCCGGCAGAGCATACTCTACATTTGCAGTACCGTTAACTATTTTTGCATAAATAACCTTGCTGTTTGCATCTTTAACGGTTTTACCATTGATTTTAAATATTACCTTTCCACTATTGATTGAATCATCATTCAACGCTGCTGTTAATGTGATTGTAGATGATTGGGTTGCTTGAATGTCATTAGTGGACAATGTAAGTTCTTTGGATGTAATCGTGATGCTTGCTTCACTTTCCAGTTTTGCACATTGTGTTGAGCCGGTATATGTAGCAGTTATAATGGATTGATCATTCCAAGTTTAGCATATTTAATACAATTTTAACAAAAAATAATATCAAGTCAAAATAATTAAAGAATGATTTGATAATATTACATGCTTACCATGAAACAATAACAATAATACATCATAAATACAAGCATATTATTAGATGTCCAAAAGATATAAATGAATGAATATTGATTTTATTAAAAAACTGAAATCCTGTGCAAATAATGCCCTAAAGTTACAAAGAACTAAAACCAGAATAACAATGACGAAAAAAGGATAGAAGATGAAAAATGGGTGAATATACTGGCTAGGAAAAGAAAATAATACATTTTTATCTTATAATCATATGCCAGAAGATACCTATTTATTGATTTGATGTCCACCCATCATATGGGGTTTTTTCACTATAAGCACCGGTTTTTTCATTATAATGTCCTTCTCATTGTCCATCCCTACTTTTCATATGGGAACCACTACTGTCCTCCCATTCCTTAATATATGTTCCGTACTGCTGACTATAATGATAGCCATCATCACTACTACCTTTAGATGAAGATGATTTCTTTGTTGAGGTTATTGTCATTATTTCCACTTCTTTCTGTAGACTTATCTTTCATTTTAATCATTCATTATTATCGGTGGTCTGATGCCTATTTCTTTGCAGTATTCTATGATTTTCTCGTCTACTTCTCGTATTTCTTTTTCGATTTGTTCTAGTTCATCTACTAGTTTGTCTAGGTCTATTGGTTCTTCTTCTTCGAATGTATCCACATATCTGGGTATGTTTAGGTTGTAGTCATTTTCTTCTATTTCCTCTAGTGTTGCTATGTAGGAGTATTTGTCTTCTGTTTTTCTTTCCGCGTATGTAGTTACTATTTTATCTATGTCCTCTGCTCGTAGTTTGTTCTGGTTTTTGACTTTTTCGTAGTGTTCTGATGCATCTATAAATAGTACGTCTTGCTTGTGTTCTCGGTATTTTTTGAATACTAGTATGCATGTGGGGATGCTTGTCCCATAGAATATGTTTTTCGGTAGGCCTATTACGGCGTCTAGGTAGTTTAGTTCTTTGATGAGGTATTTTCGTATGGTTCCTTCTGCTGCTCCTCTAAAGAGTACTCCATGTGGTAGTACTACTGCTAGTGTTCCCTCTTCGTTTAGGTGGTATATCATGTGTTGTATGAATGCATAGTCTGCCTTGCTTTTTGGTGCTAGTTTTTTATATCCTGAGAATCTTTCATCATTGATAAATGAGTTGTCACTGCTCCATTTTGCACTGAATGGTGGATTGGCTACTACTGCATCGAATTTTAGTTTTTTATGTCTGTCGTTTTCCAGGGAATCTCCTTGTTTTATGTCAAAGTGGTCGTATTTGACTCCGTGTAGTATCATGTTCATTCTTGCCAGGTTGTATGTTGTTTGGTTTAGTTCTTGTCCGTAGAATGTTGATACGTCTGCTTCTTTACTTACTCTTAATAGTAATGATCCGCTTCCACATGTTGGGTCGTATACGTTTTTGAGTCTGCTTTTGTCTTGTGTGACTATTCTTGCAAGTATTGTTGATACTTCTTGTGGTGTGTAGAATTCTCCTGCCTTTTTTCCTGCACTTGATGCAAATTGGCTTATCAGGTATTCGTATGCATCACCGAGTATGTCTGAGTTGTCTTTTTCTAATTTGAAATCGATGTCATTAATGTCCAGTAGTATGTCAGAGATGAGTTTGTTTTTTTCTGCATTGCTGTTTCCTAGTTTGGACGAGTTTAAATCCATATCTTCAAATAGGTTTTGGAAGTCGTCCTGACTTTTTGTATTTAGGGTGGAGTCATTTATTTCCTGGAGGGCATTGCTTAAACATTCCAGTATTTCTTTTCCTTGATTGATTTCATTGATTATGCTGCTGAATAGGTATTTTGGTTGGATGAAGTATCCGAGTTTTTCTATTCCCTCTTTTTCCAGGTAATTTTCATATGATTTATCATGGTATGCTTCTTGGAATGTGATTTTTTCTTCTTCAAGTAACTTGTTTAGTGTTATTTCTAGTTTTTCTGATATGTATCTGTAGAAGATAAATCCTAACATGTAGTTTTTGAATTCGTTTGCATCCATATTTCCTCTTAATTTATCGGCTATTGCCCATAGTTTTGTTTCATAATTTGACATATTGACCACCTATTTCTTACCATTTACTATGTTTTTATAACGTGAAGTTCATATTCCGGTGAATATTTCATCTATTTCCTCTAATTTTTTTGTATGTCATTTTTATCTCATCTTTCAACAATAAAATTTTGTCATATGAATGTAGGACTATTATCATATTTTTTGATATTAACATATAAACGTATCATCATATCTTTATGAGATAAAGGATTTAACGAAATGATTATGAAAAAAATAGTCATAAGAAATGATGAAGAACTACTTTTTCAAATACTTTCACACCATCTCTTTAACATAGTTGTTGATTTATTCCTAGGGTAGCTATCCATACAAACTATAATACTTCTCAAATTTATCCCTCGTGATATAGCCATCCAGTTTCAAATCCTTCTCAGTAGCAATCAGGTCATTGATTGTTATCTTTTTAAGTGTTTTAATTATATCTATTCTCTTAAGTACCTTTTTAGTGTAGGGTCTTTTTGAATCTATTACTACAATGCTTTTTAGAAAATTCTGTACTAAGTTGGAGTTAAGTATCAGCATTGTAATATAGGCACTGTCATAGTCATCAAAGGATATGTAGTAACATGTATCATCAAGCATCATACTTTTCTCATCATTGTACACCAAGCTAAACAGGCCCTTCTTATAAAAGCCTGAAATTGCCACTTTATATGGTCTAAAAGCATATTTTCCTATTCCAAAAATACTGAACTCCGGACAACGTCTGTAGATGCTGCTTTTTCTATTGGCAAATAATTCCCTATTTTCATCAAGATACTTCCACGTAAGGGGATACTCGTCTTTAATGTATGATGTATCCTCCTTAAGTCTATGCTGGGTAAGTAAAATGCTATAGTTACTGTCGGTAACTATGGGTTTTTTCAGGTTGCTGCTTTTAAGCAGCGGATATAACAGATTCTCTTCAAGATATACCCTTTCATCTTTTTTATTCTCATACTTATCTCCAACCTTTTTAAGTTCCATTACCTTCACGCAGTCATGTTTGATGCCCTGTCTCCACTCAAAGGAGCAAATTCCATCAATATCCACCATATTATCAGTGTTGGAGTAGAACTTATCATCTATGACTCCAATTGTATAATTCTCTTTTGGGTTGTCCATATTGCTGACGTTACATTTATTGACTAGTCTACCATCATCATTAAATTCCATAATCAGTATGCATGACGTGGTATCTGCCTTGAAGACCTTCATGGAATCAAACTTTATAATTTGGACATTTGCAAGTCGAATCTTGTTTTGTGCTAGGTGTTTGAATATATTGCATGCTACGCTATATTTGCATAGGAATACTATTGCTGCATTTGATTTGTTAAAATCATCTATGAGTGACAGGATAATGTGTTCTGAAATGTCAAAGTTTGACTCGCCGGTAATTGCATCAAAGTATTCAAGGTGTTTATAATTGTTCTTTTCGGGTATATTGTCTGATTCATACTTTGAAAGGCGGGTATTGGTAACCCAGGGTGGATTTCCAATAATCAAATACTTAGTATCATCATCTATTTTTATTCTGTTAAAGTCAAGGTCGAAAATATTTCCATGATACAGCTGCAGATTATTTGTAGCTCCAATTTCGTTTAGGTATTCTTCATTGATGTCTATACCCACAATTCTGGTAGCAGAGTAGTATTTTCTGCATGCCTTGATAAAGTTTCCAACACCGCATGTTGGCTCTATAATCAAATCGGGTTCATATTCCAGTTTTTCTTTAACATATTTGACTACCTTGTTTGCAAAGTATTGTGGGGTTTGATAGTCACCATACTCCTTCTTGGAATTGCTTTTCATCTCTTCCTCCTTCTTTTTATTTACATGACTATATTTTAATCTCCATTGCAGTGCATTTGAAATTGTCAGGTAACCTTGTCGTGGCGGGTTTTCAATAATTTCATGTGCAAGTTCATTAAGACTGTTGTAGTTTCCGGGCATCTTGCATTCAATCAGGTACTCTGTTATCCTATCGGCATCCCACTTATTCTCAACCATCTTGATAAGATTTCTTGTCAGGTTGTAATCACCGGTTTCGGATGCTTTGATGAAGGTGCATGATTCAAATTTAAGGTCAGTATAATCTTCAATATTGCTATCATAGACAAATAATAGGATATTATAACCTAAACCATATATCTTCTGTCTTATATCCGTGAAAGGACATGAATTCTGTGGTTTTTTACTTGACGTTACTTTTATGTCGGTGTTGATGTCCTCATCAGGAAAATCAATTCCATGGGCACAAGAGCCTTGATTGAAGCTATATCTTTCACTCAAATAATCCTTGAATTCCTGTTCGATATATGTGCCTATAGCCTTACCATCACTTATTCCCGTTAATTGAGGGTGTTTTTCAAGATTTTCCATATCACAAAATAATCGTGCTTCTTCAACAAGTGATTCGATTGTTAATTTCATGAATATATTTATTACATTATTAATTATTAATATTATTCATTTTGGTATCCGCTTTAAATTGTTCATCAAATAGGGGTATAACTGGAAAATAATGTTAATATTGCATTAAAATGATATAGTTAAAAAAAGATTATTTATGGGGGGAGAATGATTATTTATGTCTGCTTTCTAGTTCATCAAAAAGATCATCTAATGGAATTCCCTTATATACAAGATTTAATATTGTAAAGAAGATTAAATCCGCTGATTCATGAACCAAATCCTCATTATTTTTGGAGGCAAGTATTACTTCTGTTGCTTCCTCACCTAGTTTTTCAAGTATCTTGTCTTCTGCCTTTTTATCAGAATCCTGCATTAACTTTGAGGTATATGAGTCAATCGGGTTTTCTTTTCTATCGACAAGCGTATCATATACTTCTCTAATTATTTCATCTTTCATCATTTCACTTCTTTATGGTGGTATTTTTTTCTCTTAGACTTCCAGTAATGGCAATTAGTGGATGCTGTGCATCTGCTATTATTTCTATGTCATTGATGGAGTGTATTCCATTGTTTTTCGCATTTTTCTCCAATCCTAATGTTATTGGTTTGCTTAGTGTAATGACATATGCATTTATCTCATCGTTGCCCATTTGATTTGATGCAACCAATCGATGATGTCCATCCACAACCAAGTACTTGTTGTCATTACATTTAACAACGATTATAGGTTCTGCCAGGCCCCTTTCAATCTCATATGTTCTACCTTCCAGTTCATCAGCATATACCTTATCCTGTGTTGGCTTTAATTTGCTGATATGAACATTTTCATGTGACAAGTCGGTTGTAATGTCATATAATTGTTCTATTGAATCTCTGAATTGATTTACCTTTTCGGGGGTAGAACGTTCTATGTGGGATCTCAATATATCCGTATTTGTAATTATGCCAAGAACCTTTCTTTTTTCATTGGTTACAGGTAATCTTGAAATGCCCATTCTAAACATTACCCTAGCGGCATCATTTATGGATAGTTCCTCATTGGCAATTACAATGTCCCTTGACATCATACCTGATACGGTTGGAGTCAAATCTCTAATAAGTAAATCAGAAGCTGTGATCATTCCAACGATTTTATCATCTTGTTCTACTGGAAATCCGTCGTGTCCTGTTTTTTTGATTATCTCTTTAATCTCGGATATAGACATGTCGGGAGTGACTTTTATTACGTTACGTGTCATATAATCCTTGACCTTTTTATAATCGCTCACCACTACTCCTCCTTTGTTGTTGTTTACAATTTCCGTTTGGAAAAATTATAGCTGATCTAATTTTTCTCTAATTAATTTATTGGCCTCACCAGCATTGGCTTTTCCACGAGTCAATCTCATTACCTGACCGACAAGGAAGTTCACGGCATTCTCCTTACCTGCCTTGTAGTCTTCAATTGCCTGTGGATTTTCATCTATTGCCTGATTTATTGCATCTGATACTGCATCATCAGATACTCCACCGATGATATCCATTTCTTTACCAATTTCTGTTGGTGTTTTATCGTTACCAGGCATTTGTTCGATGAGTTTATGTGCTGCTTCCGGTGTAACCTGTTTTGATTCAATTAATCCTATTAACTCAACGATATCGCTTGCAGTTATTTTACTTTCAGCAAAACTGATTTTGTTATAGTTGAGTACACGTTTAAGTTCGTCTCTCATTAATCTTGCGGCAACTTCAGCGTCCACTTCTTTGCATACTTCCTCATATGCATCGGCTAATTCTAACTCTGAAGTCAATACTTTTGCATCTGCTTCATCAATACCATATTGCTCTACAAATCTTGCAGTCTTGAGGTGTGCTGGTTCAGGCATGTTTTCTCTGATTTCTTCTACATGTGCCGGATCGATTTTCATAGGTGGTAAATCAGGATCAGGTATGTATCTGTAATCATCAGCATCCTCTTTTAATCTCATAGGAACTGTTATCATCTGGGATTCAAGGTATGCTCTTGTTTCCTGCTGAACTGTTCCACCTCTACGTAGGATGTTTTTCTGTCTGATTAATTCAAACTTAAGAACTTTGTATGCACCTCTGATTGAGTTTACATTTTTTACTTCTGCTCTTTTTCCACCTTCAATGGAGATGTTTACGTCTGCTCTCATGGTACCTTCACCACGAGCACTTCCACTGTAGTTTAATACACGAATTAATTCGTTTAGGAAACTTCTGGCTTCTTCAGGTGATTTCATGTCAGGTTCTGTAACGATTTCTATCAATGGAATACCTGAACGGTTAAAGTCAACGGTTCCACGGTCTGGTTTGTATTGACCAGGGTCTTCTTCTACGTGAATTTCATGTATTCTGACACCATTCAATTCACCGTTTATACCTACTGGTACGGATGTTCTCTGATATCCACTTGATAAGTCAGGGTAATCATAGTGTTTTCTCATAAAGTAGATTACTTCATCAGAAATATCACATCCAAGCATCAATGCTACTTTAATTGCATTATCTAATGCTGATTGGTTTGGCGGATAAGGTTTTGCTCCTGGTTGATTTAAACATACCGGACAAATGTTCGTGTTATTTTCTGCTGATTGATAATTGGTATGACAACTACAGAATAATTTTGAGTTTGTATTTAATTGTACGTGGATTTCTAAACCACACATCATATCGGTAATATGTATTCCTCCCTTAAATAATCTTTTTAAATAATCTTTTTGTTTTGAATTTTTTTTGATAAACTAATATTATATTATATGTTTATATTTTGTTTTCTAATTAATTTAAATTTATCTAAATTTTTTTCTAAATATTTGATGGATAATATATGTGGATTAATAATATGTGCCTTAAATTCTTTTAATGTCCTTATTTTCATAGCACATGTCAATGTATCTTTGGATAAATGGGTCCAGCTCAGGTCGTAGCGGATCATTTCCCTTTATTCTTTCCATATCCGAAAAACTGCCTACAAGATTTTTATCAGCCCATCTGACCTCTTCTTCAACACGTCTGCCAAAACGGTTTCCATACATCTTAAACAATGGGAATTTTGTTATTCCATTACTTCCTGCCTTGAGCAGTACTCCTATGTTTGCAAGGTTATCCGTCCATGTTCCAGTTATGATTTCTATATTTGGGAATCTTATCCTTACGCTTGCAACGATGCTTGCATAGTATAGTGATGCGGGCTGTGGTGTCAGATGATACTCCGTATCCGGATGTGGGTTAAGTGAATAGAATATGATTCTGTCTATTTCCAGTTCTTCTATCAAATCAAACAGGTCATTTAAGTGTTCTATCTCTTCACCTAATCCTATGATTATTGTTATTGCCTTTTTATAGCCTAACTGGCCGGCCTGCGTTAGCATGCTTTTTATTTCGGTTAATGATTTGCTTGGACATACATGGTGTTGAAATTGTGGATTTGGGGTTTCCACTGCCCCTGTTATTCCTACGATTTCTTCACCGTATTGATCCAGGTCATTTGTTATTCCAATGTTTAGCCATACGGGATTATCCGTAATGTCATATATGGTTTCTGAAATTTCCTTTATTTCACTTGTCTCGTAGATTCCATATCCGCCGGATAGGAATTCAATGTTCCATCCCATACGTTTTGTAAGTTCTGCTTCTGCATAAATTCCTTTCACATGTCTTTTTGCCTTTTCAGGATCCTGGATTCTATCTTTCTGTGAGGACATATAACAGAATTTACAGTCTCCCTTTTCACACCACCATGATAAAAAGATGGCTCTTTCTAATGTAATGTCTTTTCCATGTACTTTTTCAGTGATGCGATTGGCTTCTATCAGCAAATCAAAAACTTCTTTATTTTTTATCTTTTCTATTAAATCCACATATATACTTCCTAATTAGAGTATTCAAATATTATTATTTTTGTTTTTTTTAAAGTATATATTTATTCATTTTTTCTTTTTTTGATTTGGTTTAAGGATTGTTGGATAATTTAATTTGCCATAAAGTATATATACTATAAAAACATATCTTAATATGTACTACAAAAATTATACTTGTTTTTAAAGGATTTTGTAGTAAAGTATATATATGAATAAAAATATATAATGATATGTAAAATGGAAAAATGTGCCGTCGTGGCTCAGTAGGTAGAGCGTTCGGCTGTTAACCGATTGGTCACAGGTTCAAGTCCTGTCGACGGCGCTTAATTTTGGGCCCATAGCTTAGCCAGGTAGAGCGCCCGGCTCATAACCGGGCGGCCATGGGTTCGAACCCCATTGGGCCCATTTTATATGCTCCGATAGTGTAGTCCGGCCAATCATTTCGGCCTTTCGAGCCGAAGACTCGGGTTCGAATCCCGGTCGGAGCATTTTTCTAGAACCTTTGTTTTACTTAATTTAATTTAATCAATTCAGATTCTAGAAGAATTATTTATTTACAAAGTTCATAGTGTATGCGGTAAAAGAAAATTTTAATATGCGGGGGTGCCCGAGCTGGCCAAAGGGGACAGGCTTAGGACCTGTTGGCGCAGGCCTACCAGGGTTCAAATCCCTGCTCCCGCACCTTAGAATACATGAATTTTTCATTGCCGGAGTAGGGTAGTGGTTATCCTTTGGGACTGTGGATCCCATGACTCGGGTTCGATTCTCGGCTCCGGCCCCATTTAAAAAAAAGATGCCGTCGTGGCTCAGTAGGTAGAGCGTTCGGCTGTTAACCGATTGGTCACAGGTTCAAGTCCTGTCGACGGCGTCAATACCTTTTTTCAAGATATTGCATTATTTTTTATACTGATTTTATCGACTTTTTAATAATGTATTATAATCTTTCAAGTCATCTTATTGTATATATTCCTATTTTATTTAATGAATTTCAAGTTGTTTTAATGATTTTGTTCTTAATCTTTATATACTATTAGTGCCATATTATTTATTATACCTATAGGGGTATAGGTATTAGTTATTTCACTCCAAGGTAAAAATATAATTTAGTTAAAATCGCCTATTATAAAACAAAAAAACACGCCTATTATAAAAAATGTTTAAAAATTTTAATCAAATTATATTCTATTGTCAACCAATAACAACATCCGATTATTGGTTGATATCAACATACTTTTTTTTAATATACTCATTATTACAATAAAACTTATAAAATCAGATTATATTCTCCAAATCTAAGGGTAACTCTTTTTAAAAATAATCCCTATTGGCAGATTACAACATTTTACTGAATTTTCATACTTTCTTGGAAATTCAATCCATACAAATAAACACATGTCATCGGCATTATCCAGATGGTTGAAAAATATTAAAAAAAATAGTAATGAGGATGACTTCAAAAATCACATCATCCCTTTTTCAAAGCAAATAACATAATTTACTTTGTAGTCTTATTCCATTTATCTTTCAGTAATGAATTGAAGTTACTAATTAAGTTGCATTTTTGTTTCTGTATTTTTTAATAAAGAATGCCGCGACAGCTGCAGTTGCAATTACTGAAATGATATTGGCAATGGTGGAGGATATACCCAAACCTTCAGGTGCCTGCAGTATATATGCAAATGCAATTAAAGTACACACGATTGCCGGAAGCAATGTGATGATATACATTTTTTCTTTTTGAATCAGATAAGTCGTTGCAGCATACAATACTATTGTAGCCACTATAAGTTGTGACCAGGCAAAGTATCTCCAAATTAAGCTAAAGTCCATAAAGGTTAATCCGAATGCTACTAAAAACAATGGTACAGCTATCTTTAATCTTGAAGTCAATTTTTCATGATTTAAATCAAACTCATCGGCAATAGTAATTCTTGAACTTCTAAGGGCAGTATCTCCTGATGTAATAGGACAAATCACAACTCCAATAATGGTCAGGATTAAACCGATACGTCCCACTAATGTAGTGGCCATTTGATTAACTGCTATTGATGGTGATGCACCATATAAAACTGCAAGCTGTGGCTGTCCGTTGAAAAATGCCATTGCAATGGCCGCCCAGCATAGTGCAACCAATCCTTCCAATACCATGGCACCATAAAATACGGGTCTTGCATCCCTCTCGTTTTTCATACATCTTGCGACAATCGGTGACTGGGATGCATGAAAACCACTTATTGCTCCACATGCAATGGTAACAAATAGATATGGGAAAATATTTTTATCTGTTAAATACAGTCCTTGTGTTGTAAACTCTGGAATGGTGTATGCAGGGTTTAATATTAATGCCCCTGTCATCAATACGGCCATAATAAGCAGTAATGCTCCAAAGATTGGATATATTCTTCCAATAATTTTATCGACCGGAAATACGGTTGCAATAAGGAAGTATAGGAATATGATTAAAGTCCAAATAAGGATGGGCATGTTGGTTAAATTACTGAGTAAATCCGCAGCTCCTGTTGCAAATGTAGCTGAAACAAGAATACCTGTTATTACGATAAGAACAGCCATAATCTTTCGTATTGGGCTTCCCAGATATTTTGAAATTATATTGGGCATTGTGGATCCATCATTTCTCAAAGACATGAATCCTGAAAAGAAGTCATGAACTCCTCCGATGAACATTGTACCTAAAACAATCCATAAAAATGCTGCAGGACCAAATAATGCTCCTTGTATTGCTCCAAAAATAGGTCCTAAACCAGCAATATTTAAGAAATGCACTAAAAAATTCTTGATTTTTGACATTGGTATATAGTCAACGCCATCCTGTAATCGGTATGCCGGCGTTTGAATGCTCTCATCTACACCAACCAGTTTTTCAATAAATTTTCCATAAACAAAATATGACGCGATTAATACTAAAAAACAAATTATAAAACTATACATAAATATCTTTCTATTCTTTTTAATATAAAAAAAATTAGTGATTGATTGGTATTTGTTCTCGTTTGCCGTCTGATTTATTTAATGAGGATACATATTTATAATCTTCATAACATAATTATTAAACAAAAAGTTCTTAAATTAAGATTATTAAAAAAGTGATGTAATTTAATTCACATATTGCTTTTTAAATCTGTTAAAACCATACTTTAAACCATAACTATTAAATAAAGCAGGGATATTAATAAATAAATGTAGAATATGCTATTTGCAGTTTATTGTCATTATGGGTGATGATAAGTAGTCTTTACAATCTTTTTTCATGCTTTATTTTTTAATGGGATAATTAACACTTAAATGGAGATAATGAATATGGATAAAGAAACTAAACAACGTTTGGGCGAAATTCGTGAGGTCATAAAAAAATATGGCTTCGATAAACTGTTGGGCGAAAGTGCAAAGAATAAGCTACACCAAAAAGATGGGGAAGATGACTCTTATGATATAATTGAGGATAATGAGGTTCCTGAAAAACTCCGCTTGATGCTGCAGGAATTGGGTACTACTTTCATCAAGTTGGGTCAGCTATTAAGTACGAGACCTGATATCGTTGGTGAAAATATAGCATCCGAGCTTGCTAACTTGCAGGATGACAACCCTGCAATATCCTATGAACAGGTCAAGGCTATAGTTGAAAGGGAACTTAATGGTAATATCGATGAATTGTTCTCTGAATTTAATCATGAACATCTGGCTACGGCTTCCATCGGTCAAGTTCATGTAGCCAAGTTACCGACCGGTGAAAAGGTTGCCGTCAAGATTCAAAAAGAGGGCATCACCGATAAGATTGACCTTGATTTAAAGATTATGAAATACCTAGCCGTTCGTGCAGACAGATGGAACAAAAGTCTCCGTAAATTAAATTTACCTGGAATCTTTGATGAATTTGATCGTTCAATCCACAAGGAAATTGATTACAACAATGAATTCATGAACATGCAGCGTATCGAATTCAACTTTGAAGACAATCCATATATTCATATTCCCGTTACCTATCCTAAGTACTGTTCATCAAAAGTTTTAACGATGGAATTTATTGAAGGTACAAAACTCAATGATGTCTATGCAAGTGAGGGTGATGAATTTGATAAGAAGCTTTTGGCAAAGAATGTCCTCGAATCATATCTTCAGCAGCTGTTTATTGATGGATTCTTCCATGGCGATCCACATCCAGGTAACATCCTTATATTAGAGGATAATGTGGTATGTTATCTTGACTTGGGTATGATGGGATTCTTTGATGAGGAATTTAAACGTAATCTATCAGAGGTAATGCTCTTATTTGTTGACCAGGACGTTGATGGATTGATAAATCAATTGATGTACATGGACATATTGGATTATGACATCGATACGAAGTCTTTAAGAAGGGACTTGAATGATTTGTTCGGAAGATACTTCGGTGTTCAGCTTGACCGCTTCGATGGAGTATTGGAGGCATTGCTTAGTCTTATGCAGGAGTATGGCGTAATTCTTCCTAATGAGGTAGTTACCATGGCGAGGGGTCTTTCAATGATTGAATCCGTTGCACATAATCTTGACCCTCAAATTGATGTTTTCTCATCAATCAAACCCGTGGCTTCCCAAATTGCCAAGGAAAGAATGAGTCCTAAAAAGTTCTTGAAAAGTAAAAAAAGCAATCTTATCCTCTATGAGCACATGCTCAGTAACTTGCCGAAACTTCTTACAAGGACTATTCATAAGATTGACAATGAGGAGTTACAGTTCCGCTTTGAAGTTGACATTACTGATAAGGTTTCAATAGTTGCACTGGTTTCAGCACTTATAATTGGTTCTTCTGTTGTTTCCTTCGGTCCAATGGTATTTGACATGCCGTTGATTTCATTGATCGGATATATCATTGCCATCATCTTGAGTGTTATTGGTCTTAAGAAATTCGTTTTAAAATAAATCAGGAGTATTGGGAATAACTCTTTCCAATATTCATTTTTTTACAGCAATTTTAATCTTCTTCTAAAACTATTTTTTTCATGATTTGATGGGGGTATGCTGTTTACCGAAGGTCATGTATTCATGTTTGTCTCATTTTTTTTAGTTTCTTATAGGTCTAGTTATAAAAAAAGTGGTGGATGAGGGGTTTTGGGTTCATCTAGCGTTTCTGGATACTTTTCATGAACCTGTTTTTTATTTTTGATGGAGTGTATTTGATGTTTTTGGCATCCGAATTTCCGGCGTTGACTTTGATGTGAAGTACAATCGGTCCTTTTTTATTCAAATATTCATTCATATCTATATGGTCAGTATTATCCTTTGCATCAATATAATATACTTCTTTTATTCCAACGCTGCGTGCAATATTTGCTATGTTTACCTCTGATGCATATGTTTTCTGAGAACCTGTAGAGCCATATGCTTCATTGTCGATGATTACGACAATCAGGTTTGTGGGATTTTGCACATAGACTGTTACAAGCTCACCAAGATTCATCAGTACCGATCCATCACCATCCAATACGATGACCTTCCTGTTGTCATTATTTTTTTCCAATGCCATGGACAGGCCTAATCCTATAGGAGTTGCCATGCTCATGGATCCGAGCATGTAAAAGTTATTTTTTGATTCTCTTATTTCATGCAGTTCCTTTGACGGAACACCTATGTTTGAAATTATCAGTTCATCATTCAGGTCTTTGACAACTGCCCTGATTACATCATATCTTTTCATCATTCACACCTGGTCCAATAATTGATATCAAATAGCAATGCTATTGGCTCCTCACTGATGGATGCCATGTTCCATGCCCTTTTAATGTATTCTGTCGACTGTGCCGGATGGTTAACCTTTTCATAGAATATGTCAATGCTGTCTAATATCTTGGTTGTGGCCTTGCCCATAGGCACCTGTCCACATATTCCCTCACCAAAGGTACCCCTATGGCTTATAATCATCAGAATTGGAAAGTCATATAGTTTAAACAGTGAAGTCAACACGTTCACGCTGTTTCCCAGTCCCGAGTTCTGCATCAGTATCGCTACTTTCATGCCGCCCATGTATGCTCCTGCACAGATTCCGAATCCTTCCTCCTCTCTTGTAACAGGTACATGGGTGATTTCTTCATCCTCATCGATTAGTTCTAATAGTTTCTTTAGGTTGGCACATGGAACACTTACTATAAAGTTGATTCCTGCCTCTTTAATGCCATTGTATATAACATCTGTACTGTCCATATTAATTCCACTCTCATATGGTTATATGTATAATAATGATTTTTTTCAAATCTTGTATATTAATTTTTTTCAAAAAAAGGTAAAATGGTTGGGGGGGTGAAGTAAGTGTCTTAATCAGTTGCTTATTCTTCGAAGTATGACTGGATATCCAATCCTTTTTCCTGTGCAATATTATTTAACTGTTCATATAATGAGGAGTCTATGTTGATACCGTTTTCCTTGTTGTTTCTTATGTTTTCAACTTCACGGTCTCCCGGTATTACACCATTTTCTTCACGGATTTCCCTTATGAACTGGTCTGTAAAGAACTTGAATTGCATTGAGCCTGCAAAGTGTTCAGGGTCTATTACTATTAGCAAATCTCCCTTGGTACACATGTCATCGGGTGTTGCGGTACCCTTTACGCTTTCTCCTACTTCTGCTCCTACCAGTGGACCTGCCAAGAGTTCAAACATGAATGCCAATGCGTATCCCTTGAATCCACCGAAAGGTAATATTGAACCTTCGAGTCCTTCAGTTGGGTCGGTTGTTGGTTTACCGTCCTTGTCTAATGCCAATCCTTCTGGTATTTGTTCATTTTTTCTTTTTGCCTGTAGAAGTGTTCCTCTTGCGGTGATACTTGTTGCCATGTCTACACAGATGTAGGTGTGTATGTCATCTGATGGTATGCTTATTGTTATCGGATTTGTACCGAGCATTGCCTTTTTACCGCCAAATGGTGCCATTGCAGGTTCCGTGTTTGATATTACAATTCCCACCATGTCCTGAAGGCTTGCCATATCGGAGTAATAACCGGCTATACCGTAGTGGTTACTGTCATGTATTCCTACAATTCCGACACCTGTTTCGGATGCCTTTTTAACTGCCAGGTCCATTGCCTTTACCGTAACATAATGGCCGAATTTATGGTTTCCGTTAATCAGTGCTGTTGCGGCGGTTTCTTTTTCTATTTCATAGTCTCCTTCTGTCAGGATTGTTCCTTTCTTGATGCTTTCGATGTATTGTGGGAATCTTCCTATTCCATGTGTGGAGAATCCCTTAAGGTCCCCGTCGGTTATGACGTCTGCAACTATTTTGGCTTCGTTATCCTTAACGTTGTATGCCTTCAATATCTCCTCTATTAGTTTTGTTTCATTTTCAACACTTATCTTCATAGTGTATCCTCCCTATAACTCTATTTGTTCATTATCTTTTTCTATCAGGACTATGTTTGAATCATCCTCGATTACCTGTCCGATAACATAGCTGTCATGGTGTTTGTTTAATATTTCAAGTGCCTTTTCTTCATATTTCTTGTCTAATATTACTGCAAATCCGATTCCCATATTAAATACGTGGTACATTTCTTTGGATTCAATTCCGGTTGCCTGTATTGCCTTAAATACTGGAAGTGTTTCTGGTAAACTGTTTATGTAGTAACTCATGTCATGATTCAATCTTTTAAGGTTACTGAATCCTCCACCTGTTATGTGGCCTAATCCGTGCACTTCAACATCTGAGTCCAGAAGGTCCATTATTGCCTTTACGTATATTATTGTTGGCTCGAGCAATGCTTCCCCTACTGTTATGCTGGAATTTGTTGGTAACGGGTCATCCACGTTATAGTTTGCAATGTCAAGCAATGCTTTTCTTGCAAGACTTAAACCGTTGCTGTGAACTCCACTACTTGCTATACCTATGACGATATCTCCATCTGCTATATTTGATCCGGTGATTATCTTGTCCTTGTCAACAATTCCTATACCTGTTCCGGCAAGGTCAAAGTCCTTGATAATCTTTGGTAGTGATGCTGTTTCTCCACCGATCATTGCAACGTTTGATTGTTTACATCCTTCTCGGAGTCCTATTGCTATTTGTCGTGCTACTTCAGGATCCGGTTTTTCCACCGCCAGGTAGTCCACCATTGCTATTGGCTTTGCACCGACACATAGGATGTCATTTACAACCATTGCTATACAGTCGATTCCAACGGTATCAAACTTGTTCATTAAGTTTGCTATTAATATTTTACTTCCGACACCGTCTGTACTCATTGCTATTGCCTGTGAACCAAAGTCAACCAGGGCTGCAAAGTGACCATCGTTTTTTATAATATTTTGATAGTCTAATGTTTCGGATAATTCTCCTGTAAGTGCTTTGACTGTCTGTTCTTCTAAACTGATATCTACACCTGCTTCAGAATATGTAACCATTATTTTCACCTTTAAATGATAATTGTTATATTTTAAATAGTAATTTCTTTTTCGTCCTGAAAAATAATTTCTTAATTAATATATAATTATATATCTGGTTTATCAGTTTTATATTTTAGTTTTTTAATATCATTAAAAAGAGAGAGTTTGTGGGGAGGTTACTATTGTAATCTTGTGGTTTCAAGATTCATAGGGGTTTTTGTTTCAAGCTTGTATGAACGGTATATGCTGCTTGCCAGGTCAAGTGCCTTATATGCATCTCCGTGACATACAAGTATCTTGTCAGGTTTTGGTGACAGTCTGCGTACATATTCCATCAGTTGTTTTCTGTCACTGTGACCACTGAATCCGTCGATGGTTACTGTCTCGAGGTTGATGTGGTATAGTCTTGTCACGCCGTCATCATCCAGCGGTACTTCTTCCCATCCTTTCTGTATTCTTCTACCTAAAGATCCCTCTGACTGGTATCCTACGAAGATGATGGTATTTCTTTCATCTTCACACATGTGTTTGAAGTATTCCACGGAGTTTCCTCCTGTAAGCATACCTGATGTTGAGAGGATGACGCATGGCTCGTCACTTTCCTCGATGTTTCTTCTTTGTTCCTGGTTGGTAACCTTCTTGAAGACTTCTGATATGAATGGATTTTTGCCTACGTGGAATATCTGGTCTCTGAGGTCGTTACTTAGGTATTCTGGGTGGGCGGTGTGTATTGCGGTTGCCTCCCAGATCATTCCGTCAAGATATACCGGTACGTCTTTTAGTATTCCATGGTTTATGTACTCTTCCAGCACTATCATTATTTCCTGTGCTCTTCCCACTGCGAAAACAGGTATGAGTACTTTTCCTCCACGGTTTAACGTTGAATATATGGTTTTTATCAGTTCTTTTTCTGCGGAATTTCTTGTAGGGGTTACGTCCTCATGACCACCGTAGGTACTTTCCATTACCATTGATTCTATACGTGGGAATCTTGTCACTGATGGCTCGAGCAGTCTGCTTTTTTCGTTTTTGAAGTCTCCCGTATATACGAAGTTGTGTTTTCCGTCACCGATGTGAAGGTGGGCCATAGCTGAACCTACGATGTGACCTGCGTTGTGGAGGGTTAGTCTTATGTCGGGGGAGATGTCTGTTACCTCTCCGTAGTCAAGACATATGGTCTTGTTGATTGTTTCTTTAACGTCCTTTATGTTAAACGGCAGTGGATTGTCCTCCCTGTGGGATATGTCTATGTGGTCCTGCTGCAGTAGTGTCATAAGGTCTCTTGTAGGGGTTGTACAGTATGTTGGTCCTTCATATCCGTAGTGGTATAGGTATGGTACGAATCCGGTATGGTCGAGGTGTGCGTGTGTTACGATTACCGCATCCAAGTCATGGAGGTTAAATTCCGGAACGTTCAGGTATGGATATGATGTTTTGTCATCTACTCCGGCTACGTTTACTCCACAATCCAGTATTACTTTACTGTTGGGTGTCTGTAAAAATAGGCATGATCTTCCAACTTCTCTGAATCCACCAAGGGATGTTAGTCTTGTCCAGTCATTGTCGAATACTGCTTCTCTGTGGATTCTTTTACCTAGTTTTTGCAGGAATTCCTTTCTGTCTTTGCTGTTTCTTTTCAATGTTAGTCTTATTCTTTGAACGGTTTCTGATGTAATCGGAGGGGTTCTTAGTATTTTTGGTGCCCATCCTGTTTGTTTTACGATTTCACGGGATGTTGCTCCATATTTGCCTATTACCAGTCCCGGTTTTTTGGATTCTATGATTACTTCGCATGTCACGTCATCAAAGGATATGTCTGTTATTTCGGCTTCTTTTGGAACTATCTCTTCGATGGTTGTTATTGTCTCCTGTGGTTCCATCAATACGGATTTGTCCGATCGTATGATTATCCTTTTTCGGATATCCTTTGCCAAGTCTCTTATTAGGCTTCCGTTGTCTTTAATTATTTCCGGATTTTTTGTATAAATAACTATTTCCGGTCCTTCAAATTCTACTTTCGCTAGTTTAACTCTTTCAGGTAAGTTTTCAATGATTTTTTCTTTAATTTCTTCAATCATGGCACACATAATTGATCACTCTCTCTAGTATTCTTTTTTAATTTTTTTACCTAATTTTAATTATTAATCTAGAATTAGTTTAGTTTTTGTAGTTTGTTTATTCAATAATAATTATTTTAATTTAAATGGAATTTTAAAAAGTATTAAATTACTTTTAATTGAAATTATAGTTATATTTTAATAATAAGTGTATTTTCGAATTTTATAAATATAACTAGCTTAATTATTTAATGTTTAATTTTATTGGAAAATAAAATAAAAATTTTTAAAACAAATCTATTTAATATTTTGTACTATCTTATATATAATAGTTCTTTTTTTTTAATGTGGAAAAAAAGTTGAAGAGTGTTTAAAAAAAGGGTTTATAGATTACTTTTAATTTCATCTATTTCTTCTTCGGTGTATATTTTCATACCATCTTCGGTGATGGTTGCTAATCTACAGCCGTTTCCTGAATAAACATCTCTTTCCATGGCTGAAGTTAATGCCTTAACTGCTACAAGCTTTCCTTCTTCAACGGTTAAATCTTGGGTGTATCTGTCTTCAAGAACCCCATAGGCATATGGTGAACCGGAACCAGTGGATATGCAGTCGTCTCTCATGTAACTTCCACTTGGATCAAGGGAGTATAGTTTTGCTCCATCCTTGTCGATTCCACCGATGATTGTCTGTACCATGAATGGTCCTGATTTTAATATGTTGCTTGTAAGAACTGCAAGTGCATCAATGGACATGTCTTTTCCATTTCTTAACTTGTATAGGGATATTTCCGCTTTTATGACGTCCATTAATGATTGGGCGTGTGATACTGTACCTGCTATGGTTGCACCTATCTTGTCATCCAATTGGAACAATTTGTCTGCTCCTTTATTTGCTACTAATGAACCCATTGTTGCTCTTTTTTCTGTTGCTAATACAACACCGTCTTTACATGCGAATCCTACTGTTGTGGTTCCTTTGAAATTTTTTTCATTATCCGTCATCATTTCACCTCATTTATTTTTACATGATTGGTTAATGTTATAACTTTTTATATTTTTTATTTTTTCATTGTTGATTTTACAATAATATTATTTTATTCTCATACTATAAATAACTTTTAGTAATTAAAAGATTCTGGGTTGGAATATGACGTTTAAAAAATATGTAAAAAATACCATAAAAAAAGAAAAAGGGTGATTAAATTTAATCCTTATTGAAGTATTCTTCCTGAATCTTCTCTGCAATCTTAATAAATGCCTTTGCAGCACCACTTTCAGGGTCTGACTTGACTATAGGCGTATCATATTTGTCTGCAGATTCTGATACTTCCGTTCTGAAAGGCAGGTCACCTAAATATTTAACGTCCATTGCATTTGCAAAGTCAAGACCTTTGCTGTCCCCGAAGATGTTGAATTTTTCATTACAGTTTGGACATTCAAAGTAGGACATGTTCTCAACAAGACCTATATTGTTGATGTTTAACATTTTGGTCATTGTCACACACTTGATAACGTCCTCTTCGGAAACTGAACTAGGCGTGGTAACCATAACAGCCGCATCCAAGTCAGGTATTGTTTGAAGAACGGTTAAAGGTTCATCACCGGTACCAGGAGGGTTGTCGAATATCATGACGTCAATATTGCTCCATGCCACATCGGATATCAGCTGTTTGATGGCACCCGTTTTTTGAGGTCCTCTCCATATGATTGGTGAACCCATATTCTCAATCAGAAATGCCATTGATGCAACAAGTATTCCATCGTCGGTTTCTACAGGCAACAGCTTGTTGCCTTTAACTCCCATTTTTTCTCCTTCAATTCCCAACATCTTAGGAACGTTAGGTCCGTGGATATCAACATCAAATATTGCAGTTTTCAAGCCCATGGCATTAAATGCCTGTGCCAAGTTAACAGATACTGTTGATTTTCCCACTCCACCTTTACCACTCATAACAGCTACCTTATATTTTATGTTAGCTAAATTACGAGTTATATTAATATTTTGTTCTAGCATAGCCTTTCTATCTTCATCAGATAAGTCGGCTCCATGTTCATGTGCCATTCGTTTTTCAACTCCATTTTTGAATGATTAAATATATCCATGAGTATGATATGTTATTGATTTATTCATTCGATATATAATCATTTAAAGATTATTTTATATAAATGTATGATTCGTCCTGAAATAATAATCAGATATGAATCGCTTTCATGATTGACTATTGACGTGAATGCTTCGATGTTTGTGCGGATATTAAAAAAGAAAAATGTTGAATGGGATATCGAGGTATTTATCTATTTTACTTCATTTTTTTAATCGGATATGTCTGTTGCTTTAACTTCAATCACGTCATCTATTGAAAACAGGCAATACCAATAGATTGACTTTATTGTAATGCTTGGAATTTGGAAAAATACGATGAAAAATTGCTAAAAAAAAATATGGGGAAGTGGAAATTAGTATAATGAAGTTTCAGGTAAAATCTTAACGAGGATATGGTCATACATCTTGGATTTTTTAATCTCGGAAATATCGCCCAAACGATAACCTTCAACCTCGACGTCTGCTATCTCATCGTGGAACTTGTCAAATGGAAGCTTAACGCGTACACCGTCAAGCTGACTTACCAGTGCCATAGGGGCATTGATATGTGCTACCTCTGGAACCTTGCGTTCCAGTGCTATCTTGACGATAATAGGGGATACAATCAACGGATCATCCTCAATATCCTCTTTCTGCTTGGATATGATATCCTCTGATACCTTGACAAGCTGTCTTAATGCCCTGATGTTTTCTCCACGTTTTAATCTACGTGGAATTCTACCGAAACCGGATACATAAGCATTGGCATTGATTTCCTCCGCCGGAATTTCGGGACTACCCGTAACAATAACTGGAATATCAATATCCTCAAACAGATGGGTTTTCTTACGTATGCAATCATCAAAACTGCCCAGTGAAAATATTGCAAGGTCATGCTCCTCGATTAGATCCTTCTCGGACTTGCTAATCTGTGAGATTCCCTTACCGGCACCACGGGCCAGACCAATCATGTTTGTCTTGGTACCGTATCTTCTCATGTACTCTGCTATATCACAGGCAGCATGAGGCAGATGCTGCCGTGCAAGGGTAGGTGATACAACGGCTATTTCGGTACTTGCAAGCGGTGAAATTTCAACGCTGCCCAACAGCTCCTTAGCCTTCTGTTCTATTTTATCAGTATCCTCTGCAGGTACGGCCATTGTTATGGTAACATCCAATTGCTGATCATTTTTTTGTAAAACAAATCCACCTAAATCTTCAATTAACTCTTCAATTTCATTATGTTTATGGATTCCACCTGAAAATGTCATTGTTTCATACATAATTTACTCTCCAATAATTGATAACGTTTGTTAATCCGTTTAATAATATCAAAAGATACATTTTTATGTGATGGGACTATAATCATGTTTTCTGCTTCATCAACTTCATCCTTCATATAGTCTGGGACAACCACATAATCATAGTCGTCATCAGTAATGAAAAATCCCATATCCTCCACGGTATCTGTTAAGAAATTACTGTATACTTTAACTTTAATATCTTCTCTTTTATATTTGTTCTTATCATTATCCTCTATTAATGATTTGATTAAATTAATCTTCTCTTCATCACAAACTGTGTTGAATCTTTCTGAAATGCTGTTTATCGAATCTAATAACTGAGTATATGTATTCAGTTTAACCGGTATTTTCGGAATATCCACGTCTGTCTCGGACAATGTTATGACAACATCAGCATCACTTATCCGGTCAACCGTCACAACTTCATATTCCTCTACATTTGATAATCTAAGAATATCCTCACACATCGGTGTAGTAATTATTTTCATCAAATCACATCTACTTAATATGATTATTATATATGATTTTCATCATTTAACTATTTAATCCATACACAAATCCAATATTTTAAAAAAGATGTTATCTATAAATATTAAATATTAACAATAAATTTTATTCAAATGATATAAAATAATAGAAAAACAGGATATATTAAACTAATATAATCAATCTCATCATATAATCGGGATTCAAACAAACAGTTAATACTTTAAAATACTAATTAAGGACATTCGATATATTAAATTAAATAAACGCGTGATATTATGAATGATGAAAACATAACCAATGGGGATACTCGAAGAATTTTTAACAAACCACCAATAATAAGATTATACAATCCGACAATCACGGTTAACCCATCAGAGGAAGAATCCGACGAAGAAGAATTAAATGAGCCAATACGTGAACCAAGACTTGAAATCGTACCGACTGCACACATCTCCAAGGATAGTGTTGAAAAGGTAAAAGAGGTAATCTATGAAAACAGGCCTGAAATAGTTGCAATAGAATTGGACGCGGGAAGATTCCAGGCATTGCTGGACAAAGAAAACGGCATTCAACGTAAAGAGGAATTTGACTTGAAGAAGATGCTCAAGGGATCAAATCTTATAGTAACGCTTGTCAGCTCATTTCTATCATCAAGCCAAAGAAAAATGGGTGAAGAAGTAGGAGTGGACCCGGGTTCCGAGATGCTAGAAGCATACCACATAGCAAGGCAAGTAAACGCGGACGTGGCATTAATCGACAGAAATATTCAGGTAACCTTAAAAAGAACAATTAACGGTATGAGTCTTCGCGAAAAACTAACCTTTGGATGGGAGTTGTTGAAGTCATTCTTTATCGATGATGAAATGGAAGAGGACCTGAAAGAAGAGGTCGAAATCCTAAAGCAGGAGGATACCATCAAGGAGGTAATGGAGTTTTTCAAGCAGTCATCACCCGGCGGATACAACGCATTGGTACATGAAAGGGATGCATATATGGCATATAACCTTAAAAGTCTTGAGGAACATAACGTGGTTGCAGTGGTGGGTGCCGGACACAAGGAGGGTATAACAACATACCTGAACAATCCCGATACAATCCCTGAGTTAAGCACAATAAACTATGTCAAGGAATCAAGAATATCCATAATCCAAGTAATACTCTATCTGATACCCGTAATATTCATAGTCCTATTTATAATGGCATTCATGCAGGGAATAAACATTCAGGGAGGAATAGTAAATTACATACTCTTTGCCGGAGTAGGGGCATTTCTAGGTTCATTGTTATCAGGCTCCAAAATCCAATCTGCAATAGTGGCATTTCTTGTAGCACCGATAACGGTCATACATCCAATCCTGGCTGCGGGATGGTTTTCGGGACTGGTAGAGGGAAAACTTCGACATGTGGGATGGGACGATTTGCATGGTTTGTCTGACTTCGATTCATTCAGGGACCTTTGGCATAATCAGCTGTTTCGTGTCATCCTTGTTGTAATTGGTACAAACCTCGGATGTACAATAGGCGTACTGCTTACAATAAACAACGTATTTCTGCCATACATCCATTCCATATTCGGAATATAGATAAGATTATAGATTGCTTAAATAGGATAATACGATGGAAATTTCATAATAAGATACTTAGACATTAATTTATGTGGGGGTGATATAATGTATCTGATATTTAGATGTGACTGTGGAAGAGTACTATATGCAAAGGACACTACAAAAACAAGAAAATGTCCATGCGGTAAAAGTCTAAACGTGAAAAAAAGAAGGATACTTAAAGAAGCTTATGACGCGGCTTCAGCAACCGAAGCGGTCCAACAGATGCAGGAGGAGATATATGGAGGTAGCTGTTTTAAAACAGCCGATAAACTCTAAAACTCTCTTTTTTTTTTATTTATTCAATAATTCATTAATTTCCTCTGTTAGCTTGCATGCATTGCATGGACTGTTGGCTGTTGGCTGACTGCAAAATTCACAGGTACTGAGGCTTACATCCTGCTGTGCAATATTGAACGTATTTTTGAACGAATCGAATATGTTTCTTTTTATTCCCTTGTTTTCCTGTTCCAATCTGTTCAGGAAATTCTTGACATCACTGCGGAGGGACGTGACAGAATATGGACATTCCTCGTCATGAATTTCAATGTCATTGACAACACACCAAATTCCAACATCCTT
Organism: Methanosphaera sp. BMS; assembly: GCF_003268005.1. Taxonomy (NCBI): domain Archaea; kingdom Methanobacteriati; phylum Methanobacteriota; class Methanobacteria; order Methanobacteriales; family Methanobacteriaceae; genus Methanosphaera; species Methanosphaera sp. BMS. The sequence goes on along the minus strand of NZ_CP014213.1, from coordinate 1,622,950 downwards.
TTCTGCTAACTGCCACAGCGGCTTAATACGTGGAACCATCTTTTCATGAATTCTGTTTAAAGCGGGTCCAAACTTGGAAAACTTGTTCTGATCATTTCTTGCAAAGGTCATTAAAAATGACTGGATTTCATCATCCATATTATGGCCTGTGGCTATCTTGTCACAGCCATGGTCATATGCAGCCTTATTTAAAAGATATCTCCTGTAAATGCCGCATGGCATACAGCTGCTTTTATACAAACCCTGAATGTCATCCAGGTCGTGATTGAAGGCTTCCTTAAATGATATGATTTCCAGGTTAATATCCAACAGTTTGCAGTTTTTTACAGCTGATTCTATTCCATGATTTCTATATCCGGCTATGCCCTCGTCGATACAGACGGCCTCCAGTTTGAAGTCAATATCCGATAATTGTCTATACCTGCTGAGCATGTGTAATGTAAGAATGCTGTCCTTGCCACCGGAAACGCCAATCATGACCTTATCGTTGTCGTTAATTAACTGATAACCTGTAAGCGTATCAAATACGTTCTTTTGAACATAGTTGTTGAATGATTCTTTCTCGATTTTCATGATAATCTATAGTAAAAGTTTTTTTAGAAAAAATAATGGGAGGTGGGGGTTTATAATACTTCTTTTGCTGCCTTTTTAACACAACATGCTACAGTATCCAGTTCATCCTGGGTAAGTGATGGATGTACAGGTAATGAAATAACCTGTCTGGCTGCACATTCAGCTTCAGGACAATTGCCTGTAATTCCGAGTTTCTGGTAGTATGGCTGTTTGTATAATACGATAGGGTAATGAACACCGGTTCCAATACCATTCTGGGTCAGGTATTCACGGAATTCATCTCTTTTATCGGATACGCGGATGGTGTATTGGTGGAATACATGGGTTCTGTCAGCTGCCACTTCAGGAGTTGTAATGCCTTCAACATTACTCAATGCATCATTCAGGTATGCTGCGTTTTCATTTCTTATCCTGTTGAATTTATCGATGTTGTCAAGCTGTACAAGTCCAATACTTGCTGCTATATCGGTCATCCTATAGTTGTAACCCAGCAGTGACTGTTCATATCTTTTACTTTCACCGTGAGCTCTGATCATGCCCGCTTTTTCATCCAGCTCTTCATCATTTGTGGTGACCATACCACCTTCACCGGTTGTCATGTTCTTTGTTGGATAGAAACTGAAACATCCCATGTCTCCGATACTTCCAATCTTTTTACCCTTATATGTGGAACCGTGTGCCTGGGCGGCATCCTCGATTACTTTCAAGTCATGTTCTTCTGCTATTTCCATTATCGGGCACATGTCTGCAGGTTGACCGTATAGGTGTACAGGTAGTATTGCCTTTGTTTTATCGGTTATCTTTTCCTCGATTTTTGATGGGTCAAGGTTGAATGTAACAGGGTCAATATCACAGTATACCGGTGTAGCATCTGAGTATAATACTGAATTTGATGTTGCTGCAAATGTAAATGGTGTTGTGATTACCTCATCACCTTTTTGCACGTCAACAGCCTTTAGGGCTGCATGTAGTGCTGTTGTACCTGAACTTGTAGCTACTGCATATTTGCTCTCGGTATACTCGGCGAATGCCTTTTGGAATTCCTCAACTTTCGGTCCCTGTGCGAGCATTCCTGATTTCAATACTTCTGTTACCGCTTCTATTTCTTCATCACCAATTATAGGTTTAGCTATGTTTATCATTAAATAACCCCTCTGAGATTTGTTTATGTAAATTATATGAATATTACTTTAATTATTAAATTATTCCTAATTACATATATTTAACTAATAATATAAATATTCAATACTATTTTTATGCTTATGATTAACATTGACTTTATGGGCTTTTTTTGTTCTATGATTGGAATGTGCAAGGTTATAATCAATGGGGATGTGATGCTTTTTATCATGTTTATGTTATGTCTTTTCCTTTTTTTGGGCATACATTTGTCATCACACAAATTACAAAGGCATATTAGATTCAAAAAAGAGAGTATTATTAGAGACCATGATAAGTTAATAATTATATGGGGTAGATTTATGGAGACACATTTTGTTGAGGAAGGATTAGTAAAGATTCAAGTACCTAATTTTGAGAAGGTATCATCTGAGGCACCGGTATTTTACAATCCGGTTATGGAATTAAACAGGGACATATCTGTTGTAGTGATAAATCAGTACAGAAAACAGTTGGACCATGACATTACTATATGTGACGCGTTTGGTGGAACGGGTATACGTGGGGTAAGATACTCGAAGGAAATAGATGGCGTGGACTCAATAGCCATATGTGATGTAAATCCTCTGGCTATAGAACAGATTAAAAAGAACGTCGAGTTGAATGATGTTGACAACGTTGAAGTATATAAAACGGATGCCAACATCTTGCTGCAATCAAATAAGGGCTTATTTGACGTGGTTGATATAGATCCGTTCGGAACGCCCGCGATGTTTCTACAGGCAACAAGTGCAAATATTCGTCCGGGTGGACTGATATGCATAAGTGCAACCGATACCTCCGCATTATGTGGCACATATCATGATCCGTGCCTTAGAAAGTATGGAGCGGAACCTCAAAAAACGGAGTATTGTCATGAAAATGGTATACGTATACTGATAGCGGCTATAGCACGTAATTTGGCCGTTAATCAGAAGTATTTGAATGTGCTGTTTTCACATAGTACCGAGCATTACATGAGAATATATGCAACGGTAAGTCGTGGAGGCAAAAGTACAAATAAGTCATTGGACAATATCGGTTTTATATCTCATTGTCCTAATTGCCTATACCGTAAGACCTATCATGGATATGCACCTGCAATGGATAAATGCTGTCCCGAATGCGGACATAAGTTTGATATAGCCGGTCCATTATGGTTGGGTCATATATCCAATAGGGAATTTATCTCTAAAATGATTGAAATGGCCGATACACTGGAACTTAATACAAAGGATAAGTTACTTGAGCTGTTTGAGAAGTGTCTCAATGAATCTGAAGGTCCAATCACTTTCTATGATATTCATAAGTTATGTAAAAAACTAAAAATAAGTGCTCCAAAGATGAATGAGGTTATTGATGAGATTAGAAGTAGGGGTTATTCCATATCAAGAACCCATTTTAAGTTAACAGGTATGAGAACAGATATGCCGCTGGATGAGTTAAAATCAGTAATTCAGGATGTTAAAAATGGATAATAATTTAATGGTTATTATTCAAACTCTTTTTTTAAAATTTTTATATTGTTATTTTTAAAAGTTGTATATTGTTATTTTTAAAAGTTGTATATGAATATTTTTAAAAGTTGTATATGAATATTTTTAAAATTATAAAAAAAAATGTTGATAGTAGTAGTATACTACTATTCATAATCTAACATGTTGTGCGTGTAGTAATATTGTAATTCTGATGCATGTTGGATTTCATATGATCTGTATGGGTTGTTGAAGTAGGGGAATATTGAACCGGTAGCAGCATGTAATATACCGCCGATATGTCCATATTGCTTGCAACATACCTGGTAATATAATGGGAATCCACAACCAGGATTTATGAATATGCTTCCCTGTCTTACAGTTCCATGCCATACCATAGGGACGGGACCTTCCTGTCCTTGGCCTTTAGCAAATTCCATTACTCTGGCCCAGGCATCATCGAAGTTATCAAATATTTCTCCATCAACCTTGTAATTCCATTTGTCGTCCGGCACTCCGTTGATTCCATAGTCCAATACTTGATTCCAGTCAATGTTTACCTGAGCACCGGCTGTATCCATGAATGCCATTTCAATAATGTAGACTTTTCCATTCATGAAATTTCTATAGTTTGAGCTTCCGGCATAATGAAGTACTATTGCACATTTGGAGTTTCTTTCTTCGGCATATTGGGCAAGTAAATTAGCATGAACATGTTCCGGGTACATGTCAGGGTTGGCTATTTTAACGAATGCTAATCTGCCTAATGGCTCCACATCATCGGATGCTCCTGATGAAGCTAAATAAACGATTCCTATAAGTAAAAAAATTACAATTATGAAAGATACATACCATTTCATTATTTCACCTGTATTTTAACTTATGTGTTTTTACTTAATTATTTACTATTTTTATATTTATTAGTATTATTAATTTGTGTATATTTTTTTGGTATTATTGATATTAATTGTGATAATCATGTACCATAAAAAAATGGATTGTTGTATTTTGATATATTTATAAAACTTATTATTTTTTAGTTTAAATAGGTATAATTCATTTTTGGTAAATGTCCAAATGGGCTATTGTATTATTTGGTTTGTGTTATTTTCATAATTTACATAAAAAAAATAAATATAATTTCATTAAATTTTATCTAATGTGATTATTATTTCTAGAAATTATATTATAATAATGGTGATTTTCAAAAGGTTTATATATGGTGATTATTAAAGTATTATGTATATCTTAATAATTTCAGTAATTTTTTTCATAAAAAAATAATGTATGGTGATATTATGAGTCAAAATGAAGAAAATACAACTCAAAATAGTCAAATAGTTTCTATGGACGAGTTGGATAAGAAAATATTGGATTTATTAACGGTAGATGGACGAAAATCATACAGAAAAATCTCAAGAGAATTAGGGGTATCTGTAGGAACAGTTCATAACAGAGTTGATAAATTAACAAAATCAGGAATAATAAACAAATTTGTTCCTATAGTCGATCATGAAAAACTAGGTTACAACTTAACAGCCATAATCGGTTTAGAACTTCAAGGAGGAACAATAACCTATCTGGTTGATAAAAAACCATTTAAAAATAATTTACTTGCTGTCTATGATGTAACTGGTCAATTTGATGCAATATTAATAGCTAAATTCAGGGATACCTTTGAATTAAATGATTTTATTAAATTACTGCTAAAAGAAGAACCAGTAATTAAAACATATACACAAACAGTATTAAACATAATAAAAGAAGAGTTAAACTCATCTATGATTGTAGTGGATTAGTTGATAAACTTCTTCAATTATTATATATGACATTAAATTATTATTCTACAATAAAAAAAATGTTATATGTTTAATAGATTGGAACAATCTATTATTCATAACGTTTTTTTCCAAACAAAGCTATTTTTTCCAAATTTTCATACAACATTTTTCCAATTGTTACATTTTATAATTAATCAATAAATTTTCACATCTAAATTATTAGTATTTCCAGTCACAAAAATATAACATGAATAAAATAAACTACAACAAAAAACAATAAAAGAATAAAATATTAATATGTTATAAAAAAATTCCAAAGGAGCAATAAAATGAGCATATGTGAATTTCCGGATACACAAGATAAAACACCCGAAACACCCATATCACTAACCAAAGTTGGAGTAACGGGAGTAAAGAAACTATTAAAAATAAAACGTGAAGACAAAAGACCGATTATCCTACTGCCTACTTTTGATGCATTTGTCGACTTGCCAAGTACCCAAAAAGGAGTGCACATGTCAAGAAATCCCGAAGCAATATCTGAGATAATCGATGAAGCAGTAAACGAATCAGAAATCCACATAGAAACATTATGTGCAAACCTGGTAAAAAAACTACTTGAAAAACATGAATATGCCAAACAGGCAGAAACAGAGGCACGTGGAGAATACATAGTAAACAAGTTATCTCCCGTCACACATAAGAAAACACAGGAAACAACACAGATAATAGCAAGGGCAACAGCAGTCAAAAACGATGACGGCACAATATCGGTAAAGAAGATGATAGGAGCAGAAGTTGTAGGAATGACAGTATGTCCATGTGCACAGGAATCAGTCATCAAGGAATCAAAAAGTAAACTGCTGGAATTTCTTGATGAAGAAACCACCCAACGGGTAATAGAATCAGTAACATTTGCCTCACATAACCAAAGAGGAATTGGAACAATACTGCTTGAAGTATCCGAAAACCAGGACGTAAACGTGGATGATCTGATAGAAATCATACAAAACTCCATGAGCTCTCCAGTATGTGAACTGCTAAAAAGACCGGATGAAAACAAGATAGTTACAAATGCACATAAAAATCCCGTATTTGTTGAAGACTGTGTAAGAAACATGGTTGCAGGATTGCTTGAAAAATATCCTCAACTGCCGGACAATTCATTCGTCACAATAAAACAGGTAAATGAGGAAAGTATACATCAACACAATGCATTTGCTCAAAAAAATGCTTCACTAGGACAATTAAGAGAAGAAACAAATTGGAGAAATTAAAATGGAAGTAATAGAAGTATCAAGACAAATAATGGAATATCTCGGAGTTTTCAAAGGATCAAAACCTGTACTGCATAACACCGAAGCAATGATAATCAAGGGTAAAACCCACGATAAACTAAAACAGGATGAGATCATTCCTAAACTCGAGGAATTATTCGAACACCTCAACATTAGAAGAGTCTACCTGTCAAGTCAAAAGGCAAAAAAATTCACCGACAGGGCAGATAAAAAATTAAGAAAAGTAGCCGAAGTATACGATGAATCAGCCGGTATCAGCGGTCTGGAAAGGATGAAAATGTCCTTCGAGATGACCGGATGTGTTGCAGAGTACATGATTGGTGAGATGGATTCCGACATAGTGGTATATGTAATGGTATGGTTTGACAAATCAGAATACTGGCCAATGTTTGTAGAATCAGCAGTAATAAAACTTGATCCTGAAGATGATGACTAAACAATAACATATATTTTTAGGAAAATACTCTCAAATGGTGGTTTTATGATGGAAATAATCACAAAACAGGATGCAAATATGTTGTTAAATGGGGACATGACGACATTTATTGATTGTATTAAACAAATCAATCAAAACAGACAAAAGGATTTAACATACTCAAAAAACGTATTTTTGCCCCTTACCCATATCTGCCGAAATAGCTGTGGTTACTGCAACTTCAAAGAATCACCCGAAGAAAGCGTTAACTTATTGATGAACGAGAATGAGGTAAGAAGAATACTTGAAACTGCAAATGAATATAAATGCAGTGAGGCACTATTCACATTCGGTGAATCCGCCGATGAAGTGGACGTCGTCAAGGAAAGGTTGGATGAATACTCCTTCAATTCGATGGTGGAATACGTTCATCACCTCTCTAAAATAGCATTGGATGAATATGAAATATTGCCGCATACAAATATGGGCATAATCACAAGAAAGGACTTGAGATATCTCTCGGATGTCAACGCATCAATGGGGCTGATGCTCGAGACTACAAATAAGAGTCTTCTCAAGACGATAGTCCACAAGGACAGTCCGACAAAGGATCCTTCAAAGAGAATAAAATTTATAGAGGATGCAGGCAAACAACAGATACCATTTACGACGGGTATGCTGGTGGGCATAGGTGAAAGTCCCACAGACTGGGTGGATACCCTATTTGAGATAAAAAGGTTACATGAAAAATATAATCACATCCAGGAGATAATAATACAAAACTTCAAGCCTAAGATAAACACGCCAATGGCAGATTATCCGGAAGTACCCGTTACCGATTTGATTAAGCTAACGGTCTTGGCATCATTACTTTTTGAGGATGTCAGCATACAGATACCACCAAATTTAAACATCAATCTTGTCAGCCTATTTGCTATTGCAGGGGCAGATGACTTTGGTGGAATATCACCATTAACAAGCGATTACATAAATCCGGAGCTTCCATGGCCAAGTGTAAGTAACCTGAAAAGACAGCTTGGCTCTATAGGCTACAATCTAAAAGAAAGGCTGCCCGTCTATGATAAGTATATTAACGACAGCTACCTGTCACAGGATGTACTGGATGTGGCAGGAAAAATTAAGAAAAGAAATAACATATTATGATTATCTTTTTAAATAACCTTCATTTTTCACTTATTTTTTAAATTATCCCTTTTTGGAATATTTTAAATTCATCATATTATTTCAGATATTTAAATTGATATGGCCTTTATTTTTATTAAATATTGATTTTAAGATTTGTTTGTGGGTTTAGTTTTCCGTGATTTAATGAGAAGTTTGACATGATCTACATCAAATCATATATTTTTTAACATATTTGGCATATTATTACGAAAAATATAAATAATAAATATGTCAAAGTATTGTTTAGTACTAAGTGAAAATATATTTAATGAAAAAATTCAACAAACGAGGAGGATAACAAAATGGACCCTAAACAAATATTCGATGGAACATCATGTTTTATGGTAAATCAAATTGACTATAAATCCAACGAAAATTTACTCACATATCTTAAAGATGAAGGATTCAAACATACAAGATGGATTGACTTGCCTCATTTGGAAAGTTTATATGTCAATGTGGAAACAATGTGCTACGGACACGTGATAAGTGGGGTTAGAACAGCCTTCACAATCATCGATGAAGTACCCGAAAACGAATTCGGCATAGATGAATTCAAGACAATATGGAACATACTAAAAAAACATAGAAACAATAATAAAAAACCTGAAGGCGGCGATATGAAATATTTATCCATGGGTTCTTCCTGCTTTCTAGTTAAAGATGATGAATTGAAGAATCCATCCAATGAATTTCTAACATATCTTGAAAATGAAAACTTTGACCCATTAAATGACATAACACCCACCGGGTGGCTATTGGTAAATGTTAAACATGAAGAATACACCAATGACACCTCTACAGATGAAATATGTGAATATGTTCAAGAAAATCATGCAAACGCCCTATCACTCGATGAATTCAAAACGATATGGGAAATAATCAAAGAACATAAGACAGGCTGGGACAAGAAAAAGGCTCAAAAATATCTCTCAGCCGATGATGCCGATGAAAGATATGCACATATATGTCACCAAAAGGATATTGAAAAAACCTTAGAAAGCTGTTATAAGTTTAAGGATTATGAGAATATCAACGAATACATGGAGGATGTAATTGCATGTATTGAAGCAAGCTTTTCCTATTATACGGAGGAAAGTGCTAGAAAAGAGGTAATAGAATCAATGGATTTTATCAAAGAATGCTATGAAAAGAAATGGCCCGCAGCAGACGTAGCCGAAAACTATATTCAATTTATTTAAATAGGCTAAAGAAAATGACAAATAATTAAACGACTTCCAACAAAATCAATATCATAAACTGATATTGTATAAGGTGAGTATAATGAGTAATTATGTTGAAAAGTTCAAAAAGGAATACCTTGATAAACTAAATGATGTTAATATTCTCTTTGAGGAAATAACAGAAATATACAATGATGAATTCAGTTTTTTATCATCAACAATTCCCGAAGAATTATTTGAAAAGCTGGATTTGATAAATGATAATATTTTATGGGCAGTGCCTGACATAACACCTCAATTGACTATTATCATGGATAATTTATCAGATTCAATTAATGAACTTTCAAATAAAAATAAGGATGAATCATATGTTATAATTAAAAAAACAGAAGAGTTATGGAGGCAATTAGAACCACAACTGATTGAATGGGCAAATAACTTATAAGGGAGTGATTATTATGACTAGGGTATATCTATCAAAATCAAGATACTGCAAATGTATACAATGTGAAAAAATATTATGGTTAAACAAATATAATAGGGAATCAGCCACTGAAATTGACAACACCGTCCTTTTTGAAAACGGTAAAAAGGTAGGTGAACTGGCTAAAGGATTATTTGGAGAATACAGGGACGTTGAATACAATAAACATCTCACAGTCATGATAGAAAAGACACGTGAACTTTTGGATAAGAAAACTCCAATCATCACCGAAGCATCATTTACATATGACAATAACTTCTGCAGCGTTGACATACTGAAAAATGACGAGGATGGTCTGGAGATATATGAGGTAAAAAGCTCCACGGGTGTCAAGGACATATATCTGGATGATGCGGCATATCAGTATTATGTACTGTCAAATCTGGGCTATAATGTAAAGAAAGTGGCCATTGTCTACATCAATAAGAAATATGTACGTAATGGTCAATTGGAAATTGACAAGTTATTCAACATATGTGACATAACCGAAATTGTCCGCCAAAAGCAGGATGAAATCAGAGACAATATCATACGTATAAATGAATTCATGGATGAACATGACGCTGATAACGAACCGGATATGGACATATCCGAAAATTGCTTCAATCCATATACCTGTGAATTCTGGGAGTACTGTACAAGAGATTTGCCAAAGCCAAACATATTTGATGTAGCAGGAATGCAAATGAAAGACAAATTTGAAAAGTATTACAGTGGAAAAATATCATTTGAGGACTTGGAAGATGAGGACTTAAATGAAAAATCCCTCGAACAGATTGACTATGAACTCCATGACAAAGAGCCTAAAATAGAAAAGGATGCAATCAAAGAGCTTCTAAGTTCCCTTAAATATCCATTATATTTTATTGACTATGAATCGTATATGACTCCAATACCCGAGGTTGTAGGCACAACTCCATATCAACAACTGCCATTCCAATACTCATTACATATAATAACTCATGAGAATGCACCACTGGAACACAGGGAGTTTCTGGCGGATGTGGATGATAGTGACTTTATCAGACACTTTGCAGAGAATATGATAAGAGACATGCCCGAAGATGGAAGTGTCATAGTATACAATAAATCCTTTGAGGCAAAAAGAAATGAAGAAATAGCCGAAATGTATCCTGACTTGAAGGATGAACTTGAAAGAATAAACGGCAATATTGTTGACTTCATGAAAGCATTCAGTAAGAGAAATTATTATACAAGACAAATGCAAGGTTCATATTCAATTAAATATGTACTTCCCGCATTATATCCGAATGACCCTGAATTGGATTATAATAAACTGAAAGTGGTACATAAGGGTGATGAGGCTAGCGAAGCATTTAAGTCAATGAAAAATAAAAGTAAATCAGAACAGGAAAAAATAAGGCGTGGGCTATTGGAGTACTGTAAACTGGATACATATGCAATGGTAAAGATATGGGAGAAATTCAGAGAATGGGTGGATGAATAATCATATTCATTCATTTTCTTCAGTCGTATAAGTTAATAATTCAAATATTTAAATAATTGTTTTAATACACCCTAATATCAACTACAGTATGATAAACACCCGGTGAATACTTCTTTATACTTCTTTTATCAAGTACTTCAATTTCCCTGTCCACCTTAGTCGCAGCACATCTGACCCTCTCGACAGGCCTTGTAAAGAGTATGGGCTCAGGCGTGGATTCATGGTAGTGGATAATGCCTCCATGCTTAAGGTATTTCATTGCACTGTCAAGGTAATGGTGGGTGCCTCCGATGTAACCCATCATGATTCTATCGGCTACGTGGTCGAAGTCCTGCTGTGAACAGTCACCCAGTATCGGCTCCACAATATCATCTATCTTGTTTAACTTAACGTTCTCGCATAGGAATTGGTAGGAGTTGGGATTAATCTCTATGGCATATATCCTTTTGGGATTGGAGTGAACGGCCATTGGCACGGTGAAGTATCCTATGCCTGCAAACATGTCTATTATTACCTCGCCGTCATCAGGCAATGTGCTCATACGTTTTCTCTCATTGGTATTTCCCTTGGACCACATTACCTTGGCCACATCCAACTTGAACTTGCAATAGTTTTCCTTATGAATGGTCTCTGTACTGTCACCATAGAGTAACTCCACTTCCGGTTCTCTTTTCTGTCCATGAATCTTGCCTAACTTAACTATCTTGTTGATGTATGGCCTGTTTATTAATTCATCCATGTCTTCAGGTTTATTTTTAACGACCATTATGTCTCCGATAAGCTTGCCCTTCATATAACCAGCATCCAACCTTATGTATTTTTTTATCTATATTCTTACGCCCATATAGTTGATTAATTCTATCAAATCCTCAAATGATATCAGTTCATGTTTAAGCACGTCATTTTTAGTCATTGATCCGCTCATCTCACCATCATATGTGAGCATGTCGGGTCCCCTATGAATTAATCTGAACTTTCCGTCTCTTCTAAGTATTTCCTCTGCTACCATGTCATGTACGAAGCATCGGCCGGGTATGATTACAGTATCCTTCACTTCATTCAAGTCGATTTCTTCCAAATCCTCTGCCGTTATAAGACATGCTATTTCCTGTTGGGTTGGAATAACATTCACGTGTTCTGACGCACCTATGCTGTCAAATACCTTCTCGATATAAGGAGCGGATATTTTACTGGTAATGATTGTTGCCTCGGCCTTCACGCTTGTCAGGATGTCAAGATACTCCCTGTTTTTGCTTTTTGCTATTGCATATGGGCTGTCATTATCAGGATCACACAGTGGTGTACCGGTGACTTTCAGGTTATATTCCTTCGCGGTGTCCTTTACAAGCTGTTCAAATTCATGCACGTCCTGTTCTACTATTCCCGGAACTATTGGCCGGTCACTTAGAATCAATCCCTGATTTCTGGAGTTTGCAAATCTCATGAGAATCAATGCCTTGGCTCCCCAGCTTTCAAGATCCTCACATGTACGTGCAAGTTCTTCCCCATCATTTACGCCCGGTATTATGATGGAAGCCGCATGCACATCACATGACTGGCAAAACCTTTCAAGTGCTTCGATTGACGCTTCCGGTGTAGGATCATACATCCATTCACGCCTTAATTCTGGATTTGTCGAGAAGGTGGTGAATGTCGTTTCAACCACATTGTTGTTTATCAGCTTATCAACAATTGACGCATCATCAATTCCTTTTCCACTCGTATATCCCAGATGTGTTGTTAAGCCCATATCATATATTCCACGGGTAAGATCCAGTAGCTCGGGATAACAACTGACATCACCGTCACCTGTAATGTTTACCATGGTATCTTTCGGCAGTTTTGTCTGGAATATGTTAGTTTGAAGGGAACTCAATACCTGATATGCCGGGAAATAATCCCTTGTCATGTTCGTTTCTGTAGTGCAGTGACTACATCCAATTTGTCCTGGAGGGCAGTGTTTACAACCCAGCACCTTTGTTTGTGTAACTGTTTTAAAGTAGCAGTACTTGCAGAAACCCCTACAATTCTTACCGGGTATGCCTCCGACATCAGCCATAATTTGCATAATATAGATATATATCTTGATAATCAGTTTTAATGTTATCGATATTTACACGAATATTTTTTAAGTGTTCATCATATCCAGACTCAATTTCCAATACTTAAGAGAGTATTATTTTTATGATTTGATGAAAATGGATGTCCATATGATATTTTCATATGGTGGCAACGTGTAGTGAAAAAATTAAAAATAAATAATTAATGGATTTAATTAAAGCATTTTTAATCAATACTTAAATTTATAAAAGACAAAATAATATAATTGATAAAAATCAAATATCTATATATAATAAAAAAATTCAATAAATACAAGGTTGAGTAATTATGATAGGAAAAAGTACACATATAGTTGATTGCCGTGAAACAAGAGGTATAGGTGAAGGTGGAGGTATCGCTCAGCGTGGAACCTATGCCCAGTGTGGGGATGACTTGCTTGCAGTGGCAATGAGTCCGGGCCGCAGGCATATTACAAAACCGGTATGTGAGATTACATTTGCATTACGTGAAGCCAATATTCAAACAAGTACTCTTGTACTTGATGCGGGTAGTGGTGTACCTAGAGATACTCCATCCGGTGGAGGTCAGGGACTCTTCGGTGTAACTCCAAAGGAAATATCCCAGATGAACAGACATGACATAGTGCTCATACACTTCGGTGGGGTAAAAAATCATATCATCTACAAGGCACGTCACGTGTTAAGAAACATCAACAAACCGGTAATTATCATTGCACAGTATCCTGTAGACTTTGAAGACTTTGCAAGAATTGGAGTTAAGACAACAGAGGTAATGCCGGATAACCCTGAAACCAAGGGAACAATAGTAGATTTAATCACGGATGTTATTCGTGGAGAAACATGTACACAAGAAAAACTTGATGAAATAATAAATAAAGTAGAAAATGCTATTGAAAAGTATGCTAAATAGCCTATGATGAGGTAAGCATATGAATATATTATCAAATATTTTATTAGTTACTTTTATGGGATTAATTGCTATAATTGCCGGTATGTTCGAGGATTTGGAAAGTGACGTTGCAAGTACAAGTAATCCTAACAGTCAGGTACAGCTGGCTCCACAGGTAGGTAAGCTACACAAATATTTTAACCGTGCAATATCCGGCGAACCATTAATGATTGGATTTATGTCTGTTATTTCGGGTAGCTTATGTTATGCATTCTTGTCAAATGATATGAATGTCCTGCTGGCCATATTCATTTCCAGTATTCTGGTAACCCTGGTACAGGCGATACTCTCCATAACATCATACATGGGAAGAATAACCAGTCAATCACTCTATAATCAACCGCTATTCATGGACATGCTCTATAAGCATATTCCGACGATGATGGCATTCGCATTTGTCACTCAATTTTCAATAGTGCTTCTGTCATATATCATGACATACCTGTTGGTTCCGGCTGTCAGCTTATCATTGCCTGTTGTATCCGCATTAATGGGAATTACCTTGGGTTCCATAGGATCAGCCGTTGGAGATATTCATTATGGGGCCGAAAAGCTATACCAGAATCAGGAGTTTGGTTCAGGACTTCCTGTTTCAAACAGCGGTAATATTGTAAGAATGTCAAGTATGGGTTCAAACAATTCAATAGACGTGCTGCATTTTTGTTCAAAATTTGCCGGTCCGTTAACCGGTCTTGCCTTTGGTACAGTTATATTCCTGAGCTTTTGGACTACAACAGTATTCAAGGTAGAGTATGCATTTATAGTAAGCATCATATTGGTAATAATAATCACATTGTTAAATTATTTATTGGAAAAAAATACGCGTAAGACGTATGGGAAATATCAACAGTAATGACCTTCAATAAAGGTCAGTTAATGAAACTTGAAACTTAACAAAATAGAAAAGAGAATGATTGGGGAAGAATATGTTATCAATGTTAATCTTAATAATCATAGCTTCAACATTAATTGGAGTGGGTGTTCTTTTTATCCCCGTTGGTGGTGCACCTGCAGCACTATCCACAACGGCGGGAATTCCTACTGGAGCACCGATGATTACGATAGGTATGGGAGTAACGGGTATACTGGTAACAAGCTCAGTTATTGGTAAGTCACTACCGGTGGTGTTATTGTCAGGAATGTCAGCTTCAATGCTCATGATGGCAATTACCATGCTGTTTTCTAATCTTGTCCACGTTTATGGTGTAGGGGTAAACATAGCATCATCTACATTTGAAAAGGATCCTATAACCTCCTTTAATCAGGGGGAATATGTCAGTCCCGGCACAACCGGCCATGGGATTCCAACAGTATCATTTATCAGCGGATTAATCGGTTCACTATTGGGCGGACTAGGAGGAAGCCTTTTATATTCGGCAATATATGAAGCATTGATAGTTAACAATTCATTTGTCATGCAAGCGGGTGTTATATCAGCAATTTTAACATTGCTTGTATTCTTCGTTATTGCCGTAATGTCCTCATATAACATTGGTGGGACCATACAGGGATTTTATGATAAGAAATTCAATATGAAAATCAAATCCGCTTTTATCGCATCAATTCTAACTGCAATATTGATAGCGGTGATTTATACAATTATTATAGGGGGACTAATTTATGTCTGATGATGTGGTGCCTCAACAGATTATTCTAATTTCTGCAGTAATAGGTGGACTATTGTCAGTATATCTGTCAAGTATTCCCTTTGGCGGTATATTTTCAATTCTGGCATTTGCATTGGCCGTAATTTTGGGTACAAATACCTTAAGATACATCGGTAATTACAGTCTGGGTACCGGTGTTCCATCAATCGTATATCTTCTTGCCACTTGTGGGCTAATATCCATGATAATGGCCATGTCCATTGCGGGTTATCTGGGTAATGTTCTCATATTTCCGGTATTATCATGGGTGCTGGCACTTTTAATGGGCGCCGTAATCTCATTGATATGCAGATACGTCTTCAGGATAGAAATTGAAATATTGTCATGGTCATTCATGGCATTATCCATGGCATCAAATCTGGCCCTAATGGCATTATCCACATTCCTGACATCAACATATGCTCCGGGAGTTCTGTTTTCAGACATAATATTCACGGGATTGGTAGTGTTGCTGTTGTTTATGTGTGTGATGACCATTCAAAATCCATACAACTCATGTATGGGTTCAAACGAGGATCAACTAAGAACATTGACATTGGCATTATCAAATGCATTTTTAATGCTGATGATACTATCTGTAATAGGTTTATTGAATAATCAAATTTACATAATCTATCTTATAATCAGTATAATTGGATGGATTTTAACATTTAGAAGGTATGTCAAATACTCATTAAGACAGGCAGCAGAAGTAAAATACTATGGATTCTGGTCAAAAGGAGACGAAGGTGGTTACTATGACAAGTAGTGTGATAATTGATGATGAATACATATTGGATATGGATACATATACCGTAGGCTTAAAGTCAAATAAGAAAGCCGGTAAATCATCTTCATTTGACTATGATGAGATTAACGCGGCACTTGACCGCTTGGAAGAATCTATTGAGGACTTGGAGTTATCATTGGATGCCCATACAATTTCCTCAAATTCAATGCAAAATCGCGAAGGAATCTACCTGAAGGAAGGCTTAATAACAAACATAGTCATCGGTGTAATATTAGCATTGATATTTATAATATTGATAATTTAATTGGATGTGAATATAAATGGTCGAAAAAAAGGATGTTATAGAAGGATGGCCACTTGAGACTGGTGATTATGATGTCGGTGATATTCAATGTCCAGTTGCCGTTGTTACCCTAGGTTCAAAGATGAACGCAGACGTGGTTCAACGTGGAGCCGCCATAGCGGGGCCACTGCATACCGAAAATTTGGGGATTGAAAAGGTAGTTGCAAATGTAATATCAAACTCAAATATAAGATTTGTAATAGTATGCGGTAGTGAGGTTCAAGGTCACATCACAGGTAAAACAATGGAGGCACTCTATGAAAACGGTATAGACCCCGAAAAAAAGGTTATACTGGGCTCACCAGGTGCCATACCATTTGTAGAAAATCTATCCGTTGAAGCAGTGGAAAGATTCCAGGATCAAATTACGCTAATAAGCATGATAAACAATGAAAATCTTGATGAGATAGAGGAAAAAATCTCTGAATGCATAGCCAATGACCCTGGAGCATACCCGCAGGATGCAATGATTGTTGAGCTGAATGATGTTAAAGATGAAGAAGACGATGAGCAAATAACCGAAGATGATGAGGAATTTGACGGTGTAGGCGTGGACTCATCAATTGTCATGTTGGAACATGTCGAATCAAGAATTCGATACCTGAAAGGACAGATAAATGAAATAGCAGCTATTGAAAGATTTTCTTCAGGTTACTACGCCGGTCGAATGGAAGGAATAGTGATAGGATTTTGTTTAACGATTATCCTCACATTAATATTGTTATTTAAGGGATTGTTGGTATTATGAGGAAGAACATTGAACACATCAACGATTTAACTAATACTATTGAATATAAGACTCAATTGATAGGACGAAATGAACGTTTGACAAGTGGCGTTAGAGAAACTCGTCTAAAGGGGATATTGATTGGTTTTATACTTACATGTATTGTTATCCTATTGCCAATACTCTATTATAAGGGGGGTATATAAAATGTCAAGGGATGAAAATATCGAAGCAATCAATGATAGATTGGATGAATTTGAACAAAGGCTTGAAGAAACACGTGGAGAATATTCACAAAATATGGGTAAATCATTGGGACGTGAAGTAGGAGTATTATATGGTGTGATATTCGCACTGATTTTGGTCATAATACTTATGAAATTAAATATAATATAACTAGAGGGAATGATTATAATGTTTAAGTTTGAGAAAAAACAGGAAGTATTTGACATATATGGTGTAAAAGTTGGAGGTCAGCCTGGTGAATATCCAACAGTACTGGCCGGAACAATATTCTATGCCGGACACAACATAATATCTGATGAGAAAAAGGGAGAATTCGATAAGGCCAAAGCCGAAGACTTGCTAAATACGATGGATGAAATGACCGACCAGACTGGAAATCCTAATATAGTACAGGTATTTGGGGCTACGCCGGAAGCATTAACAAAATACATTGACTATGTAGCCGACGTTTCAAACTCACCGTTTCTGATAGATTCAACATCTGCCGATGCACGTATTGCAGGTGCCGAATTCGTAACGGAGTCAGGTTTATCTGAACGTACGGTCTATAACTCCATCAACATGTCCATAGATGATGATGAGATAAATGCCATAACCGAATCGGACATTACCTCATCCATCATATTGGGATTTAATCCAACACAGCCTGGAGTGGATGGTAAGATAAGCCTCTGGGAGGATGGATCAGGCATAATGGACAAGGGACTATTGGAAATAGCCTCAGACTGTGGAATCACAAAGCCGTTGATGGATGTGGCAGTCACCCCACTTGGTCAGGGTGGTGGACTTGCAATAAAGGCAACACTGAAGGAAAAAAGTATATGGGGATACCCTGCAGGTAGTGGAGTGCACAACGTACCGTCTGCATGGGAATGGATAAAACAGTACAAGAAGGAATATAAGGAAGTCTGGCCGGTATGTGATATTGGAGCAAACATAGTTCAACAGATGGCCGGTGGAGACTTTGTACTATTTGGTCCAATAGAAAACACTCGTATGGCCTTTACTGCCTGTGCCATGACTGACATGTTTATAGCAGAAGCAAACGAAGCAATAGGCATAACGCCTGTAGATAGCCATCCATATAAGAACTTACTCTGATGAATATGTCAATAGAAAAAGTATCAGTAACATCTGGCAATAAAAATGATATGGGTGGACAGTATTTCACAGTACTGTCCGTAGAGCTGGGAAATACCACCATCAAATCCATTATAACAACAAGTAACGTTAAAAACAACAAATCATTCCAACTGGTTAAACTGGTAAAGCTAACCCGTGACATAAGAAAACCCCTGGATGGTGAAACCGTATTCGGTAATACCATCTGGGGTAAGGACTTATCCAAGGAGGCAATAATAGATGCCATCCGGGATTTGATACTTGAATCTCTTTCTAAAATAAACATGTCCGTTGATGAATTGGACTTTGTTGTCCGGTCAACGGGAGTAGTTGCCGTATTGTCCTCTGATGACGAGTTGAACTATATAATACAGGCATTGTCCCTGGCATGTCTTGAAGCGGGCATTAAGGCTTCCCAGATGAGGGCTCCATTTTCCTTGGATAACATCCCAGAACACATACGCAAGTACTCTTTTTTTAACAATATTGAATTTGACGGATCGGTCGTTGGCATTTCATCCGGTCAGTTAAATGGTGCCGTTGCAAATGAAATGGAAAGTGAACTGGTAACGGCGGGTATGAAGCTGGCCTCCAAGTCATCATCCATCGAATATAGAAATCCGGTGGTCTCCATTGATATGGGAACAACGCTTGCCGGGCAGATTGTCGATGACTCCAGACCATATGCCAAGGTGGTATGTAACTATTTGGGCCTTGCAGGTGGAATCATGGACATGGTGCTAAGGGGTTGTGGATTGATAGAGAATAATCACTCAACCATAGACGTTGATTTTAATACATTTGACGATAAATTAAATGATGATAAACTTCATGAGGATACCATTAAATTACATGAATTTATTGATATAATGGAAGTACCATATGACGTTGATGAATTTGGATGCGTGGCCGTATATCAAGACAAAAGAATCAACTCAAAAGTCAAGTTGATAGGTTGCAGGATAAATGATGAAGAAAAACTAATAGAAGAATTTGGAAAAATAATCGATGTTAATCCTCAAATACTCTCAGAACAAATAGATGACTTCTACGCATATCTGGTTAAACGAGTGATTGATAAGTCAATGGAATTTAATCTAATCAGTCCTAATTCCACTCTTGCAATAACAGGACGTGCAGGAATTACTGCAAACAAAATGAAATACATTAAAGAATATCTTTCAGAAGCCTTTGAGGACATACTTCTTGTAGAGGATGCACTTGCACAGGGAGCGACGATGATGGCAAGATGCATGAACTCACTTGGAACACCTATAAGTCCGATGGGCGGAAGCAAAGGTGGAATATGCATAATGCATGAAAGGATAAAACACAATAAAAAATGATCGGTACTCCAAAAATACGATTATTATAATAAGGAATATAAGGAAGGGTGTTTTTTTTTGGAAAAAATAGAAAATGACTTGATTCTACTGGCATATACCATAATTGTGGGAATCATATCTGGCGTTATCATATGGAGTTTTATCGAAATCATGAATCTGGGTATATACTTCTTATGGGATTATCTGCCGGAATTGCTACATTTCAAATACTATACGGTAGTCACCTGTCTATTGGGAGGATTGATTATCGGATTGTTCAAGGAGAAGTATGGGGATGCGACTCAGGAGCTGAAGGTTGTAGTTGAGAATGTAAGGACAAATCACCGATACCCCTATCAAAACATATTCCAGTCAATAGTCTCGGCTCTGCTTCCGTTGATGATCGGTGCAAGTGTAGGGCCGGAAGCAGGTCTAACGGGGATAATAGCAAGTTTATGTACATGGGCATCAGATAGGCTGAAGATATTCAATAAGGAACTTGAAGACATGGCAAGCATTGGTGTCTCAGCTACCTTGGGCGTAATCTTTGCCTCCCCATTATTTGCATTTGTAGAGCCGATTGAAAATGAAGAAAACGTTAAGCTTCCTAAAACTTCAAAGAACATTCTCTATTTTGCAGCTATATTAAGCTCATTTGGCGTATTCATGTTACTGAACCATTTGACTGCCAGTAATATGGGAATGCAATTGGTTGGAGCTGCTTCTTTGTCAAATTTAAATTATTATTATATTGTTCTTTTGATGCTTGTGGGAATAATCCTTGGATATTTCTATTTTTTAATGAATATATTGGTGAAAAAATTATTCAATGGTATCTGTGAATGTTATATCATAAAAAGCGTTATTGGAGGATTGATTCTAGGTATTGTAGGAACATTATTGCCGTTAACGATGTTTTCAGGAGAATATCAGATTCATATTCTATTGGATAATGCACTGGAAATAAGCGTGGCCTTGTTGATATTGACAAGTATTGTCAAAATTCTTTTAACCAACATCTGTATAGAAAGTGGATTGAAGGGTGGACATTTCTTCCCATTGATCTTTTCGGGAATTGCAATGGGATATGCAATGAGTATGATTTTCAATATGGATCCGGTACTTTCCATGGCAATAGTCACCACGGCACTTCTAGCCAACATATTAAAAAAGCCGATAGCTGTTGTATTACTGTTGATGATTCTATTTCCGGTTAATTTAATTCCATTGATGCTTATAACCGCGGTTATATCATGTCTATTCCAAACTCCAAAAAGATTACAGTTAAATGGGGATTGATTCCATATTGATGGGTGTAAAATGAAATTCAACAATGCGAACAATAGATGTAAAAATATTATAAAAAAAGGTCGAAATGGGTAAATAAGATAGTTAAGTTATTTCCATGATGATGTATCTGTTGGCATAAAGCGTATTATTGCTTCGGCCAGTTTGCTGATTGGCATGATCTGAATCCATGGTCTATTAATCATCATTGCATATGTAGATTGATTTATACAGCTTCAAAGCCGATAAGCTTTATCTTATTTGAAAGTAGTTCCGGATTTTCATCAATTGGCTCTGACAACTTTGTTGTAATGTACTTCTTATTATCATCAGGAAATACTGTGGCTATCTTCAAGTTGTTGTTATCCATCAACACGCTTGCCAGGAAGTTTGCACCACTTGAAATACCAATACCTAAACCGAATTCTTTGGCTATTCTTTTAGCCATGTTGATTGCATCCAAGTCATCAATTAATACTATGTCATCAATCAAATCCTTATCCACAATTCCAGGAATAAAGTCATCTCCTATCCCTTCAATCATATGACTTCCTTCTTCCATACCCATTTTAAGAATGGATAAAGTGGATGGTTCCAGGGCAAATACCTTTGAATCGGGATTATGTTCTTTCAATCTTTTACCGATTCCCATTAATGTTCCACCAGTTCCTATACCTGAAACGAATGCGTTAACATCAGGGATGCTGTCAATGATCTCTTTTCCTGTAGAATTGTATTGTGCTTCTATATTCAATGGATTGTCGAATTGAAGTGGCCGGTATGCATTTGTTTCTAATGCGAATTCTTCTGCTAATTCCAAAGCCCTTTTAAATCCACCGTCCTCTTTTGATATCAGATGAACATGGGCACCATACATTTCAATAAGTTTTTTTCTTTCCAAGCTCACCCAGTCCGGCATGAATATGTGGACATCATGACCAAAAAGTGCACCTATGGCACTGAATGCAATGCCCGTGTTTCCACTTGTAACCTCAACAATACTTTGTCCTTCCTCTAGGTTACCGTTTTTTCGTTCATTTTGAATAATGTATAATGCGATTCTGTCCTTTATACTTCCGGAATAATTGTATGATTCAAGTTTGGTATATATACTTCCCTTCTTTTGTTCATATTCGTAATCAATCTTTATCATTGGCGTATTGCCAACCAGCTTTTCAACATTCATAAAATCCCATCCACTTAAAATGATTAAATCCCTTATCAAATAGCATATTCAATATCCCGTTTTTTCATGTTTCCATATGCTAATAGACTGCTGTTTAAAACAGTTTTAATGATGAATATGCATATAATTAATTTAAAAACAATCAATCTCTAATAATAATATATTTGATATCTGCTTTTAACTTTTCGGTTGCATAACCACAAAGACATATTTAATCAGATTTTTGTTAATGGATTGTAGTGGGGGATATCGAAAAGTTTATATTAACTTTGTCACAATTATAATCGGAGACGAAAAAAATAAAAAAATAGAAAAAAATATACAAATTAAAATAAAGAGGTGTATCATTATGGGATTAGCAGACATAATATTTGCAAAAAAAGATAGTAAAGATGATTTATTAAAGTACTTAAGAAAACATGATCTTTATCCACAGTTAACGCCCGATGGAGTTAAAAAGATGGAAAAAAATATCAATTATGGTGATCTTAGAAATAAACAACAAATAGATAAATCCATAGAGTTATTGGTTAAAACCAACAAGTACACTAAGGATAAATATGGAAAAACTTATTTCTGAAATTTGTTTTTGCATATGAATATATTGGTATGATGTATGCGTAAATTGTTCCATAAAATAATTATTGTCTAAAAATACGATGTGTTATGACTCATTAACACTATGGAAGTAGTCATGTTTTGACATATTGCTTCCACTATTGCTTTTTTTGTTTTAATCTTAATTTTCCATTATTATATATTTGCTGATTTAAATCACAACATTTCTTATAATTATTCTTATAATTATTCTTATAATTGTTGTTATAATTGTTGTTATAATTGTTGTTATAATTGTTGTTATAATTGTTGTTATAATTGTTGTTATAATTGTTGTTATAATTGTTGTTATAATTGTTGTTATAATTGTTGTTATAATTGTTGTTATAATTGTTGTTATAATTGTTGTTATAATTATTCTTATAATTATTCTTATAATTGTTGTTATAATTGTTGTTATAATTGTTGTTATAATTGTTGTTATAATTATTCTTATAATTGTTGTTATAATTGTTGTTATAATTGTTGTTATAATTGTTGTTATAATTGTTGTTATAATTGTTGTTATAATTGTTGTTATAATTGTTGTTATAATTGTTGTTATAATTGTTGTTATAATTGTTGTTATAATTGTTGTTATAATTGTTGTTATAATTGTTGTTATAATTGTTGTTATAATTGTTGTTATAATTGTTGTTATAATTGTTGTTATAATTGTTGTTATAATTGTTGTTATAATTGTTGTTATAATTGTTGTTATAATTGTTGTTATAATGGGAGAATTCTTCAACCATGTAAATATAATCAGAAAATTATTTTTATCATATCCTTGTTTGGAATAAAATATATATAATGATGGTTAATATAATTGTTTTTATAAATTAATATTCGGAGGTATTTCATGAAAAAATGTCATCTTTGCGGGTATGATAATCAAGATAATGCACAATTTTGTTTAAGTTGTGGAGGTAATTTGCAAATAACTTCTCAGCAAGAGCCACAGGCAGATACTAATCAAAATTTTAACAATAACTATCAACCTGATAACAATCCTCAAATTGAACAACAGGATATTCCTCAGCCAAATAATCAGCAGAGTACATCTAATCAATATGATAATAACCAGTACAATAATGGTCCATACAATAATGGTCCATACAACAATGGTCAGTATGGTAATGGTCAATATAATCCAGGTCAAAACCCTTATCCTGGAGGATACAATGTGCCGGTCAATCAAAAAAATAAATGGGTAGCTACATTACTAAGCGGAATTGCAGGATTTCTCATATATTTCTTAAGTGGACTGGGTCAGTTATATCTTGGATTAATCAAAAGAGGAATTGTCTTATGTCTGATTGGATTTGTCCCAATACTTTTGAACATCATATTTTTAAATACTGGTATCTATTCCATTATAACAATATTGGGTTTGGTATATGTTATATATTGTGCATATGATGCATATATATGTACAAATGCAATCAATGAAGGTAGATCAATACCGCTGTTATTTGGTATACTCGATTTACAATAAAACATTCCATTCTTTCTTTTTTATCAATTTTTTTTATTGTTAGATTTTATTTTTTGATTTAAGTAACATTTATCATGTTTTCTTTGATTAAGTTTTTTTTGTTATATTATCTTTTTTTTTTATAAATTGAGGGTTAATTGGACTAAGGTTATTTAGTGCATATCCGAAAAGTGCTTTGTTACACAAGAGTTTGGATGGAATGATTTTAAATAAGTGATTATCCATTATTATTGATTTTTTAAAAAAAGAAAAAATGAGGGGGTTATTCTATAATAACATTCTCTTCGAATGTATTTGTGTTATTGGCATCATCTGTAAATTCTACTTTTATGTTGTGTTCACCAAGGAATTTTTCAATGATATCAAATATTACACTTGCTAAGTCACCGTTTACAGTGCCGTTAAATACAACTTCACCATCAATAGTTAGAACTAACTGTCCACTTGCAAATGATGTGCCAAATATTTTATCTAATTCACCAAGGGTTACTGTACTGTCACCTTGATAAAGAACGCTGGAATCATTTGCCCTTTTTATGGTAAATGTTTTTGCAGCACTTGGGGCTATGTTTTTAACTGTTGTTGTTTTTGCTTTATCTTTTGTTGTAGTTTTAACAACTTTTACATCAGGTTTTACATCATCAGTTACGGGTTTATTGTCCACTATCGGAGCTACTTCTGGTGTATCATTTTGAGTATCGTTTGTTTTGTTCATATTAAACAAACTGGATAGGTTTAATTTTGATAAATCCAAGCTGGATAGGTTTAAACTGGATAGGTTTAAGCTTGATAAGTTAAATCCTGATGAATTCATTCCTGTAAAGTTTAAGCTTGATAGGTTAAGGCTGGAAAAGTCTAATCCAGAGGTATTTAAACTTGATAGGTTTAAGTTACTTAAATCGGATAAGTTAAAACCACTAGTATTTAATCCGGAAGTGTTTAAACTACTGAAATTAAGGGTTGATAAGTTTAAACTGGATAGGTTTAATTTGGATAAGTCAATTCCTGACATATTCATTCCGGATGTATTGAAACTACCATTTCCCATACTGGATATGTTTAATTTAGATAAGTCAAATCCTGATGAATTCATTCCACTAAAGTTTAAGCTTGAGAAATTTAAATTGGATAAATTGAATCCTGAAGTATTTAAACTACTGAAGTTTAAGCTACTGAAATTAAAATTACCTCTACTTGAGCTACCGTTTGAATTTCCTAAACTAAATGAATTGTTGCCTCCAGCATTACTATTTGATGAAGTTTTTAAGCTGTTCATGTCAAAACTTGGCATACTGCTAGTTTGTTCTGAAGTTGAACTGTCGGAAGTACTTGTAGCGGAGTTATCGGTACTTGCCTGTTCATCAGCTGCACTTACGCATGAAATTGCTAAAAAACACACCAGCAATAATGCTACTGCATATATGTATTTTTTAGATAACATTATATCTTCTCCTAAATATTTAATAACTTAATTATTCCTCTTTATTGAGTTTTTCTCTAATTTCTTCTTTTTTACATTCAATTTTATCTGCAACTTTTGCTTTTCCTTCGTGTAATTTATTTCTAAATTCGGAAGTATTGCCTTCTATATTGGCAAGATGTTCAAATGTATCAACATCTTTTTCTAGTGAGTTGATTAATCCTACTTTGGCTTTTTGCATTTTTAACTCGGCTTCTAATAGGATTTCTTCAAATTGGCTGTTGGCCTTGAATAAAATTAAATCAATTGGTCTGTTTCCTTTTTCAATTTCCTTGTCCGTATTTTCTAACATTTTACATATATTTTTGTCTGCTTCTTCTATTGCCTTATCAATTTTTTTCTCTGCTTTATTCATATGTGAGACAATCATTTTTTCAGCAGTAGAATTTGCAAAGTTTGTCTGTGTTTCTTTAACTTTGTTTTTTGTATTGGTTTTTGCTTCATCTATCTTTTCGGATAGTTTATCTTTTTGTTCTTTCAAAGTCAATATATCACCTTCTTATTATTATGCAATATGGGCTTTGTGAATATATTATTTTATATTTATACGGTATTGTTCATGATTTTTTTTATATATCTGGTATATTTTATTAAATAATGTATACTATATTTAATATTCATTTAAACAATCTTAAACATAATATATTTTGTTCATTTACTCAATTGCTTTATATACTAAAGTTTACAAATATACATATATATATTTTGGCTTTAATGAAGTAAAAAAAGGAAAAGAATAGGGTTTGAAAATTAAACATTTTTATATTGATTCTGTTGATTTTATACATCATGTAAATTAAACAATAAGTTATTTTACAAAGGCTATTCATCTTTTTTTATATATTTAAACAGTGATTAGTATGGCATCCAAACAAGACGATAATGAAATAAATGCAAATAAACGATTGAATGAAATTTTAGATGTGGCAAAAAAACATAAAGTAATATCCTTATTAACCTCATCATCAAAACGTAAAAAGTCTGATGATGGATCTGATGAAGAAATTGATTTTACCGGTCTTAGGGAAGCAATGGAAGAATTAGGTCCTGCTTTTATTAAATTAGGTCAATTGCTGGCATCACGTCCGGATATGATTGGTCCTGAAATTGCAGAAGATCTAAAAAAACTCAGGGATAATACTCCAATTACTCCTTTTGATCAAATGAGGGAAGTTGTGGAAAGTGAACTGGGCAAACCCCTTGAAGAAATTTACTCAGAATTCGATGAAAACCCTCTTGGTTCAGCGTCAATTGGTCAGGTATATAAAGCTACCTTAAAAGAAAATGGACAGGAAGTAGCAGTAAAAATTCAAAAACCAAATATTTATAATATAATAGTGGCGGATGTAAAGATATTGAATGATTTGGCTGGAAAAGCTGATAAATACATCACAAAAACTAGAACATATAACTTACCGGCTATAATGAAGGAATTTGAAAGATCAATATTCAAAGAACTTAATTATATGGAAGAAGTACTTAACATACAAAAAATTACAAAGAACTTCGAAGAGGATGAAAGAGTAGTAATTCCACAAGCATTCAATGAATATTCCACAAGTAAAATTATTACAATGGAACTTGTTGATGGATATGTAATTTCAGAGTTATTTGACAAAGAAATTGAAGGCATTGACAATAAGGAAATGGCACAAATTGCAGTACAATCCTATTTAAAACAGATATTACTTGACGGATTCTTCCATGCAGATCCACATCCAGGAAATATGTTCGTTACAAAAGACGCAAATATATCCTACATTGACTGGGGAATGGTTGGAATTATTACTGAAGAGTTCAAAGGAAACCTTGCTCAATTGATATTGATTTTATTGTCTGGTGATTCCAAAAAACTTATCAAACAATTAATATACATGAAAATCATAACTCCTCAACAGAATACGGAGGAATTCCAGGAAGATGTGGAAGATTTATTAAACAAATACCTCGGCGTTGACTTGGACCAAATGGACGGAATATTTGAAAGCCTAATGAACGTTATGATTAAACATAACATAGTTCTCCCAAGGGAATTTGTTATGATAGGAAGAGGATTCATATTACTGGAAGATACTGGAAGCAGATTGGATCCATCATTTAACCTAACAACGGAACTTGAAAAATTCGCCAAAAAAATGGTGAGTCAAAAATTCAGTGCAGGTAATCTTGTAAGCGGCGGATTAAACTACATAGTGGAAATTGAACATTTACTTAAAGATTTACCAGACAGACTTAACTCCACACTTGATAAACTTGAAGAAGGTGACTTGGAAGTCAATTTAAAACACAGGGGATTAGATGACCTTAAAAACATGATTTCCTTATCATTAATACTTGCAGCATTAATAGTCGGTACGGCATTGGTATTGGCCGCTACAATCATTGCCCAGGCATTTTATAAAACCAGTGCGGGCATACCACTTGGATATGTATACATGGTGGCATTAATAGGTTTTATCATCAGTTTGGTTCTCGGAATTTACATAGTATTCAAATATCTACGTAACTAGTCAACCAGCTTATAGTTCTAAACTTCTTATCAGAACTATCCTTTTTTTTATTTTTCTTATAATGGAGAATTTATGCAACTATTAATCTTATTTTTTTAGTCTGTTTTTTTAAATGACAATTACCTTTTTTTTTGATTGCCCATCCAAATAATTATGGATTTTTAAATACTGATGGAATAATGATTTTTGTTATATTTTCACCAAAATAAATAACTTTTTTTTGGCTTGTTTACCATAAATTTTTTAAACATGAAATCTAAATGGTATAATTAGGTGATAAAAATTAACGATTCTGAGGATACAAAAAAAGATTCTGTTAGTCAGGATGATTTTGAAGAGATTCTAAAATTGAAAGAGGAAATCGATGAAAAAATCAAGTATTTCAATGAAAATGCTAATAAGGAATCTATTGAAAAAGCTGAGGAATATAAGGAAAAAATTAACATTAAATCAAGTGTTTTGCATGATGATGAAGTCGTATACAGTATGGATAAGAAACAACAGGAAAAAGAAAAGAAAAAACTCCGGTTCTATAATAGCTTTTTAGATTTTTCAAATAGGTATGTTATGGCTATACAAACGGTAATTGACATAGATCCCGGAAGACTGATGGGATTAACCGATGGTATTTTCTCAATTGTCATGACATTGCTTGTTTTTGGTATGGCATTGCCGGATATGGAATTGGTGACGGCAAGTGACTTTTCCGCATTTATTGGGTCTATGTTACCAAAACTGGGTGTAATCATTGTAAGCTTTATTCTTCTTGCTTCATTTTGGATTTATCATCATCAGTTTATAAAGATAAAATCTTTGAATATGCCGTTTTTATGGTTAAATATTTTGTTTCTAGCATGTTTGTCTTTTGTTCCATTTACAACAACTCTTATAGGAACATATTCTAAATTTTTCCTGGCTACATTATTGTTTGGTTTAAATATTTTATTGACATTGGTAATGTTTCTGTGGATGTTTAAATATGCTGATAAGAGAAACTTTTTAGAAAGTGAACTCACTGAGGATGAAAAAAAATACACATACAATACATTCTATATGATTTTGGGTGGAACGGTCATAGTGACCATACTCACATTTTTCATATCAAGATACTGTGTATACCTGTTCCTTCTTGTTCCAGTATTAACCATTATCAGGGAAAGCCTATTTAAACTAAGACACGTCCCATTGGGTGCTGACAAGTAGATAGGAAAATGGTCTAAAAATATCAAAATAATCAATAGGGTTAGATTAATCATCATCCTATAATTCTTTTTTTTTAACAATGATATTTAATTTAACAGATTATCCTTTTTTCAGGATGGGTTTTAAAAAAATAATGGGGAGGTAAATTCAGTACTCTAATTTTCTACCAGCCATCTCCTCTAGTCTTGCTATTCTTTCGGCTGTAGGTGGATGAGTTGAAAATAACTTTTGCATACTGTTTATGGCATTACCGAATGGATTCATGATAAACATATGGGCATCGGTAGCCTTAGCATCAGTCATCGGATGCTGTTGAACGCCAAACTCTATTTTTCTAAGAGCACTTGCCAGTGCTAATGGGTTACCACATATTTCAGCTCCTGTGGCATCTGCCTTGTATTCTCTTGTTCTGCTTATTGCCATTTGTATGATTACCGCGGATATCGGACCAAGTATCATGATGATAAGTCCGCCAATAACATCATAACCGTCACGTCCATCACCTCCACCAAAGATGGCGGCAAATCGTGCCATACTTGCCGCATAAGTGATGATTGAACCTATACATGCTGCTACACTACTTATTAGTATGTCCTTGTTTTTTATATGTCCAAGTTCGTGTGATAGTACGCCACGTAATTCATCCTCTGTTAACAATTCAAGCAGTCCTGTTGTAACAGCCACGGCTGCATGATCCTGATTTCTTCCTGTTGCAAATGCATTGGGATCTTTACTTCTGATAACTGCTACTTTTGGCATTTTTAAACCTGCACTGGCGGTCAATTCTCTGATAATTCTATGCAGATTTGGTGCTTCCTGTTCGGATACAACTTGTGCATGGTTTGATCTGAGGGCTATTTCATCTGATTTGAAGTAACTTACGAATGTCATTGCTAATGAAACAATCAATCCTATAAGCAGTCCCAGACTTCCAAGACCAAATGACCTTCCAAGAAAACCAAATATCATTATTAGAATTACAGATAGTACACTAAGTAGCAGTACTGTCTTAATATTTTCTAACATATTTAATCACAATTTTTTTCTTACGTATAATTAATTATCACATATGGTATTTATACTTTTTACTTTTAAGGTATGGTCCTCTTTTTTTCATTATTTCTATTTTATTGGATGAATCGTCAATAGTATATGTTTTTTAGATATGATGGTGATAAATATAATATAACAATTACTATATTTAAGGTGATTATCATGACAACCGCATTAGTTATGGCTGGTGGAAGAGGTACGCGAATGGATCTTGACGAGGAAAAACCACTCATTAAGGTAAATGATAAGCCAATGATTGAGCATGTATTGGATGCCTTATTGAATTCAAGGTATGTGGATAAGATTCTTGTTGCTATAAGTCCAAATACTCCCAAAACCAGGGAATTTCTAAAGGATTTTCCAGTGGTCATAGTTGAAACTAAGGCTAAGGGGTACATTGAAGACCTGGCAGATATCATGCAGGATAGGAATTATTTGAATGAGGATGAACCGGTGATGACAATAGTTTCTGATTTGCCCTTTGTAACGGCCGATCACATTGATGATGTTCTTACAGAGTATTATAAGAGAAATAAACCTGCAATGTGTGTTTCAGTATCTGAAGAATTATTTAAGGAATATGATATCATACCAACACTGGTCTATGAAGGATTGGTTCCTAGCGGTGTGAATATGCTTATTGCCAATAGTCAAGAACAGGAACAGACCATATACATTACGGATAATGTGGAATTGGCATTCAATATCAATACGCTTCATGATTTGGATAAGAGTGGTAATTTGAGTTAACTCGTCTATGCTCTTGTAAAACAAAAAGTTTTATATAGAATATTGGATAAAAATATATATTAATATTGATTTTAAAAATTGATTTTAATAATGACAAAAATTAAATTGACCTTAGGTGGCAATAATGACTAAAGAAAGGGAATTAATTAAAGGCGAAGAAAAATTATGGGCCGATATTAAAGGTTACCAAGTAGCTACTAATAGTGCTCGTATACTAGGAATACTAGATGAACTGACGATTGATGAAAAAACAGGAAAAATCACTGACATAGTTATACAAACACAACAAGATAGATCTGTCAACGTTAAAGGTGCTAAACGTGAAGGCGATAGGCTTTCAGTACCTTTCGGTAAAGTAGAAAAAGTTGGGGAATTTATTATCATTTCAGGATAATATTAAATAATCATTTTTTTTTGATTATTTTACCTATTTTTTGTATTTCATACTTTTTTTTTAAACTATTTGTGGGGTGTCCTAAATTCAGTCCACAGGGTTCTACTTTTAATAAGTTTAATCAAAACTTTTTATTATTGTTCATAAACAAAACATATTTTTTCATAAATTAGCTAATGGGTTATTTGTTTATTTAAATAGGGGTCCTGTTTAATATAAGTATAACTTAAATATATGGTTATATTCTATGGTTTGCCATATCTG
This sequence comes from Methanosphaera sp. BMS, assembly GCF_003268005.1. Taxonomy (NCBI): domain Archaea; kingdom Methanobacteriati; phylum Methanobacteriota; class Methanobacteria; order Methanobacteriales; family Methanobacteriaceae; genus Methanosphaera; species Methanosphaera sp. BMS. The sequence continues at coordinate 1,590,517 of NZ_CP014213.1, read as the reverse complement.
TTTTTATCTATTCTATTTTTAAATGTTTGATTTTTAAACAAATTATTGTCAAGTAATTTAAAATAATGTAATGCTTTTCCCGTGGTTAGGATAAGTAAAAATTCTATATTATGTTTTGATATTGTATTTAATGACTGTCAATGGTGGAGTTTGATAAATAATGTTTTTACGATAAATTTTATTGATTATTAAAATGGAGTAATGTCCGTAAGTGGTTGCCATGTTATATTGCATTATTACTTATTTTTTAAGTTTTTAAATTTTTTATTACTTTGCTTACCTTTTTATATATCTTCTATACATATTATATCATAATACATTAATAATTTTTTACAATAATGTATTACATTTTAGAGGTTGAATAATGACAAAAATAAATACAAAATATTTATTCATGTTTTTTGTATTAGTGATGATTTTTGCAATAGGTGTAGTTTCTGCTACAGAAAATACTACAACATCTCAAAGTTTGGATGATTACTCTATTCAAGAACAATCAACTAATGCTGAAATACTTGAAGAGAATACTATAAAGGAAAATATCCTTCCTAAAAGCAATATTAAAAATGATGGGGAATCCGATGAAGTTGCGTATATCTCTCCGGAGGCAACATTGGAGGGGGATGGTTCTAGAAATAATCCATATAATATCTCTGTTGCTTTTAATAATACAAACATACAAAATAAAAAGAACTTTACATTACTCGAAGGTGAATATAATCTTAAAAAAGCAGTAACGATAACTAAAAGTTATGCTAAAGATATTCTTATTCAATCTGAAGGTAATGTGACAATTAATGGGCTAAATAAAATCAATTTGTTTGATATAAAAACAGATAACACAGTTACAATAAATAATATAAGCTTCATCAACGCATACTCAGAAAGTAATAATGGGGCAGCGATTATAAATGCAGGAAATTTAACCATTGTAAATTCCTCCTTTTACAACAATATAGCATCAAGTGGTGGGGCAATTTATAATAACAAAGGTAACTTAACAATTATGAACTCAATATTTGATCATAATCAAGCAACCGGTAGTGGAACCAACGGATATGGTGGAGCTATACACAGTACCGGAAATATATCCTTTATGAATTCAATATTTACTAACAATAATGCAAGCAAAGGCGGGGCATTATACAATAACAAAGTCATATTTAATATTGATTCTGATAATCTCTTTGAAAACAATTCTGCCGATTGGGCAGGATCAATATATAATTATCAGGCAACATTAATAATCAATAAAAATAACACCTTTAAATCTTCATCTGCAAAAAATTATGCTGGTGTTGTTTATAATGACAGAGGTAACGTAACCATAAAACAAAACAATACCTTCTTAAATAATAATGGTTTTAGTTTCGGTGGAGTTATTTCAAGTAATTTGGGAAATATTCTAATTGAAAATGATAACCAATTCATAAATAACACGGCAACATACGGTGGAGTTATTAATTCAACAGGTAACATAACAATAAACGAAAACAATACTTTTGATGCTAATAAAGCAAATTATGCTGGTGCAAGTGTCTATACAAATAGGGGCAATCTAATAGTTAATCCAGAAAATGTATTTATTAACAACAATGCAAATAGTTATGGTGGTTCAATATATCTGTGGAATGCAAAAGCAAATGTGTCTGGAAGTATATTTAAGAATAATCTTGCACAAGATGGTGGATGTATATATATTAACACTAATTGTACTGATTTGATTTTCAATAATTTGGAATTCGAGAATAATTCCGCAACAACGGGTGGTGTATTTAATACGAAAGTTCTAACTACTATTACGAATTCTAAATTTAATTCAAATACTGCTACAACCGGTGCTTCAATATATGCTCAGGATTACCTAATAGTGGGTTCATGTAATTTCACTGATGGAAATGCAGATGAAGGTGGAGCAATATATGCTACTGGTGATTCAACAACTCAAATCACTAGATCAAACTTCAAAGACATAACATCAAACAATGAAACATTAAACTTACAAGGAGAAAATACATTCATAGAAAATAATTATGAAAATGTTTCTATACTCTATGATAATTTAACTTTACAAGTTAACAATCCTAAAGAAGTATACGCAACAACAGATTCAATAGAACTTGAAGTGATAAGCGTTTTAACAAATCCAACATATTATGATGGAAATATATTGGATAAGGATGAATACACTTATTATATTAATAATCAAGAAATTATCCGAACTTCAGACAATGTATATAACTTGACTATTGATACAGAAGGAACATATTCCATATCCGCATCATCTAAACTACTTGGAAATACTAATATAATTGAAAACATTCAAGTTGGAACAGACACACCTGGTGATGTAACGGTAAATAATTTAAAAGTTTCATCCAATTCAGGTAACTTACTGGTAAATGAAGAGAACATAATTTCAATAGATGTTACAAATACTCTTCGGGATAATATTCCTTTAACAATTACAATAGATAATTATAGTTATACTTCACAAGCAAGTCTAGGTGAATCCGTAATAAATATTACTTATATGCCACAAGGCAATGGCGAAAAATCAATAAGTGTCTCTATTGATGACGGTGTCTCATTTATCTATGAAGATTCTCTTGTAGCATATTACAATGGGTATATGGGCAAATCATTTACTAATGGACAAAATATTACAACAAAACGTCACTACACTGGTAAAAATACAGTGGTAATTATTCCAATAAAATTCTATTTGTCCAATAATTATGGTGAGGAACAGTTTACTTTCAATTCAGCAGATTATGGTATTACCGAACGAAACAAAATAGTGGATGTTCTCTATTATCAAGGATACAACTGGCTTAAAGATACCGGCTACATGTTTATAGGATTAAATGAAGAAGGATTATGGGATCCTATTTCAGATTATACTGATACAAAAGGATTTGGAAGTTATGATTATCCATCCGGTTTATCAGTATTCGATGCTAAAGGTCAGTTCATAGCAAACGGTCAAAATCAATTGGATATACTACCTGAATCTAATGATCGTTCAGTATATGGAGGATATTTCATAGTAATATATGCAAATAACACTGATGAAACAGATATCATTATTAATGAAGGTGCAGATCTGTTAAATCCAGAATCAAGTGGATATGGTGCAAACAGTTCAAATACTATAGCATATGCAAATTATGAAAACATCAATGCTGATGATGCGATATTATACACAATATCTGCTGCAGCAGATAAGGCTGGTGAAAGTAAGATTATGGTTAACAACAAAGAATATGGATCACTTGCAGATAATTATGATAGTACAAGTAGAATCAGTATTGTAGAATCAAATCTGGATAACTTAGTCAATGGTACAAACTTGGTTAGTTTACAAAGTATTAATGATAATCTGCTTGTAATGAACACAATACTTATGATAACACATCCTGCAATGCCAAATGTGGTTGTAGATGATGTGGATGTAACAGCAAGCAAAGGGGATCTTCTCGTAGAAACAGACAATACAATTACCATCAAACTAACAAACGATGGGGGAGCAGCAACTGCAACTTTAAACATAACCATTGATGACAAAAACATAACCGAAACAGTTGAAAACTTTACAGGTGAAACTACCATTGATGTAACATACAATCCTGCAACTACCGGTGCAAAAAACATTAAAATAGATATTATAAATGATGAAACAACACAAACATTATATGAAGGAACAATTAACGCATACTACAATGGATACAGAGGAAAATCATTCACAGGTGGAGAAAACTTCACAACAAAAAGACAATACGAAGGCAAAAACACGCTGATACTTGAACAGTTCAACTACTACAACTGGAATGAAAGCACAAAAGCAACATATGATGCAACACAACTAAGCAGTGACAAAATAGTTGATGTACTATACTACCAAGGATACAACTGGGACAAAAACTTAAACTTCGGATTAAATGTAAATGACGAAGAATCACCAATAATTGCAAACTACAGTGACACCAAAGGATTTGGAACATACAACTACCCGAGTGGAGTAGTAGTATTTAACATAACAGAACAATTCAAGGCAGGCCAACTAAATGAAATTGTGCCAATACAACTAGAAAACAACAGTAACATACTTTACGGTGGAATACTAGTGATAATCTACGCAAACAATACTGAAACCACCAGTATACTAATAAATGAAGGAGCAGACCTATTAAACCCAGAAGCAAGTGGATTAACAACAAATGAGTATACTATAGCATACTCCAACTATGAAAACATCAAATCAGCAGATGCAATGTTGTACACAATATCTGCAGCAGCAGATAAAGTTGGTGAAAGTAAAATCATAGTAAACAACAAAGAATATCAATCATTAGCAGACAACTACGATTCAACATCAAAAATAAGCATAATTGAAACAAACTTGGACAACTTGGAAGATGGTACAAACTTGGTTAGCTTACAAAGTATCAACGACAACCTATTTGCAATGGGTACAATACTTGTAGTAAATCATCCATTAGAGTTATCATTAAAAGTTGACACTACGGCATTTACAATAGGTACAACAACCAATATAAGTGCAAGCATTTATGATGGTGAAAATATATTGACCGGCATAAACAAAGGAAAAGTAGTATTCAAAGTAAATGGTAAAACACTCAAGGATGAAAATGGTAAGGTTATCTATGCAAAAGTAGTTAACGGTACAGCTACAATAACCGGCTATGAAATACCGGCAAGTTGGAATGAAAATTCTACAATACAAGCCATATATTCAGGTTCAGTTGAAGTATCCTCATTAACTAGTGATAAGCAAACCCTATCAATAACACAGGATAGTGTTACAATTACAACGGAAGATATTGTAACAAAAGCAGGTACTGATATCACACTTAAAGCAACGATAAACACAAATGTTGCAATAAATAACGGTAAAGTAATTTTCAAAATTAACGGAAAAACTGTTAAAGATGAAAATGGTAAGATAATATATGCTAAAGTATCTAACAATGCAGTAAGTGTAGATTACACTTTACCTGAAAACTTTAAAGTAGGGGAATATAATATTACTGCAATTTTCATATCTTCTGTATATGGTAATTTAGAAGATGTTAAGACTTTAACTGTTACTGTTTAAAAATGTTCTTATCAATGGATTTTTTTAAATCCATTCTTTTTTTTTAAAATTTAAATTGTAACGCAGACGAATCAGGTTCCATAATTGCCATAGTTTATTAGCTATGCTGTTTATACTTTTAAAAGGATATTACTTATTTTAAAAATATGTAATTAAGTAAATACAATGCATATCACCAAAATAATTGCACATACAATCTTTGGTGCTTAAAAAATAGTTTTATTTTTAAATATATTTTATGGGGTTCAATCTAAAAAAAGTAGAGGTATGGAATTTACATTCCTTCCATACTAAGTTCCATTAATTTTTTGGTTTCCTTAGCAAGTTCTTCAGGTAATCCTTTTATGTCTATGTCCAGGAAACCTCTTACTATCATTGAAGCTGCTTCATCTTCTGTTAATCCTCTGGCCATCAGGTATTGGATTTCGTCTTCGGCTATTTTACCTACTGCCGCTTCGTGTGATAGTTCCATGTTTGCACATTCTCCTCTTAGCTCTGGAACGGAGTATATCTTTGAATTATCAGATAGTATCAGACCCATACATTCTATGTGGCCACGTACATCCTGTGTTTTACCAAGTAAGTCTCCACGGGTCATGATGTATGAATCATCATCACTTATTGCACGGGTAATCATTTCGGCCTGTGAATTGTTACCTGATAATATGGTTCTTGAACCTTGATCTATCGTTGAATCTTCTTTTCCGGCGAGTATTGACTGGAAAAATACTTTTGAGTTGTTTCCACTTGCATATGCTGTTGGATATGCCTGTATGTTTCTTACGGGACTTGTCAATATGTAGTTTGATATGTATGTACTGTCATCTTCCATTATTACAGCTGTTCTTGGTCTTACGTCTACCTCTTTTGCCCAGTTGTGTACCATGGTGAATGTTACTTTTGAACCTTTTTTAAGATAGAATTCACTTACACCGATGTGTGCAGCATGATCTACATGATTTGCCGTTGAACAACCGGTTATTATGTTTATTTCAGAGTTTTCTTCAGCTATGATTATGTTGTGGGCAGTCTGTCTTACTGAATCATCACCGATGTACATGCATGCCTGTATAGGCAGTTCCATCTTGGTTCCAGGAAGGCTTCTTATGAAATATCCACTTTTTCCATCAAGTTCTGTCGTTGCAGTATATTTGTCCGCGTCTACTGCCATTGCGTTCCACATATAATCTTGTAGCCAGTCATATTTTTCAAGTGCCTTTGGCGTACTCATTACCTCTACACCCGGATACATTACGTTTGCAAGTATTTCGGATTGATCCATCTGAAGGAATGATGCAGATCTGTCTTCTTCTGTGGTGTCCATTCCTACACTGGTGAGCATTTGTTTATCTGATTTATCCAAATCTTCCAAGGAGTCTACGTGTTCGTATGCGTCAACATCCATGGTTTCATATTCATTTAAATCGATATCTTCACCTATCACCGCTTTTTTATTTAATGCTTTTTCTGCTCTATCTTTTATTGATACCATATTATATCTCCCCAAATCCACTTGTTCTTACGTTATCCATTATTTCTTTAGGTTCTCCTGTACGTACTATTTTTCCATCTATTAATACATGGGCATGCGTAGCGTTTACGAAGTTCAATATATATCCGAGGTGGGTAATTAACAGTCCTGCTTTTTTGGTGTTTTCATCATCCTGACCGAGTAGTGTTCCTATTTCATTTGATATTAATTCCACATTTTCTATGTCTACACCACTGTCCGGTTCGTCAAACATGATGAAGTCAGGTTGCTGTGCTAAAAGTTGTAACAGTTCTGATCTTTTTACTTCTCCACCTGAGAATCCTAGGTTGACATCTCTGTCAAGGAAGTTTTCATTGAGTTTTAATCTTTCTCCTAGTGCTACTACTTCATCATCCAGGTCATCTTCTGTTTTGTATTCATGTTTTCCATCAACTATCTTGAGTAAATCTTTGAGTTTTACTCCTCTGATTGCCGGTGGATTCTGGAATGTTACTCCTAAACCTAAGGCTATTCTTTCGTGGGTTTCTAAATTGGTTATGTCCTGTCCTTTGTATATTATTTTACCTTTTGTTACTTCGTATTTAGGAAATCCTAGTATGGTCATGAATAATGTACTTTTTCCTGCACCATTCGGTCCTAATAAAACGTGTGTTTCTCCTTCGTCAATTTGAAGGTTTACTCCTTTAAGTATCTTTTTTCCCTCTACTTCTACTTCTAAATCTGATATTTCAAGTAGCATTCAATCACCATAATTTGTTTATAAATAATAAAATATCGTTATATTTTTTTCTTCAATAATATATTATTATATATTTTTTATTGGTTATATTTTTTTAGTGTTATAACTATCGTTATCTAATAAGTATTATATAACTATTGTTATTGAATGTGTTATTGGAATTTTTACTGTTTCAATAATCATTATAGGATAATGGGCAGTTACTCATTTAAACAAGTTTTTATTGATAATTAAAACATAACTTTAAATATATTTTGGAAATAGGTACAATAAATCTGAAAAAATATGGGCATTTGTCATAACATAATAATGCTTTCACTGTATTTGATGTTTTGGCGTATTTTTTTTTGATGCGATGTGCTTTTGGACCGAATTTTTTTATTAGGTTTACCTAAAATTATATCATTTTTTTATTAAAAATCATCTAAAATAAATATTTGCAATTTGTCCTTTAAATTAAATTATAAGCATTAATGCCCTTTTTTTATTATCATTTTCATCCATATTTTACACTAAAAAAAGCAAAAAATTACAGTCATAATATTTATACTTTATGGTTGATATGATAAAACAACCTTTATAATAATAGTTAAAGTGATATAATATTGTACATTATTTTAGTTTGTACATTTTTTAATATTGTACTATAGAGTCATATTAGTACAATAAACACGTGTTTAAATAAGAAATTTAAATGTAAACATTTAAAAAGTTTTATGATTGTTTTTACAAGATAAAATAATCATGTTTTATAATAGGAGGAAAAATAATGGCTAACGACGATATTAAAATAATCGTTTTCAGTTGTAACTGGTGCTGCTATGGTGGAGCAGATACTGCTGGAACATCAAGGATGCAATACCCACCTAACATAAGAATGATCAGAGTAATGTGCTCTGGAAGAATTGAACCTCAATTCATATTAAAAGCTTTAAGAGAAGGAGCAGACGGAGTATTCATCGGTGGATGTCACATGGGTGACTGTCACTACGATGCAGGTAACTACAAATTTGACAGAAGAATGAGATTAGTATACAGATTATTAGACGAACTTGGAATTGAAAAACAGAGAGTACAGCACGACTGGATTTCAGCTTCCGAAGGAGAAAAATTCGCTTCAACAATTAGAAGAGTAACTGCAGAAATTCAAGAGTTAGGTCCATCACCACTCAAAGAACAATTAGCAGAGGGGGAATAAGTACATGGCAGAAAAAGTTAAAATAGGAACAATGTGGCTCGGAGGATGTTCTGGTTGTCACATCGCTTTAACAGATTTACACGAATTATTATTAGATGTATTAGAAGCTGTAGAATTCCAATTCAGTCCAGTACTTATGGATACAAAATATGATGAAATTCCAGAAATGGACATTTTATTAATTGAAGGTGGAATCCGTAACGATGAAAACAAAGAATTAGCTGAAGTATTAAGAGAAAAAGCTGGTTTTGTAATCGCATACGGAAGTTGTGCTGAATTCGGAGGAGTTCCAGGACTCGGTAACTTACACACCAACGATGAATTAACAACTGAAGCATACATCAACTCAGTATCAACAGTTAACCCGGATGGAATCATACCTAGTGAAAGCGTACCTCACTTAGAAAGCAGAGTAAGACCATTATCAGATGTAATTAAAGTAGACGCAGCTTTACCTGGATGTCCACCTAAATCAGAAGTAATCGCACAAGTATTACTTGCATTATTGGATGGAGAAACCCCAGAAATACCTGATAACAACCTCTGTGACGTATGTGAAAGAGAAAAACCACCTATGGGTATGGCAATGGACAAAATCAAAAGACCATGGGAAGTTGGAGAAACCGACAGAGACATGTGTTTAGTACCTCAAGGAGTTATTTGTTTAGGTCCTGCTACCCGTCCATTATGTGGTGCACAATGTCCATCAGTAGACACCCCATGTAGAGGATGTTACGGACCTACAGACAAAGTATTAGATGCAGGAGCTAAAATGATCAGTGCTATCGCATCAGACTACGGAGTAGAAAACGATAAAGAAATTGATCCAGAAGAAGTTGCAAACCAAGTTGAAGATGTAGTAGGAACATTCTACACTTACACATTACCAGCAGCTTTAATTCCACTCAAATTAAGAAACTAGATTATTTATAGGAGGATAACTTATATGGTAGAATTAACTTTAGAACCTGTAACAAGGATTGAAGGTCACGCTAAAATTACAGTAGACCTTGATGAAGAAGGAAACGTAAAAGATACTAAATTACATGTAATGGAATTCAGAGGATTTGAAAAATTCTTACAAGGAAGACCAATCGAAGAAGTACCAAGAATCGTACCAAGAATCTGTGGTATTTGTGACGTACAGCACCACTTAGCTGCAGCTAAAGCATGTGACCAAGTATTCGGATTTGAAGATGATAACATTTACCCAGCAGCATACAAAATGAGAGAAATCATGAACTGGGGATCTGTAATGCACTCACACACTTTAAGTTTCTACTTCTTAAGTGCACCTGACTTTATCGGTGGAGCAGACAGAAAAACAAGAAATGTATTCCAAATCATCAAAACTCACCCAGAATTAGCTAAAAAAGCTTTAGAACTAAGACACTTATCACAAGATATCGTAACAGCTATCGGTGGAAGACCAATTCACCAAGTATCAAACACCCCTGGTGGAATTACCACTGTATTAAGTGATGAAGAACAAAAAGAAAACTTAGTAAAAGCACAAAGAGGACTCGAGTTATCCATGGATACATGGGAAGCAGCTCAACCTATCTTTGAAGAAAACTTAGACTTAATCGCAGAATTAGGTTATGTAGAAACATACCACTGTGGTTTAGTAGACAAAAACGATGGTAGTTGGGACATGTACAACGGTAACGTAAGAATGGTAGACAAAGAAGCAAAAACCTATGCTGAATTTGCACCACAAGACTACACCGACTACATGGCTGAAGGTGTAAAACCATACTCCTGGTTAAAATTCCCTTACATCAAAGACATCGGATATCCTGAAGGTATCTACAGAGTAGCACCTCTATCAAGAATCAACGCATGTACAAAAATGCCTGATGCTGCTCCTCAAGCTCAAGAATTATTAGAAGCATTCAGAGACACTTTCGGAAGATGTCCTCAAGCACCTTTATTATTCCACCCAGCAAGACTCATAGAACTTGTTGCATCTGCTGAATTAGCAGTAGATGGACTTGAAGGTGACTTAAGTGGTCAAAAACGTCCAGAAGCTTTAGACCGTGAAGTTATCACCGGTAGCGGTGTAGGTATAGTTGAAGCATCAAGAGGTACTTTAACTCACCACTACGAAACCGATGAAAACGGTTTAGTAACAAAAGCTAACATCATCGTAGCTACTGTACAAAACAACCCTTCCATGGAAATGGGTATTCAACAAGTTGCAAAAACTTACATCAAACCTGGTGTAGAAGTAGACGACAAAATATTCAACCTAATGGAAATGGTTATTCGTGCATACGACCCATGTTTATCATGTGCAACTCACCAATTAGATACTCAAATGAGATTATCTACTGTTGAAGTATACGACCACATGGGTAACTTAGTTAAAAAAATATAATTAGTCAAATCTAAAAATACTAACTTCTTATGAAGTTGTGGAATTGGGGATCAGTTTCCCTAATTTCTTTTCTTTCAAATATTTAAATTAGTTATCGCTGATTTATAGGGTATTGTATTTAATATAATATTTGTTTGTCGCATCTTTTGAACAAATAATGACTAAAATAATACAAATATAGGGAACAATGGTTGTAGTATGAGAAGTTCATTCTCAACTAACAGCCTTATTCTTTTTATTTTTTATCAATCTTTTTTTTATAATTTTTATTTTCAATCATTGATTTTATTCATAGTCCTAATGAACTTTTTTTCCTTGATTTTTATTAGATTATTGAGTTAGCATTGATTTTTGAAGTCATATCCTAATAATGGGTTAATATGAGATTTATTTTAAAAAAGAGCGTTTGCTGTAATTTTTAAAAAAAAGAATATTGTCTTATCGTCTTAATTTAAATGTATTATTTTTTTAAAAAAAAGTAAAATATTTAAGACTTTTTTTAAGTCTTATCCGTTATGAATATATATTTTAATTTGAACACGTTTTATAAGAGTTTGGGAGTTTTTTTAATTAATTTAGGTAAATTAACTTATGTTGTAAAAAATAATACTTATTTTATTTTTCGTATTACTTTTACAATAATTAATATGTATGTCCTATGATAAATACTTTTTTATTAAAAAGTATTACTTTTCCTGGTTTTGAGGTATTTTTTGTAATATGTCCATTATCTTTTCCATGTTAAACAACTTGTTTGTCCTATTGCAGTATATTCCATTTATTGAATTAATTCCCAACGGTATAATTTCATCAAAATAGTTGCATCCGTTTGTAGCATAGGATATTTTCAATTCCAACTCAGGATACATTATTCTCAAAGTGGAAATTACCCTCTTGACGTATTCTTTGTTATACTGTGGATTGTACTCGTGAACATCGTCATAAAACGGATCATAACCAACTATCTCAACTGCATCCACATCATATTCTCTTAGATTATTGATGAATTCTATATTTTCTTCAAGATTGTTGTTATAGATTTCTACGTTTGCCGTGATATGGTAACTTTTTTGTATGGACTTGTTGTCCTTAAGGTACTTGAACAGTTCGAGGTTTTTGGAATCCATAATCAATGAGGCAAAATCATATTTTTCAATAATGTCCAATTCTTTAATGTCATCAATTTTGATGGCTTTGTCTATATCATATTTATTCAATATTTTCAAAAATAACTCTCTTTCATAATTCTTATTGTTCTCTATATGTAAACAGTTAATTCTTTTAATATCATATGATTTAATTACATCTATATTGTATTTAATCACACTTTCCATGTATGCCGGATTATACTCCCTGCGGCTTTCCGGAGTCTGGTAACCACAAGTTGGACAATTGCTCTGAACACTATAAACAAGCGGGTAAAAAATCTTCGTTTCCAATTTTATCGCATCATGCTCTTTTATGTTGATATCGGCAGCTTTCTTGTATAAAATATTAATACAATCATCATCAGTGAATAATAAAATTTTCATGTCTTCAAAAAACAATCGCGCATTTTCCAGATTTTTAACTATTTTTTCAATCATTTTTTTTCTCCACTCTTTTAAAGAATTTTGATTAAATAATCCTTTATTACTTGTAAACTATTTTTTCACTTTGTATAATAATTAATGAATTTTTTATGTTGACTATTTTATCATATTAAACTATCTTATACTAAATATCCCATTTATATATAAATTAAAAATATAAAAACATTTATATGTTTTCTTTTTTAAATATTTCAATTGTAAGAATATTTATCACAAACATAGGTATTCAAATTGATGTTTATTTGTATTACTCTATGAAATAAGAAACGTACTAATAACGGTTGTAAATTACATCCTAAGGTTGATTGATGTATATGATACTTTAATCATGATGATATAGGGGTTGTGATTTTTGTATCGTTAATCATTTGTTCTTAGGAGTTTTTTCTTTGTATAAATATTTGAACACATAGAAATGTATTTTTAGATAAGAGTTGGAGGGAGTATGTCTATTTGTATTTTAAATTAATTATTGCAGTATCATTGATATAAAGGATATACTTATTCAATAAACATTTTTACCAACTAAGTGTTGTTGAAGTTATAACTATATTTTTTAATAATTGATTTTCAAGTGGACATATAGACCGGAATGAATATGATAATTCATTTCTTAATGAATTTACTATTTAAGAGGTGTACATATAAATGCCAACATATGAAGACAAAATAGATCTATATGGGGTAGATGGAAAACTTTTAGAAGAACAAGTACCTCTAGAAGCAATTAGTCCAGTAGTAAACCCTACAATAAAAAGTATTATACAAGAAATTAAGCGTTCAGTTGCTGTAAACCTTGCAGGTATTGAAAAATCATTAGCAAACGGAGCTTACGGTGGAAAAGCTAACTTTATTCCAGGAAGAGAATTAGAATTAGACATTGTTGACAATGCTGATGCTATTGCTTGCAGAATTGGAAGAATGTTAAAAGTAAACGATGACGATGATCTCAACGTTGAAGTCTTAAACGGCGGTAAACAATTATTAGTTCAATTACCATCTGAAAGATTAGATATTGCTGGTGACTACTCAGTTGCACCACTCGCAACAGGTTCAGCATTAATCCAAGCTATATTAGACACTTTCGACATTGACAAATTCCAAGCTGTAGAAATAAAAACCGCAGCTATGGGTGGATACCCACACAACGTTAAATTAGGTGGAGCATTAACAACCTTATTAGGTCAAACCACTCACCTTGAAGGTTTAGGTTACAGTTTAAGAAACATCGGAGCAAACCACGTAGTAGCAATTACTAAGAAAAACACACTCAACGCAGTAGCTTTATCCTCTATATTAGAACAAACAGCTACCTTCGAAATGGGTGACGCAATCGGTGCATTCGAAAGAAGCCACCTTTTAGGTTTAGCATTCCAAGGATTAAACGCAAACAACTTAGTTTACGACTTAGTAAAAGAAAACGGTAAAGGAACCCTTGGTGACGTTGTTATTTCATTATTAGCAAGAGCAGAAGACGATGGAGTAATCAAAGTAAAAGAAACATTACCATCCGGATACAAATTATATGAACCAGCTGACTGGGCATTATGGAATGCATATGCAGCAGCAGGTCTCGTAGCATCTGTTATTGTAAACGTAGGTGCAGCAAGAGCAGCACAAGGTATTGCATCATCCATTTTATACTTTAACGATATCTTAGAATACGAAGCAGGATTACCTGGTGTAGACTTTGGTAGAGTAATGGGTACAGGTGTAGGTATGAGTTTCTTCTCACACGGTATATACGGTGGAGGAGGACCTGGTGTATTCAACGGTAACCACGTAGTAACAAGACACAGTAAAGGTTACGCAATTCCATGTAACGCAGCAGCTATGTCCTTAGATGCAGGTACACAGATGTTCTCTGTAGAAGCTACATCAGGATTAGTTGGAGAAGTATATGGTAATGTAGATAACTTAAGAGAACCAGTAAAATATGTTGCTGAAGGAGCTAGTCAAATAAAAGATAAAATCTAATTAAAGGATGTTATGTTATGTCAACAGATATAGACGAATCAAATATAATTAAAGCAACCGATGTAAAGATATTTCCATATCGGATATTGAAACCAGAAACGGCGGAAAGTATTTTGAATGAAGTCATGGTTTTAGATGGAGTTTTGAGAGTTTTAATTAATGGGGAATCATTGCCTACGGTAGTTAACTTCGGTCCTGCCAGAGGATTGCCGGTTAATCATACTGACAGAAAGACAATCAATGTCAAAGGTAATGACGTACCGCTAAGGGTATCTGTTGGTGAAATAATATTGACTGTCCAATTAGACAATCTTGAAGATTTTGTAGAAAAGGTAGATGAAATTTTAGAAAACACACTAAGTTTCGGATATGATTTGAAAGTCGGTGTTTTCACCAAAACACAAACATCCGTATCAGATTACATGAAATACGGAAAAGGTTTTGAGGATAAAATCGATTCTAGACTTATCGGATTAGTTGATCCAAATGCAAAATCATCAGAAACTGTTAAATATATCAGGTGATTGTAAATGGCATATGACGTACAATTTTATCCTGGGGAAAGTAAGATTGCGGAAAACCGTAAAAAACACTTAAACCCAGATTATGAACTCGAAATACTAAGAAGTATAGCAGATGATGACATAGTAAAACTTTTAAGTCACAGAAACCCAGGGGAAGGTTACAAAACAGTACACCCACCTCTAGATGAAATGGACTTTGAAGCAGATGATATGAAAGACTTCGTTGAACCTATCGACGGAGCTAAAAAAGGAATTCGTATAAGATACGTACAATTCGCAGACTCCATGTATAACGCACCAGCTCAACCATACGACAGAGCAAGATCATACATGAGAAGATTCAGAGGAGTAGATACCGGTACACTCTCAGGAAGACAAGTAGTAGAAATGAGAGAATCAGACCTCGAAGAAACCTCAAAATTATTAATTGAATCAGAATTCTTTGATCCAGCAAAAACAGGTTTAAGAGGAGCAACCGTACACGGTCACTCATTAAGACTTGATGAAAACGGTTTAATGTTCGACGCATTACAAAGATATGTATTTGACGAAGATGAAGGAGTAGTTAAATACGTAAAAGACCAAGTAGGTGTAGAACTTGACGAACCTATATCAGTAGGAGAACCTTTACCAGAAGATAAACTTAAAGAAATCACAACTATTTACAGAAGTGACAACATAAGTTTAAGAGACGACCCAGAAGTTATCAAAGTAGTTGAAGAAATCCACTTCGCAAGAACTGACGGTGGATACGGATTAGAAGTATTCAACAAAGATTTACAAAGTAAATTAGGTGGTAAATAATGGATAATGAGAAAAAATTATTCTTAAAGGCTTTACAAGAAAAATTTGACGAAGACCCTGAAGAACAAAACACTAAATATTACTGCTACGGTGGATGGGAACAATCCGCAAGAAAAAGAGAATTTAATGAACAAGCAGAAAAAGCTATGGAAGCTCGTGGAGGATTACCATTCTACAACCCAGATATTGGGGTACCTCTTGGACAAAGAAAATTAATGGCTTACCAAGTATCTGGAACAGACACATACGTAGAAGGAGACGACCTTCACTTCTGTAACAACTCTGCTATCCAACAATTAGTTGACGATATTAAAAGAACTGTAATTGTAGGTATGGACACAGCTCACGGAGTACTCGAACAAAGACTTGGTGTAGAAGTAACTCCTGAAACAATCAACGAATACCTCGAAACAATCAACCACGCACTCCCTGGAGGAGCAGTTGTACAAGAACACATGGTTGAAGTAGACCCTGGACTCGTTGTAGATTCATACGCAAAAATCTTTACTGGTGACGATGACTTACTCGACCAATTAGATCAGAGATTCGTAATCGACATCAACAAAGAATTCCCTGAAGAACAAGCTGAAATGCTCAAAAAATACATAGGTAAAAAAACATACCAAGTATCAAGAGTACCTACTTTAGTAGTACGTGCTTGTGACGGTGGTACAACCTCAAGATGGTCTGCTATGCAAATCGGTATGAGTTTCATTTCTGCATACAAATTATGTGCAGGAGAAGCTGCTATTGCTGACTTCTCATACGCTGCAAAACACGCAGACGTAGTATCTATGGCTAGTGCAATGCCATCAAGAAGAGCAAGAGGTCCTAACGAACCTGGAGGTGTAACCTTCGGTGCATTCTCAGATATGGTACAAACCAGCAGAACATCTGACGACCCTGCTAAAGTAACATTAGAAGTAATCGGTGCAGCATCACCATTATACGACCAAGTATGGTTAGGTTCATACATGTCTGGTGGTGTAGGATTCACACAATATGCTACCGCAGCATACACCGACGAAATCTTAGATGACTTCATATACTACGGTAAAGATTACGTAGAAACAAACTATGGTGGATTATGTCAAGCTGATGCTTCCGTTGATGTAGTAAAAGACATTGCAAGTGAAGTAACTTTATACGCATTAGAACAATACGAAACCCCAGCAGCACTCGAAGACCACTTCGGTGGATCACAAAGAGCATGTGTAGCTGCAGCAGGTGCAGGTTGTTCAGTAGCATTCGCTACCGGTAACTCAAACGCTGGTGTAAACGGATGGTACTTAAGTCAATTATTACACAAAGAAGGTCACAGCAGATTAGGATTCTACGGTTACGACTTACAAGATCAATGTGGTTCATCCAACTCACTCGCTATCAGAAGTGACGAAGGTCTCATCCACGAATTAAGAGGTCCTAACTACCCTAACTACGCAATGAACGTAGGTCACCAACCTGAATACGCAGGTATTGCTCAAGCACCACACGCAGCTAGAGGAGACGCTTTCACACTCAACCCTCTCATAAAAGTTGCATTTGCTGACAAAAACTTATTATTCGATTGGGCTAACCCAAGAGAATGTATCGCAAAAGGTGCAATCAGAGAATTTATGCCTAGCGGTGAACGTGACTTAATCAACCCAGCTTTATAAGCATTTTTGATTAAGGTGATATGAAGGAATATTTATATATGATGATATACATATATCATTATAGAGTTTCCAAGTAAACTTAAGTATAGTAATATATTCAATAATGGTTTATTAATGAATATGAGCAAGATACGACCAGTATTACCAAGGTAAACTAGGTACGATCTGCATCATCCATAATAAAGCTATTATATACTTTTACTGGGAATAACATAAGGAATTATAATGCTACTTGGGAGTCATTATATTCCTTCATATTATTTCTCTATTTTTTAAAATCTTTTTAAATTCATAACTCATTTTTAACAAAGCCTTTTTAGGTATATTTTCAATTTCAATACAAAATTTCATAATTAACTATTGAATAATGCTTTAAATTATTAAAAAAGAACATCTTTTTGATGCATTTAATCAATTAAGAATCAAGGACGTTGTTATTTCTGGTGTTTAAATTAATGCTTTAATTATCTTATTAAAAAAAAGGTGGTTGGAGATTTTTAGTAAACGTATTTGACGTCATGTTTTATTAATTCATCATCTTCACAGATTATTTCTCCCCTGTTAATTGTCATGATGACATCACCGTTATATTCCATACCTTCAAATGGCGTGTATTTTGCCTGTGTATAAAATTCATCCACGTCTACTTTTCCGTATTTATCCATGTCAATTACACATAAGTCTGCATCATAGCCTTCCTTTATGAATCCCTTATTTTCTATCTTAAATATTCTTGCAGGATTGGCACTGGTTAATCTTATTATCTCATCTAAGCTTAGCTTGTTTTTGTTTACCTGTGATAAGAGCAGTTTCATGGTAACCTCCAATCCCGGTATTCCAGCAGCAGTTGTCCAGGTATCCTTTGTTTTTTCCTCAAGTGTATGAGGTGCGTGGTCTGTTCCGATGCTGTCAAACTTGCATAAATCATCTACACATAACGCATATTTCTTATTTCTAAGTGGTGGATTGGTCTTGGCCTTTGTACCATAACTGTCGTATGTACTGTTATCAAGGAAGATGTGATGTGGGGTTGCTTCTATGCTTATGTTCATGTCTTGTTTATATGCCTCTACATATTTGAGGGTTTGATTGCTGCTAATGTGACATAAATGTAATTGCAGGTTATATTTTTTTGCATAGGTCATGGCCTTATGTACTGATATCAGCTCGGCAATTTCCGATCTTGCCCGGCTGTATGCCTTGCAGTCACTTTTATTGTCGGGGTTTTCCTTTAGTTTGGACGTGTAATAGTTCACCAATTTCTGGTCCTCACAGTGCAGACATAGAAGCTTACCCGTATTCTCAATATGGCTGAACAATTCATTCAACTCATCATCGCTGTATAAATCCATGAAAATCTTGAAGGATGCAGGTTTTTCGGTCATTATCTCATCCACATCCTTTTTTGATTTGACGCCTGCCTGAAGTGCAAAGTCACAGTATGACTTCTTGAGGGCTATCTGTTTTTTTTCTTTGAAATTTTTCAAGGTATCCGTCTGTGGATTGGTATTGGGCATATCGATTACCGTGGTGTATCCTCCGTGTGCTGCAGCCATACTTCCTGAAGCCCAGTCCTCCTTATATGTTAAGCCGGGGTCTCTGAAGTGAACGTGTGGATCTATAAGTCCGGGTATTACATATTTTTCCTTTAAATCTATTATATTGTCACTGGTCAAGTCGGATTTACTTAAAGTTTTTGTAATTTTGGCTATTTTTCCATCTTCTATTATTATGTTTTTTATTTGCTTATCAGAAAATTTACAATTCTTAAGTATCAAGTTGTTCATACTTTCCACCTACTCTAATTCTTATTTAGTTATTAATAGTATTTTAAACATATGTTTAATTAGAGCTCTATGGTAAGTGTGTATTTAAATGATGATAGAAGATTATGTTGAAAATATATTACTTGAAGATAAAAGACAGTTTTATAAGGACTTGGATATGGAAAAAATCGAGATGTCATGTAATAAAAATATCACCCCCGTGATAGCAGATTTCACGGAGTACTCTCCATTGCATAATGGTCATTTATATTGTATGCAGGAGGCAAAACGCCTACATCCTGAAGCGTTATTTGTAGCTATAATACCGGGCTTGTTTGAACGCAACGGTAGAGGACTTCCATATATACTTGATCGTTACAACAGGGCAAATCTGGCAATCAGCTTGGGTGCCGACATTGCTATAGAAGGCCCACCTATGGGAGTTATGGGTTCAGGACAGTACTCGTTGTGTCTGTCATTACTTTTTAAAACATTAAATGCTGATTACATACCACGTGGATACATCAGTCAGGATGCGAAATTTAAAAATATATTGAACTACATAAATAATGGTAAGCCAGTAGCACCACGGCCATACAAAATTATATCAATGGACGATAAAAAAGTGCTGCTTGATGGAAAGCTATCAAATGACGATTACGTTATTGTTTCATTAGCTAAGTCATTAACAAAACTAGATTTTGATTACAAGGGTAAATTTATTTTTATTCCTCGTCTGGAGAATGTCAGTGGTAGTCTAATCAGAGAAAAAATATCCAACAAGGACTTTGACAATCTTGATGACATGCTGCCACAGAACACCATAGATACTTTAAAAAAGGCCATCAGTGAATCCAAAGCCCCATTACATGAATACAGGGCTGAAAGGATTCTATTAGATAACGTCAATACCTTTGACG
This sequence comes from Methanosphaera sp. BMS, assembly GCF_003268005.1. NCBI lineage: Archaea > Methanobacteriati > Methanobacteriota > Methanobacteria > Methanobacteriales > Methanobacteriaceae > Methanosphaera > Methanosphaera sp. BMS. The sequence goes on along the minus strand of NZ_CP014213.1, from coordinate 1,570,348 downwards.
AAGAAAAGTTATCCAATTTAACACTGATGGACGACAAAACGGTTGAAAATATTATCAACAACCGGCCGTTTGAGGATGTTTCAAGTATATTGGAGAACATATCTCAAGGATTCAGTACCCATAGAAAACAGAGAATACTAAGTGTATTGGAAACAGGTATTTTAAAGGATGAGATACATAAATATATAAATAACTATCCTCAGAAAATTAGAGTATTAGGATATAAAAATGAAGAAACTCTTAGTAAATTTAAAAATAATTTAAATAATAATTCAATAGGAGATAATAAGATAATATGCCAATAGAAGAAAATGATTTTATAAGATTAAACTACACAGGAAAAGTACAGCAAAACGGTGAAGTGTTCGACACAACCTATGAAGAAGTAGCTGAAGAAGCGGGAATCAAAGTTGAAGGTAAAGATTACCATCCAATAGTATTATCAGTAGGTGCAGACCAAGTACTATCCGCTCTACAAGATCAATTAATTGGTTTAGAAGTAGGAGAAGAAAAAACAATCGAAATACCATGTGAAGATGCATTCGGTAAAAAAGATCCAAGTCTAATCCAACTCATTCCAATGAAAGAATTCAAACAACAAAACATCAGACCATTCCCTGGTATGCCTATAAGCCTAGACGGTCAACAAGGTATTGTCAGAACAGTAGATGGCGGAAGAGTAAGAGTAGACTTCAACCACAGATTAGCAGGCAAAGACATAGTATATGATGTAGTAATTGAAGAAAAAATTGAAGATGACGTGGAAAAAATCAAAGGATTAATCGATGTATACTATGGAAATCCAAATATAAACCTGGAAAAAACAGAAGTTGAAATAGAAGATGGCACAGCTAAAATCATACTCGACAAACTAGCAGGATTTGAACAGAGAACAGTTCAAGAAGTTACATTAGCAAAATTCCAAGTAGCACGTGTAGCATATGAAAACATAGATTCAGTTGAAAAAGTTCAATTCATCGATGAATACCAGGAAGTAGTACCTCAGGAAAATGAAGAAGTATCAGATGTTGAAGATGTATTCGGAACAGAAGAAGCAAATGATGCTGAAGTTGAAGAAGAAGTACCTGAAGTATTAAATGAAGATGAGCAATAATCTCATCAACTCTTTTTTTCTTTTAATGTATTGAATATCAATACATGAATATCCCTCAATTAAATAATTTCGGAAGTTACCTCAATAACCTTTTCACATTGAATCAAATCCTCAATGGTGTTAAGTACACTGCCGATATTTTCGTTTTCAATAATACATGTTAATCTATTGTCTTCAACGAAGCTTTCGATGTGATTTTCATTGTCCGGGTACAATGAATTATAAGCAATTTCAGCCAATTGCTTGCTTTTATAGGTGAATACCATTCTAGTTTTAACGTTCATATTAAATTCCTTGGTGTCTTATTATATTAGTATTTGTCCATCTCATTATATTAATAATAGGGGACTTATTTTTTTAAGTGGATATGTTAACCATAAATTTATATAACTGTTTAAACATATTATATACTATTATACTAAATTACATGATGATGTAATTCGAATTCGTAATATTTTTGAGAGAATATATTTATTGTATTACATTTTTACGATGATTTTTTTGATATTTTTTAATATAAAAATATTTAACAGTTTAATTAAGGAGGAAAATTATAATGGTACGTCCATATACAAGAAAAGATTATATTAGGAAAATACCAGCATCCAAAATTGTTCAGTATGATATGGGAAACTTAACAGAAGACTTTCCTTTACAAGTAACATTAGCAGTTAAAGATCATGCACATTTATCACATAATTCTTTAGAGGCTGCTAGGATTGCTGCAAACAGATATTTACAAAGAACAACCGGAAAACTCGGTTACAGATTAAAAATAAGAGTATATCCACATCACATAGTAAGAGAAAATCCTATGGCAACTGGTGCAGGGGCAGATAGGGTTCAGAGTGGTATGAGAGGAGCATTCGGTAAAGCTGTAAGTTCTGAAGCTTTAGTTCGTGCAAATCAAAAAATTATCACAGCTTATGTAAATGTGAAAGATTTCGAAAGTGCTAAAATAGCATTAAACAGGGCTGGAATGAAACTACCTGTAACATGTAAACTTGTCGTCGACAAAGGTAACGATTTAGTTCAGTTCTAATCGCTTTTTTTGATAGACTAATGGATTATTGATGTTTTTAATCAAATTAAACATTTGGAAGTTGCTATTTAATGGGATATTGAATTATCCGTTATATCCTTTATTAAATAATCTTCCTAAACTCATTTAATATAATAATAATGGAAAAATAGAATAGAAGAGTGTTATCAATGAATTATGTTGAATTTTTCAAACAGTTGGGTAAAGATGATATACCTATTGCGGGTGGTAAAGGTGCAAACCTTGGTGAATTGACAAACGCTGGAATTCCAGTTCCACCGGGCTTTGTTGTAACAGCCGGAACGTACCGTGAATTCATTACAAAAACAGGTATTGATAATCAAATCAATGATATGTTAAGTGGTTTGGATATAAACAATACCATTGAATTACAAAAAGTATCCGATCAAATAAAAGATTTAATTATTACAACCAGTATCCCTGATGACATCCAACGTATGATAATAGAAGCATACAATAAATTATGTCTCGATGTGGATATAGAAGATGTTGTAGTAGCAATAAGATCATCAGCAACAGCTGAAGACTTACCTGATGCATCATTTGCAGGTCAACAGGACACTTACCTTAACATTAGCGGAATTGATGATGTAATTGAAAACGTAAGAAAATGTTGGGCTTCCCTATTTGAAGCAAGAGCAATATTCTACAGAGCAGAAAATGACTTTGATCACTCACAGGTATTAATAGCTGTAGTAGTACAACAAATGGTCAACTCCGAAAAAGCCGGAGTAATGTTTACAGTAGACCCTTCAACAGGTGCTGAAGAAATGCTCATAGAAGGAGCATGGGGACTTGGAGAAGGGGTTGTATCTGGTACAGTAACACCGGACACCTGCAGATATGACAAAGTAAACGATGAAGTCAAATCATATCAGGTAAACACCAAGAAAACCATGTTCACTAAAGACCCTGAAACGGGTAAAACAGTACAGATAGATGTTCCTGAAGAATGCAGGGATAAAAGGGTCTTAACCGATGAAGACCTAAAACAGCTAACCCAACTGGGTAGAAGAATACAAAAACACTATCAAGCTCCAATGGATACTGAGTGGGGTATTGAAAACGATAAGGTATACATGCTACAGGCAAGACCTATCACAACATTAGATAACATAACTGAAGTTGAAGAATCATCCGATGATGAAGAAAGAGTAATCATTACAAGAGGATTAGGTGCAAGTCCTGGATTAGTATCAGGAACCGTAAAAATCGTAAGCGACCTTGATGAATTAGATAAAATCCTAGATGGTGACATACTCGTAACAACCATGACAACACCTGACATGGTTCCGGCAATGAAACGTGCAAACGGAATTGTAACAGATGAAGGTGGAGTAACCTGTCACGCAGCTATCATCTCACGTGAATTGGGTATACCATGTGTATCCGGAACAGGTGATGCAACATCAGTGCTCGAAGAAGATACTCAAGTAACCATTGACGGTAAAAAAGGATTGGTATTTGAAGGAGCATTCGCATCAGAAGACTCAACAGATGAACAATCACAACAAACTGTTAATGTTCAATCAGCACCGTTAATAACGGTTACCGATGTAAAAGTAAATGTAAGTATGGCCGAAGCTGCTCAAAAAGCATATGAAACAGGGGCCGATGGTGTAGGTTTACTAAGAACCGAACACATGATGCTTGCTACAGGTACAGTACCTTACAAATTCATTGATGAAGGAAGAGAAGATGAACTTGTACACGTACTGGCAGACGGAATTCTTAAAGTGGTCGATGTATTCTATCCAAAAACAGTATGGTATAGGACATTAGATGCTCCAACCGATGAATTCAAAACCCTAGAAGGTGGAGAAAACGAACCTGACGAAGCAAACCCAATGCTTGGTTGGAGAGGAATCAGAAGAGAAATAGATCAGCCGGCAATCTTAAAAGCAGAATTCAAGGCTATCAAAAAGTTACACCAACAAGGTTACACAAACATTGGAGTAATGCTACCATTATTACACAAACCTGAAGAATTACGCCAAGCAAAAGAAATAGCCACTTCCGTCGGTTTAATACCACACGTAGATGTCGACTTCGGTATGATGGTTGAAACACCTGCATCCGCAATAATCATTGAAGAGTTTATTAAAGAAGGATTGGACTTCGTTAGTTTCGGAACTAATGATTTGACCCAATATACCCTTGCATTAGACAGAAACAATGAATTGGTTGCAAAACATTACACTGAAGCACATCCGGCTGTAATGAAATTATTAATGAGTGTAATTAAAAAATGTAATGAAGCTGGAGTCACAACCAGTATCTGTGGACAAGCTGGCAGTAAACCGGAAATTGTTGAAAAACTAGTTGAAGCTGGTATTGATAGTATTTCCGCTAATACTGATGCAGTTCCAGAAATAAGAAGAATAGTAGCTAAAGTAGAGAAAAAAATCATGCTTGATGCTGCTAAAAAAGTATTGAAAGATAATTAAATATAAAACACTCTTCTCCACCCATTATTTTCTAATTTTAATTTAAGTTTTTCCATTTACTATTCCAATAGTAGTATATTGTCAATTAATCCATTCAAATAGAATAACATATTAACCTTTAAATATATAATATTTAATAAGAAATGATATGGGTTTTATTATTTATGATAGATTTTAATCAATATTTTAGGGGCCTGAAAAAGACCATAGAGGGAAAGGATAATTATTACTTCCTAGTCAACGATACAAATAATGAAATAAGACAACACTATGACTATAATTATCAAAGTTCTATCGACATTCAAAGATTTGCAAAAAGCATTGCTTCCAAGAAAGACTACTTTTATTCTAAAAACATCAACTATGAATTCTTTGTCATACCTGATAAGAGCATAACTGCACGCCAATATCTGCCCTTCGAAACTCCCGAACCAAAAAGAATCACGGATCAATTGGGAGGATTGCTTCATGACTTAAGCAGTGTTATCACAATTGATGACGTGCTTAGAAACGATACGCACATCTCTGTAATGTCTTCACTTAAGCTCACTCCCCACATATTGTCGGTCTTACACGGCACCGAAGCCGAAGAATATGCTCAACAGATAACAGATAAAACTCATGTTGAAATTGTAGATCATAAGGGAGATTTGTTTTTCGTATTCAACTGGTCATATCCTCAGGATGAAAGATTCAAAAATTATGCACACATGCAACTGGAGACTTTGGAATTAAATGATGAATACAAACAAGTGGAACTTGAGGACATACCAGAAGAGTATCGAAGGGTATCAAAAAGAAAATCCGAGTATTACATAAACCCAAACAGCATAAGCAATAAAAAAGCTTTGATATTAAGGGATTCCTCTACAAACTCACTGACAAAGTCCTTCATAGCTTATTACAGGGAAGTATTTTTCTACTGGGACCACTGGTACTTCAATAAACAACTGGTGGAATGGTTCAACCCTGATGATGTAATTGAAATAAGAACTGAAAGGTTTATTGAAAATCCACATTATCCGACAGCTGAAACAGACTTTAAAATAAAACAGGATGTAATACTTAATTTGGAGACAATCGAGTCACATGACAAGAAGTTAAAAGTTAAGTTTGACATCATGGACTACTATAACCGGCCAATCGATACGAAAGTGGACATATACATAAATGACGAACCATTTGTCAGTGATGATACAACCAATTCCATATTCGATAAGTGTTATGACCTATCCTGTTATCCAACTAACAGATACGACCTCAAGGTAATAGTAAACGCCACAGATACAACAAACACATTCAAGTTTACAAGAAGCATACTAGTATCCGAGGACATCAGGAAGTATTTTGCTAATCTGAAATCCTCCATCAAGGGATTGGACAACACATTCTTTTTGGTAAATGACAACACCAATGAACTCTTACAGCATTATGACTTGGAATATGATTCATCATTGGATTTAAGACAATTCAAACAAAGCCTTGAATCAAAAAGGAAATATCTTGCAAAGAAGAATATCAAATTTACACAGTTTATCATACCTGATAAAAGTGTAGTATTAAGAGAATATCTTCCCTTTGAGACAACGGATGCTAAACGTAACTGGGATAGCCTTAAAAATTATTACTATGATTTATCTGATGTAATAGGCAATGATGACTTTTTGGTAAACGATACAAAACTCACCTCACAAGCGGCAGTTAAGGCCGTAAGTTACATATTATTCAAGACATTCAAAGAAAAGTCATTTTCGGAAATTAAAGGCGAAATTCTTGAAAAATTCACGACAAATAAAGTGACACACCAGGGCGATTTATTTACCGATGAGGCATGGTCCTATCCGAAGGATGATGTTTATGAAAAATATTCAAAAATCAATATAGATGAATTATCCTTAATTGCCAAGGACAAGCTAACCCACATGGATATTGACGAGGAATTTCTACAATTTAACAATGTGGCATCAGATTATGTTCACAATCCTGACAGCATCAGCAATAGAAGGGCATTGATTATATGTGACAAGTCAGCCCATCCACTATTTGAGGCTTTCATTGCATACTTCCGGGAAGTATTCTTCTATCATGACTTCTGGTATTTCAACAAGAATCTGATTGATTATGCAAGTTTTGATGTCGTAATCGAAGTCAAGGCAGAAAGATTTTTGGATACGGCACTGACATTCATCATCAACGACAACTCACATGTCTTGATTCCCGTCAAGATCAATGTTAATCAATTTGAACAGGAGGATAATAAACTGACTGTTGAGGTAAGCTGTAGGGATATCAGGAATCTTCCCGTTGATTCGACATTAAAGTTTTATATTGACGATGAACTCTTATGTGAAAGGGAATTGATGCAGGGAAGATGCATATGCAGTTTGAGCGTTGAATATTTGAATGTGGGAAGTCACATATTGAAGTTACGTCTGGAGGAATCTGAGTCCACAAAGGCACGAGTTATCACGAAGGAGTTTGACATAAATTAAAGGGGGTATTTTGTAATGTTTAAGAAGACGCATGATCAGAAGTATATATTTGAAAAACTGGAATCCTTTCATCAAATGGATATGACCTATGACTCTGGGAGAATATTGGGTTCTATGTGTACCAAGCCGGATCCTATTGCATTGGAGGCATTTAGGATGTTTACTGAAACTAATCTTGGTGATGGGGGGCTGTTTAAGGGTACAAGCATGATGGAAGATGAAGTAATCTCATCATTATCAAGGCTTCTTCACTCAAGTGAAGCTTGTGGTCATATCGTTACAGGAGGTACCGAGGCTAATATAATGGCGATGTGTGCTGCAAAGTATATTTTCCAGGAGGATAATGAGGATACTCCCGAGGTAATACTTCCTAGAACGGCTCATTTTTCATTTAAGAAGGCATGTTCGATGTTATCCTTAAAGACTGTTGAAGTTCCGTTGAATGATGAATATAAGATTGACACGACAGCACTTGAGGATTGTATAACAGATAATACCATGGCAATCGTTGCAATTGCCGGCTCCACTGAGTTCGGCTTGGTTGATGACATCCATGAAATATCAAAAATAGCACATTCAAATGATGTGTATCTACATGTCGATGCTGCATTAGGTGGATTCATAATACCCTTCTTAAATTATAGAAATAAGACTCGATTAAACTTTGACTTCAAGTGTAAAGGTGTATCTTCCATAACCCTTGATCCACATAAAATGGGACTTGCACCTGTACCGGCAGGCGGAATATTATTCCGTGAAAAAAAATACCTCGACAAGCTTGCAATAGATGCACCATACCTGACAAAAAATGTACAGACAACCATTGTAGGCACACGTACCGGTGCTACAACAGCAGCTACATGGGCCCTTATAAACTACTATGGAATGGATGGCTATGCAGATATCGTTGAGGGGTCAATTAATCTGACCGGGTATACATATAATAAGCTCAGGCAAATGAAAAACGTCAACGTCATAGTCAAGCCTGAGTTGAATGTCATAGCATTCAATGTGGATGACATGAAGGTAAACGTGTTAAAAGAAGAATTATTTAAAAAAGGATGGAGAGTATCAAATACTGTTAAGCCATATGCAATCAGATTGGTACTGATGCCTCATGTAAAACGTGAACACATCGATGAATTCCTGTCTGACTTGGAAGAGATTATTGGTGGGAGCTAACCCATTTGACATGTTAAATTCCAATATAAGTTTGAAAAATGGGAGGGGTTATCCTCCATAGATGACCTTTATGATTTCCATCTTGTCATTATCGTTGACGGGTTCATCCTCGGTAACGGTCTGATCGTTTAGTTTAACGACAACAGTTTCAATAGGGATATCTTCTCTTTTTAATATATCCTCTACCTTTAGATTTTCTTCATATTCTATTTCTTTAACATCTTTTTTATTGATTAGTGTTATTGTCATATCATATTCTCCTGTCTTTTTTGTTATTTGGTATAATTAAATATATTTATAACATTGTTATATACTTATCCTTGTCATTGCAAAATCAATTATTCTAATCAAGCAGTTGATTGTGAATCACATCCAAAAACTTGCATGATTTACATATCCTGCTACTTGCAGGTTCGCCGCATAATTCACACGTACCGTTCGGCACACTGTGGGTCTTGACATACTCCTTCTTAATGGCGGGCTTAATCTTTTCAAAGTTATTGAGCGTCGAATACATGATGGTCGGATGTTTCAGATTAAGTTCTCTAATAAAGTCTCCTATTTCCATTCTAAATGATTCATGGGCATATGGACAACCATCAAAGTGAACCTCGAATCCGCTTTCCAATACGTACAGTCCAATCTCCTTTTCAGGAATTTCACGTAATGGTTTAATCTTGGGGGTAAAGCGTTTGTCCCGTGATTCGGTCTTGTAACCAATTCTAACCATGTTGGTGATGTTTCCCTCAAGATAATTCATCACAATGCTCTGCGTTTCATCATCCAGGTTATGTCCCGTGGCAAGCTTTGTTGCATTTATGTCCCTTGCAACCTGATTGAACACCTGTCTTCTGAAAACCCCACAGAAAGTACATGCATTCTGGTTATGACCCTTATCTTTTTGAGCATTCATTATCTTATCAATCGTAAAATCATATTTCTCATCAAAACTAACAATATGATGCTTGACGTCTAATTTGCCGGCCACATCCTTGGCAATACGTACTCCTTCCTCACGATAACCGCCAATACCCTCATCAATGGTCACGGCTTCCAATTCTATGATGCCCTTCTTTTTTAGAATATTAAGAATGTTTAAAAGTGCAACACTGTCCTTTCCACCGGATAATCCTACAAGAACCTTATCGCCCTTGGTGATTAACTTGTTCTTTTTAATGGTTTTAAGTACCTTTTTTTCAATAGAATCCCTAAAACAACTGCTACATAGCTTTTGACCATTATATTTTCTATTAATCACAACATGTTCATACCCACATTGTGTACAAATGTTATCTGTCAATATTAACAATCCTTATCTTTTTTTCTTATAATAATTTTTCTTAATCAATCTTAATTAATTTATTGCAACGCATAATATTTTTTTTTAAGTAGGGATGGATACATCCTTTCTTACATAATGTGACCAAAACAAAGTATGGTTAACAACATCCGATAACTAAAGCATAATCATCAAAAGACATGAAAATCCTGCACATACTGTTTGTTTAACTTCAATGCGGTCTCGGCCTTCTGCAGTTCCATGCCCATATATGCGGCGTGTTCAAGCCTGCTAATCATATCCCTTCTAAGAATTTCCTCATAGATGTCACGGGCACACCGGCCATAAATTACGGATGTCTTCTTATAGTTGACATAATAAATGGCCTTTATATATCCATCCTCAACAATTATCTTAAAACTTCCCTTTCTATCGGGTATGAACTTTCCATCTCCATATGCTTCAATCTTTTCCAAACCGTCAGTATCGATTTTTGCATCATCCTTTCTGTAAGCATCCTTAAGTTGAATAAGATTGATTCCAATATTTTTAGGAATACTATTTTTATATTTTGATATAAACATCATATGGGATGCAGTTTTCAATTCACTTATTGCATTTTTAGTCTTTAGGCTAGCCTCTGGTGTAAACAATATGCACATCTTCAGTTCCATTGCTATAGCCGCAAGGAGTGCATGAACGCCCTGACTATCAGCATCAAGCAGCTCTGACACATTACCCACTCCAAAAAACATGGGCTTTAATGGATTTTGTCTTCTATATAGAGAGTACGCATCAAGGGATTTTACTAGTGATGGACTGTTAATCGGGTCAAGCAATAAATCCGCTATCGTGGTAATGCTTTCACATTTTTTATCCAATAATTCAAGGGATTTGACCTTATCCTCGGGACTTGAGGGTATGTGATTTTTCGAATAATCCGTCGGTATGATGACTGCCCTTGCTTCATAGTCTGCTATGGTAGCGATAACCTTTTTGTAGTTTCCATGATCAAGGCTCAATACCATGTCCGCACCGGCATTCAATCCACTTATAATTTCATCGGGATTCATTGAATCTATACTGACTGGTATGTCATGGTTGTCCTTGATTGTCTTTATCATCTCATAAGCTTTTTTATGATTATTTTCTCCAGCAGTCATTCCAACGTCAATCATATCCGCCCCTGACTTGATGTAGTAGTCCACTTTTTTTAACAGTTCATCTTCTGTAAAACTGGTAGCATTGGCAATTTCTCCGAGAACTCTCATTGGAAAATCCTGCCCTGTAGGACAGTTTCCAATCATAATATTGGACTTTTTATCCAGCAATCCCTTATTTTCATCAGATAACTTGTTGAATTTGTTTATGATGTTCATGCTTTCTTCATATTGTTTTTCCCGTATTAATATGTCGGCGGGGGTTGTGGTTGACAAGTCCATATCGCCTAAGATGTCCAATGTCAATCTTATATCTGCCGAATTGGTCGAACCCTTAACGCAAGGTATATTGATTTCATCCTTAATAGCAATTGCATCCTGTTTCATCAAACCTGGTGTAATAATCAAATCAATGTCACTTAATCCGCAGTCCTTATCAGAATTGATTGACTCAAACACTTTCTCCTTTTTAAGGTGGTATAGAACTAGTTTTGGTGTTATGAATGCTGCAATTGGGATGGGCAGTATTTTAATGTACAATTCATGTTTTTTGTAATCAAAAACATGTTTTATGATGTTGTCTTTGGCGATAGTCCCCGTAACAATTAATATTTTCATCGTATCACTCGTCTTCTACTTACTCTCTGAATATATGTTAATATATTTGAAATAAAATAAAAGCTTTTTTAATTTTTGATTTTTCAAAACCACAAATATAAATATAATAACAAACATAACGATTTAACATGATAAATATAGTCTAGATAATTCTAAATTTTATAATGTTATTATCTATAATTTAAACTATTTTTATTCACATTAAAATATTAATAAGAAGTTTGGAGGAATAATATTCTATGATTGAAATTAGATTTCATGGACGTGGAGGCCAAGGTGCTGTAACCGCAGCAGAGATATTGGCTAAAGCGGTGTTTGAGGAAGGAAAATACACTCAAGCATTTCCATCATTTGGTGTGGAAAGAAGGGGAGCACCAGTTACAGCATTTACAAGAATATCTGATCAGCCAATCAGAAGAAGATATCAGATATACGAACCAAAATATGTTGTAGTTTTAGATGAAACATTAGCAAATGTAGTTAACTTAACTTCAGGATTAAAAGATGATGGTGCAGTATTAATAAATACTGAAAGAACATCAATACCATCATTAGAAGAACAAAATATTAAAACACATGAAGTGGATGCAACAAAAATAGCATTAGACACTATTGGAAGAAACATAGTAAATACTATAATGTTAGGATTCTTATCTGCAAAAACAGGAGTAGTATCAATCGATTCATTACTTAAAATCATCGATCAGACATTCCCTGAAAAGATTGCAAAAACAAACAAAGAAGCTACAGAGTATGTTTACAACTCATGTGTTGACCAAGAATAAGATAATAGGTGAGAATATGGATTCAATAGGTGCAGTTGTAAGAGAACCTGGAAGTTCAAGAAAAAATAAAACTGGAAGCTGGAGAACATTCAAGCCAGTACATGACAGAGAAAAGTGTATAGAATGTGGTATCTGTTACTATTTCTGTCCTGAAGGATGTATCAATTTAGACGTTGAAATAGACTATGATTACTGTAAAGGATGCGGAATTTGTGCAGAAGAATGCCCGGTAAAAGCAATATCAATGGAGAGAGAATAAATGGTTGTTAAAGTTATTTCATCAGCAGAAGCAATATCCGAAGCTGTAAAACGTGCAAGACCAGATGTAATTCCTGTATACCCAATTACGCCACAGACAAAAATATCCGAAAAACTAGCGGACTACGTTGCAGATGGTGAATTGGATGCTCATTACATTAAAGTAGAATCAGAACACAGTGCAATGAGTGCAGCTATAGGTGCATCAGGTGCTGGTGTAAGAGTATTTACAGCAACTTCAAGTCAGGGACTGGCATACATGCACGAACCAGTCTTCGCGGCAGCAGGTATGAGAGTTCCTATAGTAATGGCAGATGTAAACCGTGCATTGTCATCACCAATCAACATATGGAACGATCAACAGGATTCATTAGCTGAACGTGACGCCGGATGGATACAAATCTATGCAGAAACCGGACAGGAAGCATTCGATACAACAATACAGGCATTCAAAATTGCCGAAAACAAGGATGTACTACTGCCTGTAATGGTATGTGTAGACGGATTTATCCTAACACACACAGTAGACCCTGTAGAATTAATCACACAGGAAGATGTGGATGAATTCCTACCACCATACGTACCTGAACATTCCTACCTAGATCCTAAAGATCCAATGAGTTTAGGAACACTCGCAGATCCAGCTCATTACATGGAAATAAGATATGATATCGAAAAGGCACTACAAAATTCATTATCAGTAATCGAAGAAGTGGGAAAAGAATACGGAGAAAAATTCGGCAGAACATACGGTTTAATAGAAGAATACAAATCAGAAGATGCTGAAATTATACTCATAGCAATGGGTTCATTATGTGACACCATAAAGGATGTAGTCGACGAACGCCGTGAAAATGGTGAAAAAGTCGGTTTAATCAGAGTAAGAGTATACAGACCATTCCCAAAAGATGCTCTTAAGGAAGCTGTTGGAGACGCCAAATTAGCAGTAATAGACAAAGACGTGTCATTCAGTTCAGGTGGGGCATTATACTTAGATACAAAATCAACAGTAAATAATGATACATACAATTACATCGTAGGATTAGGTGGACGTGACATAACACCTAAAGAAATAGATGAAATCATCGAAAAAACCAAAAATCCACAAAACGATGTAGAATGGATTGGATTAAAGGAGTAAGATAATATGATAGATATTGATCCAAAAGAATATTTAGCACCAGGACACCGTGCATGTGCAGGTTGTGGTGCAACCATTGCAGTAAGATTAGCACTAAAAGCATTAGGTCCAAACACTGTGGCAGTATCTGCAACAGGATGTCTTGAAGTAGTTACTTCACCATATCCAGAAACATCATGGGAAATACCATGGATACACGTGGCATTCGAAAATGCTTCAGCAGTAGCTAGTGGTGTGGAAGAAGCACTTAAAGCAAAAGGATTGGATGATGTAAACATAATAGTAATCGGTGGTGACGGAGGAACAACAGATATCGGTCTTCAATCATTATCAGGGGCTATGGAAAGAGGACAAAACATCATATACATGTGTTATGATAACGAAGCATACATGAACACAGGTATTCAAAGAAGTAGTTCAACACCATACGGTGCAAGTACAACAACATCACCTGCAGGTAAGAAAAGCTTCGGTGAAGACAAGTTCAAAAAGGACATGGCTTCAATCATGGCCGGTCATGGAATACCATACGTGGCAACAGCATGTGTATCCGAACCAAAAGACTTGATGGACAAAGTCAAAAAGGCATCCCAAATTAAGGGTCCTGCATACATCCACGTATTACAGCCATGTGCAACCGGTTGGGGATATGATCCATCAAAAACAATCAAACTGGGTAAACTAGCTGTTAACTCAAAAGCTTGGGTATTATATGAGATTGAAAATGGTGTAATAAGAGTAACCAAGAAAGTAACCAACCCAGTACCTGTAGAGGAATATCTTAGTGCACAAAAACGTTTCAAACACTTAAAAGAAGAACAGATCAAAGTTATCCAAGAACATGCTGATACAAAGTATGCACAACTTGAACAGCTGTCTGAATAAAAATAGTGGACTATAATTATTTTATTCCTCTCAACTATTTTTTTTCCATTATTTGAATTAATTTAAATGCTTTTAATCTCTACACCTCTATTTTCACGTTTTCATTTCAATTATGGATGTAATAATCATTTTTATTCTAAGGTATTGGTTTTTTCATTGTAATTTTTAGTTTTCAGGCGGACAAGTTTTATCAGCAATTGTCCTGTTATGATTTATACAATCCCTTTTTTTCAAAAAAATATTGATAAAAAAGTATATTAATCTCAAAATGAATAATTATTCATAGTTAGTTAAGTATATATACTTAATAAATCACGGAGTCTTTTGATATAAACTCATTTAACTAGGTGTTAGCTCATGGATGAAAAAATAGTCTTAAAGGGAATAACGGACATTGGAATTAAAATTAAGTATGAAGACTTGGATAAACTGGAATATCCAAAAAATGAACTGATTTATTTAATAGTTGAATATGAAAATTTTGATTATGAATTTCTACTACGGGATTTGGATGAAAGTGATAAACTGACCGTCCTGGGCTCAGGTGCATTCAACAAAGAAAAGGGTTATGATAGAACCGGCCCATGGTTTAACAGGTGGAGCTGGACATTTGATGATTCCACGTTATACTATCATGACCCGACATTATACCTGGCAGATGACATCTATGGGCCATGGGGTTTAGGTACGCCAGAAACATGGTACTTAGAAAAGATTTCCATTATAACTGCCAAGATAGCAGAAGTAATGGGAGTACGAAACAATGACATACTCTTCTATGGTAGTTCCGCCGGTGGATTCACATCACTCATGCTATCTATCATGGTTAAAGACTCTGTCTGTCTTGCCGAGGTTCCCCAATTTGACATTACCTCATGGGGATCATTCTGGAGACCTCTAAAGAATGCAAGCTTTGACATGGATGACAAGGAATTTGTAGAAAAGTACGGTAACCGGGTAAGCGTCATGAAGTTAATCCAACAAAAAGAGTATATACCTAACGCATATGTCATGATGGATTGCAGTGCCGAATATGACTTTACAAGACAGTATCTCCCATTCTTTAAGAGACTCAACAATTTCAAATATGACATTAAGGGCAACTCCATGAAGCTCATAATATTCGGTAAGAATATGGGTCACTCTGCTCTACCAAAGGATGTGGTACTGTCCATGATAAGATATGTCCGATTGAATGAATTTTATATCAACAATCCACAAGTAAACCCAAAAATGTACCAGCAAGATCCTAGTAGGTTGGTTCAGGTATGTGATGAATACAGAAGAAAAATCAACCAGTTGAACAGGGAAAACGTTGACAAATCCTTTGAAATATCCTCCCTTGAATCAATGCTTCAGGATAACGGCCAGGAAATGACTTGTGCTACGGATGAAGAAATACCATCTGTCCTTATGGATAAGAAGATTCAGGATAAAAACAAGCTGATTTCATATCTTAACGATATGGTAACGTCATTCAAGGAGGAATTCAAGCGTAAAGACGCTGAAATAGATGACTTGACCACTCAACTGGACAGGTTAAAAGAGGATTCTCTTAG
Organism: Methanosphaera sp. BMS; assembly: GCF_003268005.1. Classification (NCBI taxonomy): domain Archaea; kingdom Methanobacteriati; phylum Methanobacteriota; class Methanobacteria; order Methanobacteriales; family Methanobacteriaceae; genus Methanosphaera; species Methanosphaera sp. BMS. The sequence continues at coordinate 1,554,365 of NZ_CP014213.1, read as the reverse complement.
TAAAGAAAAGCAATTGAATGAACTTCTTAAAAAGAAGGATGAGAAAATCCGACAACTGAATGAAAGATTGGATAATCAATAATTCTCCTTTAATATTTTTTGTTGAAGCATTTCACGTAAACTTTTTTTCTATAATTTTTAATATTAGTTTTAACATATCTCATATTAGATACGATTATAAGGATTTTATTAAAATGATTACTCAAAGATTAATAACCGACACAGTTTGCAGATTATACAAACAGGCTGCAATTAAATTACCGGATGATGTTAAAAGTGCCTTGAAAAAAGCAGAAGAAATAGAGGAAAATGATATAGCCAAGTTAAATCTTCAATCCATCTTAAAGAATATATCTCTAGCAGAAGAAAAATCAATTCCAATGTGTCAGGACACGGGTCTGCCAATAATATTTGTAAAGCTTGGAAAGGTAGAAGTAGAAAACCTTGAAGAAGCAATAATCGAAGGGGTAAAAAAGGCCACAGAAGAAACGCCATTAAGAACAAACGTAGTTGACCCATTAACAAGGGTCAATACAGGAAACAATATAGGAAAAGGCATACCACAAATAAACGTTGAATTATCCGATAAACCAGAACTGGAAATAACAGTATTTCCAAAGGGATTCGGCTCCGAAAACAATAATAAAATGAAAATGCTACTGCCTGGTGAAGGAATAGATGGAATAAAGGAGTTCTTCACAGAAAGCGTATTGTCCGCAGGTGGAAAACCATGTCCACCAACACTCATAGGAGTAGGAATCGGCGGTTCATCAGATATGGTGATGAAACTGGCAAAAAAAGCATTGCTCAGGCCAGTAGGAACATACAATGAAGATCCAAGACTTGAAAAACTAGAAAAGGAATTGCTTGAAATAGCCAACTCCACAGGTATCGGACCAATGGGACTTGGAGGTAAAACAACAACACTTGACGTAAAAGTAGAACTTGCAGATACACACACCGCAGGATTACCTGTAGGAATATGTGTACAATGCTGGGCTGCAAGACATGCTACCGAAATCCTTAGGGATGAATAGTTACTCCGGGGTAACTTCATCCATTCATTCAATTTTTTTTTAATACTAATTTTTATCCAAATAATTATAACCCTTATTGAGGTTGGACTGGTTTTCGATATAAAACTGGGTAGTAGCCTCGGTAATCTCAATGGAAATATCACCAATCCTTTCAAATGACTTAACTACCCTGAACAATACAAGATAATATGTTGAATTTTTCTTATCAATCTCATCCTTGGCCATTTGACTTGATATCTTCTTAGTAGCAAGTTTTTGAAGATTGGTAAGCTCACGTTCATACCTGTCCATCTTCTCCTTGATGTTGGCATCAAACTTCAAGGAACTCTTAACAGCCTTTTGAAACATGGTATTGCTCATCTCATACATTTCCTCCAAGACATCAATGACAGGTTCCTTAACATCCTTATTTTCCTCGATAACAAACTTTGGAATATGACAGATATGGTCACCTATACGTTCCATATCATAGGCTATCTCATTGAACATCAACGTATTATTGAATTCAAAGTAGGGATCAAGTGATATGACAGTATCCGTGGATGACTTGATCTTATTATACATATGGTTGGTATTCAAATCCTCGTCCAACGCTTTCTGGGCCAGATCAACATCATTTGTCTTCAAAGCTTCAAATGACCATGCAAACTGTTTTGTAATCTGTTCGCCCATCTCCTTAAGCATCTGCTTGATGAAGAATTCCCCCGAATACTCAGGAACGGAGTGATTGGTCTCATACATCTCGGATACTTCATTGAATTTCTTCAAGTCAACAACATAAGCCTTTTTAATTACCTCATTATCGATAAGTGGTTTAAGAAGCTTTGTCACATATCTCCTGCTGATATTCAACTTGTCAGCAATTTCATCCTGTGTTGAGGGGGCTTCATATAGGATAATGTCCAATATTTCCTTCAATGTATTATTTTTAATATTCTTTGGCATAGTATAACTCACATAAAAATATTTTTTTTACTTGTATGATATTTTTTAAGAAGGTGATTAAAAAAGTTATTGATTACAAAGCCATCACATCCAACTATACATAATCAATAATACATATAATATAACGATACCGGGAATAATCTTTTACCCTAATTTTTTTATATGATGGTTTTGATATATCATTCTATAGAACGAAGAAAAAAATAAATACACAAAAAAATATTTCACTAAAATAATTACAAAGGAACAAATCATGTTTACGGAGAACATATATAAAGACGACATGCCTGTACATCTTTTATCAAAGATAATGCAGGCAAGAAAAATGTTTAAAGACAAAGGAATAACAAAATCAGGATATAATCACTTCCAAAACTTCGCATACTATGAACTCAAAGACATAATCCCTGATGCAATCGAAATATGCATAGAACTGAAAATAGCAACACTATTCACATACGAAAACAACCAGTATAAATTAAAAGTCTATGATCTTGAAAACAGGGAGGAAACGGAATTCTGCATGCCAGGAAAGGATTATAAAAATGAGGGAAACATAAACAATCAATTGCAGAACTTGGGAAAAATACAGACATACATCAGAAGATATCTGTATATGCAATTTTTGGACATTACGGAAAACGACGTGGTTGACGCAAGCAAACCAAAACTAAAACATCCAATAAGTTAGGTGATTATTATGGCAGTAGAAGAGGTACTAGCAGGTAAAATGGTTGAACGCAAATCCAAATTCTATGCACACCTATACAAGATAGATAATATGGACAGTGACGTAGAACAAATCAGAAAAATACATAACAAGAAGTATAAAAAGGCGGCACATCACTGCTATGCGGTATTGTTGGATGATAATGAAGATCAAAGAAATGATGGGGAGGTAGGCTCTCCAGGACGAGTACTCATGGAATTATTGCATGAATACAATCTCAACGGATATATGATTATGGTCTCCAGAATATTCGGTGGAATAAAACTAGGACAGGGAGGAGTCTCACGCGCTTTTAGAAATGCCGGAAGAGGTGTCATAAAAGCATATCTTGAAACTATATAAAAAAGGCCGAAAATACTTCATGTAAAAACATATACTAAATCTAATTATTTGTTTTATTAAAAAAAGAGTGATGTGATTTGGAAGATAACTAATAAATCATATCTTCATCATCATTACCCTCATGATAATTATTAAATCTATGGGTGTTAACTTTTTTAGGGTTACTTTTCGTATTCTTATCAACTTCATCAGGTACCCTGAGGATAGTGTATAAAATACAGGCAATAATTGCAATGTTAACATATTCCTTAACTGATTCAAACAATGAATATATCATTGATGCATGAACATTAACATCAGCATAGCCAATTATCAACTCAATAACTCCTATGATAATCAATAGGATTCCATGGGTACTTTTTATTTTACCACTGAACAATGGATATAAACCCATGATAATCAACGCATATCCAATTGTTCTAAATAATGTCCAATTAGTAATACTTTCAAGGTTCATGAAGATGTCATATGGAATGACTCCTGCTGCCCCAAGAAAATGAATCAATTCAATTATTAATATTACAACCAATGGGAACAAGAACAAAATCTTAGTGGTAATATATGATGAATCATCATCCACTTTTTGCTGATATCTTTTATGATACTCGTAATTATTGACCTTCCTGAATTTATCTCTTGGAGTCTTCTTAGGTAACTGTGTCTTCTCCTGTTCAATCTCAGTCATCAACGGATCCTTAAAGAATTTCTTCAGAAACTCCGCTACAAATGATGTGACAACAGCCCCTATAATTGTACCACTAATACCCATAAATGAAGTTAAAACAGCTACAACTCCAGATATAAGGGCAACTATTATAATATCAGTCATTTTTGTCTTTGACATAAATTATCCACGCCTATCAAATATATTTTTTTCACTTTGAAATTCAATATATATAATTTATAGTTTATATATTTTATCGAATTTTCTATCATTTAATAAATTAATAATAATCACACTACTCTGATTGAAACTTGCTAATTATTATTTGTAATAAAAATCTATCTCAAAATATCCTATTTCGCATATTAATATAATATGCGACAAAACACAAGAAAAGAAGAAGAACAAAATAAACAGACACATACAAAAAATAACATAAACTAAACAAAAGATTACCAAAACAAGAAAAATAATGAAAAATATAAAATGTACTGATTGGACTTACAAAATGAACAAAAACACAAATAATTATACGCCAACAAAAAGTGTATTGAAAAAAAGATAATATTCACCCCTTAATTATCATGATTAATCATGTACCTACATTAAATAATCATAGAAAAAGATACATCGGATACAATCATAACAGCCCTAAGAAAAATCAGTAATTTCAAAATATAAACTCTTTAATAAGTATATTACTATTTAATTTAACTTCTTTTTTTATAAAAAACTCTAAAAAATATTAAATACCACCACTTCACATATAGAGTATCATAATAAACTATAACTAATGGAGGATAGTTCAATATGAAAAAAATAAAAGAAGTACTGTTATTTGTCATAGTATTAGTACTCTTAGTGGGAGTTGCAACGGCAAATGAAGTATCCACCGAAGCAGACACACCCACTAGCGATACACCCCTAATACTTGAAAAAGCAGTACAAGAAAAATCAACAGTATCACCAAGTGATACAAATACAGTAGAAAATATAAAACAAAAAACGAATACAAATCAGACAAAAACCACAAAAAACATACAAAAAAACACAAATAACCTAAAAAAAGATACAACAGTAAGCTCATGGATAGAACTTAACAGCATAATAACTGATGCAACACAAGATACAAACATAACATTAGATGAAGGAACATATACAGCCGAAGGTACAATTACATTTAATCAACCAATAACAATTACAATTGACGGTAAAGGACAAAGCATAGACGGAAACCAAAACCATGTATTCGAGATTGAGCGGGGGTCTTCCGTGATTCTAAAAAACATCACAATAAAAAACTCTAAAAATGATGGATGGTGGGGTGCAATATTAAATGGTGGAAATTTAATAATAAACAACAGCACACTCATAAACAATACAGTAACAACTACAGAATCGACATCAGGTAACGGAGGAGGAGCAATACACAATTATGGAAAATTAACTATCACAGACTCCACACTAGAAAACAACCAAGCAACAGGATATACAGAAGGAGGTGCAATATTCAACATGGGTACTCTTACCATAACACAATCCAACCTCAACAATAACACAGCAACAGGACAATACTATGGATATGGAGGTGCAATATCCAACTCTGGTAATCTTAACATAACAGGCTCCAACCTCACACACAACAAGGCAACAGGACAAACATATGATGGATGGGGAGGTGCAATATACAACTACTATGGGGGTAATCTTACCATAACCGAATCCAACCTCAACAACAACACCGTAACAGGACAAACAAATGGATATGGAGGAGCAATATACAACGATGGTACTCTTAACATAACACAATCCAACCTCACATACAACAGAGCAACAGGACAAGAAGATGGATATGGAGGTGCAATATCCAACGACTATGGTGGTACTATTAACATTGACAATTCAATACTTGAATACAACAACGCAACACATGGAGGAGCAATATACAACCATAACAGTAACATAACCCTTAACAACACTAATCTAACATATAACAATGCAAATGATTATGGGGGAGCAATAGTTAACAATGGTACAGGTAGTAATTTAACAATATTTGATTCCAACCTCACACACAACAAGGCAACAGGACAAGAAGATGGATATGGAGGTGCAATATACAACAATGGTGGTACTCTTAACATAACACAATCCAACCTCACACAAAACAAGGCAACAGGACAAGGACAATATGGATATGGATATGGAGGTGCAATACACAACAACGCTGGTACTCTTAACATAACACAATCCAACCTCACACAAAACAAGGCAACAGGACAAAACAATGGATATGGAGGTGCAATATACAACAGTGGAAACTTAACCATCAATAACAGCACACTCAAAAACAACACAGCAACAGGACAATACTATGGATATGGAGGTGCAATATACAACGCTGGTACTCTTAACATAACACAATCCAACCTCACACAAAACAACGCAACAGGACAAAGATCTAATGGACGTGGAGGTGCAATATACAACGACCGTGGTACACTTACCATAACACAATCCAACCTCACACAAAACAACGCAACAGGACAAAACAATGGATATGGAGGTGCAATACACAACTCAGGTAATCTTACCATAACCGACTCCAACCTCACACAAAACAACGCAACAGGACAAGGACAAAATGGATATGGAATTGGAGGTGCAATACACAACACCGGTGGTACCATTAACATAACACAATCCAACCTCACACAAAACAAGGCAACAGGACAAGGAAAATATGGAGATGGATATGGAGGTGTAATAGGCAACGATGGTGGTACTATTAACATAACACAATCCAACCTCACCCACAACACGGCAACAGGACAAGAAAATGGACGTGGAGGTGCAATATACAACATTAGGGGTAATCTTACCATAACACAATCCAACCTCAACAACAACACAGCAACAGGACAACAATATGGACGTGGAGGTGCAATATACAACCTTGATGGTTTAAATATTAACAATTCAATGCTTGAATACAACAATGCAACACAGGGAGGAGCAATATACAACACTGGCAGTGGTGATGTTGTTATAGAATCCAATTATTTCATAGCTAATCCTTCACAAATGACTGGAACTGCCATAATAAATGATGGAACAGCAACAATAAAAAACAATGAAGGAGATGAAACTTCAACTTATAATGGAACAATATACACAAACTCAACTAAAACCGTTACAATAGAAGGTAATAAGTTCTATGATAAACTCAATATAACAATCAACATATCCACAGATAACGCATATCCTGCAATAGGTGATGTTATAAACATTACATTCACATTAAAAGATCAGCTAGACAGGCCAATAATTGATGAAAATATTACAATCACAATAAAAGATTATACAGCCAACAAGACAACAGACATAACCGGAACAACCAGTATAGAACACACGATAAAAAGCAATGAAACACTAATTAACGCAACATATCCGGGAAACAATAACTATAATACAAACACGACAACACTACTTGTCACAGCACCAAAAATAGAAACAAAACTCATAGTCGATGACACTGATACTAAAGTAGGACAAAACTTTACAATAACCGGAACACTACTAGACAAAGATAATCAACCATTACCGATAGAAACAGTAAACATAACAGTCAATGGCACAACACAACCAGCCACCACAAATAATCTAGGACAATTCAACACAACATTCACACTAGACCAGATGGGAGAATATCCAATAACTGTAATATATCCTGGAACTGATGTATACACTCAGTCAACCAACAGCACGGCAAAAGTCACGGCAACCAAGACAAACACAAAACTAACACTAACAGTATCCAACAACACACCAGTAAACAACACACCAATCACCATAACCGTAACACTAACAGATACAACTGGTAACAAACTAACAAACCAGAACATCACATTAAATATTGCAGATAAAACATTCAACATAAAAACCAATAGCAATGGTGTAGCAACCCAAACATACACACCAACCAAAGTGGAAAAACAAACAATAACTGCAATCTATAATGGAAATAGTCAATATGTTAACAGTACTGCAACAACCAACATCACAGTCAAAAAGATAAACACAAAAATAAATCTAAAAGTATCCAACACCACACCAGTAAACAACACGCCAATAAACATAACCGTAACACTAACAGATACGGATGGTAACAAACTAGCAAACCAAAACATTACACTAAACGTAAGTGATAAAACATTCAACATTAAAACTAACAATAATGGTATAGCAACCCAATCATACACGCCAACAACGCTAGGAAAACAGACAATAACTGCAACTTATAATGGAAATAGCCAATACGTAAATAGCACTGCAACAACCGGCATAACCGTTAAGAAAATTAACACCAAACTATCAGTAAAAGTATCCAACAGTACACCAGTAAACAATACAAGCACTACAATTACAGCAACACTAACCGATACTGATAATAAAACAATTGCAAATCAAAATATTACATTAAATGTTGCAGGTAAAACATTCAACCTTAAAACCAATAGCAATGGAATAGCAACACAAACATACACCCCAACAACACTAGGAAAACAAACAATAACTGCAATCTATAAAGGGGATAGTCAATACGTTAACAGCACAGCAACAACCAACATCACAGTTAAGAAAATTAATACTAAAATAGATCTTAAGGTATCCAATAATACACCAATAAACAACACACCAATAACCGTTACAGTAACACTTACAGATGCAGATGGAAACAAGTTAGCAAATCAACAAGTAACACTAAATATCAACGGAAAAACAGTAACGGCAAAAACAAACAATAATGGACAAGTAACACAAAACTATACACCGACAAAAGTTGAAACACAAAACATAACCGCAACATACACTGGAGACAGCCGATACAACAACAGTACAAAAACCATCCGAATAACCGTGAAAAACAAGATAAAAACACAAACCACTGTTAACCCAGCTACTGGAGTAATAGGAGAAAAACTCACCATCAAAGCAACAATAACCGATACAAACGGCAACAATGTAAAGGAAGGAAACCTCATATTCAAAGTAAACGGAGTAACAATAAAAGACAACGGAAAACTAACCGGTTCAAATAACCCACTCAAAATAAAAGTCGTAAACGGAGTAGCAACAGCCACCATCATACCAGATATCAATATGACTAACGCTAAAAACATAACCGCATACTATGTTGGTACAACGAGATATAATGCATCAACCAGTGGCTCTGCAAGTATAAACATATCCAAACGTAACGCTACAATAGAAGTAACAACAAACAAGAAGATAATCAAACAGGGACAAGTACTCATCATCACGGCTAAAATCTATGACACAACGAATGGTAAAAAAACAAGTAATATAACCAAATACCAGGATGAATATGTATACTTCAAAGTAAATGGTATAACACTCAAGGATGCAAATGGGGAAATGCTTAAAGTCAAGATAATAAACGGCACAGCAACAGTAAACTACACCATACCACTAGGAATATCCTGCCTAACAGATATGCAGACACTAACACCAAAAAATCACACAATACAAGTGGGACTCTACAACAAAAACTACCAGAACATCATGACAAAAACACCAACCTTCCAGGTGGAAAGATCAAATATCACAATCAACCTAGCCAACGCTACAATAAACAACAAGACACACACACTATCCATGAAAATAACAATCAAAGACTACCTCGGCAACATAGTAGCAGGACCTAACAAGTGTATTATAAAAGTAAATGGTGTAACACTTAAAAACGGTACCAATGTACAGTACTATTACACAACCGATGGAGTGTTAAACCTTAAAAACATACCGGTACCTCAATCTAAAAACTACACCAGCATAGAAGTCATAACACAGGACAGACTGGCATACAACTCACAGAGAAACACGACAAAAGTGATAAAAATCACAAACTAAACTCCCTTATTTTTTCACCTTTTTTTATAACACTATCGTTAAATCCATTATATTTAAATTAATGTTCAGAAAACGTTTGAAATTCGTTTTTTTAGTTCGTTATAGCCTTGTATAACGAAGTAAAATTTTCATGAAATATGAAATCTGATAAATTGCTATGAAAACAAAATGTGGTTCTTCATATTAATAACATGAATAACTTTATTTAATAACAAAAATATTGGATCTTTTTAGTTCATAGATGGTACTGGTTTTTTGTCAAAAGAAGTATTTGAATACGGAAAATAGTTATGTAAAATAAAGTTAAATAATGAAAAATTAATTTTTTAAATAATTAGTTAAGCCTTAGGGGGGAATTGAACCCTCGACCTATGCCTTACCAAGGCATCGCTCTACCCCTGAGCCACTAAGGCAAGTAAAATTTGTTAGAAATATAGTGCAGGAGATGGGATTCGAACCCACGTAGGCCTACGCCAGAGGATCTTAAGTCCACCCCCTTTGGCCAGCTCGGGCACCCCTGCATTTAAAATTAAGTATATCTCTTTAAGAGAACAATACTATATAAGTTTCATCTTATATATATACTTTGTGGTAATTCATTTTTTTCTATAACTTTCATACTGAAAGGGGGAATATCTTTTCAAATTATGATAATGGAGTTATACGATTTGTGATGCTTTATTTGTTTTTAATTAATTCTTTAATCAGAGATTAATGAATATTAAACCCACAATACATAAAATCATGCCTGCTATTTGTTTTAATGTTATTCCTTCATGGTATAATATTGCACCGATAAAAAGTAGTGCTATAGCTAAACAGGTATTTGCCACTAATGGGGCGTTGTTTACCTGCCAACCTACACGATATGCATAGATATAACCTGCTTCAAGTCCGATTATTGCTATGCCCAATGCAATGGATGTCCAGTTGATTTTTGCCAGTTCGATGAGGGTATTTTCATATTTGATGCTGTACAAGAAAAGTGCCCCTGTTATAATTGCAGCTGTAAGGTAGGTTACCATCAGTCCACCAAATGTATTAACGTTGTTTGGCATGGACTTGCTGCATATGTGATAGAAGCAGTTGGATATTACCACCATCGTTATTGGGATTATCATTCTAAACATATTGTCATACTCTGTTTGTTGTTGTAGTTACTTTTGTATTTTCAGATAATTATATCTAATCCATCTGAACTGATTATTTTTTCCAATATTGTTGTGGATATTCATTATCCGCTCTTTAGGTATTGTACAAAACATTTATATACTATTATTGTTATAAGATATAGTATAATATTCATTAGTATAATTGGTACGGCGACCATAGCGATAGGGTCACATCTGATCTCGTCTCGATCTCAGTAATAAAGTCTATCTACGTTCTGCTTTGTACTATAGGTGGTAAGTCTATGGGAATTTCAGAAAGTTGCCGGCCTTTAATTATCTAAGTTGTTAGCTTTTTTTGTGGCAAGTTGTATATTGAGTTTATTATGTAGTTCTCTTGTTTTTGTAGTAGATTCGTGATTCTAATTTTTATTGGGGTTAATAAGTCGTCTGGACTTATTTCCCATGATTTTACTTTAATATTTATCCTTACCTTAAATGAAATATTTCTTATATTACTATTGATAAATATATTAATTGTCTACTTTTATGAGTTTCTCATAATAGGTTAACATCTTAAGTATTTGATACTTAATCTGTAATGGAATTTGATGTTAATTCATGACTGCCTGGTACGAGGGTTGCTTGGGGAGGAATGTTGGTAATCTACCTGTGATCTGGAGAGTTAGTAAACAGGCAATACTATTTTAAAAAAAAGTAAGGATGTTGATAAATTTATTCACTAAATTTATCCAGAATATCTTTATATACACTTTTTATAGGCTCATCGGACTGTTCATATATTCTTTTGAGTATAAGCTCAGGAGTACTTTTTGCCAGATAGTTTATTTTAGGACTTCTGTCCACTATCAGATTGTAGTTTTCATCCAATCCTTTTGCTTCTATACCGTCCGTTCTTATTTTAATGTTCTGTGTGTGCTTGAGTATTTCGGGTGCCATGTGTGTTACTATTATTGCATAGGAGTCGTCATCCTGGATGTGTTCGATAAATCCGATTATGATTTTTATGGCCGCTTCTAGTTCCGTTATTGATTCAAGTTCATCGATAAGTACCAACTTGTTTTTTTCACCTATTACTACGGGTATGAATGATGTGAGGAATGTTTCGAATGCTCCTGCATTGAGTGAGTGTTTCTTTGTGAAGTAGTATACCTCATTGATTTTTGGAATTATTGCATTTTTGGCACATACGCCTAAACCCATATAGGTCATGATTGTGTGTTGTGCCAAAGTTTCAAGGAGAGTTGTTTTTCCTCCACTATTTGCCCCAGTAAGTAGTATGATATTGTTGTTACTATCAAGATTATAATCGATATCTTGCATTAAAATGCCATCATCTTTTTGTTGTTTTTTAAGAGTCAGGTGAAGGCTACCCTCAAGAATGTACTCCTCACCAAAAGATGGAATACTCAGGTCATAATACTTGCTGAATGATGCAAGAGTAAATGGGTAATCATAATGAATCAACTCCAACGTTTCATCGATGATTCTTTGTTTATACCTCTCAAGCTTCAGACACGTATCAAGTTCGGCTTCAAACTTCTTAAGATGACTGTTGGCATTTGCACTTTCTTCAATACGCATAAGCTCATCATAGTCAATTTCCAGGGGGTACTTAATAATAAACGCGTCAACATACTGGGATGTCCTCTCATAGATTTCATCCTTTGCAACTTCCAGATGCTTGTCGAAAATCGTCATAATCTTCGGTGGAAGATTTTCATTGTTAAGAAGCTCTAGCACTTCATCACCCGTCAGGTCAACATTCTTGATTTCATCCTTAATGACCTCATTCGTCTTTTTGGTAACCTCCTCAACAACATCAATCAGCTGTACATTATTTTCTGTGTTAACGTTGATGTTGTCCAGTAACTTAAGCACTTCCTCGATACACGTATCCATGTGCAAGTACTTTCTAAGATTATAAACGTTTTCAAGTACATCCTTGTTCTGCTTGAAAAATTCAAGTATAATGTTTGGCTGAATCTCATAATCGGGACTCTTGCTGCTGACACTGATGACATTGCCTGTCTCTCCCGGTTCGGCATTAAAACTGTCGTATACATATATTATGAACTCGAATTCATTAAAGTCCACCTGGCTTTCAATTGCATAGACATTGCAGTACCTGTTGAATCCACGTTCAACCAAATCCATGTAATCCTCATAATCCTCACATACGATGGCATATTCATCGTTAAATTTGGGACGGACATTCTCGTTAAGTTCATGGATATTGGAATATAATTCTCTGATATACTCATAATCCAAATTATCGGTATCAATCAATGTCCTTTTGATTAATTCCTGTGTGGATTCTATTCTGTTATAATCCTTTGTGGGACTTAATAGCAGTATCCTATTTCTGGCATAATCGGTATTGGTAAATGACAGCAATCTATCAATGATGTCAAGGTAGATATTCTTTGACTGGGACGTTTTAAGAAAATCATCAATATTGTCTCCATGCATGTATCTGACAATCTCCAATGCCTTCTGATTGCTCAGTCCCGCTATATTCAATAATGGGTCAATATCATAGTTTCTGATGGCATCATCAAACTCATCATAGGAACCGTAGCTTTCGATAATCTTATCAATCAGCTTCTGACCAACACCCTTAATTTCCTTTATATCGTAAATTAAAAACACATCCTCATAATTGTTTAGTATCGTGTTAAGTTAAAATAGTATATTAAAGATAACTAATAATAGTTATTTAATTTAAAGTATTTATGTTATTTTAAAATTTCAACGGATAGGATTTTTTATGGATTTTCTTTTATACATGGTATTATTGTTAATCGGCGGTTGCTTCGGTGGATTGATGGCAGGATTATTAGGCGTTGGTGGTGGAATAATACTTACACCCATACAATATGCACTGCTATTGGCTATGGGAGTACCTGCCAGTATAGCCCTACCAATGTCCTTTGCCACAAGCTTGGCCGTAATCTTTGTTACCATGATAAGATCAACCAAAAAGCATTATGAAAACGGGATGGTTGTCGGGGATTATCTTAAGGAGTTGATGATACCAGGTTTTATCGGTGCCATAATGGGTGCAGTTATATCCACTCACGTAAATGTGAGATTGTTGGAGATAGTATTTGCAACGATGTGTATAATAGCCGTCATTAACATGATACTGATTAAATACCCTGATAATGATGATAATATTTCACATAACCGAATGGGGCATCTGCTGCTTGGATTGACGGCAGGACTCTTATGTGGACTTTTAGGTGTTGGCGGAGGGGTAATAATGATACCTGCTCTTACAATACTTTTAAAATATCCTACACATAAGGCTATAGGAACCTCATCCGCTTCAATAATAGCAACATCACTTGGGGGTTTGATTACCTACATCATATTGGGGTGGAACATTCCCGATTTACCTGCATACTCACTGGGCTTTGTGAACATCATTCAATTTGTATTTCTGACAATCACGAGTTTGATAGTCTCTGGCTATGCGGCCGGCTGGTCAAAAAATATGGATGCACGAATACTCAATGCCATGCACATTGTAGTTGTACTCTACATTGGACTTAAGATGTATGGATTATTCTAAAAAGAGTGCTTATATTACTATTTAAAAAAAGTTTTGAAAAAAAGGTAAAAAAATGCTTTTGTTGATATAACATTTTTTTTATGAAGGGGTGGATTATATGCTTATGATTCCAAATGCTTCAAGCATGGCCTCAATACCCAGTAATATTATTGCCGCTCCTCCAATAATCTCTATTTCATCTGCGTATTTGATTGCAAATTTCGTCGCATATTTTCCTAATAACAGCCATGCGATAACAAATATTAAAGATAAAATTAACAGTACAATTTGGTTAACTTGACTTATGGCACCCTGACTTGCCAGTATAAGATTTTCAATGTTGCCAAAAATAAGTAATGCCCAAAATCCAGTACAATCTTTTATTAAGTTCATTCCATCACCTTATTCTTGTTTTGTTTTTTTATTTTTCATTGCTTCAACAACTGACTGTATACCCAATATGAATATTGCAAGTCCGCCTATAAAGTTAATGATGTTTGAATACTGTAGGGCTATATCAGTCAATAGGGTTCCTAGAATAAACCATAATATTACCACAATTATACTCATTATACTCAATGATAAAACGTTGGCCTTCTTTACTTCACCCTGACTTGCCAGTATAAGGTTTTCAATGTTGCCAAATATTAGTAAGCCAATAAAGGGCAGATATTCCTCTAACATAAATAATTCTCCATATTCTTTTTTTAATCTTTTTCAATAATTAATGATTATCCTTTCTAAGATTAATATTTTTTCTTTTCAAAAAAAATGGGGTGAAATGATGATTAAAACAAGTCTTTCTAATTAAAATATATTACTCTTTAAGTCTGTCATTAAAAAACATTGCACGTTTATTTCATATTTGTCTAAACAGAGTGGCGGCTGTAATTACAACTATTTCTAAAATCAGTGGGAACGGGAATGAATGTATGTAATTGGCCCATATTGAATCCCTTTCTGATTTGGATGCATGATAGTGTCAAATAATAAGTTTTTTTTAGAAAAAATAATAATGGGTTAATCATCAATTATTTGCTTTGATGATAATTACATTTTTATTGGAGTTTATATATTGGTGTTACTGCTTGTTATTTTCAACCCATGTACCGTGGCCCGGACATAACAGATAATCTCTGCACTTATCTAACATAATCTTTCTGCAGGCTGATGCTTTGGATGAATCACTGTTAACCGAACCCATCAGGTAGGGTGCCAGCAGATTGAAGTCATATTGTTCTTGGGTAAATCCATTGACGTTTACGAAGATATCACCGGTGAATAGGATTTTCATTTTCTTTTCAACGAGTATTATCTCTCCCTTAAGGTGTCCTCCATTGGATTCATAGATGTCAAATGACAAATTCTTGAAATTAAATTTGCCAATCTTTTCAAATTCTTTATCGTTTGTCTTATTTCCAATAATCCTTAGTTTTGTAAGCTCAGGTGGTTCATATCTTGAGATGATTCTGTCTAATTTTATATATGGCTCATGCAGTGGGTTTTCTTCCCTGAAATTCTTTTTGCCCTCATGTTCTCGTTTGAAGTTGATGAATGTATTTTCACTAACGTATATGTCATCAAATATGTCGTTTATTCCGACGTGATCCATGTCTGCATGGGTTATGATAATCTCCTTTTTCATCTGATTGAAGTCTGGAAATAGCACGTGGAAAAATTTTTTCATTTCATCCTCATAACAGCGAAATCCGGAGTCAACAAACAATAATTCACCATCACATTCGATGATATATGTGTTACTTCCACATGGCGGCTCAATCAAATAAAGATTAACATCATCTGATATGCTTTTATGGCTGATTCGTGGATTGAAATGTTCATTTTTGTAATCCACTGTAAATTCGGCGAATTTCCTGATGTAATGGAATGTCTTAAAGTAGTTTTCATTTTTATCTTCAAGTATCTGCAGAATCTTGTTGGAATTGTTAAGAAAGATATCCGTTTCCTTCTGAGACAGGGATAATTTCTTCTGCATCATCTGGGCAAAGTTATGATAGAATACTGAATTATCAATTATCTTCTCTTGGGTATCATAGTTTATGTCAATAAGTTTACAGAATGAACTGATTTCTTCAAGTACATTGCTTAAAACTTTTAAACTAGGAGCATAAAGTCCTATTTTACAGTATTGGTATGAAGTATCATTTTCCTGTGTGTTCACGTAGGATATGTTGACATCATATCTTTGAAATACTTTTAGGATATCGCTGACAACTCCCGGTATGTCCAGTATTTGCAACGTGATTAAGACGTCAACCTCTTCACTGCCCTGTTTTAATAGCAAATTATGTTCTTCCAATTCATCAGATAACCTATCCAGATTATCTTCATCAGCATAGACTTCAACAAATACTGCATGCTGGTCCACTATCTTGTTATAGCTAAGACGTGTAATATTTGCATTATGGGAGGAAATTATTTCGGACACTTCAAGCAGATGACCGGAACGATCCTCTAATCTCAGTATAAAAGTTTTATATCTCATTTTTTCATTCATCCTATTTGTGTTTGCAGTCCTAAAAAAATAATATTCTGGCCTATTTTTTACTTTCTTTTCCAGTAATATATAGATTTTTTCATGATGTTGAAGTATTTTATATACGATATTTTTTTTCAAATAGTGCAGCATTTCATGATTAATCTATTTAAATCAATAGTTATAAAGTATATCTTGAAGGATAAAAATGGGGGTTTTAAAATGATTTGTCAAAATTGTGGTTGTTTAAATGCAAGTAACAGTCCCTACTGTAAAAATTGTGGAAGCCCATTAATTAACAATTCACCCATGGACAATGCTCAGCCACAGTATACGAACAGCTCCAACAGCAATGCAATAATCATAATCTGCATAACAGTAATACTATTGGCATTGATAATCGCGGGAACCTTCCTGTTGATGTCAAATAACAATGGTGATGCGAACGCTCTTATAAACAACACTCATGCAAATGCTCATCAGGCAGCATCCGATGAAAAAACTCAAAATGCCGTAACTCAGGATAATTCAAAGGAATCCGTAAGTGAGAGTCTTCCACTGGAAATAAAGAGTGGAAGTTTCTATACAGGTTCGTCACTATCAGATAAAACAAAGTGTACAGTATTTGTAGGAAGTCAATATTCCGGTCAGCAAGTAAAAATCAGTGTATTGTACAGTAGGGATGGCAGTAATCTGAATCAGGGAAAAGTTGTACCGGTAACTGTTGATGGCTCCGGTTATGTAACGGTATACAGTGCAGATGCATTCAAATACTATCCTGATTATGCATACATTACATTATATGACGGTAACGGTAATGTACAGGATACACGTACTGTATACATGGATGCACGTGGTGGAACACAAAGCTTTTAATAATATAATGGTGACTTGACGTTACCATTATACTGCTTTTTTTATCATATTTGATTATTTGTATTAAATTTTTTATTTCAAGTGTAATCCTGTTAAAAAACACCATATTATCAGGGTATAAACAGATAACCTCTCAAAGACGGGCATGTAAATACTTTTTATGTTAAAAAACATCACCCAAAAAGCAATCAAACCTATAACTGCAAGCATTAATGTGGATTTTTCATATCCTCCGAATTCTGATGTTGATCGGGATATAACCACCAGCAGGATATTGCCGCCAAGTATTGCCATTACAGCACCCGTTGTATGATAACCGGAGGTCAATGGATTGCCTCCATGAATTAAACCTACAATAATAACACCGATTGCCGTGACTAATGTTAAAATATAGAACAGCCTTTTGTTTTTAATGATATGATTCTTAAATCCATAAAAGCTACCTATAATCAATGCCAAGCCTATAAAAATAAATGCTGAGTTCATCAAAAAGGATAATGGAGAATTGGCATTTGGAATACCAAGTTCTGATATTGTATGGTAAAGGTATGTATTAACCAGTGAATCATTAAAAAACAGTGCACAGATGAATTCGGCAAGCAGATAATATAAGCTGCCCGTTATAAAAACCATTTTTGAAAAATTAAGATTGTCCATTTTAACCGTTTCCTTGAAAATATATTAATTAATGTTCTGTTTTATAAGTTATATTCCTATTTTTTTCAGTACATTCTCTTTAAACTTGTTAAAAGTTTTTTGTCAAATGCTAAAAAAATAAATGGGGATTTATTTATCTGGTCAACTGTTCCACTTTGCTGTTGCCGAATGGACATATGTACAGACACATACCACATGCTACAGGATGGCCTTCATCCCTTCTTTTAAATAGGAATTCACCACATTTCTCAGGATTATATGATATTTTGGGATTGGAATCATCGATTATTGCCTTACCTGGACATGCCTTTACACAGATTGTACATTCATCACACAATGACTCCATGGGCTCTCCGGCATAGTCTGATAATGGCATGTCTGTAAGTATTGTAGCCCACGTTAATCTAGGACCAAACTCTTCGGTAGTTAATAGATTGTTTTTTCCAAGCCATCCTATGCCTGCAAGGTTAGCACTGGCCTTATTGCTGAATGATTGTTTGAGGTTTAACTCTTCACTCTTTCCCGATACGTCCAATATTACTGCATGATATCCTTCCTCTTGGATGAGATTTGCAATTTTGCCCGCTATCTCGGATACTCTCTGATGTGAATTGAAGTATTCGTCAAGGTATTCTTGTGCCAGTTTGTCATCATTGTATGTCAGCGGTATCTTTTCAATTATCTCCTCTATCATCTTATGGCCGATTGCTATTGCATATGGATATCTGCAGATATCTTCACCGTAGCTTTCTATCAGTTCATCCTTATTCTTATTGAAATCCGCTATGCCGTAGATGTCACTAAGATTTTCTAAAAGTTCTATTACTCTCATCTTTATCTACTCTGTAATCCTATAATCAACGTTCCTAGTTTGTCTTCATGAGGCAATTCAAAGCAGTCCTTAATGTAATGGTCTGTAGGTGTGGATGGTATTGCAACTGTCAGGCTGCTTACAATGCTTTCAAGGTCTTTGTCAGTAAAGAAGTTACTGTTTGTGCTGTCAACTACAAAGAACTGCTTTTCACCTGGAGTGGCTAAATCAGTATACATGACGAAATTTTCTGATATGAAGTATGAATTGGGATCATCTCTCAGGTCTTCAAGTTCCTCTTCATCATATATTGCCTCGCCTATGATTTTACCGTTTTCTGTTTGAAGGGTAAATCCGCCCGCATCGGGATCACTTGGATTTGTAGCTCGTATGTGCTCTATTGTATTGTCCATTACAATTACTATTGCTTCTTTTTCTTCAAAGGCTTCCTGCATCCCTTTGTTGATAAATGGGACCAGTTCTTCGAGTCGTTTCATTTCATGCTGAAGGACCTGTTTTTTCATTTCATCATTCATTAGTTCGGCAATAACTATATGATTTTCTTGGTTGAGTATGTCTATTAATTTGTCACCTGTTGTCATGTATTCCACTTTGTTGCTTATATGATTTAATTCTTTTTGAATTTGCTTTTGTCATATTGATGAAAGTGGATGTTGATTAAATTTAAAAAAAATAATTGAAAAAGGGGGTGGTTATGGTCATATTTGCATTTTTTCATACTTGGCTATTCTATTGTTTCTACTCTTTAAAAATGGGGATATTATTCTGATAAATATTGGTGAGTAATCTTTCATCTTGTCGGTTAGGTTGTACTCGGCAATTAGCCTAAATTCGGGACATAGCCTTTCAAAGTCTTTTCCGTCTTTTACGCCCCATTTAAATACTGCACCTGTGGTTCGTGTGGTGTCATGTACTTTCTGGTTTTTGACCATCCATTCGGCCATTAATTCAATGAGTAACTCCATATTTGTGAAGCTTTCTGATATCTTGTCAAATAATTCCTTTACCTCATGTTCATCAAGGTACATTAAGAATCCTTCGGCTATTATCAGCACGTTTTCTTTATCGTCTATTTGGTCTATCCATTTGAAGTCCATTGCTGATGAGGCTATGTTTTTTACTCGGGGATTTGTTTTTATGAGTTTTTCTCTTAGATTTATAACCTCTTGAAAGTCGATGTTGTACCATTGGATTTGTCCGTTGTCCACTCTGGTGAATCTGTCATCCAGTCCGCATGCTATGTTTATCACAGTACACTCTGGATTTTTGTCGATGAAGTTTTTTGCTTCTCTGTCCAGTATCACGGTTCTTGCCGAGCATCCCCAGAAGTTAAGTTTGTTGGTTGATTGTTTGAATCGTTTTTTGAAGTCATAATCTAGGTTGTCCATTACATGTATTGCCGTTTTGTCAATGAATTCTGGATTTTCTTTTTTGCTTTCTATTGCTCTGGCATATAATGGGACTAGCATGGTTTCACTTACTGAACTTAAGTCTACTTTTTCGGTCATCTTGTTGTCTCCTTGTATTTTTTTTGTTGTGTTATGTTATGTCATTTATCCAATATATAAATTTAGGTATACCTAAAAATTTTTATGATACTTTTTTTGTTGATAATTAAATCTTTCAAAAATAGGGTATTCAATAAAAAAAGGGGGTGTAAATGAATCAATAATGTCCATTTTTATCATGAAATTTAATTACTTGGATTTATTAATAAACAATCCCTTTTCAATATTCAATTCATAGAAATTGTTGTTATCTGTCAATTCCAAATTGCATTCGTCTGGATTATAATGGTCCGTAACCCGTTCAAAGTAATCCAGTACCCTCCTGCTGTCAGTACTATTCAAGTGCCTTAAGTCAATACTCAATACGTCAATTCCACTATCTCCAAACTCATCAAGACGACCTGCCAGATTGGCAATCCGGTAATCATAGATATGACTATTGCCATTGCAGTCAAATACCAACGGATACTCATTGTCACGCTTATCCTTCAAATAATATTGATTGGATATTCTTTCATCAATGACATCCTCAAAGTCATCCCTTGAAATCATCAGCTGATTATATCCAAACAACACATATTCCAATTCGCAATCATCCGAATGCAACATTTTCACGTCATTGATTGAAATTTCATTGGATACAACCAACCTTTCAAAGAGATTTTTTTCACTTAACTTTTTTATGGAATAGTTATTGTAGACGTTAAGGTAATTGCCGTAGAATATAGCATCCATATTGTCGGCCACACCAATCGAATCAGTCTGTAACTTCACATCAATCTCGTCACGTTCCAATTTCAGGAGTATTTCGCTGATATGGGCAAAGTCCTCATCAAGCAGTAGCTGTGGAAGTACCCATACCAGATCGGTGCTATCGGGCAGTATCTCATTTAACATGTATAGCTCATCATACATACCCCTTGAGTAGTCATGCATGTTGTCATAGTTATATGACCCGTCATAGTACACGCCATTGATAAATTTGTAATTTTCAATCAGTTCTGCCTGTTTCATGTTTTGTATGTAGACATTCCACTTCTTATCGGATTTTATGGATTCATGGTGTGTTATTGATTTAATCTGTTCCTTTTTTGCGTAATATGTCTTCTTGAAGTTGCTAATATTCTCCTTAATATTTCTTATTTCCTCTTTGTCAGGAGTGTAAAGGTTATCCAGTTCCTTTTTAAGCTTTTTAATCAGCTGTCTTCTAATCTCGTTAAGTGTGGATATTGGCATGAACAGGTCATCTGGGAAATTTTTATAGCTAATGCTGTTTACAATGAATTTGCTTTCACCCGTCTTTGAGAGTTGTTTGTTTACAGATTCTCTGCTTAAAGGCCTTTTCTGTGCTTTTTGGAACTTTTCATCAGATAGATAGTTGAATGATTTTTTGCTGTTTTCAAGCATACATTTTACTTCAAGTTGTCTTTCATCATTCACGTTAATTTCCAAGTCAAGAGGTATTTTATTGATGTGCCTTTCATTTATTATTGCTTTTGTCCTGTCATGAAGATATTTGGAATACGTGATATAGACCAACGTACCCTCATTCAGGAAAATATTCTTATCATTTGCTATTATGAGTTTATATTTGCTCTGATCGAAAATCTTCGTAACATACATTCCATAACTCTTATTGTCAAATTCAAACTTCAATCCATCGCCATTGCTAAACATGATGGGATAATCCCTATTAAGAAGCTTAATGGTAATTTTTTTGGAGTTGGACTTGCTCACCACACCTACGGGATAACCGTTACTTCCGGGCTGGTTTCTGCCCACAACCTCCGAAGCATCATTATCCATAATATAACCGCCCGTAAGACTTCTATTGAATGCCAGATTAAGAAGAAACTTGTCCTCTTTGCAGATATTTCCATCAACAGCATTCCTGTATGCATGGGTGGTACTGGAGACATACTCCCTTGACTTCATACGACCTTCTATTTTAAGACAATCCACGCCACAATCCACTAATTGGGAAACATCATCATAGGTGCATAAATCCTTAGTGCTCAACAGGTACGTATCCTCACAAACTCTTCCATGATACTTGTCCAAAAGAGCATATCTCATCCTGCATGGCTGTGCACACAATCCACGATTACCGCTGCGACCGCCTAAAAACGATGACATCAAACACCTGCCGGAGTAGGAGTAACATAATGCCCCATGGGCAAAAACCTCTATCTTAATCTTATGGTCATATTTTCTAAGCTTTTGCATGATTGATTTTATACGCCTCAACGGTACCTCCCGGGAGATGTTGGCATTTACAAATCCGTTATCCTCCAGATACTTAATCATGCTGTAATCATAAATGGTCATCTGAGTGGATGCATGCAAATCCAGGTTAGGTATTAATTTATTAATGATGGATGCAAGTCCTATATCCTCCACGATAACTGCATCCACACCCTGTGTATACAGGAAATACACATAATCCAACACATCAGTTATCTCTCTTTCAAGAATTGAAGTGTTGACAGTAACAAATACTCCCACATTGAAGTTATGACAAAATTCAATGGCCTTTTCAAGTTCCTTATGCGTAAAATTGCTGGCATAATCTCTGGCACCATACATTTTACCGGACAGATACACATAATCGGCACCACTAAATACGCTGGCCTTCAACACATCCATACTACCTACAGGTGACAATACCTTACATTCATTATCCAAGAAAAATTCCTCCCACAAATTAAAGCATATACTTTTATATTTAATTTAAGATATATTTACTTAACAGTTAAATAGGGTAGGAACATGTACGTAGTATTGGAAGGAATCGACGGGGTGGGAAAATCCACACACGCAAATCTTTTAGAAAAGTATTACAATTCTAAGGGTATTGATACAAAAAGAATCGTAGAACCAACAGATTCACCTGTAGGACAATTATTAAGACAAGAACTGAAAAACGATGATTCATTAAAGGACAATAACCAACAAATCCTGGCATTATTATTCGCTGCAGACAGGTTAACTCAGAAAGAGGAAATATTGAAGTATAAGCACAACCCAAATAATCTTCTGTTAAGTGACAGGTCATTTTATTCAAGTATATGTTATCAGAATAATTATTCTATCACTCCTAAATGGATTTATCAGATAAATCAGCATACTCCAAGACCTGATTTGTTGATACTGCTTGACTTGAATGAAAACATTGCAATCAAAAGATGTGAAGGCGAAGAAGTATTTGAAAACATGCAGTTTCTGAGAAAAACAAGACAGAACTATCTTAAACTCCTAAGATATAAGAACACGATAAAAATATCGGCATATCCAAATGTCAATAAGGTACAAAAAAACATAAGGGACGTGATTGACAACAGATTATTCAACAAATAATCCCCTATAATTATTTTTTTATCAAAATCATTTCCAAAAAAAGTAAGATTTTGGAAGCTGAATTCCAAAACACGTTAATCGAAGTTTATAATATCGGATGAATATTCATAATCATAAAATATGAATATGGTTATTCCTTAATCATTTTTGCTAATTTTTTACCCAAGTCATAACATTTTTCCATGTCATTGTCATCAGGTACGTAGATTTCCTCAACGGATTCATCCAGAACATCGAAACCTGCATCGGTTAATCTTGAGGTAAGTTTAGGTATTGCTCCTCCTGCCCATCCTTTGGATGAGAATACAACTGCTTTTTTACGTACGCCGGTATTTGCAGGACTTACACAATCAAGATATGACAGTAGGTTTCCAATCTTTGGATAAGGGTTGTTCATCATGGTAGGTACACCAACAACTATTGCCTTACTGTCCAATATGTCGGCAAGTATATCTGACTCGGGGTCATATCTGATGAAGTGCATCTTGGTTTCAACGCCCTCGGACATTATTCCTTCAGCAATCTGATGAGCCATCTTTTGGGTAGAGTGATGCATGGTTTCATAAATAACGGTTATCTTGTCATCAGCTTCACCTTTAGCCCATTTGGCATACAAGTCAACAATTGTGGATGGGTTTTTCCATATTTGGCCATGACAAGGTGCAATCATCGTAAGGTTGTCAAGGTATCCTGCCTGTGTCATTTCAGTAACCTTTGCAAGTACCATTGATGCGGATAGCTGCACTAGGTTTGCATAAAATCTTTTTGCGTGTAACTCCAGGTATCCAGGGTCGATGTCAACGTCATATCTTTTGCTTTCACAGATGTGCTGACCGAATGCATCGTTGGAAAATAGAATTCCTTCTTCATTGTATAAAGTGAAGTTACTGTCAGGCCAGTGTAGCATTGGTGCGTTGATGAATGTAAATGTTTTACCGCCCAAATCAAGTGTATCCCCTGTGGAGATGATGGTAAATTCCCTGTCTGCTAGACAGTGATGTTGTCTTTTTATACCCATGCTTGCTGCCTGTGTACATAGGCATTCAATGTCAGGGAATTTTTCCAGAAATTCAGGGATGGATGCTATGTGGTCATTTTCGATGTGGTTGATTACAAGCGCATCAATTTCCACTTCTTTGTCCTCTTTTGCAAATGCATCTTCTATTCTTGCCCACATTTCAGGGAAAAATCCATCATATACATTATCTATAAGTGCAGTTTTTTCATCACCAAATATGAGGTATGCGTTATATGTCATACCAGGGACTGCAAAACCATGAAAATCACGTGCATCCCAGTCAAGTGCTCCTACCCAGTATACTCCATCAGCTATTTTTATTGAATCTGCTTTCATATTGATCATTCCTTTATTGATTTATTTTTTTATTATTATTTTTTTCAGCTATTATAATATTCTTATTTATGGTGCTTCTATAGATTTAATCTTTCCGTCATGGTATCCACAATATAGTTAATGGCATCGTTAATGTCTATTAGTCTGCCGTGTAATTGTGGTCCGTCCTCGGATTGTTTGAGTTTGACGTCAAACTTTTCAACGGCATCCTGTATTTCACTTACGGTTGGACCAGGTGGAAGTATCACATCGACAACATGCTTTGAAGCCTCTCTTAAGTCCTCTAATTCACCTTCAAAAAGCAATATTCCCTTATCTGTCTGAAGCATGTTTAAGTGATACTTGCTAATCATCTCATCCACTTGTCTAGGGTTCATTCCTGATAATACTCTCATTGTATGTTTAACCATTTACGCTCACCTATTTGCCATGTATTCTCTTGCCGGTTCCAGCCTGTCAATTATGTATTTGCTGACAGTATTTTTCAAGTCCATTGGGTGAAGTTCTCCCTTTTGATAGATGTCAGTCAATTCCTCTTCGGTCAGTTCAAGGTTTCCACCAAATTTCTCCGGTCTTTCAATTAGTATCTTGTCATTTTCATCAAAGATGTAGTAATGTGCCAATTCCATAACAGGGTTATCCTCAACCACTCCTGCAGGACAGAAGCTTTTGTTGATTTTTGTCTTGATATCCTTTGGATTGTCATCTATTGCTATGAAGTTACCTTTGCTGCTGGACATTTTAGCAGATCCGTCTGTTCCATGTATAAGTGGTATATGAATACATACCGGTGCAGAAATTCCGAATTTTGGCAGGCTTTCCCTTGCAAGCATGTGTATCTTACGTTGTTCCATACCACCAACGGCAACATCAACGCCCAAATCTTCAATATCCAATGCCTGCATGATAGGATACAGTGCTTCGGCTACGTTATGTGTTTCATCCCTTGAAATCTGGGCCATACTACGCTGTGCCCTTTGTATTGTAACAGTTTGTGCTACCTTAAACACTTTGAACATGTACTCGGCACTCATACGGTCAGAACCTAGGATGAACTCTGTATCTTCGCTAAGGCCTAACGCCTTGAAACATTCGGTGTTGTACTTTGCGGTTTCCTGGATTTCCTCCAATGTTCCCTTACCGTTAAGGTATGCGTGAAGGTCTGCTATGAAAATTTTAATCTTAAAACCCGCATCCTGCAGTGCCTTCATACGTTTGATTGTCAATGCATGACCAAGGTGTATCTTACCTGATGGCTCAAAACCTACATATGCGGTCTTATCATCTCTCTTTAAAATTTCCTTCAATTCGTCAACTTCAATAATTTCTGCCGTATCCTTGCTAATATTGGCTATAGCTTCTTCAATATCCATGATTTTTTTCCTCCAAATTTTCTAATTCATAATTTTAATCGCATCTTATTAACCTTTTATAATCATTAAGACTATTTGTCATCCAGTATGACATATACCGTGTTTTTGATTTTAATCACATTAATCTCTTCTCCAATATTAAGATTATTCATAACGTCCAGCTTCTTTAAGTCCACCGTGTCATAATTATCCGGATCCAACACTTGAACCTCACTAGGGGTAATGTTGGTGATGGTGGTAGGCTTAATATCATCGGTGTCGGCTATCTTCCTGATATTGTCATATTCCTTCCAGCTGATTGATTCGGTTGAATAATCCTTAAGATTGATACCCGAGAATTTATGACTGCCGATTTTTTCAATCTTTATGATTTTGTCATCATATTCTATAAAGTCATTCTTATTAAATGACGGAAGCCTAAGTAAAACCCATGAACGATACAGATCCTTACTACGTGACTTGTCATGACCGACAATCTTACGTGACTCGGTAATTATTCCTCCGAATTGTTTCTGTAGGTTAACGACAATCTTGTGGACTGCATTGTAGCTGCCGACCTGATAGTCTATACCCTCCTTCAGAACAATACGTTCTGTCACATATGCCAGTTTATTTGTCTTACATAATCTTTGTATTTCATTCGAGATGAATTCATCCGCTTGTTTAACTTCTTCATCAAGCAGTTTTCTGTCATCGGCTCTAAGCTGGATAACAGCTTCATAGTAACCTGAATGAAATTTGCTGCAATCAGGACATACTCCCTTTTCCACTTTCACTTCTATTGGATATTCTTTGGATATGTCTGTATCGATTAATCTTCCATTTACATGTATGATGCATTCATATACGGTTCCACGATTATTGGTTATCTCGGTGTATATATCCACATCCTCAAGTTTGGGATTTACTTCGATATTCTTCTGAATGGCATCATTTATTATTTCATCATCAAAGTATCCTACCTGGAGCCACTTGTTTTTCTTTAGAGTCGCACCACAATGAGAACAAACAGTAAATGTAGTATAATCCGGTACATTAAGGGCTTCAAACTCCTCTAGAAAGCATTTCTTACAAAGACCGTCATATAACTTTTCCTGACTATCACACAATAAACAAAACATAACTATTATCACTCATGTATTATTTTAATGTAATTAATTAAGTAACTAGTGTCATATCAAATAAATTTCTTTTTTAGAACTTAAAAAAAGGTTTAAGAGGGGAAGATTGGTTAATCTATCTTTATAATGATTTAAGTGGTGCTCTTGCTCCGCAGGCACTACATTTTAACATGTCAATACGGTCTTCGCGTATGATGATTGTATCCGGTCTGTTACATTCATGACACATTACAAAGTTATCGACATATTCCTTTATACGATCATTTATCACGTAATGGGTAAATTTACCCTGCATTATTGCACGATTTCCTTCTACGTTTCCACTAGTACCTAACTCTCTTAACAGGTATTTCAATATGTGTTGTGGATCCCTGTTTAATGTACTTGATACGTCTCCAAAGTTTTTGATAATTGTACGATTACCTTGAATGACAGAGTATCCTTTAGGTACTTTAAATCTTTTTGCTTCAAATATTGTATCTGGTAATTGTTCATATGCTTGATCTAATAATTCTTCATATTCTTCAAATTCAGATTTTTCACTCTTTCTTGCCATTAGTCAAATACCTCCGATTTTTTTATTTTCCTTTTCGATTAAAAAAAATTATTATATTGATATAATCTTAATTGTCCTAATTAATTTATAATAATATAATATATGTTTCAAGCTTATTATTAACTTATCTATAATATCATTTATGCTATATTATAATGGTCAGCGGTAGGTTCATAAATAACGCCCTTACTTTTGAGCATATTGATGATTTCATCAACCTTATTTTCACCAATGTTATATTTATCGGCTAATTCTGCATAAACCACTGTTTTTGGAGCACTACCTTCATAGTCTACACATAATTCCTTAATTACATCGGTAATTATATTTATTTTATCCCTTTCAGATTTTGATGTTCTACCTTCAACCTTATCGATGTCTACCTTACCTGTATCAGGATCATATCCCACCTGTTTCATACAGTTTTCCTGTAACTGGATAGCTCTTTCGGCATCTTCCTTGGTTACCTCATCACTTAATCTGATACGTGCACTGGCCTCTGCAATACGAACGAGTGCCTCCAGTTGACGGGCAGTAATCGGTACAGGTGATTCCTCATCAATAGCACCGCTACGCATGGTAACATAGAAGTCCTGAAGGGTCGTGGCGGCCTCATTACTTAACGTCGGATTAACTGTTCTACGGGCATATGCAATGTATTTACGCATAAATTCCGGTTCAATCTCATAGTTGATATTTCTGTCCTGATGTATCTTCAATATGTGACCTGCCAGGCTATGATCTCTTTCCGCGTTAGGTTTATCCTCGATAATGAATATCAAATCAAAACGTGATAAGATAGGTGAAGGCAAGTCAATCTGCTCGGCGATGGACTTGTACCTGTCAAATCTACCGAATTTAGGGTTAGCAGCGGCAAGTACACTACATCTACTGTTTAATGTAGCCATAATACCAGCCTTTGCAATGGAGATTGTCTGCTGTTCTAAAGCCTCGTGTATAGCAGAACGGTCCTCTTCACGCATCTTATCAAGTTCGTCTACACATACGTTACCTTTATCACCAAGTACCAATGCTCCCGCTTCCAAACTCCAACCACCAAGGTCGTCACGTACGGCAGCGGCAGTAAGTCCTACACCACTGGTACCCTTACCACTGGTATATATACCACGGGGTGCAAGCTTTGAAACATATTTAAGTATCTGGGATTTACCAATACCAGGATCTCCAACAATCAATATGTGCATGTCTCCTCTCATGTGGGTTTTATCCTCCAGGATTTTTGCACTACCACCAAACAGTTGGAATGCTATTGCCTCTTTTACCTCATAGTAACCCTGAATGGATGGTGCAGTGGAGTTGATGATTTTATCATAGATGTCGGGGCTACTTGCCAGTTGTCTGATTTCCTCCTCATCCTCTTCACTAATTTCCAATTCTTCAAATTCCTGTTCCAGGGCTTCAAAGAAGTTACCGTAGATGTAATTGGTAAATCGTTTTGATTTTTCATCACGGACTGTCCTCAGTATGCCGGTTATTCTAATCTTGTCTCCAGGAGTCAGTGTATCCACAAGGTCATCTTCCAGGACGATATTGATTTGTCTAGGCTGATCACCACCGGATAAGTTTTCCAGTGGTTCCTGCAGTTTAACAGTCTGCGTATCCATATACTGGGATTCCTCTTGAAGCAATTTGAATGAACGGCCACCACATTCTGTACATACAGCGGGTTCATGGATAATATTTGATTTCTGTTCAACATCATGTAATCTCATACAGCTTCTGCACTCAAACACAGCACTCATTATACGTGGATGAATTTCATCGGTCTTACGTACAATCCCATCGACGGCAATAAACTTGCCAATATATTCACTACGAAGATATCTGAGCGGTACATTGTTACGCACATTCTTAAACCTGACATTTAGCTGTGCATTCTTTCTCTGCGGGTCAATGTTAACGATAGATTTACTTGCGGCATCTAACATTTCTTCAGGCTTTTCAATTAATAAGTCAGCAGTATCAGGGTCAAATATTTCCAAATCATTATAGTCCACTATAACTGATTTTTCTTCAGGATACTTATCTAAAACAGCAAATACTTCATCTTTCATACGACTACTAAAGAATTCTTCTAATTTCAAAACTGAATTCTTGCCTTTAGATTCTTGCATAGTTTCCATATTATCATTTTTAAACTTTATTTTATAATCAAAATCTACTTTTTACAGAAAAACTCAATTTAAATATTTTTATTCATTTTCCTCTTTACCTTTTTTTCATGTCAATGATTAAATAATGTAAAAAATAGAAATTAATATAACTAATATTATTATATGAAAGTTATCATATTAAAATTATTAAGATTGTAAAATTATATTGAAAAAATTATTTCATCATAATACAATTTTTTTAGAGGTAAAGAATGAAACGTTCAAGATTAAAGCTATTCAAGACAACATCTTTAACCATATCATTAATCGGTGTGATATTGATATTAATAACTGTTGGCGTAATTGCATATATTGCAGTTTCAGGTTTAACAAATACAGTGTCTACATCCGTATCAAGCGGAGCAGAATATGATCAGTTAAATCAATTAAAAAGTCAATATAACAATGTCTCAGCAACATACCTGTCTCTAAGTGATCAAGTTACTCAAAGTAAGGATAAAGCCTTAAAAACCACTTATAATAATGGTAAGTTAAAATTATCCGAGGCAAACACAACCATTAATTCAATCGAAAATGACATAAATAATGGTAAGTCAGAAGATGTTATAAAATCAAAAATAACCTCAGTAAATGAGGATTTAAAATTTGTTCAAGATACATACAGTAACATAACCTCATAAACTGTATGTAAACTATTTTTTTTTATTTAATTATTTTTACTATCACTTTTTTTGGATAAAGACTGGTTGTCTGGTTTTAAAAAGGTGAATAAGGAAGTTTACTTATTTTCAATATTAGTCAATCAAAAGATGAATAGTTTACTTTTTAGGTCCTTTAAAACCCCTTGCAATAACGTACATTTCACTGCTGCGTTTTCTGGATGAATTAGGCTTTGTTGTCTTAACTGTCCTGAACTTTTTCTTCAGCTTGTTTATCAGCTCCTGGTATGCCTCACCCTGAAATGCCTTCATGATAAGGTTTCCCTCCTTTTTAAGGATATTGTCAGAGATGTTAAGAACGGCCGTTGCCAAGTCATATGATCTGAAGTTATCAATATCCTTAATTCCACATAGTTTAGGTGATGCATCCGATAATATGACATCGGCCTTTCCATCAATAATCTCGGTAATTGTATTTTGAACTTCCTCTGTTGTAAAGTCACCTTTAACGGCTATGAATGCTTCATGATCAATCGGTTTGATGTACTCTAGATCTACCGCCACGACAATGCCAGTTCCCTCTTCACCTATAACGTCACATACCACCTGACTCCATCCGCCGGGAGCGGCACCCAAATCAACCACATTATAA
This sequence comes from Methanosphaera sp. BMS, assembly GCF_003268005.1. NCBI lineage: Archaea > Methanobacteriati > Methanobacteriota > Methanobacteria > Methanobacteriales > Methanobacteriaceae > Methanosphaera > Methanosphaera sp. BMS. The sequence continues at coordinate 1,522,450 of NZ_CP014213.1, read as the reverse complement.
TCCGGCTTTAACAGTTTATACTTCTTGTCCAGTTGTTTTAGTTTATATGATGCACGGGAACGATAATTCTGTTTTTTTGCAAGTTTATAATAATGTTCCTTGTCGTGCTTTGCCTTCCATCTACTCATATTTTCACCTTCAATCCATTTTTTGTTTTAATTTATTCATATAAATGTTTAAATCTGCTGAAATCCAGTGATTTACACATGGGACTTCCTATAACAACAATTTCCGCCTCAACTTCACTACCGTTTATCTCTACAAGCATGACGCTAGGCTCACTCATTCTTGGCTGTGTCGGACTTCCCGGATTTAAAAGCAGCACATCCTTAATCTGCTGGATTGATGCCTGATGTGTATGGCCTGTAATCATGACATCGACGTCTAACTCCTTTGCCAGATAATATAACTGTTGGGTATCCCCTTTGGGATATACAACCCCATGGGCCAGTCCAATTTTCACATCCTCAACATCTATTATTTCCGCGTTATTTAATCCTAAATCATAATCACAATTACCATGCACAGCAACAACAGGTGCAATTGTTTTCAATTCTTCAATCACATCCAACGTTTCAATATCTCCGGCATGGAGTATTAAATCAACATCCTTAAATACTTCAAACACTTTGTCCGGAATTTTCTTGCTACGTACAGGTATATGTGTATCTGAAATTACTCCTATTAACATTAATGTTGTCCTCTTCTATTTATCAAATTAAATGGGTGGTCATATTAGTGATAATCGTTTTCATAATGAGAAATCATCATCTTAATTATTTGTTCTTCAATATAATATTATATATATTATGCAATTAATAATCATTTAATATGGAATTTACGAAAATATAAAAATGTAAAATTCAAGGAATGATATTTTTATTTTAATAAAAAAATTATTTAATTAACGAGATTTGGGAGATAAAATACATGAGTGAATTAATAATTTGTGAAAAGCCGAAGGTTGCCCAAAAGGTAGCTGAAGCATTATCAGATTCACCAATTAAAAATTCATATAAACGTGTACCATACTATGAGATAACGAAGGATAATGGTGATAAGATAACAGTATTGTCCGCTGTTGGTCACTTATTTTCACTAAAGGCAAAAAGCAAAGAAAAAAGATTATACGATGTTGAATGGGTACCGTTATATGAAACAGATAAATCAAAAAAGTATGTGAAAAACTATGTTGACTTGATTAAAAAGTTTTCAAAGGATGCCGATAGATTTATACATGCATGCGATTATGATACTGAAGGAACATTAATCGGATTCAATGCATTAAAATACATCTGTGGAGAAAAAAGTATAGAAAATTCATTCAGGATGAAATTTTCGGCATTGACCAAGAAAGATTTGATAAAGGCTTACTCCGAAGCTTATCCATTGACCGATGATATCAGCTGGGTAGACAGTGGGGAAGCAAGACACATCCTTGACTACCTATTCGGTGTGAACATATCCAAGGCCATGACCGATTCAGTATCCAGTGTGACAAACAGGTACGTTCAACTCTCCGCAGGACGTGTACAGACACCGACACTGGCAATACTAACCGAACGTGAAAAGGAGATAAAAAAATTCATACCAGAGCCATACTGGGTGATAAAGGCCAAACTTCCAAAGTCAATAATAGCCGATCATAAGAAAGGCAAAATATTCGACAAAAAAGAGGTAGACAAAATCCTGGCAAACTGCAAGGGTAAGGACGCTAAGGTTACAAAGATAACAAACAGAAAAAGCAAAAAGCCATTGCCTGTACCGTTTGAATTAGGAACGCTCCAGTCAGAGGCATATGCACAGTTTGGTTTCACTCCAAGAAAAACCCAGCAGATAGCACAGAACCTGTATGTTGAAGGATACACATCCTATCCTAGAACATCATCACAGAAATTACCTGCAAACCTTGGACTGGACAACATACTCAATGAATTGGCCAAAGATCCAAAATACAAGGATAAAATCAAGTCACTCAAAGAACCGCTAAAACCTAACGAGGGTAAAAAGACCGATGAGGCACACCCTGCTATACATCCGACGGGAACACTGCCGAAGGATATAACGGAGGACTATCAGAAAATATATGACCTAATCACATATAGGTTTATCAGCCTGTTCGGTGAACCTGCAGAGATCGAATCAATAAAAGTAGATCTGGACATTGGAGGGGAGGCATTTGACTTCTCAAGGCAGAGAATATCCAAGGAAGGATGGTTAAGTCTTGACCCTTACCAATACAAAAAGGTTAAAAATGAGGAATTCCCTGATTTGAAAGAAGGTGAAAGTACCACGGCCAAAGTATTGAGTGAAGAAAAGGAAACAAAACCACCTGCAAGATATAATCAGGCATCAATCATCAGGGAACTGGAAAAACGTGGACTGGGTACAAAATCTACCCGTGCTAATATTGTTGCAATATTATACACCAGAAAATATGTTGAAGGACAGAAGATTACCGTCAATCAACTTGGTGAACGTATAATTGATACACTCGAGAAATACTCCGAAAGAATCACCAGCGAACAGATGACACGTGAATTTGAGGATGATATCTCTGAGATTAAGGACAAGAAGATTAGTGAAAGCGAAGTAGTGGATATTGCCAAGAAGGAATTGGATGGAATACTTGATTCCATGGACAATAACCAGGAAAATATAGGTAAGGAATTGTTCAGTGCATATGAACAGAGTAAAATTGTAGCAGAATGTGAATGTGGTGGAAATCTTATAATAATATCATCACCACGTGGCGGTAAGTTTGTAGGCTGTTCAAATTATCCCGACTGTAAGAAAACATATTCACTACCTGCAGGTGCCAGCGTACTTAAAACGAAATGTGAAAAATGTGGACTTCCACTGATATCATTCGGTAAGCCTAGACAAAGAGCATGTCTTGATTCAAAATGTGCAAATGGTGGTAAGGAATCATCAAATGATGTTGTAGGTGAATGTCCTGATTGTGGAAAGGATTTGATAAAACGAATGGGCCGGTTCGGTGAATTCATTGGCTGTTCAGGTTTTCCAAAATGCCGATTCACCTCTTCAATAGCCGACTTCGAGAAGGCTCAAAAAGAAGAAAAAACCTAATCTCCCTCTTTTTTATTTTCTGTTATTATTTCATATAACCTCTTTAGTATTAGGAGCGTTCCTTCCTTGTTCAGGTATTTGTCATCTGTCTGCTGTTGTGATGAATAGATACATGCAGGACATCCACTTTCACAGTCACAATCGTTAACCAGGTCATATGACATTTTTATAATGTCCTCAAATAGGTCAAATGCTTTTTGTGTTAATCCAATTCCACCTTCAAAACCGTCATAGATGAATATCGTAGCATTCAATGTGTCTTCATGCATATTCTTTGCCACACCACTTAAATCGTGAGAGTCACACATCACATGGAATGGACATACGGATAGTATTACATTTTCCACGCCCTGCAGGCATCCCATTAAGATGTCCTTGAATTTATCCTCACTCAACAGGAATTCTTCAAGCTCCTCTCTTACCTGATACGGTATGGTAAACCAGAATCCCTTAGTCTTAAAGTCGAGTGGTGGCAGGTTTAACTTCTTGGATGCCTTTATCTTACTGAATTCGATGATGTTGTATCGGTCATATTTTTCAATAACGTTCACGCTACCATAGTTTAGTTGAATGTCACCAAGTTTTTCACTCTTTTCAATTTTAAGGTTTCTTACATCAACTTCCTTGATTGTCTGTGTATGATAGTTCAAATCTTTTTTCTTGACGTAAACCCTTTTATTTTTAATGTCCAATTCATTTACGAGATATGTTTCGGCGTTATGTATGAGTACGGCATTTTCATGTGCTTCCCTGAATGCCTGTTTTTGGCTCATGGATTCCAGGAATTTCCTGCCGTTGTATACCAGAAACGGTTCGGACATGGTGTCGCTGAGGCTTACTTTAAAGTTGGGGTTATCGTCACTAGATGTTACGTTATATGACCATTGATCGTGTTTATATGTAAGTATCTCCTGGGTTTCCATTTCACTTATCTCATCAAACACCACTCCCTGGTCATCAAATCCGAAGCTGTCTGTTTCGCTGTATTTTATTGGCAGTTCATACGCTGCACATTTGAGGTGTCCTCTGAGTATTTCTTCATTGTTTAAGTCGATTATTGCGTGTTCATGTGAATTGGTAAAGAATAGTTCAGGGTGTTTCATGAAGTACTGATCCAGAGGGTTTTGGAATGCTATCATCGTGATTATTGCCTCTTGATTGCTTCGACCTGCTCTTCCGGCCTGTTGCCATGTGGATATAATAGTACCTGGATAGCCGGAGATGATTACGCTATCAAGTGAACCGATGTTTATTCCCAATTCCAGAGCATTTGTTGTGACTATTCCCTTAAGTTCGCCACTTTTTAGTTTGTTTTCTATCTTTTTACGTTCTTCAATGGTGTATCCTGCACGATACGCGGTTACCTTATTTATAAGGTCGGGTCTTGTATTTTCAAGTGCCTTTTTTGAGTTTCTTGCTATTATTTCAGCCATCTTTCTTGATATTTCAAAGCAGATTGTTTGAAGGTCGTGTTCTATGAATGTGTTGAATAATTTTTGTGTGTCCTTGTTTATCGATGGATTTTTTGATTCGATGGCGTATGGATTGAAGAACATGAAATATTTTTTTCCTGATGGTGAACCGTTTTCCGTTATTATCTTAAACTTAAGTCCCGTTAGTTTTTCACCAAATTCAACGGGGTTTGCTAGTGTAGCTGTTGATATGATAAACTGTGGATCTGAGCCGTAGTATTTGCATATTCTTTTCAATCTTCTGATAAGAAATGCCATATTTGATCCGAATACTCCACGGTACTGGTGTGCTTCATCTATTATTATGTATTTAATGTTTTCAAAGAAGCGTTTCCATTGCTCATGCCATGGCAATATATAATGCAGTTCATATGGATTTGTAATGACTAACCTTGATTTTCTTTTTATTTCAGGTCTTTTTGACTTTGGCGTATCCCCATCATACTTTGCAGGGTATATTTCCAGGTCACATTCCTTGTCAATACTCAGTATGCTTTTTAGCTGGTCATTTGCAAGTGCCTTTGTTGGGTAGATGTATAATGCCGTGTTGTCTTCGTATTTGCATAGGTTTTCCAGTACCGGCAGTGAAAATGATAATGTTTTACCTGATGAGGTGGGGGTGGTGATTATCACGTTTTCATTGTTTCTTAAATGTTGGAGCGTTTCATATTGGTGGGTGTATAAGGTTATATCATGATTTTTTAGATAGTCCTCAAGTGCATCTGGCAAATCTAGCTTTTGGGTGGTGTATCGTGCCCTTCTTGGTGGTATCTCTTCGATATGTTCTATTCTGTCTCTATACCACTTTTTGTTGTTGAAATATTCAAGTATGTCTGAAATCATGATTATATTTTCCTTTTTATTGAATTTTGGTTTTTTTGGATGGTGCCGTAATATTTTTTTCGTATTTGTTCTTTGATTTAACTACTGAATTTATTTTTGGTTTTTGTTTATAATAATTTTTTTCAGGGTTTCAAAATCAATTCTAGTTTATCTTTTAATGAATTTTTTTTAAGTAATTTAGATAATTTTTTTCGTATAATAATTGTTAATTAAAATACTTTAAATATATCTTAAAACTTAAATCTATATAAGGATAGTTATTAATTGATATAACAATTTTTCTAAACTATATATTTATCAGATTATTCTCGTTAGATATAGTTTATAATTTGAATTTATTCAGTATTTATCAATTTATCATAGTATAAACTTATCATTATCCTTTCTTTTATCTATTATGGAGGTAAAAAGGAGAATTAATAACATGGACGTAAAAAACTTAACATTAAAAATAGCACCTTTTATCATAGTGCTAATTCTAGTATTAACGGTTTTTGCTATAAGGGCAGAAACCATAAACATTGGAGGAATCTCTAATTCAACTGTTAAAGAATTATATAAAGATGATTCTGGAATGCCATACTTTACAGAGATAGACTCATATTATAATTATCGTTTAACTGAGAATTACTTAAAAACAGGTCACTTGGGGGACACTGTTGTTAATGGAACCGATTGGGATTCATTGTCAACGTCGCCTAATGGTCGTGAAGCGAATTATCAACCAATGATTATTGTATTAGCAGCCAGTGTATACAAATTCTTAAATTCATTCACTAGCGTGTCTTTAACTCAAGTAGCATTTTGGTTAGGTCCTCTTATAGGATCCCTAGCAGTAATACCAGCATTTTTCATTGTAAAAAGAGCAACCAAAAGCAATTGGGGTGCAATAGTAGCAGGATTAATTGCCGGTGCAGCACCAGCATATTTCTCACACACATATGGTGGGTTCTTCGATACAGATATGTTCAACGTATTGCTGCCATTGTTAATAGCACTGTTCTTATCAGAAGCAGTCTATGCGAAAAAACCAATATTCAAGGCAATACTTGCAGCAATTGCAGCAGTATGTCTAGGTCTTTTCTCAATGGCATGGAGTGGGTACACGTATATGGTACTGTTAACCTTTGCAACATTGATTTTATACATCCCTGCATCCTATTTAATGGACAGACGTGATGGTAAAAAAATCGACAGTAAGATGCAATGGCTTAAAAACAATCCGGTAACAATACCTCTATTGGTATTCATAATATTATCCATAGCAATACTCGCAGTAACAGTAGGTTCATCAATGTTTGAATCTATAACAAGCGTAATTGGTTTATCAACCAGTCTTCAGAGTGCAACAGCTGGAACAGCATACCCTAACGTATATGTATCTGTAGGTGAGATGCAAATTCCACAAGTAGTCGATGTAGCAAATCAGAGTGGTGGAATATTTACAATAATATTCGCATTTTTAGGCTTTGTTATAATGGGCGTTGCATTAAGTAGAAAAGCCAAAGTTGAAGAAAAACACGAACCTAAAGAAAAAGCAGATGATGCTGATGATAAAAAGGTAAGAACAAGAAGATACACGCCAAAAACCAAAAAAGCAGAAGAAATTATTCAACACGAATTGGATAAACGATTCATACCTGGAAAATTCATATGGACACAAGATGAAAAATACAACAATTTATTCTTGTTTGTAATGTTAATCCTATGGGTTTTAGGTATAGCAGTAATGTTAACACAGGGTACAAGGTTTATCGAACAGTTCGAAGTACCAATAGCTTTAATGGCCGGTCTTTCAATAGGGTTCTTCCTAAACTACCTTGACTTAAAATGGGAAGCAAAATCATACATAACCGCTGTAGCAATAGTACTACTCGTATTGGCAGTAGCAAGTCCATTATATGCGGATCATTTAACCTCATCTCAATCAGCAGGTAGTACAAATGATGACATGTACAACACATTAACATGGATTAAAGCAAACACTGCTCCTGATACAGTACTCGCATCCTGGTGGGACTTCGGGCACTTGTTTACGGCAGTAGCAGATAGGCAAGTGGTATTCGATGGGGGTTCACAGAACAACATGAGGGCCTACTGGATAGGTAACTCGCTGACTACACCAAATGAAAACTTATCAGCAGGTATACTAAGAATGCTTGCAAACAGTGGTGAAGATGCATCCAACACATTAGACTTATACACTAATGACACAGCAAAAACCGTTGAAATATTAAACAAAATATTACCAATGGACAGAACACAGGCAAACACAGAATTAACTGGAACATACGGATTGGATCAACAACAAGCTAATTCAGTATTGGACTTAACTCATCCGGCTAACACAAAACCAGTTAATCTTATATTAAGTTCAGATATGCTTTCAAAAGCAGCATGGTGGTCATATTTCGGTAGTTGGGATTTCCAGAACAAAACATCCGTACACTACTCATATTATCCAGCTCAAAGTACAACTGAACAGATAAACGGTAAAGGTTTCACAATGGGTCTTGAAAATGGAGTTGTAGGAGTACAATCCACTAGCAATGAAACCAACGGTACTGGAATGACATTCGCATATGTTGATCAGACCAAGTTAAACAAAACACTTAACATGACAACAACAGAAGACAAAGAACGTATGTCAAAAGAACTAACCGACGGTACTGGTAACGAATTGATTAAACCACACAAATTAATCTATGTGGACAACAACCAATTATCAGAAAGAATTGTAAACAACAACAGTAACATGTCTATCATGGCAATTCACCAGAATGATGGTTCATACTTCACGGTACTATTTGATTCACATCTAGAAGACTCAGTATTTACGAAATTGTATTTAGAAAGTGGATTCAACCAGACACGGTTTAACCTAACCCACTCAGAACCGGGTATAAGTGTATGGAATGTATACGAATATCCTGGTGCAACAAACAACAATAACGTTGCAACAAATACAACACAGTAACTACTCTCCTTTATCCATTTTTTTTACTAATTTTGTTACTCTTATTTTCACAGATTATTTCATGGCATTAATGATACTGCTATTATTTTTAATCATGAGTTATTCATGTTACTGAAATAACCACATATTATCCATCGATTATAGGCTATTTTTTACAATTTTTAAATTAAAACTTAAATAAAAATAATTCGTCAATTCTAATATATTTATACTAAAAAAAATATAGATATAACTATATAGTCTATTATGTTGATGGAGAGATTTAATTGAAAACACTTTTGGATTTGAAAAAGCCTAAATTGATAGCCACAAATTCATCACTGGATGAACTCCTGGGTGGAGGTATAGAAAAAGGTTGCATAACCCAGTTCTATGGTCCGCCAGGTTGTGGAAAGACTAATATTGCAATGAAGATATTATATGAAGCCACAAAAAATGGTTCAAAGGCAATATACATGGATACCGAAGGTGGAATTTCTCTAGAACGTATGCAACAAATAGCAGGATCTGATTTTGATACAGTTGCGGCGAACATCTTTCTATTGGAGCCAAAAAGCTTTGATGAACAACAGTTATGCATAGACAATATTGAAGATTTGCTTAAGGATGATTCATCAATTGACATACTGATAATAGATTCGGTCGTAGCATTGTATCGTATTGAAGATGGCGATCCATCGGACATAAACAAGAGGTTAGGTAGGCAAATGGCCAAGTTACTAACCCTCAGCAGACAATATGATATGGCAGTTGTAATAACAAATCAGATATATTCTCCATTTGATTCTGATGATTTAATAGTCGAGCCAATTGGAGGAACTGTTTTAAAGTATTGGAGTAAAGTAATAGTAGAAATTGAAAAGGATATTGCATCCACAAGTAGAAACGCTATATTGCAAAGACATAAGAACAAGTCACCTAATCAAAAGATAACATTTGAAATAATTGATGAGGGAATAACATAAAATATGGAATGATAACAGAAGAATTAAAAAAAAGATTATGAGAGGGAGTTAATTATGGTATTTAAGAAAAAAGAAAAAAAGGTTCCTGCTGGATTTAATTCAGTCAATGAATTTTTCGATTACTTGTATAAAAAAGAGGATTTAATATGGATGGGACAAAACACCAACCATCTACAGAAGGATAAACACATAGAAGATGCATTAATAAATGCAGCCAAAAAAAGGGATTACTGCAAATATCCACCACCTGAAGGATTCCCTGAACTAAAGGAGCTAATATTGAAGGACTTGGATTTGGACCCTCAACTTCAGGACATACAGATAACTGCAAGTGCAACAGAAGCTTTATATCTTGCAATTAGTTCGGTATTGCATCACACCCATAATACAATAGCATCAGATCCTGGGTATCTGATTATCAACAACTTTGCGAATAGATTTGGAAATCACGTAAAGGAAGTACCAATCTACAATGAAGACTGTGGATATAAGCTTACTCCAAAATTAATCAAGGAATATATCGATATGGATACAAAACTAATCATATTGATAGACCCATTAAACCCACTGGGAAGAGCTTATACAGAAGAAGAAATTAAGGAAATCGCTGAAATAGCAAAAGAAAATGATATATATCTGTTACATGACATAACATACAAGGATTTCTCAAAAAGCCACACGTTGGTTGCAAAATATGCACCAAAACATACTATAACGATTTACAGTTTCTCAAAAATATTCGGTATGGCTGGTCTGAGAATCGGGTCAGTGATAGCATCACCTGAATTAATAAGAAAAATACGTTCAAGTGTTATAAACGATCTTGGTACAAACTCCCTGGCACAGGAAGCTGGAATAGCAGGATTAAAAAGCAAAGATGACTGGATAAATGAAGTGAAAGACATATGTTATAAAAACCAGGAAATTATAAAAGAAGCAGTTGATGAAACTCCTGGAACATTCCTGCCAGTATATCCGGCAGATGCAAACATGATGGTTATAGACGTCTCCAAGACGGGGTTATCACCAACGGCAATATGTGATTACCTACTCAAGGAGAAAAACATATTTGTCCGTGAAGGTAACTATACAAGTAAACTCTTTGCAAACAAATACATAAGAGTAAGCTTTTCAATACCGACAGAACAGATACTTGAATTTAAAAAAGAGTTTAAAAATACTATATTAACATTACAGGAAGAAAATAATATAAAAATGAAAGATTAACTTAATCTTCATCTTCTAATTCTTCTGGATTAACAATTTCTACATCAAGAATCTTTTTAGGTTCTTCTTCTTTTATTACTTCTTTTTGAGCAACATTAAGCAATACGTAATCGCCAACTACTTTGATATCTTCAGGACATATTTCATAAAGATGTTTCTTGAGTGTCAATTCATTGCTTGAAAGATACACACCTGTAATCTTGGAATTTTCAAAGTCTAGTTCTATGTCATTAATTTTACCGATTTCGTAAGCATTAACATCCAATACTTTTTTACCTATAATTTCTGTACATTTCATCTTATTACCTTTTTGAATTTATATATAAATTATTATCCCAGTAATAGGATAAATATTTTTTTCATTAATTATATTATATTTTAAATACAAACCTAATACTTAGAATTGAATTTTGGAGTTATTAAGATGCAAGAGGCATGTCGTTTAATAATTGATACTGCAATTGAAGAGAATATACAGACTAAAAAACAGATGGAAAAATTAAAGAATAGAATTTGCAGGGAGTATTCATCAAATGGATTTATGAGTAACTCTAAGATTTTAGAATATGCGAAGGAGGATGAACTGGAATTTCTAAGGCCTCTTCTTATGAAAAAACCGACAAGAACCATATCTGGGGTGGCAATAGTGGCAGTCATGTGTCATCCGCACAAATGTCCACATGGACGTTGCAAATATTGTCCTGAAAGCTCAATAGCCCCTCCAAGCTATACTGGTGAAGAACCTGCGGCATTAAGGGCACGGATGTTTAATTATCATCCCTACATCCAGACATTCAACAGACTCTATCAACTAAAAAATATTGGACATGCAATCGATAAGGTGGAACTAATAATCATGGGAGGTACATTTGCATCAAGATGTCTTGACTATCAGGAATGGTTTGTATCACAGGCACTTCGTGCGATGAATGATTTTTCAGCCCGTTCCAAAACTATTGCATCCAATCAAAGGGAAATAGAGATTGTTCCACCAAATGATTTCCAATACTTGCATGATATCCAAAAGGAAAATGAACACAGTAAGGTAAGGTGTGTGGGGTTAACGTTTGAAACAAGGCCAGATTACTCCAAAGTCGAGGATATCAATAGGATGCTGGAATATGGAGTTACAAGGGTGGAATTGGGTGTTCAAACGTTATACAATCACATATACAAACGTGTGGATCGTGGCCATACGATAACGGACGTGATAGAGGCCAACGGCATGTTAAGGGATTCTGCCATTAAGGTGGCCATGCACATGATGCCGGGTTTAAGTTCATCAGATGAGTCAGATAAGTTCATGTTTAAAAGATTGTTTAGTGAAGAATCATTCTGTCCTGACATGCTTAAGATATATCCATGTCTAATAACCGAAGGCTCCGAATTCTATGAAATGTGGAAAAAAGGGGAGTATGAGCCATACACATCTGAACAGGCCGTTGATTTAATTGTGGATGTGAAAAAGCATCTGCCGAAATGGGTTAGAACCATGAGAATACAACGGGATATTCCCGCAACATTAATCACGGCGGGAGTAAAAAAATCTAACCTTGGCGAATTGGTCTATAACCGACTCAAGGATGAAGATATACAATGTCAATGCATACGATGTAGGGAAGTGGGTCATAAGAAATCCCAGGGTATAGAGGCAGATTACAATAACCTTGAATTGCTTCGTACAGATTATATGGTATGTGGAGGTAGGGAGATATTCCTATCCATAGAGGATACGGCTAATGATATACTCATAGGATTTACAAGACTAAGAATACCATCAAACAATGTTTTTAGACCTGAAATCACGGAAACAACCTCATTGATAAGGGAACTGCATGTTTATGGTCAAATGCAAAAGTTAGGACATAAACAGGCTGATTTATGGCAGCATAAGGGTTTCGGTTCGCAGCTGTTGGAAGAAGCCGAAAAAATAGCCAAACATGAGTTTGGAAAAGATAAAATGTCAATAATAAGTGGTATAGGTGTAAGGGATTACTATAGAAAATTCAATTACCATAAAGACGGTGCTTACATGTCCAAATTCATATGATGTTGTAATGAACTATTTAATGATTGCCCTTCTTTTCACATATTCTATTTTTTCATCTAAGCAGGTATTATCATGATTATGTTGCTGATTTAAACTGTTAACTTTTCTTCTTACGATGCTTTTTAACAATAGTAAATAATATTAATGATTATATAAATATATAAACATAGTTTATAAATTAGCAATATTCTTTTTAGGTTGTATTATTTTGGAAATAGAAACTTCTGCAAGATTACACTTATCATTAATTGACTTAAACGGTAATGAAGGTCGAATTGATGGGGGTATAGGAATTACATTAAACCAGCCGTCAATAAAACTGGAATGTGTCGAAAATCATGATAAGACTGAGATAATCTTCGATGAGAATGTAGGAAAAATCACTAACTTTGATGAATATGCCCAAAAAATCAATGAAGCATGTACCGCCATGAACAATTACCTTCAAACTGATAAAACATATACATTCACACTCAAAAAAGCATATCCAATACATCATGGACTGGGGCTTGGAACACAACTGCTGTTGTCAACAGCTAAACTGGTGGCACAATTGAATGAAAAAGAAATGAACTCATATCAATTAGCAAAGATAGTTCAAAGAGGAGGTACCAGTGGAATTGGAGTAAGATCCTTTGAAAGTGGAGGATTCATAATCGATGGCGGCCATAAGATGGATGAAAAAATCACATTTCTACCATCCTCCGCATCAAAGGTTTCACCACCACCGGTGCTTGTCAGATATGATTTTCCAAAGGACTGGAATATAATTCTTGCAATACCCGGCGAGAATGAATCAGTATCCGGCCAGCATGAAGTAAACATATTTGAAAAATACACTCCCGTAAAGATTGAAGATGTTGAGAAAATATGTTATTTGACTCTAATGAAACTGATGCCATCCGTACTGGAGGAGGACATAATTTCTTTCGGAGATGCAATAAATAAGATACAGCAGTTGGGATTTAAGAAGATAGAACGAGATTTACAAAAGGATAAGATTAATCAAACGATAGAATATATGAAAAATATGGGCATACCTGCTGTGGGAATGAGTTCATTTGGACCTACATGTTTTGGAATAACCGACAGTAAGGTTTCAAAAATAAAAAATGATTTGAAGGAATTTTTAGGAGAAGAAGGTAATCTTATAGTGACCAAGGGAAAAAATCATGGTTCAATAATCAAATAACAAGAAGGTGATAAATATGGAAAAATTTAAGGGAAAAACTTGGAAATTCAGGGATTGCATAGATACTGACGTAATTATTGCAGGCAGATATTTAAGGACATTTAATCCCGAAGATCTGGCGGCACACGTTATGGAAGCAGAAGACCCCGATTTTTCTTCTAGGGTAAATAAGGGTGATATAATAGTTGCAGGATGGAACTTCGGGTGTGGTTCAAGTCGTGAACAAGCACCAGTAGCCATAAAAACAGCAGGAGTATCTGTGGTAATAGCCAAATCATTTGCAAGGATATTCTATAGAAATGCCATCAACATAGGACTTCCTGTCATAACCGCAGATATAGAAGCCGATGAAGGAGACATTCTGGAAGTTGACGTAAATGAAGGTATGATAAATAACCTGACACAGGATAAGAAATACACAATCAAGCCATTCGATCAAACAATGCTTGATATATTGGAAAGCGGTGGATTGGTAAATAAATATTTAAACGAGAGGGGGCAATAATATGTCTTGTCCAAATTGTGGTAATGAGGAATATGAAGTACTAAAATCAAAAGGTAAAAAGGTTAAGGAATTGACGGTTCAATGCAAAGAATGCAGTCACGTTTATAGACAAACACATCAGGAAGCTCAGGAAGTAGAAGTAAGGGTAGTCATAAGTGAATTTGAAAATTCATGGAAAAGTAGCGTTAAGTTGTACTCCGATGAATACCTTGAAGTGGGAACAATACTCTTTATTGATGATAAGGAGGTTGAAGTTACTTCAATTGAAAACAATGACAGTATAAGGGTATATGAATGTCCTGTAATAAATATCCAAACGATATGGGCTAAATCATTAGATACGCTTGCAAGACTTGGTATTTCAATAGATAATCATGGTGAAGTCCTGTCCCACAAGATTGAAATAGAAAGGGAATTCATATTTACCATAGGTGATGTATGTGAAATTGACGGCATCAAATTCAAGATATATGGATTCAAAACATTGGAGCGCAGTATGAAAAAAGGTTATGCCTATGCAAAGGTAATTAAAAGGGTATATGGTAAGCTACTGTCAAGAAAAGACAAATCAACAGTTCAATATGACTTGACTGAGTACGTCATTAAGACAACCATTAAGGAACATAATTATTAAGGGATAATATGAAAATTTATTTAGAAACACACGGATGTACATTCAATCAGGCCGATTCTGATATCATGATCAATATCCTTAAGGAAAAACATGTCATGGTTGAATCAATGGATGAAGCTGATGTAATCATCTTAAATACATGCTATGTAAAGTTACCGACAGAACAGAAGATGATTACAAAAATCAGGAAGATAGAAGAGAAATATCCTGATAAAAAGTTAATAATAGCAGGATGTATGGTTGAAGTAGATCCGATTAGATTAAGTAAGTTTTCAGATAATGCCTCCTGGATTGGACCACATAAAATTGATTTGGTTGATGAAATAGTAGAACGGACATTGAATGGTGAGGTCGTAAGGGAATATGGTAAAACAACTATGCTTAAGGCAGGATCCAATATAAAATCCAACGATTCATTGATTCATATCCTTCAGATATGCGAGGGATGTAGTGGTGGATGTACGTTCTGCTGTACCAAATCAGCAAGGGGCTCTTTAAACAGTTATCCGATTGATAAGATAGTTGAAGAGGCAAAAGTTGCAGTAAAAAATGGCTGCAGGGAATTACAGGTAACTGCACAGGATACGGCATGCTATGGTGAAGATACTGGTGAATCATTTGCAACGTTATTGGAAAGGTTGGCTACGATTGACGGCGATTTCAGGATACGTGTTGGAATGATGCATCCCAAAAGTCTTAAAAGGCAATTGGATGATGTGATAGACGTATTCAAACAGCATGAAAAAATATATAAATTTATTCATCTGCCGGTGCAGACCGGTAGTCCAAAGGTACTGAAGGAAATGAATAGGCTACATACATTGGATGAATTTAAGGAAATGCTGAGGTTATTCAGAAAAGAAATACCGTCATTATCGCTGGCTACCGATATCATCGTGGGATATCCTACAGAAACAGATGATGACTTTAATCAAACGTTGGATCTGATTGAAGAGATAAAACCCGATATCATACACATCTCCAAGTATATGCACAGGCCAACTGCCAAGTCCAACACGCTGGAGGAAATACCTCATGAAGTGATGAAGGAGCGTTCCCATAAATTGAATGATTTGAAGACAAAAGTCATGCTGGAGAATAATAAGAAATATGAAGGCAGCATACAGAATGTTCTAATAACTTCTACCGGAGTATCCGGTGGTTATGTTGGTTATACTGATAGCTATAAAAATATCATAATAGATGAGGCGGTTATCGGGGAATTTATGAAAGTTGAAATTATAGAGGGTAAACGTACATATTTATTAGCAAAAAGTATTAATATGTATTAATTACATTATATTATATTGATATTATATTAACAACGAGGGTATTATGAGTTATATAGTTTGTAGAAATTGTAAAAATGTTGTTATACCAGATGAATCACAGCCATTAAACTTTGATAAATGCCATAATTGTGGGCATGTGTTGGAGTATGCCCGTGATAATACCGAATTGAATTGCATTATGAATAACATTGAGATTCCAAAGATTGCATATCATAAAATATGTGCTAAATGTCATTCATTAAATCCAAGACAAACTGGTATGTGTTTATTCTGTGGTTCAACACGCTTCTTATTGCAGTATGACGCCAACAGCGTGAATAACTATAACAAGTCAATTGAAAACCTTTCCGATAATCCTGAAATGGTTGTAATGGTTCATAATCAACATAATCTGGCAAGTTTGTTTTTGAAGATATTGAGTGTTATTGTTGGTTTATTTGATTTTTTATTCTTCTTTGCAATAGGAATCGAGTATACATTGGGATTGGCTAATGTTCAGAAAAATCCAATGCTGGCAGTTTCACAGAATTATGCTACCATTTCATTGATATTGGTATTGTCGTTACTCTTGGCCGGATTTTTGATATCATTTGTACTTCCAAGGGTATCCTACAAGGATTCGTTTAAGCTGTCTTCATTGGTGGGAATAATTGTGGGTCTTTCCACAGTCCTTGTCGTTAAGGATATCCCCATGATGCTAATTGCAATATTGTTTTGTGGTTTCTTATCTGGTCTTGGTGGATTTATAGGTGAACTGTTGGTACATAAGATACTCAATAGGATGAACTAAAAACCATTTCATTTCTCTTTTTTATTAAATCATTATTTTTTTCAATCAATTTTATTTTTTGACATTTAGAAACAATATTTTTCTTTTTTAAAACGAGATTATGGTTATTTAAATAAGTATGGATTTATGTAGGTTTTATTTTCTATGTTACGGGTGATATAGCTTATTTTTATTAAAAATTAAAAATATATCTAGTATTGACTAATTGTTGATTAAGTTAATTAAAAATAGTTAAAATACAGTGCCGCAGGCCGGACTTGAACCAGCGACATCAGGCTCTTCAGGCCTGCGTTCTCCCATCTGAACTACTGCGGCATATTAAAATGAATTTTATGGGCCGAACGAGATTCGAACTCGCGATCCCCTCCACGTCAAGGAGGTATCATACCTCTAGACCATCGGCCCAGAAATATATCTGTATAAAAGACTATATTACTATATATCTGATTTAGTATATATACTTTGTGGTTTGGGGTTATGGTTTCATAAAATTTTAATATTATGAAAATGATAAGAGTAAGTAGATGTAAAAAAAAATAATTGGAGTAATATTTTATGAGTCTTGAAGATACGATTGAAACAACATTAAGTCAAATTCAAAATGTGATGGGTGCTAACAGCATTGTCGGCACTGCAATAACGACTAAAGATAAAGTGATAATACCTATATCCAAGGTGGCATTAGGTTTCGGTGTAGGAACTGCAGACAATCAGGGTGACTCAAATACTTATATTGGCGGTGCCGGTGGTGGAGGTTCAATAGATCCCGTGGCATTTTTGGTAGTCAGCAATGATATTGAAGGGCCTGCAGGTGTACAGCTGGTGTCACTTAACTCCAATAATCCATTGGGGGATATATTGGAAGGTGTGGGTAATGTATTGTTTGACATTATAGGTAATGGAATGTCTCAGAGTAGTAAATCTCCTGGTGCTAAAACTTCCAAGACAAAAAGCTCTACGGTAGATGATATTAAAACTAAAATTAAAAAATAGATGTGTCATCTATTTTATTGTTCTTTTTTATTCATAAAAATAATTAAATACATAGTTGATAATTTGTAGGAGTACATGTCTTGTTAATTAAATTATTAATGCTTTTGTTGATTATTTTAATAGCTCTTTTTTTAATCATATTTTTGGAACCTATACATATAGATGTATATTTTGATTTTATTCAAGGGTTAAAAAAAGGACATATTGAATTAAAATATTATTTTATCAAAATCATTAAAAGCATCGATGAGGGTTATATAAAAATATCCTTTGACACAAGGTTTTTTTCAAAAAATCTCAAGGTGATTTATCAGGAGGATGACAATCTTCAAGAGGGGATTGATGACAACAAAAACGATAATCCGGGCAAAACACTTGACAATACTGATAATTCATCAGATGCTGATGATAGCACTAACAATAAATCAGTTGATACTGCTTGTAATGAAGAAAAAGCGGATGATGACTCAACAGATACCCTGCAGTTAATCAGGAAATATTATCCTGAAGTGATGGAAGTAAAGGGGGACATTATAAGGATCATTTTGACCTTTAAAAAAATCATATTCCTTGATGAGAATTGTATTAATCTGGCATTCGGGTTAATTGATAACAATATTACAATAAAAGTATCGACATTTCTATGGGCAATTACGGCACCATTTTATGCGACGGGATTAAGGATATTGATAAAACCAGTTATGAATGAATTTAGGTTGGATTTGAACTCCCGGTTGAATTTTCAATTATCATTATTGGTTTTACTTCAAATACTTCTGATGATAATTACAAATAGAAAACTTCTTAAATTAATAATCGGATTATATAAAGAGTTGAATTAAAGTGGATTTTTTGAAATATGTCGAATTGGATGAAATAACACTGAATAATAGGCATTTTGTTCCAATTGCAAGTATGTCTGGATTTTATGTTGAGGATACTTACCTGTTTTGTGAGTATACTGTCGTGGCATTTGTTATTTATGAAAATAATGCGATTTACTATGAAAATGTATTATTGTCGGAGGATGATTTCGAATCATTAAAGAACAATTCGCTATATTAAATTCCTTATTAAAAAAAGTTAAACGTCATGTTTTAAAAAAGAAAGTGGAGTTTAAAGTTTTTTGTAAGCTACAGCTATGTCTTCAGCTTTAAGAGTTTTTCTTCCATTTTCTTTTGCATTATCTAAAGCTAATTTTGCAATAGTTTCAGCTTCTTCTTCTAAAAAATCAGATAGTTCTTCTTTAGCATCTTCACTAACTCTTTCGGCTCCACCTTTTTTGATTATTCTACCTAAAGGGGTTAATGGTAATTCTCCCATGTTTTCACCTCATATGACTTATAGTTTTATCTTTTGAACTTTTTTAATGTATTATTTTACATTTTGTTTTAATTTCAGTACTTTTTCTTATTTAGCTACTTGAAATTTATTATTTTATATTTTATATTTTAATATTTATAAACCTTAGTATTAAAACTTCTTAATATTACTTTATATTAATTTATAAGTGTCAATATTTTGTTTTATTTAATACTAAGCTCATAGCTTTGATTATTATTAAAATTAAGAATATTAAGTATTTTAGTCTTTATAATTCATTTAAGTATTAATTTTTAATACATTGACTTAATATTTTATTTTTTTAAAATTCATTTGATTAGATTATACTTTTTTATTTTGTATAAATGAGTATATCATAAAAAAGTATATTTTAATAACTAGTTTGTTAAAAATAAGGAAAAAATGGGGATTATATAAGAAAAGAAGTAATTATTCTTTCTTATTCATATTTGATATGATCTCTTTTGCTCTAGGTGAGTTAAGTGGTATGTGGAATTCTTCTTCTACTGATTCTCTGTAGATGTTATTCATTGAACAGAATGGTATAATTCTACCGTCTGGTATTGCATAGTGAATAACACATTTGCTTACCCGGTCCTGATCGAAGTTGAACGGATCCATAAAGTGCATGCATGAAATCAGCAATGCGTTAATGTGGAAATCTCCAAGTGATGAGTAATCCTGTTTTATGAAAATGTTCTTAAGTAACTTCGTAATGTTGATGTATGATGGAGATTCCTCTGTATTGACTGTTTTGGGCAGTTCCTTGATTGCTCTGGCAACGGTTTTGGTTTTGGATAGCCTGGTATTTTTGGATACATCGGGAATACTTTTTTCTATTAAATTAATAAAGTTATCCACATCAATAAATTTAGTAATAGGAATAACCGTACCATCCTCTTCCTTAAACACATATGTTCCAACACCACAGTGTTCATGACAGGTCAATGTAACTTCCGCATCATTATCACTCATGGCTGCTATCAAGTCTGATACAGGTGCTACAGTAGAAGCTGAATAAAATGCATCTTTAGGAATCATTCCATTTGTCTGAACTTCAACTTCCCTCATCAAATCATCAATTGTAATACGCTGTTCTTCCACTTTATCAGATGGTGTACGACCAGCAAATGATACCGGCTGGAAGTTAATTCCCCTAATGATATCGATGTTATCCAGTGCAAATTGAATGATTCCACCAATTTGATCATCATTAATACCAGTAACAAGTGTAGGTACCAGTACTATTCCAAGTCCTGCTTTTCTACAGTTTTCAATAGCTTCAATCTTCTTACCGAGAATATCTGCTGCTCTTGTTTTTATGTACGGTTCTGATGTAATTCCATCAAATTGTAAATATACTGTATTTAAACCAGCATCTTTAAGTTCTTTAGCCAAATTTTCATTATTAGCCAAGGCAATACCATTTGTAGCAATTTGTGTATGTGTAAATCCTTCTTCCTTGGCTATTTTAATAAGCTCTACAATGTCTTTTCTGACTGTAGGTTCTCCACCTGAGTATTGGACAGCCGGTGTAGGAACCGGTCTATTTTGACGAAGGTTTCTAAGCATCTGTCTAATTTCATCTTGTGATGGCTCATATAATGTACCTGAAGCGGCAGCATTAGCAAAACAGATTGGACAACTGAGGTTGCACCTGTTGGTCACATCAATTAAACCAAGTACTGTCTGACTGTCATGATATTCACATAAACCACAGTTTGACGGACATGCACCATTTTCAGCTTGGTTTAGGTTTGTCAGTTTGTGTGGATCTGCTCCATGTTCAATTGCTTTTTTAAAATCGTCGGCATTATGCCAGTATGTATGTTTAAAAGTTCCATGTTCAGGGCATGTTTTTTCAATGTATACCTGATTATCTTCAATGTATACTTCAGCATCCAATATTTTTAAACATTCCGGACATAAACTTTTAGTTTCAGATATAGTTTCTATATCAATCACCCCTTGTTCAGATATATATTCATGTTTCAGATTTGAATAATAATTATAACTTATCACTTTTTTAATTCTTTATTTATATATATAATTTATATTTGTCACATGCTAATTATATACTTTTATAATATTTCCCTTTGTTATGATTTTTATCAAAATTATGATGACACTGGAGTATTCCCGATGGAAAATCTACAGATACACTTTATTTTTCATTATATCGATTGCACAGTTTTTCTTTACATTTGCAAAATAATTAATATTAGGAGATTCATATATGATAATATAAACAATAGGGGTTAAAGATGATGGATATAATTACACTGGTATGTTATTCGATATACTTTATGATACCTGCATATTTGGCCAATGGTTCGGCATTGGTATTTGGTGGTGGAACACCAATGGATTTTGGTACAAATGCATGGGATAATCGTCGATTAATTGGTGATGGAGTAACCTGGCGTGGTACTATAGGTGCAGGTCTATTTGGTATGCTGATAGGTGGATTATTGGGATATCTGTCAACGATTGGCTTCTGTTCATCATACTTTGCTTTACTTTCAAGAAATTTGACGTTTACCTCAAATCCCATATTGCAGGGACTAATCATAGGTTTTTTACTTGGATTTGGGGCATTGATAGGGGATGCTATAGGCAGCTTTATAAAAAGAAGATTGAATTTTGAAAGAGGAAAAGCCGTACCCCTACTTGATCAGCTGGACTTTGTAGTAGTGGCATTGATATTTGCTTCATTAGTGGTTGATATCAGCTGGCAAATGGTTGTATGTATACTGATATTGAGTGTATTCTTCCATCTTGCCGCAAATATGTTTGCATATGCCATACACCTTAAGGATGTATGGTACTAATATTATTTCTTTTAAACTCATTTTTTTTCGATTAATGAATATGGTTTAGTTTGGAATCTGGATAACCATATTTTATGTTGACTTTACTTGTTTTGTAATCTAAGCAGCGTGATATCGCCTAGATGTTCATCAACATACATCTGCACACATCCCAGTGTTGGGCAGACATTCAACGAATCTTCCTTCAAATAATCATTTAATGAGGTTATGTTTAATTTCAGATTGCTTGCAGCCTTCCGGCAGATATCGGCATGGGCATAGTTTGTAATTACAACGTCATTCAAATCATTTGCTTGGCATACTTTCTTAAGACCATCTTCCACATGACTTATCTGTCTATCTTCCACGTACCGGGCAATATCCATGATTTCATCATCGTTGAGCATATCCAAATCGGCACAAACCACCCTTGCCAATCGTCTCTTGCACGAGGTTAAACTTTTATCATTATTGTCGCTTGTAGAACAGGTGTATTCATCCCGTGTAATGTTGCCAAGTATCATATGTACATCTGCAGTAGTTGCAAACAGTTCGCTGCTGACTGTGGCAACCTTGTCATTAACCGGGATTTCATGGGTTATTGCCGCCACATTTGTTCTGAGCATCCCCGTGTAAACCAACTCTCCACTGCAAAGTCTTTCCAAGTCACTATGACCTGTGGCTGATTCCTTCTGATTTTTTATTGGTATGATGTCCGTTGTGGTTGTTCCCATATCCATGAATATGCAGTTGTCCTTTATTTTCGATATCAGATGTGAAGTCGCTATCCAATTGGCGGCGGCCATTTCCATTGGATTATTTATAACATACTCATAATCCTTCAGACCATTGAATGTAACGAATTTAACGATTGCATCATCGAATACATCTATAATTTTACGTGTAATGTCAAGGATACCCTCTTTTTTTGATTCATAACCGTCGGATAATTCGGCCGTAGTCGTTGCCACCACAACATCTATATGATAATCCTCTTTGAAGTTGTTTAAGCAATCAGCCAGGTTGTCCTTTTTCTGCCACATCGGAAGGTATTGCTTTTTTGATGTCAAAAGTTTCATGTTGTTCCCATTAATTTGACAGATGCAGCAGTCTGTATTTGCCCCGCCGATGTCCAATCCCATTATCGTCAATTCATGTTCCATTATAAAAGTCTCCTTTCTTGTTAAATTCTATTTTATTCATTTTCTTGCTGCTGATGATGTTGTCTATCAGGTATTTTGTCAGGTTCTCCTCTGATATTTTACTCAATACAATGTAGGGGGTGGTTATTCTGGAGTTTAATTCCACAAAGTATATGTTGTCATCTTCGTCTATGATATAGTCTATTCCAATAAAACCCTTTAATCCATGGATGGATTGTATTATTTTCACGGAATCATATTTGATTCGTTTTTCCAGGGGATGATTTATTGGGCTGACACAACCGGAGTATGTTATTTTCTCATAGTCTTCTGTTATGACTTGTGAATTTATGCTTAGGATATTGATGTCTTTGTCGTTTACAATGGCACTTATGCTGATTGGATTTCCAGTTATATATTTCTGTATCATCATCTTTCGGATGTTGTTTTTCTTGTAGGTGTTAATTATTTTTTCAAGGTTGTCTTTTGTTGTGTGGAATATGTAATTGCTTGAGGTGTAATTATCCGGCTTACAAATGATATCATTATACTTGAGTTTACTCTTAATTAAATCAATGTCATAATCTTTTATATCAACAATCATTGATGGTATTTTCAATATGTCCGAAGGTGTATTCTGGTAAGTTAAAATTTTACTACAACATGTATATGAAGCAGTACTGTTTGATGTCAGCAGTCGGACATTATTGTCTTCAAGAATCTTGGCAAGCCTATATTGAATTAAATCATCTTCAGGGGCAACAAATAGACAGTAATCATATTTGAATGAGTTTTCGGCAAGCCAACTAAGCAAATCATCCTTCAAAATAATTTCATGATTGTGAATATGAGGAATACTTAAACCATCCATCAACAGATAGTCCACATCATACTCTTGGATATCCTCAAGGTCATTCAATATGCTTTTTAATATTTCAAAACCCTCTGAAATTAAGTTATCAATACCCATGCATGTTGAATACTCAAAAATTAAAATCTTCATAATAATACACAAAAAAAGTAATTAGCATATATTTCCAATAGCTTGGAAATTTATGCCCTTATTTCTAAATTCATCCGCATCCAAAATTGGCCTTGTGGATATGATAAACTTGTTTACCAGCATATCCGCATTCAAATCTTTATACAAATCATGGTCTGTCATCAAAACAACACAGTCACACCCAAGAGCATCTTCATATTCTACTGCCTTAACCCCATAGTTCTCAATAATCTCATCATCCACATACGGATCGTTTACATAAACATCAAAGTCAAGTTCTTCAAGTAACTCGATTAACTTAATGGTAGGTGTCTCTCGTATGTCATCAACATTGCCCTTATATGCCATTCCCAAAATTGCAATGCTGTAGTTGTCTTTATCTTTTTTATACTTCAATATCATTTCAAGAACATGTTCAGGCATGTAATTGTTCACATAACGTGAAGCGTCAAGGAGTCTTGTCTTGACATCATACTTCTTGCCAAGTTCTATCAAGAAGTATGGATCTACAGGTATGCAATGACCTCCGACACCAGGACCTGGAGTATGAATGTTTACCCTTGGATGATAGTTGGCCGAGTCAATCACCTCATTAACGTCAACGTTGATTTTTTCACACAGCAATGCAAACTCATTTGCAAGTGCAATATTCACGTCACGGTATGTATTTTCCATAAGCTTAACCATCTCGGCACTGGTCATGTTCTTAACTGTTATTATGTCCCCTTCTGTAATATAGGAGTAAAGTTTGCTTGCCATATCGGCACTTTCCTTATTGAATCCTCCCACAATACGGGTATTGTGTGTCATCTCATAGATGGTATTATTCGGCAATGCCCTTTCTGGACTGTATGCAAGATAGAAGTCATTTCCACATTTCAGTTGGGACTCCTCAAGTACGCCCTTGACGACGTTGATTCCTGTCTCAGGGGGAACGGTACTTTCGATAATGACAAGATTACCCCTTTCAAGTCCCTTGGATATACTTTTGCATGCGGATATGACATATGACAAGTCCGCGTTGTTGTCTTTATCAATGGGTGTGGGTACAATTACAATGAGTATATCTGCAAGCCTGGCGGCTTCTTCCAAATCCGTTGTAGCTTTAAGCTTATCCTTATTGACAACCCTTTTAACTAATTCGTCAAGTCCAGGTTCCTTAAATGAACAAATACCTTCATTGATATTATTAACAGTCGTTGGATTGACATCTGCACCAATGACTTCCAAGTCATTACTTGCCAGTATTGCCGCTGTTGGAAGACCGATATGGCCTAAACCATAAATGGCTATTTTTTTATTATTTAAATTCATTGTAATTTGCTCCTTTTATGTAGAAGATATCATTTCTTTTCAATCAAGAGTAACATTTATCTATATAACAGTTTGGTTGTAACTATTATTTATTTTTTGATTAACCGATAGTTCTTATTGCCGAGATTTACTCAACTTTGGAAAATTCTTTGACTACTATATCCTTGTTTTTCAAGTTCAGATTATTGTCGATATAAACTGGAGTGCCATCCTCGAATATCTCTTCAATAATATGTCCCTCATGTAACGATTCATAAGATTCAACAGTCACCTCCTCAGTCACATGCCTCATATAATAACCCTTGAAGTCGGTTATCTCATCAAAAGACGTGACGTCTAATGAATTTTTATCGTAATAGCTCCTGATAATGTCATATATTCTTTTCGAGGAAGTTCCATCACCATAGGGGTTAACGGCATTGCTCATCCTCTCATAGACTTCCCTGTCCTCTAAAATCATGTTGATGTTTTTGCTAATCTGATTGCTTGTAGTCCCGGCCAATATATTGCCTCCGGCACTAATCGTTTCGGGTCTTTCCGTGTTGTATCGTAATGTTATACAAGGAATGCTTAAGGTTATTGCCTCCTCCTGCAATCCTCCAGAATCAGTCAATATCAGTTTGCTGTGGGATATCATGTACAGGAAGTCAAGATAACCCAAAGGTTTTGTAATCTGAATATTCTCACAATTTGCCAGCTTATCATATAAGTCAAGGTCCCTCAAAGATTTTTTGGTATGGGGATGTACCGGAAATACAATGTTTTCATCAATGTTTATCAAAGCATCGACAATACTTCTTAGTCTATCTGGATTATCCACATTTTCAGCTCTATGCATGGTTAAGGCTATGTATTCATCAAATATGATTTTGTCCTTGATTTTTGACTTCTCCTCGGCAATATCCTTATGTCTAAAACATGCATCTACAATGGTATTGCCCGTTATGTGGATATCGTTATGGTTGAACCCCTCATTTTGAAGGTTCAATGCCGTTGTTTCTGTCGGTACAAAGAACAACTTGGTACAATTGTCTGCAAGAATCCTATTTGTTTCTTCAGGCATATTCTTATCAAATGACCTAAGCCCGGCTTCCACATGTCCTACTGGTATTTTTAATTTATTGGCGGCTAAACTACCTGCAAGCGCAGCATTTGTATCTCCTTGAACCAGTACCACATCAACTTTTTCCTTAGTCAAAATCTCTTCAAGTTCGGATATTATGATGCTGATTTGCTTTAATGCAGTATTTGATCCTATTCCAATATTGTAGTCGGGCAATTTGAGCTTTAAATCTATAAAGAATTGCTTTGACATTTCAATGTCATAATGTTGACCGGTATGTATCAATACACACTCTGAATCATTCTTTTCAATCTCATCAATAACCGGTGCCATCTTAATAATCTCTGGCCTGGTTCCAAGAATTACTGCTATCTTCATCTTAATTCCCATCCAATAATTTGATAAGAACATTATCCGCTTGTATATAATGTTCATATGAAAGGCATTGTTTGTATAATACTTTAACTAGCTTCTCTTTGGCATAATCATATTCCTTAAACTTTATGTTCCTATATTGCATATCGCTTAAGATTAATCCCTTGGCAGGAGCCGGTGTCAGACGGATGTATTGTCTTTGCTCTACCGGTTTGAACAACTCGTCAATGACGCTTATCTCAAATTCCCTGCGGGCAATCTTAAGAATTGCAGTAATCATCTTACGTACCATATTCCATAGGAAACTCTTACCGACAACGGTAAAAATCAGGACATTTCCCTCCTTTTTAAAGGACATGTCATATATTTCACGGTTTGGATTTTTTTCATTCTTTTTGGAGAAGTTTCTGAAGTTATGTTCTCCGATAAACAATGGAATTGTCTTTTCTATCCGTTCAAGGTCAATATTATCAAATGAATCTATTGGCTGAACATAGGTGTATGTCCTGTATTCCGGAAAACGTACCTTGAATCCATAGGGAACACGAGCTTCACCAATAATCTTTATGTCATCGGGCAACAGTCCGTTAATCTTATTTATGTAGATGTCACCGTCTGTTATGAATGAAATTACATTTCCCGTAGAGTGAACACCCTTATCAGTTCTTCCGGCTACAGAATAATGTGCCGTCCAGGTGTCTTCTATCAGTTCACACTCCTTAAGGGCTTTGATGATTTCTCCCTCGACAGTCCTATAGTTTGGTTGTCTCTGGTATCCATGAAAATCAGTACCGATGTATGCAATTTTTAATGCTACTCTTCTCAATTTAATACAAACCTTTCATTATTTACATTTATATATGTTTTTAGGTAGATATTATTTTTAAGATTATCCTAAGTGATATAGTTAAAAACTTAAAAGATAACCGTAATAACTAATAGTATGTTATATTTACTAAAAAAAGGTTTGATAATATGATAATAATACCGGCTGTTGATATTAAAAATTCCAAATGTGTACAGTTAGTTCAAGGAGAACCGGGAACTGAACAGGTTATAATAGATAATCCTGCTGATGTAGCTGTAAAATGGATTAACAAGGGAGCAAAAAGACTACATATTGTAGACTTGGATGGTGCATTGGGAAGCGGTCAAAACATCAACATAGTAAAGGAAATAGTTGAAAAATCAACAGTTCCAACACAGATGGGTGGTGGAATACGTACTATGGATGATGCCCGTAAATTGCTGGATGTAGGCATAGATACTGTTATCATAGGCACTATGGCAATAGAAAATCCAGATATCATAGAAGAGTTATCCAATGAGTACGGTAAGGATAGAATCTGCGTATCATTGGACAGTAAGGATAACAGGGTAGTCACGCACGGATGGACAAAATTCACGGACAAAACGCCATTGGAGTATGCCAGAATATTCCAGGATAAAGGTGCAGGATCCATCCTATTTACGAATGTTGACGTTGAAGGATTGCTTAATGGTATTAACTTGGATATAGCAGAAAACTTAATATCAAATATAGACATACCTGTAATATATTCTGGTGGAATAACGTCCATTGATGATATTAAAAGTCTCAAACAGATAAATACCGAATATGTCGTAATAGGATCCGCATTATACAAGGGATTAATTGAATTTGAAGATTTGTTGGAATACCAGGATTAGCTATAGATAACAGCTATGAAAAAATTTGCATTTAGATTAAAATATTGGGGGGAATAAGTATTAAAGTAATGGCAACAGGTACATTTGACATAATACATCCGGGTCATGGATTTTACCTGGAAAAGGCAAAAAAGCTAGGCGGCGATGATGCAGTTCTGATGGTGGTTATTGCAACAGATAAAACGGTAGAACAACATAAACGAGTACCTATAATGTGTCAAGAACAGAGATTAGAAATGATTCAACTATTAAAACCCGTGGATGAGGCATATATTGGCTCTGAAGATGATCCATTTAAGATTGTCCGAGAAAAATCCCCTGATATAATAGCAATAGGACCTGATCAGGACTTTAACATAGACAGTTTACAGAAAAAGTTAAATGGCATGGGCTTAAACAGCAAGGTTGTTAAGATAACTGATTATAAAAAATTTGAATTGGACAGCAGTTGTAAGATTATAAAAAAAATCAAGAATACTCATTTTTCAAAAAAAGTATTTGATGAATGTGAGTGAGAATAATCTGCAAGTTATGACTTTTTACAATATCTCATCCATTGACAAAATTAATATACTATTTTGAATATAATTAATAATAGTATAATTTTTTTAGATAAATCAGAGGAGGTATAAAATTATGGTGGCAAAACAATACTATGATATATTATTAAAAATCACTGATGTAATGGAAGAAAAAGGTGGAGGAATTATCTATATACGTAATGAACCTGATTGTTATACAATAGGTACCCGTTACTATGATGAAGAAATTGCTAAATATTTGGATGATAATGTAGGTAATTGGTCCGGAGAAGAATCCACTCTCAAAAAGAAATCTAAAAAACGATCTAAAAAACAAGATAAAATAGAAGAACTATATTATTTATGGAAATTAACCTTTGATGAATAATCATTCTTCACTTTTTTTATAAAAATTATTTTAATATTTTTTTGAAACTCCTTTTTTATAAATGCCTATTAAACATTGATTAATTGGTTGACTATTTCTAATTTCTAAATTATTAAATATTTCTTTATCCAAATAGATAATTATACAGTTTAATGTGAATTCTATGATAGATAAAATATATGAAAAGTCATTGAATGATGAATTAACGCCAAGTGATGCATTGGACTTGGTATCCAATACCAATCAGTTCGAATTATTTGACACAGCAGATAAGTTACGTCAGGATATAATTGGAGATACAGTAACTTACGTGGTAAATAAGGCCATAGATATTACGGATGAATGTATCATTGGATGTAAGTTCTGTTCATTCAGAAATCATGAAAATTATTTCATGACTGTTGATGAGATAGTCGATAGTATTTCACAGGCAAAATCAGTTGGTGCTACTGAAATATGTTTGTTTGGTGGAATAAATGAGAAGATGGATGTTGAATATTACGTCAATCTTATTAAAACAATAAAGGATAATCATGATATCTGTTTACATGCATTGTCACCAGCAGAAATATATCAAACAGCATTAAACTCTAATATGGAAACGGTTGATGTATTGAAAAGACTGAAGGAAGCTGGTATGGATACAATGACGGGTGCATCTGCGGAGATACTTGTTGATTCCGTCCGATCTGAAATCTGTCCAAGAAAACTCTCAACAGATGAGTGGGTAAGAATAGTTAAGGAGGCCCATAATTTGGATATTCCAACAACCTCAACGATTATGTATGGAAGTATTGAAAGTTGGGCCGATAGAATCGAACATCTATTTTTAATAAAACAGATACAAGAGGATACCGGTGGATTCACAGAGTTTGTCCCGATGACATTTCTTGGTGAAAATAATGAGTTGGGAAAAACTTGTCATGGGGCTACCGGAATAGAAGATTTGAAGATGCATGCAATATCACGTATAATATTTGGTCGGACACTGCCTAATATTCAGGTATCCTGGGTAAAGTTAGGTCTTAGAATGACTCAGGTGGCACTTGACTGTGGAGCAAATGATATAGGCGGTACAATGATTGAAGACAAGATATCCACTGCTGCCGGCGGTGGTTTTGGTGGATATCTGTCCGTTGAAAAGATGAAGGAATTAATAACAGATATCGGAAGAATACCACAGGAAAGAACCACTACTTATGAGTATTTGTAGTTTTCCCGTGATTTTCTTTTTATTCCTATTTTTTTTAGTTGATGTTAATTTTTATGAATCTGTTTTTTTTTTTAGTTTATCTGTGGGGTTTATTCTGTACTTTTTTTTCAAAATTTTTGAAAATTATTTTTTTTACCGTTTGGACTATCTTTAAATATTCATGTTATTAAATAGAAAATAATAAAATAACAAAAAGAAAGAAAATTATGAAAGTAACTATTATTTAATTACTTAAATCTATACTAAATGGTGAAGAATATGAATTCAGAAGAAGAAAAATGTTGTAAAAATAAAGAAAATCATGACTGTGATGAAAAACATGAAAAAGGGGAATGCTGTAAAGATAAAGCAGGGCATGAGGACAAGGAGTGCTGTAAGAATAAGGAAGGTCACGGCCAGGGAAACTGCAATAAAAATGAAGGACATGGACAAGGACATCAAAGAGGCGGATGTTGTCGTCGAAGAAAGGCTCGAATGCAAATGAGAATAAACAACAAACCTATATAACCTTTTTTTTCATTTTATTAATTTTTTATACAAAGTTTCCTTCTATTTGCACTGTTTTTTTTAAATTATTTGATTTCATTTTTTATAAAAGGAATACGATTTTATAATAATATTATTTATTCAAGTATTGGTAGAAACATATTTGTTTTAAAAATAGTTAATTTTGTGTTTTTGATAATTAATTAACTTCCTATCTTTTCTGATTTTTTGATTATTGAGTTATATAATAATATAAAATAAATAGAAGGGGGTTATAATTGTTTGTTTAACATTTTTGTACGTTCTTGTGATGTTAATTGTTTGACTATCTCTTCTGGTTTTCCGTTGTCTAACAATTTACCGTCACGCATCAATGCAGCTGTATCACAGCATTCCAATACAAAGTCCATGTCGTGTGAAATAATTACGAATGTTTGATCTAATTCTTCACGTGCATTAAGTATTGATTCTGCAACGTTTCTTCTAGTGATAGGGTCCATTGTTCCTGTAGGTTCATCCAATATGACAATACGTGGTTCTTTGATTAATACCTGTGCTATAGCAACACGGTGTCTTTCTCCTCCACTCATCTGATCAGGATATTTTGTCAGTAATTTGGATGCTTCTTCTTCTTTAAATCCCACAGCTGTTAAAACGTGTAATGATTTCATTTTTGCAAATTCTGATGGTAAGTCCAGACTTATTGCATCAGTCAGGTTTCCAAGAATTGTTTTGTATGGGTAAAGACTGAAGTCTTGGTGTAGTAATCCAATGTGTGGTGTTACACGACCTCTATGTTGTGGTCCCTTTTTACCCATGTCTATCCATTCTTCTCCCAGTTTAATTTTTATTTCACCGTCACTTGGCTCGATTATACCTGCGATTAGTTTGGATAGTGTGGTTTTTCCCGCACCACTTAATCCCACGATACTTGCGATTTCTCCTTCATTGATTGTTAGGGTTACACCGTCTACTGACTTGACTACTCCACGAGAAACTGAGAAGTAGTATTTTTTAAGGTCTTTCATTTCAATTAGTGGACCACCTGTTGTGAATTCTTCATGTTTTTTAGGAAGTGGTATTTCTTTTACGAATTCAGTAACTATGCTTGAAGGGTCTCCTTCTTCTTTGATTTGTCCATTTTCTAACCATATAACTCTGTCTGATAGATCTTCAATTACTTCTGGCCAGTGTGAGTTTATAATCATTGTAATGTTTTTATCTTTAACTCCGCTTAAGAGTGCATCGTGTAGGAGTTTTGCTGTTTTAGGGTCAAGTGTACCTGTTGGTTCATCGGCCAGGAATAGCATAGGGTTTTTTGCCAGTTGTCTTGCCAGTACGATTCTCTGTTTTTCTCCACCACTTAAGTCCCTGGCTATGTGTGTGATTCTATGTTCCATTCTGGTCATTTTTAATAATGAAATTGCCTTGTTTATGTTGTCTTCATCTCTTTGATTTTCAAAGGATTTCATTATGTTTTCTATTACCGTATCCTCTTCGTATAATGCGAAAGTTCGCTGTAACATAATTGATATTCGTTTTTTGACTTCGGAGAAGTCTCTTCTTGAACTTTTCCAGAGGTTTATATTTTTTTCTTCTAGTTTTGCTTTTTTACAGCTACATGTTTCTCCTACTTTTGATGGAACATCTACTCTTTTACAGTGGGGACATACAGATACATTGTAGAATACTTCGCCTTCATCCGGTTCATATTCTGGTATTCCACGAAGCATGTTTAATAGTACAGATTTTCCAGAACCACTTCTACCTAGAACACCCAGTACTTCTCCTTCTTCAATATTAAAGGAAATGTTATCGAGAACTGCTTCGTTATCGAATTTTTTTGTAACATTTTTTACTTCTATAAAACTCATATTTTACACCAGTTTTTTAATTATATATAAATTTAATTAGTTTTATTACATTCAAACTTTTTTATTATTTATACATATGTCCCTTCTTGATTATATATTTAAATGTAGTTCGTGTATTTTTCCAGATGCAACTAATGTTTAACTCATATTCAAATAGAGATTATTGATTATTTTTTATACTTTAATTTGTAATCATTTATCATAAAATATTTATTATATGATAATAATAAATAATAGATATAAATAAAAGTGTAATTATTTTTTGAGTAAAATGTTCTTTGAATTCATTTTACTTGAATCAGGGAGGTATTATTCAATGTTAACATCAGTACAAAAAGAAATATTGCAGACATTAATAAATCTATACAGAAAATCCAAGTGTACCTCTGTTAAATGCGAAAATATAGCAAAATTAATGGGAAGAAACTCCGGAACAATACGAAACCAAATGCAATCATTACGTAGTTTGGGGCTTGTAAAGGTGTTCCTGGGCCAAGAGGTGGATATAAACCTACCTTGGAGGCATACCACACGTTAAACATACAGGATGATCCGTGTGAAATCCACATACCAATCTATGTTAATGGTTTTGCAGTATCAGATATAGCAGTAAATAAAATAGAATTTAATAGTATATTAAAACCGGGTGACTGTGAAGCCACCATATTCGTTGTAGGGGATATTAAGCAATTGGATTTGGATGATGAAATAAAAATCGGTCCTACGCCAGTTAATAATCTAACCGTCAACGGAACAATCGTCGGAAGAGATGATGTGGACAACGCATTGTTGTTAAAAACAGATAATATACAAAGTGTACCCAACATACTGGTAAAAGATATAGCAACAAAAGATATTATAACGATAGATCCTGAATTAAATATTTCTGACGTTGCAGAATTATTGGTTTCCAATAATATTCGTGGAGCACCGGTAGTTGATGGTGATGAAATACTTGGAATAATAATGTTTGATGACATTGTTAAAATGATATCAGAGCGTGTATTTGATATTCGTGCAAAAAGTTTCATGGACTCTCATGTAGTAACATCAAAAGATGACATATCATTAATGAGAGCAATGGATATAATGTACCATAACAACTTACCATTAATGGTACTTCTTGATAAAAATGATAAAATGTCAGGTGTAATATCATTTAAGGATATTCTAGAACGATTAGTAATCTCTTAATCTTATCTTTTTTTTTAAATGATGTTTCTTTTTTTATAATTATTTTTCGAATTTGGTATTTTTTTATATTTATTCATAGGGTGATTTTATGAAAGTTAAACAGTTAGAAATTAATGAAAACATGAAAATATCTGATTTTATAAATCAATTGGATAACTCTGGAGTATTGGGTGCAAAAAGAGTGTCCCAAGCAACAAATCTACTTGCACAATCTTTTAAGGATGAAGATACTAAAGTTTTTTTAAGTCTAGCCGGACCTATGGTACCTGGAGGATTAAGAAAGATTGTACGTGATTTGATAGACAGGGGTTATGTTGATCTAATAGTATCAAGCGGTGCAAACCTTACTCATGACTTGGTAGAATCATTCGGAGGAGCACATTACAGGGGAATACAGCAGGATGATGAACAGTTATATGAAAGTGGCATGGGTAGAATCGGGGATATACTCACAAAATCAGATGACTTTGAAGTGTTTGAGGAAGAAATTCATAAGATATTTTCAAAGATAAATCAGAAACATAAGGTAATCTCCATCAAGGATTTTATCTACGAAATAGGATTATTGGTTGAAGATGAACAGTCAATCATACACACGGCCAGCAAAAACAATGTACCTATATTTGCACCTGGATTAATTGACTGCATGATAGGATTACAGTTATGGATATACTGTCAAGAAAATGATTTCACCCTCAGTGCAGTAGCAGATATGCCCGATTTATCTGATTTTGTATACAATTCCAAAAAGGTTACTGCATGTATGCTGGGTGGTGGACTTCCTAAGCATTACACGTTGGCATCAAATATTTTAACCGGAGGAATAGATGCGGGGATACAAATTACATTAGATAGAAGTGAAGGTGGAAGTCTTAGCGGTGCACCATTGGAAGAGGCTAAGTCATGGGCTAAAGCAAAGTGTGGCTCCAACTTGGTAACGGTTGTTGGAGATGCAACAGTAATGTTTCCATTGATTGTTGCCGGTGCATTGGATAAGGTAAATGAGTGATAAAATGAGTGCTACATTGAATACTATTAGAGGGTGATGTGATGCTTTTTGAATTCATATCTTACTCTTTAAGCGGCTTTTTTATGAAACTTTCCGATGAGTTCATGGATGAAAAGAACAATCTGTTACTAGCCGTTGTAACAGGATTACTATGTGTGGTATTTACATTATTGGTTTGTAGAATTAGTTCGGAGGCGGCATGTATTTTTTTAAGTATCCTTATAGGCACTGCACTGGCCAGCAAGGTCGATTCAATAAATCATATATTGTCCGCTATCCTATTTGCAGCTTTATTATTCTTAGTGGGTTTTCCGGCTTTTTCATGGTATGCATTGATATTATGTACAATCGCAGCATTCATCGATGAAAAGGGTAATGATAAATCTGATGAAATGGAATCACTCGGATCTTCATCAGATAAGGGATTTTCATATAAGTTTTTCAAATATAGATACGCTCTTAAAATCACGGTATTTGTGCTGTCATTGATTGGATTATTTAAGATGTTGTATGGTGGTTTTTTAGTTAATGTATACTGTTTTAGTCCGTTGACCATAATATATTTCTATGGCTTTGACTTGTCGTATGAATCTGTCAGTTTAATCTTTGATAGATGCTATGATTTCTTCTAGGCTTTCTTTAGGATTGGCTGCATTGTATATGCTTCTTCCCACTATGGCTCCATCAGCGTATTTCAGGGTATCTTTAGCATTTCCTCCCTGGAAACCTACTCCTGGAGATATTATGCTTGCATCTTTTCCCACTATTTCTCTTATTTTTTTAAGCCTATCTAGTTTGGTGGCAGGTGCTACATAATTGGTTATTCCCAGTTCAACACCCATTTGTGCTATATCCAATGACACTGGTTTGAGAAACTTGTCAGCTCCCGGATGTGACATTTCGGTTAATAGGAATATTTCCTTGTCTAATTTTTCTGCAGCATTTTTACATGCCAACACGCTATCTTCTCCTGTAAAGCCATGTACTATTATTGCATCGGCTCCCCAGTTAAGTGTGGTGCTCACTATCTTTTCATTTGTAGCGTCAATGTCTGCAACCTTAAAGTCGGCTATTATGTTTACATCATAATCTTCTTTGATTGATTTTATTATATCAGGTCCTTCAGCTAATGTTAATGGATATCCTATTTTTATGCAATCCAGATAGTCAATGATGTTGTCTATAATGTTATAAGCATTTTTTTTATCTTCTACATCTAATGCAAGAATTATACTATTTTTGAATTTCATATTATCTTTTATATCTTTTTTGGGTTAAATATTTTCTAAAGTTTTAAAAATTTTATTTATATTTATGATTTATGAGTTGTTCTGCTTATTCTTTTTTTTAAAGTAAATTTTATTTTAATCTATTTTAAGTCTTTTTTTAATTTCTCGAAAAATCTTTTTTAATATATTTTTAAATCCTCTTTGTTTTTACTAAATTATATTTTAACCATTTTTTTTATTTATTTATTTTTTTATTATGATTTTTTTCTTTTTTGATTATTTTTTCTCGTATCTCTTTTTTTTATAGTTAATTAAGTCGTTATTATTAACTTTCTTATTTCACGATTTTCTATTAATTTTGAAAATTGTATTTTAATATATATAGTTTTTGCTTTGAAAAATATGGATTTACGTAAGCCTAAATATTTTTAGGACTCTTTATTCAAATAAAAAATAAATTTTACTTTAATTAAGGGGCTATATCTTTAAATAATATGTTTTATATATATACAATTATACTTTTATTATCAAAGTATATTTTATGATAATAATATTATCACACGATTTATTTAATGGAGGAAATTTAACATGCACATAATGGAAGGTTACTTACCATTAGAATGGTGTATCATATGGATCGTAATCTCTTTAATTGTCGTAATTTACGGTATTATGCAAATTAAGAAAATTACAGCAGAAAGCGATGAAGCATTACCATTACTTGCATTATCTGGGGCATTTATGTTTATATTATCATCCCTTAAAATGCCATCAGTAAGTGGAAGTTGTTCACACCCATGTGGTAACGGATTCGGTACAGTATTCTTTGGTCCAGCAGTAACCGCAGTATTATCTGTAATAGTATTATTATTCCAAGCTATATTATTAGCACACGGTGGATTAACAACCATTGGAGCAAACATTTTCTCAATGGGTATAGTTGGTCCTGTATGTGGATATGCAGTTTGGAAAGCACTTAGAAGTATGAACGTATCTGCAGGAATTTCAATGTTCTTTACAGCATTCGTTGCAGATTTATTAACTTATGTAACAACCGCAGTTGAATTAACTTTAGCATTCCCTGGTGCTAACGCTATGGCAACACTTACAACTTTCTTAGGTGTATTTGCTGTAACTCAAATACCATTAGCAATAGCTGAAGGTTTACTCTCAACTGTTATATATAATTACATCCAAAATGCAAGACCAGATCTTCTTGTTAAAATGGGTATAATTTCAGAAAATGAAGTAGGAGCTAATTAAAATGGATATGAAAAACATAGTACTACTAATTATAGTGGCTATTTTGATAATCGCTCCTTTGGTTATTTATAATGGTCACGGTGAAGACGACGGTTACTTCGGTGGAACCGACGATCAAGGTGGAGAAATTATTGAAGAAAACAACCCAGACTATGAAATTTGGGCTTCCTCTCCATGGGAACCACCTAGTGGCGAAATCGAAAGTCTTTTATTCTGTCTCCAAGCAGCAATCGGTGGTATAATCATTGGTTATATCTTTGGATTCTGGCATGGAGGAAACAAAGCTAAAAAAGAATAATTTAGTTTATTCTTTTTTTTATTTTTTTTAGGGAGATATTATGTCAATTTTTGAAGATACTTTAGATCATTATACAATGCATAACGCATTGACTGATACAAATATTTACTATAAATCTATTTTTGCAATAGTGACACTAATCTTAAATTTACTAACACAATCTCCAATAGTACCTTTCCTGATATTCATATTTTGTACTATTGTCATATTATATAAGGCAAAAATATCAGCGACATTCTATTTGACCTTCATGGCAATACCATCAGGATTTGCTATATTGTCTGTAATCTTGCTGGCATTATTGGGTGCTGGAGATAAAGTAATTGATTTTGGATTTTTAGGATTGGGTATATCTGCACAAGGAGCCAATCAAGGAATATTGATATTATTCAGAGTATTGGGTGGAGTATCAGCATTAGCAGTACTGATATTGACAACACCTATGAACAGGATATTTGCATTGTTCCATGATTTGCATGTACCGCAGGTAGTAACAGATTTGGCAATATTGATGTACAGATACATATTTTTATTCTTAGATGTAACAGCAACAATGTATAATTCACAAAAGACCAGATTAGGTTATCACAACTATATGAGTTGGATGAATTGTCTAGCATCTCTTGCAGGTATGGTTTTCATCAGAACATGGGAACAAGGAGAAGTTTCCTATAACGCTTTAGCTTCAAGAGGATATAATGGACGTTTAAATATGGTTCAAAGTGGAGATTCAATCAGGAATGTTCCAATAAAAAATTGGATATTATTGTTAATCTTCTTTGGATTAGTAATATGTGGAATTATTATAACAGGTTCAACAAATATATTTCCAGTATAACTTATATTGATGATTATTTGTTAAAATAAAAAAAAATTATATGGAGGATATTATGACAGTTATTTTAGAAGCTAAGGATTTAGTTTATGATTACCCGGATGGAACCCATGCTATTAGGGGAATAAATTTCAAAGTAGAAGAAGGACAAATGATTTCAATTCTTGGTCCTAACGGTGCAGGAAAAAGTACTTTCTTTTTACACTTCAATGGTATAATTCAACCTACAAGCGGAACGATTGAAATTGAAGGAAAAACTTTAGAATATGACAAAAAAAGTTTACTCGAAGCAAGGACAAAAGTTGGAGTAGTATTCCAAAACCCTGATGATCAATTATTTGCACCAACAGTATTTGAAGATGTTGCATTTGGTCCTATGAATATGGGATTGGATGAAGAAGAAGTAAAAAGACGTACACAACATGCATTGGAAGTAGTGGGTATGTCTGATTATGCACAAAAAGCACCACACCATCTTAGTGGAGGACAAAAGAAACGTGTAGCAATTGCAGGTATATTGTCAATGCAACCAAAAATAATGGTATTGGATGAACCTACAAGTGGACTTGATCCTAACGGAGCATCAGATATAATGCAATTATTATATGATTTGAATGATGATGGTATGACAATCATTATCTCAACACATGATGTTGATTTAGTACCAATGTACTCTGATAACATAAGTGTATTAAGATTTGGTGAAATAATAAAACAAGGTAATTGTCGTGAAGTATTTACGGATACTGAAGTTATCGACAAAGCAGATTTAAGATTACCTTGGATTGGGCAATTATTTGAAAAATTCGATGATAATGATATATTAACCCTCTCTAATGGTTATCCATTAACTGTGGGACAAGCATACACTGCTTTGAAAGATAAATTATGATTTTCTATCTTTCTTTCACATTTTTCTTTTAAATCTTTTCATAAATTATTACAATTCGACTCTTTTTAAAACTTGACAAATACAAAGTAACCATTTGGATAATTTTAATAATTCTCTCTGATGATTAAAGTCTTATTTTAACTTGATTCTCTTTTTCCACAAAGATAATATACTATAAAAAGTAAATATTATATACAGTATAATAATGTAAAATTATGATTTTACTAATTCTCATTAATCATTAACTAACACAATAAAAGGGAGCAAGTAATATGACTCAATTAGATGAAGATATCTTTCATAGTGTCCTGAAAAAACTGGAAAATACGGTGGATTATGCTGATATCAGGGCAGGTGAATCAATAAACAATTCAATAGTCATGAAAGATAGTAAGATTGACAATGTAGATACTGGAAACGATTTTTCAATAGGAATAAGAGTATTGCAAAACGGTGCTTGGGGATTTGCATATACAACAGATATCAATAAAGTTCAAGAAGCGGCCGATAAGGCAACAATGCTTGCTAATCAATTATCAAGTGATGTGGAACTATCCCAAACCAAAGCCAATGAAGATCGTGTAAAAACAAATGCAAAAATACAGATTGAGGATTTAACAATCGAGGATAAAATAAACCTAATAAAAGAAGCCGATGATGCAGCAAAACTTGACGGAATAGTTAGTACAAACATCTCCTTTTCTGAATCACAATCCAACTCAATACTCTTAAGTACTGACGGAACCAATATCCAATCAGAAAATAACAGAATAGTACTATCCATGAATTCTGTAGCGGACAATGGACAGGTAATGCAATTCGGACATGAAAGTATAGGTGGAGTACAGGGATTTGAACTGATAGAAAACTCAGACCTGGAAAGTTTCGGAAGAAGAATATCCGAAAAGGCATTAAGTTTGCTTGATGCAAAACAGGCACCATCAGGGGATTTTCCCGTAATATTCGATCCGGAACTAACTGGAGTATTTATCCATGAAGCATTAGGGCATGCATCCGAAGCGGATATCATACTTAGAAACGATTCAATACTGAAGGATAAAATCGGTCAAAAGATAGGTTCTGAATTAATTACCGTTGTGGATGACGCTACAAGAAAAGATGGATTTGGACATTTTGCATATGATGTTGAAGGATCAAATTCAAACAAGAACGTACTGGTTGAAAATGGGGTCTTAAAAACAGTATTAAGCTCCAGGGAAAGTGCAAAGAAATTAGGATTGGAATCAAGTGGAAATGCAAGAAGCAGTATAAAAAACCAGCCTCTGGTACGTATGAGTAACACATACATAAAACCAGGTGATTCATCATTTGATGAAATGATAGAGGATATGGATGAAGGAATATATCTTAAAGGTTCACGTGGCGGACAGGTGGATACAGGTAAAGGAATCTTCCAATTCAATGCAGTGGAAGCATATAAAATAGAAAATGGTGAATTATCAACACATCTACGTGACGTATCACTTTCAGGAAGTACATTGGACATATTAAACAACGTGGATGCAGTAGGGTCTGACTTCAAGTTGAATGTAGGATTCTGTGGAAAAGACGGTCAAACAGTACCTGTAGGTGACGGTGGACCACACATAAGAGTAAGTAAAGCAACAGTCGGTGGAGCACAGTAGAATGAAAAAAGATGTACTGACAGCCGATGAAGGAAAGTTGGCTCTAAAAATTGTCAGGGAAAATATTCTATCCATTTTGAATGATGAGACATACAACTGTGAATATGTATTACCAGATGTATTCAATGAAAAATTGGGAGTTTTCGTAACCTTAAACAAGAACAATTCACTACGTGGATGTATAGGTTATCCTGAACCGTATGAAAAATTGATAGATGCACTGCTTGACGTATCATTGGCGGCGGCATTTGATGACCCAAGATTCAACCCATTAACAAAAGACGAATACCCTGATATTGAAGTGGAGATAAGTGTACTAACCAAGCCACAAAGAATAATTGTGGATAACTATGAAGAGTACCTTTCAAAGATAGAATTGGGCGTTGATGGACTGATAATAGAAAAAGGATATAACAGGGGTTTGTTTCTACCACAAGTTGCAACAGAACAAAACTGGAATATTGAGGAATATTTGACAAACCTTTGCTATAAGGCAGGACTGCCATCTGATTCATGGATGGATGATGATTGCGTATTATATAATTTCCAGGCACAAATAATCAATGAATAATTTATTTAAAGATAAAAACGATAGGAGGAGATAATATGAAATTACCGCAAATACCAACTCCTGATGAATTGATAGATAAGGGATTTAACAGGGCAAGTAAGGCGGCTTCTAAAGTAAGAAGTACAAAGTTACATGGACGTGTAAAGGGAATGCGTATAGAGGAGGTACGTGTTCAAACAGCATGTGAAACGATAAACGCTACATTAAATAGGATTATAACTGAAACGCCTATAATTGAGGAGTTACCTGAGTTTTATCAGGATTATATTGACATAGTTGTAGGGGTAGATCAGT
This sequence comes from Methanosphaera sp. BMS, assembly GCF_003268005.1. Taxonomy (NCBI): domain Archaea; kingdom Methanobacteriati; phylum Methanobacteriota; class Methanobacteria; order Methanobacteriales; family Methanobacteriaceae; genus Methanosphaera; species Methanosphaera sp. BMS. The sequence goes on along the minus strand of NZ_CP014213.1, from coordinate 1,479,967 downwards.
ATAAGCATTCACTGGGAGCGGTTTACTGGGCACTTGGTGTACTTAAACAGATAGAAGCACAATACACTACAAAAATTAGAAAATCGGATTCATTAAGTGCAATACCTATACGTAAGGAAGCATTCGGTAGAATAGCATCAGTAGTAAACAGGATAGAGGATGAACTCGACTTTTTGGACTTTGCAAAACGGGAACTAAAAAACATGCCCAACATCAACTTTGATGCTGTAAGGGTTGTCATAGCAGGATTTCCAAATGTGGGAAAATCCACTTTATTAAACAACATCACCGATGCAAGTCCTAAGGTGGCAAACTATCCATTCACAACGCAGGGTTTACAGATAGGAAACTATGAAATGAACTGGAGACAATATCAGATTATAGATACGCCTGGATTACTTGATCGTTCAATAAATGACATGAACGAGATAGAATTGAATGCTATAGCTGCATTGGAACATCTGGGTAATATAATCATATACATATTCGATCCATCAGAAACATCAGGATTTTTAATGGAAAATCAATTCCTATTATATGAGGAGATTAAAAAGGTATTCGAAACTCCAATGATATGTCTATTCAACAAGACGGACCTGCTTGAAAATGAAGATGTGATAGATGAATATTCACAAAAAATAGATGATCCTATATTCAAGACAAGTATCAGCAACTATTCACAGATACAAGAAATCAAAAATGTAATAGAAGATATAGCCAAGGAATCCACCGATGTGGATGATGAATTTGAAAGATATCTTGCCGAACTGGAAAACAAGTAATTATGTAAAATATGATTTTTCTTTTTTTTCAGATATTTCCTTAATATTTTTATTTTCTATTTTTCCCAATTATTTCTTTTCGTGTTATATGGATATTGTTTATTTAATCATCCTCCAAAAAATTAATACTATTTTGATTCGAATTTATAATTCAAATCGGTATTCTGATGAATAGTTTTTGATGAATATGGGGGTATAATAATTTTATTGTCGTAATTATCCTTTGTTTGTTCTTATTTTAAGAAATAATTTATTATTTGCTATTTTTTAAATACTTTTATGTTTGGATAAATTTAGAAAGCTTTATTATATGAAGTTACTAATTATTAAATATATAATAAAAAATTATATTAAAAATAATACTTTAAAAATTAATTTGATAAAGGACTGATTATAATGTCAAACGTATATGTAGATTCAAAAGAAGATCACAAAGAAGAAAAAGTAGTTGAAGAAGCTATCGATGAAGAAGAAACAACAACATGTGAATGTGGGGCTGAAACAGAAGAAGAATGTGAATGTGAAGAGGAATCCGAAGAAGAATGTGAATGTGGTGCTAAAACTGAAGAGGATTGTGAATGTGAATCTGAAGAAGACACCACAGAAGATAAAAAAAATTTTGACTACAAAGTTTACGGCAAAGAAACAGTAGAAGAAACCAAAAACATGGCAGAAAAAATGTTAAACGATGTTGTAGCAACATTAAAAAGCAAACAAAGTGATTGGAATCAAATACTCGATGAATACAAAACTAAAAAACCATCAGTTGATATGTTGGACTATGAAGATGACTTAGTGGTTAAAGTCGACTTACCAAGAGTAACAAAAGATGCAATAAATGTGAAAATGTCCAATGAATCAATTGAAATAGAAGTAGACTTCCCAGATGAATATGAATCAGAGGAAAATGTTAAAATATTAAGAAGGGAAAGATGCTCTGGTAAAACCAAAAACATAATACTTTTACCGGTAGAAGTTGATATTCAGGAAGTTAAGGCATCATTCGATGATTATGTTTTAACAATCACACTACCAAAAATCAAAGGTAAAAAAGTAGATGTGGAAATAGTATAATATTATTTCACATCCCACCATTTTTTTAAATATAATCTCCTCATTTAATCCAATTCGCTTGCTTTTATCCCTATTTATTGAAAATGTTTTTTCTATTTTTTCACAACAATGAAATAAAAAAATATTAATTATAGTTACTTTAAAAATATCATTATAAGTATTGATGTGATTTTATGAAGCCATATGTAATTTTAATAGGTTCTGCATCAGGTATTGGAAAGTCAACAATAGCCTCGGAAATATCGAACAAACTTCAGATAAAATATTTGATAGAATCCGATTTTATCAGGGAAATCGTAAGGGGAATAATTGGTAGTGACTATGCACCAACACTACACAGCTCATCATACAATGCATATTCAACACTACGGGATAAATCCAATTATGAAAGTAGGGATAAGCTAATAGAGGCAGGATTTGAAGAACACGCCTCCTTTGTAATACCCGCAATAGAAAATGTGATAAAAAGGTCCATAAAGGATAATGATTCTATTGTGATAGAGGGAGTTCATCTTGTTCCCGGATTAATTGACATAGAACAGTTTGCCGATAATGCAAAGGTATTCTTTTTCATACTGACCATTGACCGTGAAGAGCATCAGAAACGATTCATAAAACGGGCAATCGAGATTAAACGTGGTGGAAAACAACTCGATTACTTTGAAGAAAACAGAGTAATAAACGATGATTTAATAAGAAAAGCCAATAAATTGAATATTCCTGTAATAGACAATCAGGATATGAACAATGCAGTAAACAAGATAATGCAGTATATTCATGAAGTTAAAAAAGAGGTATTTCTAAAACATACGGTTGATCAAATAGAGTTGGAAAGACAGATTATTACAAAATATGGTGGAAGAGTTACTGATATATCATATTATATACCTGAATTCAAGGAACCATTGAAAAGAGTAATATCAAATTATGATGATGATGAAAATACAAAGAAATTCCTATATCAAATACACAATGACATTAAGGATAAACAATCTCTAGAAACGTTATATGAACTATCAAATAATGTGCATAGTCATACCATCTGTGCTCCCGATGAGGATAAACTAAACAGGATAATAGATGAGTTTAAGGAACATGGATTGTTGTATGATAAAAAATTGATAATGGACATGGAGGAAAGATAATGTTTGATGAAAATAATCTTAAAGAACCGGAGGTAATGTTGTCTGATTGTCCGGTATGTGGTGCCAAAAAAACACTGGAAGTAAAGAACATAACCGAAAACATACCCTACTTCGGGGACATACTGGAAACGTCAGTATACTGTACAAACTGCGGATACCAGGAATCAGATAACATCTCACTGGAACAGAATGACCCCTCACGTTACACCTTGACTATAAGCAGCGATAAATTAAGTACACGTGTTGCTAAAAGTCAGACGGCTACAATAACAATACCTGAGTTGGGTATAAAGGTAGAACCGGGACCAAAATCACAGGGATACGTGTCAAATGTAGAGGGAATACTATCCCGATTTGAAGAGGCCGTAATCCGAGCCATTAAACTTGAAGGTGATAATATTGACGTGGATGTTCAAGAAAATGCATTGAATATAATAGAGTTAATCACCAACATCAAGATGGGAGACTTGGAAACAGTGATGATACTTGAAGATCCATTCGGCAATAGTGTAATTGATGATGAAGATGCTACTCGAGAAATATTAACACCGGAGGAAGCTTCACTTTTAAAGACCGGGTTTACGACAATCGATCAGGAGGACAATTAAAATGAATGTACTGGAAACTATGGAAAAAAGATACAGCGTAAGAGGATACCTTGATAAGGAAGTTGAAAAGGAAAAACTTGATAAAATCCTGAAGGCAGCTCAAATAGCTCCAACAGGAGTCAATGCACAGGCATTTAAGATTTACGTTATTGACACAAAAAAACATGAAGAAAAACTAAGACAAGTCGCAGGATGGGATTGGTTTTTTGAAGCACCACTTATCATAGCGGTCGTGGCAAACTACGATGCTGCATGGACAAGAAAGTGGGACGGAAAAAACATAGCCGATATTGACGCTACAATCGTGATGGATCATATCATCCTTGAGGCAACAGAGTTGGGTCTTGGAACATGTTACATAGCTGCATTTCATGAAGACGTGATGAATGAATTCCTACAATTGGATGATAATCAAAGAACGGTTCTTCTAACACCTCTTGGTTATCCTAATGCAGAACCTAGAGGCACAACCCGTAAAAGCATAGATGAACTTGTTGAATTCATATAAAAAAAAGAAAAAAAATACTGTGGAGATTTGTTATAATATCATTTCTCTACTTTTTATTTCAAATATGACAATCAGGAAATATCTTAATACGTGAACCACCAATACTATTGATATTGCTATTTCTATAATCAACTCCACTTCCATCAAGGAGGCATTAATCCCCAAACCTGTCAGGTACTTCATCAGTTTCATTGTTGTAACGGCATTTATCACTACTGGAAATGTGTATGCTGCATATGTCGGATACATGGGATATTTGATGTATGTTATGAACTTGTATATTATCATAATGTAGAGTACTTTTGTAATTACATACATTGAAACAGCAAAGTATGTGTTGATTGGACTAAGCGATGATAGGTATCCCACTGCACATAGACTAAATGGTGCACCGTATACTCCTATTATTGGTTTTACCGGTCCTGCTACTGGTATTTTCAAATATCTGTAACATACGATGATAAATACGCATACAACACATATGAAACTAAACCAGAAAGCAACGCTTCCGATAAATTCCTGCTTAAATACGGGTGCCGTAATGGCTATCATTTGTACGCCCGCAAATACAACAAAACTTCCCGCAGTGTAGTTTTCCAGTTTGAAGTGAAGTACATATTTCTGGATGTAATTTGCTAAAAAGAACAGGTGTAATACTATTGCAAAAATCCATATAAAGTAGGCCGTTTTTAATCCTATATATGGTGCTATGTAATTTGCTATTAGCATCAAAGCCATGGAAAACGTTGCAATAACGCTTGCAAGAATGGGGTTGTTCAGGTCTTTTTTGAAGTATTTGGGGTAGTAAATTAATTTTAATACAACCAGGATACCAAGCAGTACTGCAATCGTTCCACATATCTCGCGGCTATAACTTATATAATCGTACAATAAATTGCCCATGGCAGTAATACCAAGAATAACCCCTCCAATGGAAATAGGTACTCGTTCTATATACTCTTTCATTTGTCTTACCTTAAAAGATTATATTATATTATATGTAAATGGGAATTAAAAATAATTTGTAACTAAAAAAGTGAAAACATAGAATTTTTGGCTGTTGGGTGATTGGTTGAAATGTTACTAAAGGGTATGTGACAATTGTTTTACCAAGTCGATTGGATGTAGTTTAACCATATATTCTAAACAAAATAACAAGATTAATTATTGAAATATGGATGGGGTATTGTTAAATAATAAAACTAGCCATGAAACGGAATTCTTGTAGGTTAGCGCGGTTTAAAAAAAACAGATAAAAAAATTGAAATTAAAAGTAGTAGGAGAAATATCGTTATATATTCTCATTAACAAAACTGGGGATTTCACCCAGATTCTGGCTCAATAAATACTAAGAAGATAAAATAATTACTGTTATTATACAAATTAAATATGCATGCAGAGCCAACATCACACAATAATCTCTGCATGTTACTAAAATTTTCTCCTACTGTAATTACTTTTTATAATCAATATTATATAAATTTAAAGATTAATAACATATTAAACATTATTCGGGATGTTTTTCTAAAAAAAAATATTGTTGTGGAGGTTAAATTGATATTAGAATAGATCATCTTCTTCTTCTGTATCTATTTTATCGTTTAGTTTTAATGTAGCTCGTACATCCATACTTAATGCATCACAGTCTGCTTTAATTGCATCCAGGTGTTTTAATATTCTGATTTTTTCTTCATTGATTCTTTCAATGTTTGTGTATGGATATATTGATTCTTTTAACATTTCATATTCAACTGTTGAATATGGATATTGGTTTAATTGTTTACAGACATTTGCCAATACTTCTCCAAGGAACTTGTTCATTTCTACTTTTACACGTTCTCTGATCATTTTGTCATCGTCTAAGTGTTCTTTCATTAAACGTACTACTTCTGCCTTAGCAAATGGTAATTTTTCATCTTCATCAGTATATTCTTCATCTTCGAAGTTTTCTTCGTTTTCAAAACTTTCTTCAGTACTTTCTACTTCCATTTCTTCATTAAAGTTTTCTTCATTATCTGCCATATTTTTACCTCGATAATTTTAAAGTTGAATCAATTAGTTATATCTTATTGATTTTTAGAATATACTATTTAATTCATATAATAATATATGCTTTTATTACTTAATAAATGTTTTCATATTTTTACTTTTATCGTTAATTATTTTATATGTTATAAGGGGATATCATATTATTATCAATTCTATATTGTATATGGTTGATAGTATTCTTATAAAAATAAATAATATGCTCACGACAGATAGATGAATGCGGGCAATATTTTTAATTTATTGACATGCTTTGATAATTCATAAGGGGTCCATAAAAAAATAGTAGGGGTTTAAAAAAAATTATAATATATTCAAACTCAAGTCCAACGATTTGGTACTGTTTGTAATGAATCCGCTGGAGATAACATCAACATCCAACCGGGCATATTCAAGAATATTGTCCGGTCTGATACCTCCACTAACCTCGATAATAACGTCATCACGCAATCTACGACTTTTTAAAGCGTTCAACACCTCTTCTATTTGGGCAGGATTCATATTATCCAACATAACGATATCGGCACCAAACATTGCAGCTCTAATGGCATTATCCAAATCCTCTACCTCAATCTCTATTTTTTTAGTAAAGCTGACCTTGGACTTGGCAATCTCAATGGCATCAATGACCCCGCCAACAACCTGGATATGATTATCCTTTATTAAGACGCAGTCATCCAATTTAAACCTATGCGTATCTCCACCACCAATTTCCACAGCCTTCTTCTCAAGCTTCTGAAGTCCTGGAGTAGTTTTTCTGGTACATGCAACGCGAACGCTGGGGTTTACTTCATGAACCCTCTGACAAGTATCGTATACACAGGTGGCAATACCGCTAAGATGCATCAAATAATTCAAGATACTGCGTTCAACCATCAGAATATCCCTGGCACTGCCCTCAAATTCAAGAATGATATCTCCCTTATTGATAAAGTCCCCATCAAGAAAGCTGGATGAAATATTCAATCCAAAGTTGTCAATAATATAATGGGCCACATCCATACCCGCTAAAATACCATCCTCTTTGGCCAATATTTCTGCCTGTGCCCATTTTTCTTCACCTACCAGACTGTTGGTTGTAATATCTTCAAATCCGATATCGTCATAAACATTTTCAATAATTCTATTGTCACTAAAAATCGTCAATTATAATTCCCCTAATAAACTGTTATATTATATATTTGTCAATTCCCCTTAGTAATTATTTACTATTTTGAAGATTGATTTGAATAAATATTTTAAAGATTCATGAGACTTAACTGAAATAGTAATTTTTTTACAAAGAAAAATTTTCTTAAAAATTAAATAACTAATGATATAAAGATATATAATATAGTTTAATAAATTAAATAACTAAATAATGTGGGGTTGTATATATTATAGAATTAACATTTTTAGGCACTGCATCGGCAATTCCTACAAGAAGTAGAAATCATACATCAATAGTAATCAAAGTATCAAATCGTATGCTTTTATTTGATTGTGGAGAAGCAACACAAAAACAGATGATGTATGCACAGATTAGTCCAATGAAAATTGATGATATTTACATCACACATCTGCACGGTGATCACATATTGGGCCTTCCCGGAATTATACAGTCACTGGCATTCAGGGGAAGAACAAGACCATTAAATATCTATGGACCTGAAGGAATAGATGAATTGCTGGAGCATATAAAGAAATTAGGCTTTTCTTCAATAAACTATGAGATAATAACACACACAGTAACCGGTGATGAATCAACAATCTATAAGCAGGAAGACTTTGTTGTAAAGGCAAGAAAAATGCAACACACAGTAATAGATTATGCCTATATGATAGAGGAAATAAGACAACCGAAATTTCTAAAGTCAAAGGCATTGGAATTAAATATTCCTCCAGGACCATTATTCGGACAACTTCAGGCAGGACAGGAAATCAACTTGGATGGTGTTATAATAAAACCGGAACAGGTACTGGGTCCACCACGCAAAGGTGTTAAGATGGTATTCAGTGGAGATACAGTTCCACAGGAATCTATGGTGGAGTTTGCACGTGATGTGGATTTATTGATACATGAAGCCACATTTTCAAAAAAATATGCTGACAAAGCACTTGAAAACGGTCATAGCATAGCTGAAGATGCTGCATTAATAGCAAAAAATGCAAATGTTGAACAGTTAATATTAACACACATCTCCAACAGATACACAAATTCAGATGAATTATTGGAGGAAGCAAAGGCGGTATTTGAAAATACCGTATATGCACATGATTTCATGACGGTCATAATAGAAAACAAAAAAGCTGTAAGGATAATAAACAAAGAATAAAATAATATTGGTGATAAAGATGTCATTTTTTAGTAGCACACAAATAAAACCGGAAGTAATTCCATATATCCAAAAAGCACATGGTGTAGGAATAGTAAAGGTAAACAACATGGGAAAATGCTCAGCCATAATAGACAATAATAAACTGGTTCTAACACCATATGAAGGCAGTAGTAAAGTTGTAATACCGCTGTCAGAGATTAATCTAATACAATATGATAAGGGAAACTTTATCAATGAGCCAAAACTATCAGTAGGTGCAATAGGTTCACAGTTTGTACTGGCGGGTGTGGATAACAATGATGATGAATTGAACGCATTCTATCAAACGTTGCTGGATTTAAGACAGAAACAGGAAAAACTCCTAACCAATCAAAAAAGAAATGATGGGATGCCACATCCAAACAAAAACGTTACAAACCCTAATAAATTAATAAATACTGAAAACAACTTCAGGGAAGTAACCAATCCAAACAATCCCGTACCTGATGTGATAAATCAAACAAATGAGGATATGACGACTCAACAAGCAGAATTTGATCCTGTCGATGAGATTAGAAGATACTATGAGTTAAAAGAGGATGGAATAATAACCGAAGAAGAATTTGAACAAAAGAAAAAACAATTATTGGATTTAAACTAGAACATAAGTTGGATGATAAATATGAATGTACCATGGGTAGAAAAATACAGGCCGCAAACATTGGATGATGTTGTAGGACAAGAACAAATAGTTGGAAGATTAAAAAGATACGTTGAAGAAAATTCAATGCCGAACATAATGTTTACAGGTTCAGCCGGTGTTGGAAAAACAACATGTGCACTGGCACTTGCAAAGGCATTACTCGGCGAGTACTGGCAACAAAACTTCCTGGAACTCAACGCTTCGGATGCAAGGGGAATAGACACTGTAAGAAATGAGATAAAAAGTTTCTGTAAACTAAAAGCGGTAGGGGCACCATTTAGGATAATATTCTTGGATGAAGTGGACAACATGACAAAGGATGCTCAACAGGCATTAAGAAGAGAAATGGAAATGTATACAAAAACATCATCATTCATATTGTCATGTAACTATTCCTCAAAAATCATAGATCCGATACAATCAAGATGTGCAATATTCAGATTTGCACCGATAAAATCTGCACAAATAATCAAAAGACTGCAATACATAGCCGAACAGGAAAATATTGAGGCAGACCTGTCCGCTCTTGAAAACATAGTGTACTTCACACAAGGGGATATGAGACGCTCAATAAATATATTGCAGGCGTCAACAACAACCGATAACAAGGTAACAGACGAAACAGTATTTGACGTAATAAGCCGTGCAAAACCGAAGGATGTACGTAAAATTATCAACAAGGCAATCGACAAGGATTTCATGGCCGCAAGAGATCTGCTAAGGGATATCATGATTGTTGATGGAATAAGTGGTGATGATTTGATTACTCAAATCTATCAGGAAGTAAGTCAAATGACTGCCGAAGGATTAATATCCGAGGAGAAATTCGTTAAACTAATGGAATATATGAGTGAATGTGACTACAGAATCCGTGAAGGAGCAAATGCAAGACTTCAACTGGAAGCTTTATTAAGTAAATTTTTACTAGTTAACACATAGATAGGATGCATTAAATTGAAATGGGTAGAAAAATATGCACCCAAATCATTGGGTGAAGTACTTGGAAATGCCAAGGCAAAGGCAGAAATCGAAGTATGGGCTAAGAAATGGGCTGGTGGTAATCCGCAAAAACCATTATTACTCATGGGATCTCCAGGTATAGGTAAAACAACCATGGCACATCTTGTAGGAAAGGAATATTTTTCTGAAACAATCGAGGTAAATGCAAGTGACAAAAGATCCTATGACATATTGAAAAGAACAATCGGTGAAGCAGCCCAAACACGAAGCCTGTTTAATTCAGGATATAAACTGTTGATAATGGATGAAGTGGATGGAATAAGCGGACGTGATGATTCAGGTGGAGTACGTGCAATAAACGAGACAATAAAGAATACCAAACAGCCCTTGATAATGATGGCAAATGATCCCTACAGCAAGAGATTGACATCCATAAAGGGTAAATGTCAGGCAATAAAGTTTACCAAAATACATACAAACACTATAAACGCACAGCTTAAGAAAATATGTGATGCAGAGAATATCAAATATGACTCGGAGGTATTAAAACAGTTAAGCAAACAGTCAAACGGGGATTTGCGTTCAGCTATCACTAGCCTTGAGGCCATAGTGGATAGCTCCAAGACCATCACGGCCGACAGTTTAGCAGTTATCTCACAGAAGGATGGGGAACAGAACGTATTTGACACGGTACGTACGGTACTTAAAAGCAAAACTCCCGCACATGTAATTGATGCGATGAGGGTGGATACTCAGCCACAATTTCTCATAGAGTTAATGGCAGAAAACATACCACGCGAATATGAACGTGTTGATGAAATAGCAAAGGCATATGAAATGATTGCACTTGCCGACTTAAACCTTGCAAGGGCATTCAGGACACAGGATTACACATACTGGAAGTATGCATTCTTCTTCATGGGCAGGGGAGTTGCAGCGGCTAAGGCTAAAACATATAAGAAGTTTGCAAGATATACAAATTCCACGGTCTATGCCAAGTTATCCAAAAGCCGCAAAAACAAAAATCTCATAGCCGATGTTACTGCAAAGATGTCCAAGAGACTGCACACCTCACCATTGGAGTTGGAAAAACAGATACCCTTCTATACTGTAATGTTTGAAGATAATGAAAGGGCATATGACTTCAAGGAATACTTCAAGTTGGAAGATGAGGATGTAAAGCTCTTCAGATCACGTAAAATACCTGCATCCGTAGAGAAAAAAAGGATAAAGGAACTTCAAAAACAACAGAAAGAAGAGGAAAAGGCCATTCAAAAAGCCAAAAAAGAGGCTCTCAAAAAACAAAAGGAATCTGCAAATCAAGATGTTCTTGATGCTGTAGCGGATGTTGCAGGAAGTGACAAAAAAACAGATGTTGAAGAAACATCCAAAAAGTCCAAAACTTCCAAGAAGACCTTGTCCGAAGATAATGATTCAACCGCTAAGAAAACAAAAGCTGTTAAAAGCTTAGAAAAATCCACTAAAAAACAAGATGTTGTTATTGAAGATGATATAAACGATATTGAATCAAGTGAGGGTGGTAAAAATACTGAAAAAGAGGATAAGAAACCTAAAAGTAAACAAACCACCTTATTTGACTTTTAAACTCCCTTCTTCTATTTTTTTAACTTATTATTTCTAAATTTGTATCGTTTTTCCTATTATTTTAAATTCATTTTTACTGGAAAAATAGCTAATAAAAATTTATTAATATTTTAAAAACAATAAATATAATCACATATTACTGCTTAATTCCAATGGCTTGAAAATTTCGAAAATGATTGTCTGATGATAATCATTGATACTATTGGAATTTCATTAATATGATAAAATTTGGACAGTTGAAAGATTATGTTGAAAAATAAAATGAAATTGTTTTTGTTATTTTCAATAATATTCATAGCATTGATCGGAGTAGGCTTTGCCACCGACGTTGACGATTCAATCAATTCTGGCTCAGATGCAGCACAAACGGTTGAATACGATAATATTGATAATAATGAAATAACTAATTCAAATGGTGATACAATAAGTGGTTCCTCAATAAAAAAAGACACGGCTGATAAGGACTTTTCACAGTTAAGTCAAATTATTGAAGAATCGGATGACCTCACATTAGAGGATAACTATATAAAAACGGAAGAAGGAAATCCTATAACAATCAATAAGACAATCAGTATTGATGGAAACAATCATGTAATTGATGCAAATTCAAACAGTGGCCTATTTGTTATAGGAAGCGATGCAGATGTAACAATCAAAAACTTAACAATTAAGAATACATTTGGGGAATACTCTGCAATAGTTAACTATGGAAAGTTAACATTGATAAACGTGAATTTTGAAAATGTTCATACAAATTATAATGCATCAGTGGTATCTACCCAGTCAAGTTCATCATTTACTATGATAAATTCATCAGTGGATAACTCCACATGCGTATCAGGAATAATTGAACTTAGGGGTAGTGGAACTAACGTAATTCAAGATTCCAACTTTACCAATTGTAGGGCAAATAATGCAGTTGTTAGATTATGGAGTCAAAAAAGTGTCACAGTGGATAACTGTAGATTCTTAAACAACTATGCAACGTTATATGGTGGAGCGATAAATTCACAGGGATACCTGATTGTAAACAATTCCTACTTTGAAAACAATACTGCAGAGGTTCGTGGTGGTGCAATAGCACTTCGTTCCGGAAATGCAACAATCATGAACAATCAATTTGTATCCAACAAGGTTGAACGTGAAAATCCATCATTCCAACAACAGGGTGGAGCAATATCAATCGATACAAACAATGTGTGCTTGATAAACAATACCATGACCGGAAATACCGCATTCAACGGTTCGGATATATTCATAAGATCAGGTAACGCATCGGTACTGACTACAGAAGTAACAGATCTTGTCGCAGTTGAAGATGAGGAATTTACCATTAGCGTAAATGTCCATGATGATAACGGCAACACAGTATCCGGTTGTTATGTAAATGTAATCATAGATACTTATGAATACAAGATATATATCCAAGACGGAATAGGAACATACCTTGTAACAGATCCGGTAGCATCCGGAAATTACTCCGTAAATGCAACAATATATAACACAACAACTGAAAAACAGAATATTGTTTCAGGTAACATCAATATTACTCCTACAACATTGGATAACTATGCTACGGTTGAAAGTTACATAGCCGAAAGCGATGGGGAATTGACCTTAAACAATGGTATAAAACGAGCTTCATCAGAAGAACTGATAACCATCAATAAGGATATCATCATAGATGGAAATGGAATGAACTTGAATGCTAACAAAGGACGTGTATTCAATATAATTAATGCAAATGTCGTAATTAAAAATCTAAGCATAAACAATTCATACGGCATAGTAGCAACAGTGGTCAATGCCACAAATTCAAACGTAACCTTTGACAATGTAACCTTATTCAATCACAATGCATATAACCTTGGAGGAAACGTGATTGGAATATTAATGGATATCAATCAAAACTCAACATTAACCATTAAGAATTCATTAATAGAAAACAACACGGGAGCAATCGTAAGAACGGCATCAAATCTAACAATAGACAACTCCACGATAAGAAATACCAAAAAGGTTTTTGGTTCAACAGACAGTCAGGGATGGATTATCCTAAACGGTGGATTGACAATAACCAATTCATTAATGGAAAACAATGAAGCACAACTTGCCGGTATATACAGTATGGGACAGAAATATCCCGCATTACTTGAAAACTCAACATTCATAAACAACACTGCATCCATTGGTCGAGGAGGAGTAATGGAAAGCAGAAAGAACACAACAGTAAACAACTGTACCTTCATAGAAAACAAGGTGACAAACTCACAGGGACGTGAAGGAGGAGTATTCTATAATAACGGTGAACAATTAAACATACAGTCATGCATATTCATAAATAACACGGCAACAGCCAACGGATCCATAATAGATAACTACTATGGAACTACAAATGTGGAAAATTCAGTATTCATATGTCAGGAAGGAATCAGTGCATTATTCAACACAAATGAATATGGAAAAACAATTACCGCCAACAACAATTACTGGGCAACAAACGATAACCCGAAAAAATTCGTGGCATCCGGACAGTACTGGGCATGGGATGATTATGATGATGTATACAAAGAAACGGCGGCAGAAGTAATAGTTGACAATTGGATTATAATGACTACTACGACAGGTGATCTGACAAACATAAACTACAATGACCTCATAGAACTAACGACAACATTCAACAAACTAAACAACACTCAAGGAGTAATAAGCGACTATGCAAACACACTACCAGGTGGATTTACTGTTGAATACGAATCCCAAAAAGGTAAATTTGCAGATGATGTTGTAGAAGTGGTTGATGGACAAGCAATAAACACTTATACAGTAAAATCCGAAGAATTCACAATTAATGTAATTCAAAATGAAGCGGTAAATACAATAACCGCTACGGCAGCTATGCCTGAAGCTATGGAAATCATATTGAATGATGGAAACTACACCGAGTACTTCGATGATGAAGGAATGCTTAAGGACTTCATCACGCCAAATTCTGTACTTAAATTTGACTCTGTATTCAAAAACCGTGACATTTTCATCAATATGCCTGTAACTCTTACAACATATACCAATCAGGCAGTATTTGAAAACTGTACAATTGAATTTGCACAAAACAGTGACAACTCAAAATTAACAAATGTCATAATGAACAACAACCAAACATCCGAGTCAATCATAAAGGTAGTGGACACATTTAACATAACGATAGAAAACATCACATTATCACAATTCAATACCGAGGATTCAACACATGCAATAAAAGTTGTAAACTCACATGATGTTAACATATTATCAAGTGACATTACAACAATCGGTCCATGTTCCGATATAGACTTCTACGGCGATAAAGGTGTTATAACATCATCAATTGTCATAAAAGAGTCAGAAAACGTATTGGTACAGGATAACAACATCACAACAAATGCTACTGGAACATCATCAGCCTATGGTACAATTGAATCCATACAGATAAGCGGTAGTGATAACAATCCATGTGACAATAACCGGATATTAAACAACAACATTATAACAGAAGCTAAAATGTACACATACGCTATAGCAGTATCAGATAATGCAAACGACAACCTCATAGACTCAAACAACATAACATCCTACGGTACATACTATGCAAATGCAGTGGAATTAATCCAGGGAGCAAGAAGAAACAATGTGACAAACAACAACATCTATGTAAAAGCAGAAGATGTAACCTATGGTATATATGTATCAACAAACTACATGGCAGAAGTAACAGGCAATGTAATAAAATACAATAACATAACAGCAGATTCAAGCAGCGTATACCTAATTGAATTATGGAGTACGCAAAACAATGAAATAACATACAATAACTTCAACGCCAACAACAATTATGTAATGGCAATAGGAACATACATAAGCAAAAACAACATCATCTCATACAACAACATGACATTAACAGGAAAAATGGATGGTATGCCAGTAGAACTGGACAATATCCTGGCAGAAACAACAGGTATAAAATTAACGGGTAACTCCGATTCAAACACAATCACATACAACAACATAACAGTGGACAACCCATCAGATCTAACTAATACCATAAACATAACCGGAAGCAAAAACAACATAGTAACTGACAACTACCTCCTAACGAAAACCGCTGCAGGAAATGATGCAGTATACTCAAATGACGATACAAACGTAATAGAAAACAACATACCAGATGAAGTGCCGGCCAAGGAATACACCATAAAAGTGGACACGACCGAATTTACAGTAGGAAGTTCTGCAACCATTCGGGCAAGCATATACTATGGTGACGAAGTGGCAAGCAGCCTATCCAATGGAAAAGTATACTTCAAGGTAAACGGCAAAACACTTAAAAACGGCCAAGGTAAAATCATCTATGCAAAAGTCGTAAATGGTGTAGCTACAATTGAAGATTATGAAGTACCGGAAAGTTGGTTAAAAGAAAACTCAAGCATACAGGCAGTATACTCAGGTTCAGCTGATGTAGGCAAGTTATCAAGTGACAAAGAAAAAATCACGGTAACAACAGAATCAGCCGAACCAACAATAACTACCGAGGATGTAACAACAACAGTTAACCAAACAGTTACATTAACTGCTACAATAAATGCTGCAGTACCTGTAAATACTGGTAAAGTCGTATTCAAGGTAAATGGTAAAACAGTAAAAGACTCAAACGGTAAAGTAATCTATGCCAAAGTGGTAAATGGACAGGTAAGTGTAGAATATACGCTACCTGAAAATATGAAAGCTGGTACATATAACATCACGGCTACATACATATCTTCCGACTATGGTAGACTTGAAGATACCAAAGTCTTGACTGTTAACTGATATTGGAAGCGTATGGATAACATAATTTTCATTAACTTCCCCCTGTTTTCTCTTTTTTTATTCATATGGAAAAAAATTTTTATCAATATCCTTTTTTTATCTATCATGGTAGAAATTTTTATACTTCTTAAGGGGGTCCGCCAAAAATGATTTTTTGATTTCTTTTAAAATATATTTACATCAAGTGTTAATTGGTGTTTAACGGATATATTTTCACAAAAATTCATTATATCTTCTTTTTGATTGTTTTTATTGTATTTTAAGTTGTATAATCTTTTTATGTTATATGCTAATGCATCCAAGTAGATTCTTTCTTCTGTTTTTGTTTTTCCTATTACAACTTCTTGTTCTATGTGATAGAATTCTTTGAATGTTCCGAATGGTCCTTCTACACATGGTCTTTTACTGTATTCTTCTTGATATTCTTCTTTTTCCATTTTGAAGTACATTTCTATTTGTAATCTATTGCCGTTTTCTGTGATGGTTCTGTGTGTTTGTTTTTGTGATATGCAGTCTTTTTGATATTTGCAGTTTTTGCATGCTGTGTAATTGTTGTATAATCGTTTTATTTTTGCTGGTTTTTCTGGATCTTTGTCTGGTATTGTGTATTGATTGTAAAATGTTAAATAGTGTCCTGCTGGACATTTAAATACATCTTTTTCTCCGATATATTCGAAATGATCTTTATGAAATGGGTTTTTGTTTAATTTTCCTATTATTTCTTTGGATTGTTTTCTTGTTGGTATTAGTCCATCAATATTCTTATTTTTAAAGTATGATAAGCTTGTGGGATTTAAATAGATGGTATCTGCACTCATATGTTCTGGTATTTTTTTTATATTTTTTATTGCTTTATCGGCTATTGCTGGTAGTTGGTAATGGTCTGTTGGACTTTGTGTGACATTTATTGCACAAATTAATTTTGTATCATAATCAACTGCTGATTGTATATTATATGCTATTAAGAAGTTTCCTTTTTTTCCTTTCATTTTACGTGCTTGTTTATCGTTCATTGGTATTTTATCTTGTCAGGTGAGTGTGAATTCTGTTTCTATGTCGTATAATATTTCTAATTTTTCTTCATTATTTAGATTTGGATTTTCATATAATTTTTTAGCAGGTTTATGAAGGTTTTCCAGTTTATTTTCATCAATTTGAACTCCTTTATAATATTGAAGTAATATTTGGGTTTCTTTTTTTGAGATTGTGTTATGGTTGGAATTACATGCTTTTTTCACGGTTCCATCGATAGCAACGTGATTAAATTCTGTATATTTTTCTTCTGATGCTTTTTTCAGTGTCATTTGTAGAAATAACTCATAATATTCTCCGTATTCATCCCGATATCTTTGTATTGTTCGTTCTGAAGGAGTACTTCCATCACAAACAAACTTAAATATATCATGGTACTTTGCCATCTCTTCAATAATTCTAGCACTATCCATATGTTCTAATTTAGCCCAAATAAGTAATTTAATCATTGAACAAAGGTTATAAGAGGGTCTACCTTTATTATTTTCATTTACTTTAATGTCTAATTTTTCATAAGCATCTTCAATAAAATCAACAACAAAACGAGAAATATGATCACTTGGAACATTGTAATCATTAGTTCTAATAATCATTTTAGTTTGTTTCTTATCCATATTTTTCATAACCATAAATAAACAATCCATTTAATTCAATTTATAATAATAATTATGTATAATCTACTATATAAACTTTACTAATTAATTAATGATTATTAACAAAAATAAGAATAAAAATAATCTCCATATGAAAAATGATTAAAAGTATATCTTTACATATAGATATAACTCTTAAAAATAATGTAATTCTAAAAATAATTGAATTTAAAAAATTTGAAGTTGTACCACTTCCAGTGTAAAATTAATTTTGGCGAATTCCCCTTAATTGTAATAATATAAATAATTACTATGTACCATTTCTCAAACAATCTTTTTAATGAATAATGATATAAATATAATTATCAAGAAAATATTCAAGTGGTATTTTATTATGTTTTTTTATGCAGATAATATGATGAAATTTGCTTTTTCCGAAGAATTTAACGATGAAGAATACGAAAAAGGATACTCAATAATGGGCGTGGGATTTGACAGTACAACCAGCTACAAATCAGGTGCTCGTTACGGTCCAAAAGCAGTAAGGGAAGCTTCATATAATTTTGAACAATATAATCTACGTTTTGATACATCCGTTACAACTGTCAGTTATGATATAGGGGATGTTCAGGTAATTCCAGGAAATTATCAGGAAACCGGAAATATGATATATGATACGGTTAATGAATTGCTCGATAAGAACTTAACTCCCATAACCATTGGTGGAGAACATACAGTAACTTACAGTATTTTAAAATCATTACATGATAATGACCCGGAAGCTTTCAGTAACATGGTGGTTGTTCATTTGGATGCACATTTTGACATGAGGGATGAGTATCTTGGTGAAAAATACTCCCATGCAAGTGTACTCCGTCGTGTACATGAATTAAATCCTAAGGAAATAATACAAATCGGTATAAGATCTGCAGAATATGAAGAATATGAATATGTAAAAGCACATGATAATATCACTTACTTTAGCAGTCATCAATTACGTCAAGACCCAAAAGGCTTGTTTGATAAATTAAAGGATATAAACTCGCCTGTTTATATTACAGTTGATATTGACGTATTGGATCCTGCCTATGCCCCATCAGTTGGCACACCTGCACCATGTGGGTTAACGCCTATGATGCTGGAGGATATAATTTATGCCTTATCAAATAAGGATGTTCGTGGATTGGACGTGGTTGAGGTTGCATCTAATGAAATAGGTGATGTGACAAGCGTAAATGCGGCTAAGGTAATATATGACTTTTTATCATTACAAAAATAAATATTAATTAATTCAATTTACAATAATCTAAAATTTATATGGTGGTAAGTATGTTTCCAATAAGAAGAATGAGAAGAATGAGAACCGACGCAAGAATAAGGGCAATGTTTCAAGAAACAAGTGTTGATATGAGTGATTTAATATATCCGTTATATATCAAGGAAGAGGCAGAAAACGGTAATCCTGAAGAAATAAGTACCATGCCTGGCCAGTACCGGTACTCCGTTGATGATGCGGTGGATTTTGCAGGATTACTTGAAGACAATGGATTGACAAGTGTGCTGCTATTTGGAATACCTGCACATAAGGATGAAGTAGCAAGCAGTGCATATGATAAGGATGGAATCATCCAACAAACAATAAGGGCATTAAAACAACAGACAAACCTTGTAGTCATGGGGGATGTATGTATGTGTGAATACACAAGTCATGGACACTGTGGTATCATACGCGATGAATATGTTCAAAATGATGAAACACTGGATTATCTATCAAAAATAGCAGTAAGCTATGCCGATGCCGGTGTGGATGTAGTAGCACCTAGTGACATGATGGATGGTCGTGTGATGGCTATTCGTGATGGATTGGATGCTAATGATTATTTGAACGTTCCGATATTCTCCTATGCTGCCAAGTATGCATCAACTTACTATGCACCATTCAGGGAAGCTGCTGATTCTGCTCCTAGTTTTGGTGACAGACGTTCATATCAGATGGATCCTGCCAACTTCAATGAGGCAATACTTGAAGTTGCTATGGATATTGATGAAGGAGCCGATGCAATCATCGTAAAACCTGCACTTGCATATCTTGATGTTTTACGTGAAGTAAAACAGCAATTTAAAATGCCGACAATTGCTTATCAGGTAAGCGGTGAGTATTCGATGATAACGGCCGGTATTGAAAAAGGATATATCACAGAGGATTTGCTTGATGAAACACTGCTTTCAATAAAAAGAGCCGGAGCAGATATGATTATCAGTTATTTCGTTCCACAATTAATGGGGATTGAATAATTAATTTTTCCCATTTTTTTCATTTCTTATTTTTATTCAAAATCATTTTAAATCACTTTAACTATTTGATTCAATCGCTTTTTTTAGCAATTATTTTCCATGATTCAATTTGTTTTTTTAGTCGATAAACTGAATATCCTTTTCATTATTTTTCATCAAAAAATAACCCAATATTAATAATCTATTAATTACATAAATTATATTATAATAAATTATGGTTAATTACATATTTTTTTAAACTTTAAAATATGCGTGGAGGATATGATAATTGTATGAATCTGAATTCTCAGGACATAGGAAAATTAGGTGAAATGGCAACATTGTTTGAAGTTAGTGCTTATCCGAAACCGGGTAACGTTCACAGGACACATGACTTTGATAACATGTCCTATGAGGACTTCTTGGTAAGTAGCGTATGCATAAGAGGACACTTGGAACAAGTAGCCGCCAAGGCAATCAACTATTATCCTAACTTATTAAGTAATATAAAAGTTGGAGACAATATTTTGGGAGCAATAGAAGATACAAACAGGTTGGTTAGTACCAATACTAATCTTGGAATATCCTTATTGTTTATGCCTATAGCAGCTGCATGTGCTACTATGGATGATGATGCTTCAATAAAATACCTGCCCGGCACTGTGGATCTTATAATGAGAAATACCGTAGTGGATGATGCAATAGCATTCGTTAAGGCAATAGTATTATCAAAGGCGGGGGGCATGGAAAATAAAACATCAAAGTATGATGTCAATAATTCAAATACTATAGATGAACTGATAAATAATAACATCAATCTCTATGATTTGCTTCAAATGTCATCTAAATATGATATGATATCCTATGAATTAACAAATAAATTACCGGTCATATTCAACATAGGCTTTCCATTATATTCGGAATTATCCTGTGAATATCCATTAAATGATTCTGCAATAGAATGCTATTTGAGGATATTATCAACCACAAAGGATACCTTGATTTCAAGAAAATACGGTGATGAAATAGCTGAGGATATATCACAAAAGGCTCAGGAAATACTTGAATCTACAGATATTCAAACAAGCCAAAGACTGGATGCATTAAATAAATTCGATGAATACTTGCATGAAAATAAATATAATCCTGGAACAACTGCGGATTTTACGGCAGCTTCCATATTTGTAAGTTTGGTTGATAAATATTCACAAAGCGGTTTATAAATAATGATATTAAGGGGGAAAATAGATTAATGATAGATAAAATAATTAACGAATTACATTTGTATGAAAAGAAATTTCTAGACGGTATTGAAAAAAAGGATGATTCAAGTCCGGAAGAAATAGCTGAAACAGAGGACATGCCGGTAAAGGCAGTAACTAGTGCTGCAGGTATGCTTGAAAGTAAGGGTATTATTACCGTGGCTAAAAAATCCATTGACACGATTGGATTATCTGAAGAAGGTGAGGACTATGCCGTAAATGGATTGCCGGAACATAGAATTCTCAGAGCATTACAGGAGTTTTCTAAGGAAGGAAAAGATGAGGCAACAATGGATGAGGTTATTCAAAAAGCCGGTGTCAGTCAAGCTCAGATGAAGTTTTCAATAGGTACCTTAATGCGTAATAAATGGGCAAGAATGAATAATGGTAAATTAATCATAACTGATGAAGGAAAAAATGTCAATATTGATGAATTAGATCAAGTCAAGTTCTTAAAATTCCTTCATGATAAAAAAGAAGTTCTCAGTGAAAACATTCCAAAAAGCTTCGATAATGCAAAAAAACAATTTCAACGAAGAAAAGAATTATTTAATATTAAAACAGAACAGGAATTCAAGTTTAAATTAGCTGATACAGGTAAAAAAATACTTGAAAAAGGGTTTACCTTTCAAAATGAAGCAACACAGCTTACACATCAACAACTGAAAACAGGTGAATGGAAAAATCTCCACTATCGTGGTTATGATATTAACACATCCACTCCGAACAATTATCCTGGAAAAATACACCCACTACAGCAAACCATTGAAGAAATCAGGGATATATTCATCGACATGGGATTTGACGAAGCAAAAGGTAACATCCTGGAGTCAGCATTCTGGAACTTTGACATGTTGTTCCAGCCACAAGATCATGCGGCACGCGAAATGCAGGATACATTCTACGTTTCAAACCCTAAAACAGCCACATTACCATCACAGGAATTGGTTGATAAAACAAGGGCTGAACATGAACATGGTGGAAATACTGGTTCTGATGGTTGGAAATACAAATGGAATGAAGATGTGGCTAGACAAATGGTATTAAGAACTCATACAACCGGTTTGTCTGTAAGATATCTGTCAGAAAATCAGCCTCCGCTCAAGATGTTCTCCGTGGGAAGAGTATTTAGACGTGAAACCATAAATTATAAACACTTGCCTGAATTCCATCAGGTAGAAGGAATAGTTGCCGGAGATGATATGAGCTTTAAAAACTTACTTGGAATCCTCAAGGAATTCTATAGAAAATTAGGATTTAAGGTACGTTTCAGACCAGCATACTTCCCATACACTTATCTGTCAATAGAATCAGAGATATATGTTCCTGAAAAGAAAAGCTGGATGGAACTTGGAGGATCTGGAATGTTCAGGCCGGAAGTATTGGAACCTCTCGGAATCAAAACACAAGTAGCCGCTTTTGGTCTTGGAATAGAAAGATTAGCAATGATGCGTTATGGTATCGAGGATATACGTATGTTATACCAGAGTGATATTGGATGGTTAAGAAAGTTACCTGTAACAAAAAATATCAAATCATTCTAAACTGGAGGAGATTATGATGGTTATAAATTCATTAGAATTAAATTTAGAAGCAATAACAAATACAATAAGTATACTTGAAAAAGAAAATAAGGATGAAAACAAAGAGAAAATAGAAAGCCTAAAAAAAGAAAGAGATATATTGCTTAAAGAATTGAAGGTATTATGATTTATTTCTAATTAATACCATTTTTTTTTATTCTATTTTATTTTTTTAAACTTAAGATTTATTTTTTTTTAATGATGGATGATTATTATTATTTATTTTCAAGGTGATTAAATGGAATTATTGGTTAGTGCAATTAATTTAAATGAAGCCAAAGAAGCTTTAATGGGTGATGCTGACATACTTGATATAAAAAATCCAAAGGAAGGTTCATTAGGTGCAAATTTTCCATGGGTTATTAGACAAATCAGTCAATACGTTAACAAATCCAAAGTAATCAGTACAACAGTAGGTGATGTTGATTACAAACCAGGAACGGTATCTTTGGCTGCCTTAGGATGTGCAGTTTCAGGTTCGGATTATATAAAGGTAGGATTATATGGGACCCATAATTACAATCAAGCAAAAGAAGTAATGGATGCAGTAGTAAAAAGCGTTAAAGAATATGATAACAGCATAACAGTGGTGGCCTGTGGATATGCCGATTACTATAATATAAACTCAGTATCCTCACAAGAAATTATAGAAGTAGCAAGAGATTCAAATTGTGACGTGGCAATGCTTGACACATACAATAAAAACGGTAATACATTAACTGATTATCAGTCCACGGATGAACTAACGAGTTTTGTGGATAAAGCCCATGACTATGACCTTAAGGTAGCACTAGCCGGAAGTGTGAATCAAGACCATATAAATTTACTTAAACAATTGGATTGTGACATAATGGGTGTACGTGGATGCGTATGTTCCGGTGGGGATAGAAATACAGGTCATATTGATAGTCAATTAGTAAAACAATTAAAAGATAACATTTAATTATTTGTTTTAATAAAAATAATAATAATATATTTAATTCATAGAATAATTTGATATTCAAATGGAGGGGAAATAATGAGTAAATATACAGATAAATTAACTAAAGCAGAAGATACTTTTACATTTGATGATTTTTTAATAAAACCTGGTTTATCAAGTATAGAACCTAAAGATGTGACATTAGGTACAAAAGTATCAACAAATTACAATTTAAACATACCAGTTGTAAGCTCAGCAATGGATACTGTAACAGAATCACAAATGGCTGTGGCATTAGCACGACAGGGTGGATTAGGTGTAATCCACAGAAACATGACCATCGAACAGGAAGTACAGGAAGTACGTAAAGTAAAATATGCAAATGAATTAACAGTTAAGGAAGTAATTACAATATCTCCTGATGAAACAGTAGCACAAGCACAGGAAATAATGGATATAGAAGGAGTCAGTGGGCTTCCTGTCGTTACTGATGAAGATATAGTTGTTGGTATAATCAGTCGTAGGGACATAAAACCACTCAGGGGAAAAGCCGCAGATAAAAAAGTATCCGAGGCCATGACACATAATGTTGTAACAATCTCCGAGGACACCGATACTGAAACAGCACTGGATTTGGCTTATGAAAATAAGGTTGAAAGATTGCCTGTTGTCAGTGACGATAAAAAGTTAGTGGGCATAGTCACAATGAAGGACATTCTTGAAAGAAAAAAATATCCAAATGCAGTAAGGGATAAAAACGGACGATACATAGTTGCAGCGGCATGTGGACCATTCGACACAGATAGGGCAATGGCATTAAGTGATGCGGGTGTGGATATTATAGCAATAGACAGTGCTCATGGACATAAAACAGATATAATAAAATCTGCCAAAGAAATGAACAAAAACATAGAATCAGATCTATTATTAGGTAACATCGCTACAAGAAAAGCTGCAGAAGATATATTAAAAGCGGAAATTGATGGAATTAAAGTAGGTATTGGTCCAGGTTCAATATGTACTACCAGAATTGTAGCAGGTGTAGGAGTACCTCAACTAAGTGCAGTTTCAAGTGTTGCAGATGTAGCAGAAGACTATGGTGTACCGGTAATAGCTGACGGTGGTTTAAGATACTCTGGTGATGTTGCAAAAGCATTGGCAGTAGGTGCAAATGCGGTAATGGTGGGAAGTATACTAGCAGGTACAACAGAATCTCCCGGTGAAATGACCATTAGAAACGGCCGTAAATACAAACAATACCGTGGAATGGGATCATTAGGTGCAATGACCGGTGGAGTCGGTGCAGGTAAGGATAGGTATTTCCAAACATCCGGAAGCAACATGAACTCTACAAAACTGGTACCTGAAGGAATAGAAGGAGTAGTCCCATACAAAGGACCGGCAGAACAAATAGTATTCCAATTAATGGGTGGTTTAAAATCATCCATGGGTTATGTGGGAGCAAAATCCATTAAAGAAATGCATGAAAAAGCTGAATTGGTACACATAACACCAAATGGTATGAGTGAAAGTCATCCTCATGACATAACAATTACCAATGAAAGCCCTAACTACCATCCAAGAAGTTAAACTTCTTTAAATCCCCTCTTTTTTATCTATAAATATTATATTGTCTTCCTGTTTTTTACTGTTTATTAATTTTAAATTAATATTTTTACTCTTTTTTATGGTATATTTGAAGAAAACTTTTTAAAACAGTATTTTCAAGCTTATTTTTCCATGTTGGAATAAATATGCAGTCATTAATTCCGATACTAAAAATTAACGATTGCCTTGAAAAAAGTGGTTAAATTTAACCATAAATCATAAATGCTATGATTACATGTATTTGTTGTGTTTTGGAAGTAAAATTGGAAAAAATTAATTAAAAATATATTTAACGGGGTGCATTGGCTTTCATTATTCAAAAAATTATCATAAATTTAAAAGGTGATATGGATGGAAAAATAGGGGATGCTTTTTTCAAAATTAAAGTAGTGTCATTTAATTTTTAAAGAGGAACAATCATGAAATGTGCCTGTTATGTTTTTGCTGGTATATGATGATGTTTTCAGGATGTCTGCCGTTTTCCAGTATGAACTTATTAACATTTTCAATGGTTTCAATATATTCAATCTTAAAAATCCTGCAATCATCAAATTCAATGTATTCTGGTAGATGGCCCTTTTTTTCATTAATGGCCAATAATTCTTTAATAAACTTGGAATATTCCTTTTCTGTAAGTTCTTTTTTAATCACTCGTTTCATTTTTTATCACTTGGGATGCTCAAATAATCTTCTATCTTAATATTATTACGTAATGCTTTTTCCTTGTTTTCCTTGGATAAGTATAATGCTAAGTCAGCATAGTTGTACTGGGCTTTTTTAAGTGAATTTATCACTGTTGATACTTCTGTCAGTGATTTAAGTCCGCTGTCTGTTTCTACTTGGATACACATTTCCTTATATGATAATGATTCAGGTAAATCAATTATTACTTCATCCGTGTTAATGTCTAATTTGTATGCAATATCCTCTTCAGCATCTTTCAAGACTTTTTTATCCATCTGGAATATTTTTTCAGGATCATCTATGTCTGCCAGATTAATGGTGTCTGTTTTTTTGTACAAATGTCTCGTATCAAGGTTTTTCATGGTTTTTTCAGGAAGTCCTTTGGTGTTTCTGGCAATGTTTATTAAATCTCCATCATCAAGATATCTCAGCTCTCTTTCTTGGACAACATTGTCTTCCAACATACGTTTCAGGCATACTCTAAACATGCTATTGACGATTCTGGTTGTATGGTGCTGATACACTGTAGGATACATGAAGTATCTTGCAAGGAGGGTTGATTCGGCTGCTTGAACACCTTTCTGTGTGATTATCAAATCATCATTATCATCATATTTCAGGCTGTATAATAAACGTTCCGTATCTATAACTCCATATGCAACACCTGTATAATAGGAATCTCTGGCCAGGTAATCCATACGATCCACGTCAAGGTCGCCTGAGATAATCTTACCGTATTTTGTCTGTCCATCAATGATTTTTGTGATGTAATTGGCGTTGAATCTTTCGGTGATAATGTCAGTTATTGGTGAATTTTTAATTATTTCCTTGGTAATCGTCTCATGCTTATGACTCAATGCTCTTTCGGATACATGTGAAAAGGGTGCATGTCCGATATCATGGAGTAATGCACATACCCTTAGTAATTCCACCACATCTTCCTCTAACTCTAGTCTGGTGGCTAGCTTGTCTGCCAAGGATAAAGTACCTATTGAATGTTCAAATCTAGTATGGTTTGCACCTGGATATACTAGGCTGGTAAAACCCAATTGTTTTATTCGTCTTAACCGTTGCATCTCCACTGTATCTACTAACTTCAACTCAAAATCGGTTAAATGCAGATCCCCATGGATAGAATCTCTGATAAATCCCATTTTAAACATCCCTTATTTTATTAGTTCACTAACTTCCTTTTTATTTAAGTTTTGCATACGTTCAACACCATCAATCTCATTGATTACTTCTATGACGGATTGGGGAACAAGATCTTCCCAGTTTTCATTATTCAAAATTCTTTTTCTTACCTCCGTTCCGGAGTATTCTTCCCTATTGAATAATGGTGGTTGAACTACTTCAATTTTGTTTTCTCTAAATAATTGTTTGACTAGACTGTTACCCGAATAGACTTTTTCAAAAGGTGGTGTTAGCATCTTTACATGACCTACCCATAAGGAGTTGCATGCAATATCCTCAAGTGGTATAATATAATATCTAGAAGGGTCCACTTTATATTCTCTTAGTGCTTTGGAGAGCATTAAAACCCTTTCTCCACTGGTAAATGGATTAGAGTTGGTATGGCTTTGATCTGCACTGCCGATTCCTATTATTAGCTCATCCACCTCATTTAAAGTGTCCTGAATAACACTCATATGACCATTATGTAATGGTTGTATCCGCCCAATTAATAAGCCTCTTTTGATATTCATCTTTTTTTCACATTTGCAATTAAATCTTTTCTTAATTAATTGTTAGATATTGTATTTAGTAGTATTTATAGTTTTAATCATTTTTTTTCATATATCCTTTATGATGTCTTTAAATTAAAACAATTCTTAATAATGATTAACTAAATGATAGTTAAATTCCCAGTTGGATAATTTTCCATTCATTTTCTATTATGGTCCCAATAACATGGATTAAGTATAAATATTATGATTATCATAGTATTATATATATCGATTAACATAGTCCTTTAGGGTAGTGGCAATCCTACGAGACTCTGGATCTTGTGACAGCGGTTCGACTCCGCTAAGGACTATTATACTCTATTTTTTTTATTTTTACCTGGTGTTTATTATGTCAAATTATTCTAGAAGATTGTATAATAATGAAAAGTTCAATATATCTCTTATAGATAATGCAATCGTATTAAAATTGAATGTTGACAATAATCTATTAATTTCATCATGGCATAATGCTGGTTATCAGGAAAACATGCAGAATGTAGTTAATCAATCATTAACACAAAGCGATTATCCGATTATTGAAGAATTAACCAGTAAAAACTTTCAAATAAAACGATTTAATGAGCTGGGATTAGATCCTGACAAATCAACCGGACTCATAACATCCGCAAACATGGATTTCTATTCAATAATTACTAAAAACTATAAAGAATTAAGCGTAACTACCATAGTAACAGCCGGGGCAGATAAAAATGCCGTAAAAGCAGGAGATAATGCATCATTCTATGAATACAATAACAAATACCAGCCAATTACAGGTACAATAAACATAATAACATTCATCGATGCTAATATGGAGGCAGGTACTTTAACAACAGCACTCATAACCATAACAGAGGCAAAAACCAGTGTTCTAGAGGACTTAAAAATTCAAAGTAATTTTTCCACACATATCGCTACAGGAACAGGTACAGATGGGGTATGTGTAATATCAAACACCTCAAGCGACAATCACCTTGAAAATGCAGGTAAACATTCCAAGCTTGGAGAACTAATTGGCAAATCTGTAAGAGAAGCGGTCCTTGAGGCATTATACCTGCAAACGGGGATGTGTCCTGATTATCAAAAAACAGTACTAAGCAGACTTTCAAGATTCAACATAACATTTGACGACTTTTATGATAAATTAAATTGTGTCAGTTTAGTTGAATATGCAAGTTTATTCTACCAATTTAACAAGGATGAATATTATGTTTCATGGATAAGCTGCATGCTCAATTTGGTGGATGAATACCAGACGGGGTTATTGACCTTAAAAGATATCAGTAAATCCATAATCGTATTGACAAATTCATTTTTAAGTCTTGATAAAAAAATAGTGGAGTTTGAATCCATCAATCAAATAATTGATTATGTGATAGATTCTGTAAATGAATATCTGTTGGATGATTAATCCGATTTATTTTATATGAGTAATACTGGTAGTGGGATGTTTTTAACTACAAATTCAGTAAATTCACCCATCAAGGTACTTTTATTTTTTGTATTGCCGTGTCTTGCCATGACAATTAAATCAACATCACTTTTTCTTGCAATAATCATCACATCATTCTTACGGCTGCCATATATCAGCAAGTCCTCGGCACCAATATTTTCTTCTATCGCGTAATCCTTAATCGCATTTATGAATTTTTGTCCCTCCTCTTCCTGATTGGCAATTGTTGCTAATCTCTGATCAAAGATATATGTTATCACAACACTTGCATCGAGTTTTTTTGCCAGTTTAACAGCTTCAATTCCAGCATTTTTTGCATTATCAGACCCATCGGTCAATACCAATATTCTTTCATACATTCTAATCACTCTTTATTTTCATCTTCTATAAACTTATCGACAACTTCATCAACATCTCCATCTGCCACTAGTTTTCCCTTGTTGATATAAATGGATCTTGTGGATACCTCTTTGACAAAGTCCATGGTATGACTTACCAAGATGATTGTCGTATTGAATTGTTCATTAATCTTTTTAAGCGAATTTGCAACAATTCTCAACGTTATCGGATCAAGGTCACCAAACGGTTCATCCAGTATCAGTATATCAGGTTTTGAGGCCAATACTGTTGCAATGGCTACTCTCACTTTCTGACCACCGGACAATTCGATAAACTGTCTGTTAAGAAGTGGAAGTGGCAGATCCAATGCTTCAAATACTGGTATTGTATAGTCAATCACATCATCATTATTAAGTGGTGGGAAGAGTATGTTCAGTATTTCCGGTCCAAGGTTAACCTTTTCAAGCTTGGTGATTGCCTCTGTTCTTGATAAATCAGTCAATTGATATATTACATCCAATGATTCATCGGATAACCCAATTTCTTTGGCCTTGGCAATGGCATTTTCATAGGTTTTGTCTGTTTTGGGTGAAAGGTGTGTTCCTATCTGTTCGAGTATAGGTGTATGAGGGGTAAGGGCAAATTCCTGGTGCATAAATCCCATATTTTTTCTAATCTGCATACGGTTTTCACCATAATCGGCCATGTTAATCCATTGGTCATTGGTCAATATTTCAATTGAGCCGCTATCCTCTAATTCAAATCCTGCAATCATCTTTAATATTTCAGTCTTTCCACTGCCGGTAGGGCCTATGATTGATAATATTTCTCCCTTATTTACACTGAATGATACATTATCTATTGTAAGTACATGTCCTCCCTTATAAAGGTAGAAGTCTTTATGTAAATCCGTCACTTTTATGATTGGTTGGCTGCGATCCATATCAGCAATTGGATATATCTCTTCCTCATTTTTGGTAAATTCCTCTATTATTTTTTCAGGGGTGTCAATCTTTTCTACCTTACCGTTATATATAAGCATTATGCGTTCTGAGACATATTCTTGTATTTCAGGTTGATGACTTACCATTATGACAGTTGTACCGTATTTTTCATTGATTTTTTTAATCGTATCAAGTACTTCGAATTTTTTCTTAGGGCTGCTCATTGTAGCTGGTTCATCTAACAGTAGTATTTCAGGTTTTTTTGCTAATTGTCTTGCAAGTACAAGTCTTTGTTTTTCTCCACCACTAAGAACCGGTGCAAAATGGTTTGCCTTCTCTTTAAGGCCAACAGTATCCAATATGTCCAGTGCCTCATCCATGTATTCTTCCTTTACCTCATCTATTATTACATTGGATTCATCACCTATTTTCAGTCCATGCAATTTGTGAATAACATTTTCCAGTGCTGTTTTTGACCATAATCCGAATGATCTTTGAAGGTGAATTGATGTTTTTTCCCTTAAATCATTTTTGTATGATGAATAGTTCTTAGGTGTTATTTCCATATCATCAATTATGATTTTTCCTTCATCAAAGTCTTCAACCCCTCTTAATATTCTCATGAGCGTTGATTTACCGGAACCACTGATTCCCATGATTCCAAATCGTTCATTATCTTTTATTTCAAATGAAACATTATCCAATGCCTTGATTTTGTTGTTGTTTTTTAATTTGTAAATTTTCGTTAGATTTTCAACTTTAATCATTTTATAACCTGTTTGTTTATTATTCGCTATTATATTATTTGTATATGATTCTAATTATTTTTAATTACTGTTTCTGATGATGAGCAAATAACTTTAAAAAAGTATTTTTCATCAAAGATTCTTTTTAGTATTATTATTGAATTTTTTTATTATATTAAAAAATATATATTTATTTTTACAAATATACTCATATTAACTTTACTTTATATAATATAAATATTGCTTTATAATGATTGTATATTGTTTAAGTTAATACTATATTAATTTGAAAATTATGTCGGAGAAAATAAAATGAATATGAATGTTAAAAGAATGTTCTTATTTGCTACATTAATGATATTATTGTTGGGTATCACCGCAGTATCTGCTGATGATATCAATGATGATACCGTTAGTGATGCATCATCTTCAATCCAGGTTGAAGATAATCAAATGGATGATATATCGATTGATAATAATAAGAACATGGAAATCAAAAAGAATTTAAAACAAGCTCCTGAAACAAGTGTGGATTATTATGTTTCAGATTCAAACGGTAATGACGAAAATGATGGATCACAGACAAGTCCATTTAAAACAATAAATACCGCAATATCAAAAGCTGACTCTGAAAACGTATATAATATACATATCCTTGAAGGAACTTACAAAGGAGAAGGAAACACAAACCTAACAGTCAATGGTC
The DNA here is from genome assembly GCF_003268005.1 of Methanosphaera sp. BMS. Taxonomy (NCBI): domain Archaea; kingdom Methanobacteriati; phylum Methanobacteriota; class Methanobacteria; order Methanobacteriales; family Methanobacteriaceae; genus Methanosphaera; species Methanosphaera sp. BMS. The sequence goes on along the minus strand of NZ_CP014213.1, from coordinate 1,447,521 downwards.
AGTACTTCATAAACCTCATCGGTGATGGGGTAGATAAAACCATCATTGACGGTGAAGCAGAATACGTTATCAATACCGAACCATATCATTGGGGAAGTAGTGATATCTGGTCTTTCTGGATAGGAAGCGGTAATATGATAATGAACATTACCGAAGGTAATGGACTTATCACAATTAAGGATTTCAAAGTACAAAATGCATGGGTTAATGATACAGGCGGTGGAGATTCAATGCAAAAATGTGTTGGTGCTACAATAAGCAACCATGGTACATTAAACGCTTCAAACATTTACTTCTATCAGAATCATGCAGGTATTGGTGCAGGTATAAGAAATCAACCTACTGGAGTATTGTATGTGGAAAACTGTACCTTTGAAAATCAGACAAAATCAGTAAGTACGGGTAACTTTGGATCAGCAGTTTATAACAACGGTACGGCATACATAAACAACATCTATGTATTAAACAATTATGCTAGATGGGGTGCCGTAACTAATGATAAGATATTATATCTGTCTAATTCAACATTTGAAGGTGGAATAGGATATGATGGTACAAGTACTTATAAAAACGGTCCAACGATATATGTAAATACTGGTACTGCCGATATATACAATCAGTACGATTCAGAGGGATCACTAACTGAAGTGGAAAACTGTAACTTTATAAATAACCAGCAATGTGATATAAACGTTGGAAAAGCAAATATTTCCGTGAATAATTGTACTTTCAATCATAGTACTGGTATTTACATAGTAAATGGTACTCGTGGATCAATCATATCTCAAAACTATACCAACAATCAATTTATAGACATTCAAGAATCAACACTGTTTACATCAATGACCTCAACAACAAAACCTGCATTTGGAATACACTCAGTTGGAAACTATAGTATTATAATTGAAAATAATACTATCGACGTACCTAATAAAAAATATGGATATGCATTATACATAACAAACAATACAATTGTAAGAAACAATACGATGAACAATGTTCTAAGAATAAACGGTGCAAACGCTACAGTTATAGACAATACAATTTCAAGTAGAAGTGACACGACAATTGCAATACTCAATACCGCTGCACGTAATGCAAAAATCATAAACAACACCTTATATGCCGGAGCGGTATATGGTGACAATTCTGTTACCGGGGCAACAACAGCAACAACACTTCAAGGAAACCTTCCAATAGTCTCTTCATTAACCATAACCGATGAAAACTACAATGAATACTTCGATGAAAATGCAGTTCTAAAAAGTGATGTTGTAGCTAACGGTACTAAAATAGTATTTTCCGGTGACTTGATTAATAAGGACTTTGTATTTGACAATATACATGTACTGTTAACATCAGAGGCCAACTCCAAATTAATCAACGCTACAATCACAAGTCAAAATGACGCAGTTATCTACCTGCAAAATATTAAAATCAACAATACCAAAAATGACAAAGGATACGTAATATTATTGGATAGTGAGGATAACATACTAAAAAATACCTCAATAACAGTAGATACTGATAAGGAATTGCAGGCAATCAAAATCGAAAAAGACTTAAACACGATAACTAACTGTACAATAAACATGACCGCAGCAGCAGGTGACGTTGAATGGTATGAAAATTATGCCATGGGTTATGTTCCAACAGTAGCAGTATTCATAAGATCATCAGATAACTTCATAAACAACTCCAAAATATTCGTTTACGGATCAAAAGTTGCAGAAGGTGCATTTAGTCCTACCGTTGATGGAGTGGATATCCAGTCTAAAGCAGTAGGTGAATATGTTGTCGGTAATGAATTAAGAAATACCAGAATCAATGTAACCGGTGGAAGTTACGTCTATGGATTAAACATGGCACGTGCTAAAGATACATATAGTACACTGACATATTACATTGTAAATTCAACCAACTGTGCATACGCACTTCAAATAGGGGACGGTCAAGACAATCAAATGGCAGGATATGTCACTTCATACGCTGATAATCAAGCATATGGGGCTTACATAACAGCAATGGCAACCGGTAAAACAACCAATACCAACTTCTCCAAGTTATACATTCAGGATACCAATGCACCGGAAGTATTCGGAATATATGTTGATGGAGCAAGTGGCGTGGAATTAGCAAATGCAACATACACCCTTACCGGTGGAGTTGTAAAGGCAGTTGACATTCATAGCGATTATCTGGGAAACACTCCTGAAAATATATTTATCAACGCATTAAAAATATCAGTAATCAATGAAGATGAAGCATCAGAATTCATGACCATTTCAAATTCAAGCAATGTAACAATAACAAACTCAAACATGACATCACAAGCAGGTAAAGGAATAAGCCTAACAGATGTAACGGATGCAACAGTAGTTGGAAATTACATAAATGCAAACAACGTTGTTGGTGGAAATGCAGCAGTAACATCTAATCTTGAAGCAGTAATTGAAAACAACACGCCAACTATAGCATTACTTACGGATGATACATATTCCACATTGTTTGATGAAAATGGAAACTACATCTCTGATGCAACAGTTTTAGGTTTGGCAGGAGATTTACATAACAAGGACTTAACATTTGATAAAACCGTATCAGTAAACCTTACAAATACTGGTGATTACACGATATATGAGGGTACAATCAAATTATCTGATTTAAATCCGGAAACTCCTTCCACAATACAGACTACTATAAACGTAATCGGAGTAAACTTCAACAATACTGATAAAATGGTATTTGATGATAAACTGGCTGACAAAACCAAAAGAACAGTCAAATTCGCAAATTCCACAATCAATGTAACTGGCAGTGATATAGTAGCTTTCAGTTCAAGCAACGCTACACCTATATCCCTTGAAATAGCTGCTTCCGATATTACAATGACTGGAAATAATGTGATTGTAGTAAATTTCAATGGATTAAACAGAACTCAATCTTTAAACATTAATGGAAATACTATAGATGTTTCAGCATTAGACACTGCAATAATAGTAAACGCATCCAAAGCAAGTGCACGTCTTTATAATAATAGCATAACTCAAAAGGCTGCTGAGTCAATAACGGCAAGATATGACAATTGTACAATATCAAGCTATAACTTCAGATACAACAATATTATATCCGAAGGAGATACAGTTAGTGTATTAGAATACTTCAAAAACGATACCACATCAGCTTATATCAGTGACAACAATATGACTTTAACAAGTTCAAACCCAATAAATGCCATAAGCATAATCGGTTCTAAAGGTGCAAACGTACAAAACAATAATATAATCGTCAATGCAGAAAATGGGGAAGTACCTGTAGTATACTCAAATGCAACAACATCCGTACAAAACAACTACATATTGGCCTATGACGTTGCAGGAAATGATGCTGTAAGTACAAAAGGTACAAATACTAAAAACTCACCAAATGCAACCGCACCAGTACAATCCAGTATAATCGTGGATGATGTAACAGCTACAATTGGTCAAACAGTTACAGTAACTGCATTTGTAACGGATGCCAAAAACAACAGCATTCCTCGTGGAACAGTAACATTTACAGATAGTGCCGGTAATACATTGGCAACGGTGGATGTTGTCGATGGACAGGCAAGCTTTGATGTAAAATACAATAAGCCAACGGACCTGGAAGTAACGGCAAGCTTCACAAACAATAAATACTTCACTAATAGTGAATGTCTATTTAACATAACCTTTGCTAAAAAAGAAGTAACCCTTACCTTGGATGAAGTGACACTCACACCGGGAAAAACAACCACACTTACAGCCAGACTGGTTGATAATGAAGGAAACAACCTGAATGTCGGAAAAGTTGTCTTTAAAGTAAACGGTAAAACAGTCAAAGATGAAAACGGCAAAGTAATATATGCTAAAGTAGTTGATGGTGTTGCTAGTGTAGATTATTTGGTTGATAATGCTCTGGCAGATAAGAACGTTACTATAACAGCTCAATACATGGGTAGTTCTAACTATGATAAGGTTACTGTAGACGAAGAAGTATCCGTGGGTAAAAAACAAGTTACAATGACTATTGATGACATACCTGAAGTAACAGTAGGATCAACCGTCACAATCAAGGCAAACATTGTGGATAGCGACAACAACCCAGTAAATGGAGGTAAAGTTGTATTTAAACTCAACGGTAAAACATTAAAAGATGAAAACGGCAAAGTGATTTATGCCAAAGTAATTAATGGCATAGCTACAATCGAAAACTATGATTTAGGCTCATTAAAAGCTAATACATATCAATTGCAGGCAGTATTTACTTCACCAACCTTTGATAAAGCTCAGACAAATACAACATTAACAGTAATTAACTAAAATGGTTAATTACCTCCTTAATTACTTTTTTTTCAAAAGGAATTGGTCCTTATTTTTTTCAGGTTCTCTTCTGATTAGGGGATAATTTCCTGGTAAATGATTTATTTCAAGCAAATACATAAATTCTTTAAAATCATCGATAAATATTGTAAAAATAGTTATTTTTTATAAAGTTTGATGCTATTATTTTTAAAATAACCTTTATTTGATTAATCATTTGTACTTTAACTTCTGATTTTAATATTAATTATTATTATTTGTAATGTGTAAATTATATATTCTATTTTTGATATAAATATTATCATTCAAGAAATAATTATTTCATTCGTTATTTATTGAATATATTATAATATAATCAAAATGGAGTTAATAATAAAATGTCAAATAAGAAAGCATTCTTATTTGTAATGGCTATTATTTTCTTGATTATCGGCGTATCTGCAGTATCAGCTGCAGGTGCATCCGTTGATGATGTAACATCATCTTCGGATATTTCACAAAATGCTGGGGGAGATTCTGTTAACATTCAAACGATTGTTAAAGAAGAATCCAATTTGAAAACAGCAAGTGTGTCTGATAATTTTGAAAATGATGTCAATGCAAATGATAAAATAGTAAAAGATGGGCAGAACATTAAAACTGCTCCGAAAACAATAGTAATTACTAATAGTACAATTGACAGCTATTTCGATTACAGTGAAGACAGTCTTGGTTTAAAAAGCAGTGTTTCTGCCGGTGATACATTGGATTTCCAGGGCAATATTGACAGGCCTGGTAAAACCCTTGTAATTGATAAACCGGTAAATATAACAGCTTCCAAAGCTAACAGCCGTATTTATTTAAATACAACCGCTCAATCCATGTTTGGTGATGATGAGATTCCATGTTTCATGGTTACTAAAGGGGGATCATACTCAAATATCAGCGGTATATTCCTTTATAATACACAGCTTTATGTTAAAAATGCCAATCATGTTACAATAAACAATATTTCTACACAAGTACAAAATCAGAGAGTAGGTAGTGGTGTGGGTCAAACTTCAATCAGGGACAACTCATCCTATATCATCATTGAAAACTCCACGTTCACAACCGAAAACAATGGTGGAAGTAGTACCTTTGTATTGGCATGGGCAAGTCACTGTACTATCCGAAACAATATTGTAAGAGGTATTGGAGAGGTGGGTAATTTAATATATCTGACAACATATAACGTTGAGGGTGTAAATGAAAATATAACCTCATCAAATACATTAAATTCCCACAATTTAATAGACAACAATACAATATATGGACCAGCAAACCCATCTTCCATTCGTTGGGGAATTGTAATCTGTGGTAAGGAGAATATTGTATCAAACAATAAGATCTACTACAACGGTACAGGTATTACACAACAGTATATGGCAGATGGAAGACCACAAAGTATTGACACAACAATCATAAACAATGAATTATATGGTTGTAAGTTATATTGTCCTGAAGGCGGAATAGTAGTTAACAACACAGTTCAAGGTGAGTTAGTACCTGCAGCTAATGCTCAGATATACAACAATACTGCAAATTCCCTTACTTTATCATCCAATATGATATTTGCAAACAATACAATTAACGGTAATGTAACAATACCATCAAATACAAAGAACATTACATTGGAAAACTGTACAATAAACGGTAATGTATCCGTAAAAACGGGTGATTCTTCAAGTTCTATTCCTGCAAACATTACCCTGGAAAACTTACAAATCAATGGGGCAATCACTCTAACCAGTAGAGATGGTGCAGTAGATACATTCACAGTTAAAAACAATAACATCACCGATGGAATATACTTATCCAGTAAAAGAAGCAATCAAATAAAAAACGTGCTAATAGAAAACAACATCATTAACTCTGATGATGAATATGCGGTATATGTAAATAAGACAGTGACAAATGTCACAATCAAAAACAATCGTATCAACTCAACATCCCTGGTTGGTGATGCTGCCGTATATGTAAACAGTGCAGATAATGACGTAACCATCAAAGACAACAAAGAACCACAAAAAGCTACACAAATAACCTTAAATAATGTTGCAAGCACAATTGTTGTGAATGAAAAATTAAATATTACCGGAACATTCAAAGTTGAAGGTAAAGGTGCCAAAACAACCAACATAACTGTGTATGATAACAATAATAAATTAGCTACAATTTCATCCAACGAAAACGGCGTATTCAGCTACACATTCAATACAACCAAAACAGGTCAATACAACATTTCATTTAAATTTGCAGCAAACGATACTTTATTCGCATCAAATGCAAGTAAAACCATTACCGTAAACAAGGCTCCAACCACAATTACAGTTGTTGCAAGTCCTTCAAGTGTTTACGTGACTCAAAAAGTTGCATTCAATGCTACATTTAAGGCTAATAATGCCGCCGCTAATGTAACTAGTCTTGATGTTTATGATAATGGTGTTAAAGTAACCAGTGTTGGTCCTAGTGGAAATAATGGTGTTGTAAGTTATACTTATACTGCTGCTACGGCAGGTAGTCATAACATTACATTCAAGTTTGCAGGAAATGCAAGTTATCTTGCAAGTGAATCTGGTAAGGTAATTACTGTAAACAATCCTGTGGCAACAAGTATCACATTGGCTGGTAACTCTTCAGTTTACTATAATGAAAGCCTGGTTATTACGGGTACGTTTAAGGCTAATAATGCTGCCGCTAAGGTTAACAGTGTGGATGTTTATAATGGTACTAAGAAGTTAGCTACCGTAAGTAGTGATGATACTGGAAAATTCACTTACACATTTAAGTCTACTGTTGTAGGTAATCATAATCTTAGCTTTAGGTTTGCCGGTAATGTAAGTCATCAGGCAAGTCAGGCAAATAAAACCGTTACAGTAAATAAGATTCCAACTGCTATTGTTGTAGTTGCAAGTCCTTCAAGTGTTTACGTGACTCAAAAAGTTTCATTCAATGCTACATTCAAGGCTAAAAATGCTGCCGCTAAGGTTAACAGTGTGGATGTTTATGATAATAACGCTAAAATAACCAGTGTTGGTCCTAGTGGAAGTAATGGTGTTGTAAGTTATACCTATACTGCCGGTACTAATGGTAGTCATAACATTACATTTAAGTTTGCAGGAAATGCAAGTCATCTTGCAAGTGAATCCGGTAAGGTAATTACTGTAAACAATCCTGTGGCAACAAGTATCACATTGGCTGGTAACTCTTCAGTTTACTATAATGAAAGCCTGGTTATTACGGGTACGTTTAAGGCTAATAATGCTGCCGCTAAGGTTAACAGTGTGGATGTTTATAATGGTACTAAGAAGTTAGCTACCGTAAGTAGTGATGATACTGGAAAATTCACTTACACATTTAAGTCTACTGTTGTAGGTAATCATAATCTTAGCTTTAGGTTTGCCGGTAATGTAAGTCATCAGGCAAGTCAGGCAAATAAAACCGTTACTGTAAATAAGATTTCGACTGCTATTGTTGTAGTTGCAAGTCCTTCAAGTGTTTACGTGACTGAAAAAGTTTCATTCAATGCTACATTCAAGGCTAAAAATGCTGCCGCTAAGGTTAACAGTGTGGATGTTTATGATAATAACGCTAAAATAACCAGTGTTGGTCCTAGTGGAAGTAATGGTGTTGTAAGTTATACCTATACTGCCGGTACTGCTGGTAGTCATAACATTACGTTCAAGTTTGCAGGAAATGCAAGTCATCTTGCAAGTGAAGCAACACAAACAATCACAGTAAAAAATCCTGCAACCACAAGTATAACATTAACATCAAACGCAACATCAATATACCTAACAGAAAAAGCAAACATAACCGGAACATTCAAAGAAGCTAACAAAGCCATAAAAGCAAACACAATAACCGTAACAGATAATGGTAAACAGGTAGCAACAGTTGGTCCAACAGGAACAGATGGTGTATTTAACTACATATTTGATGGAACAACACCGGGAAACCATAATCTAACATTTAAGTTTGCTGGTAATGTAAGTCATACGGAAAGTCAATCAAGCATAATAATAACAGTGGATGCACCTAACGCTACAGCAATACAGTTAACTACCAACGCTACCGAATTATTCGTAGATGAAAGTGCGAAAATAGATGCATTATTCACATTAGTCGATCAAACAACAGGTACTTATGTAGAACAATTAACTATTACAGACAACGATGAACAAATAGCAACAGTAGGTCCGGCTGACGATGGAAAATTAACATACACCTACCAGGCAAAAGAAGTGGGAAGCCATGACATAACATTTAAATTCGCAGGTAACGTAAGTCACATAGCCAGTGAATATACTATTACAATAGTAGTCAAAGAACCTGATGCAACTGAAATCACGTTAACTAGTGATGCTGAATCATTATACGTTGATGAGACTGCTAAAGTAGATGTATTGTTTGCTTATGCTGGTGAAAATGAAGGTACTTATGTTGGATCTATCATGGTAAGCGATAATGATGAATTTGTCACATTATTGGGTCCTTCTCAGGATGGTGTATTAAGCTATGAATATGTAGCAACAGAAATTGGCTCTCATGAATTGTCATTCATGTTTATTGGAAACAATACACACGCACACTCAGAAAGCATAATTACCATTATTGTCAAAGAACCTGATGCAACAGAAATACAATTAACAGTAGATGGTGAAACAGCATTCAATCAATCAGAATCTTCTGTAATCAATGGGGTATTCAAATTTGCAGATGAAAATGAAGGCACATATGTTGACCTAATCACAATATATGAAGATGATGTGGAAATAGCTACTGCCGGTCCAAGTGATGACGGTACATTCACATACACATACACTCCACAAAAACCGGGAGATCATGTATTAACATTCAAATATGCAGGAAACAACACCCATGCAGCTGCAGAATCAAGTATAAACTATTACATAAGAGGATATGTGCTTAAGGTAGATACAACCGATTTCATCAAAGGTCAAACTGCTACAATACAGGCAAGCATATACTTTGAAAATGAAGTATCACAGGATATTAACAAAGGTAAAGTAACCTTCAAGGTAAATGGTAAAACACTTAAAGATGAAAACGGTAAAATAATCTATGCTAAAATAGTAAATGGAACTGCAAAAATTGAAAATTATCTAATCCCAGAATCATGGGCAGATAAGAATTTCACAATACAGGCACAGTCAACGGCATCAAGTCAGGTACATATGCTTAAAAGTGAACTTGAAACTTTAAATGTACATGAAGAGGAAGGTCCTTCAATTGAAGAACCTCAATTAACTACTGAAGATGTTACAGCTAAGGTGGGAAGTCCAATCACACTCAAGGCAACACTAACAGACAATGATAAGGTAGTTAATGAAGGAAAAGTGGTATTTAAAGTCAACGGAAAATCACTTAAAGATGAAAACGGTAAAGTAGTCTATGCTAAAATAGTTAACAATGAAGCAGTTCTTGAATACACATTCCCTGAAAGTTGGAAACTAAAAGATTACACAATTACTGCTGTACTACTTTCAACTGATTACCCAAGATTGGAAGCAAATTCAACTCTTACATTAAGTAATTAGAGATAATTACTTATATTCTTATTTTTTTTCAGTTATATTAAACATTACAAGCTATTTTTTTAAATAAATTATTCATTTAAGATATTCTCCAGCATCTATCAAAGTATAACATTTCATTATAATTAAAACTCTTACCATTAAGTTAATAATTTTTAATAAACAAATATATTAATAAGATTAAATTTAAGGATTTTTATAAACAGGTTATACTATGGATTTGTACTTATTAGAGACTATGTCAATAATATTGATTACGGCGGTTGTAATCTTATTAATTTTCAATAAACTGAAACTTCCATCAATGATTGGGCTATTTTTAACGGGTATTGTACTGGGACAATTTATTACATCCACATCCATAATAACGAGTATCTCCGAGTTGGGGGTTATATTTTTACTCTTTATCATCGGTTTGGAGTTTTCAATAGAGAAATTTTCCGCAATAAAACATTATGCTATAGTTGGTGGATTGCTGCAGGTAGTGCTTACCACATTAATTGTGATGTTACTATCTTTATATGTAATGCCAGTTAACAAGGCAATATTCATGGGATTTCTAGTATGTTTCAGCAGTACTGCCATAGTAATGAAGTTAATCCAGAAAAAACAGTTAACCCATACGCTCCAGGGAAGAGTGACATTGGGTATCTTAATTTTTCAGGATATTGCAGTAATACTTGTATTGCTATTGACACCCCTATTGGGTGGTGAATCAATAGATTTGGTCATCTTGCCGTCAGTGTTAACTAAACTGATTGCATTGGCATTGATTATTGTAGTGGTCGGTTTGTTTGTTGTTCCAAGAGCACTTAAGGAGGCGGCAAAGACAAAAAATAGGGATTTGTATATGCTGCTGGTATTGTTCATTTGTATAGGTACTACATTCGGAACAACCGCTATTGGCATATCACCTGAGCTGGGAGCGTTTATTGCTGGTTTAATCATATCACATACGGATTATGCTCATCAGACATTGGGTTACATCCAACCGTTTCAGGATGTATTCATGAGCATCTTCCTGATATCCATAGGTTTGATGATTGACGTTAACTATTTTGTTTCCAATATCCTTTTAATCATGGCATTATCCCTGGTGGTATTGGTGGTAAAGTTTATAGCCACATTAATAACCGGTGAAATATTGAATATACCGATACGTACTACGATAGCAATATCAATACTCTTATCTCAGATTGGGGAGTTTTCATTTGTACTTGCAGGGGTAGGAATCACACATGGCTTATTAACAAGGGAAGTATTCACAATGTTCTTGGCTGTCAGCATCATTACGATGTCGTCAACGCCATTCTTGCAGAAGATTACACCACATGTCGTGGATTTATTCAAAAGGATACCTTACTTCCACGTTGATGAAGAATTAACTATGATTAAACAAGAGGAGATACAATCACAAGTATTGGAAGATCATGTTATCATCGTGGGTTTCGGAGTAAATGGAAAGAACTTGTCACGTGCATGTTACCATTATCACATACCTTATGTTATAGTTGACTTAAATCCGTTGATTGTGGAAAAGGAAAAGGCATTGGGTCTTCCGATAATATATGGTAATGCATCAAACGAGTCTGTACTTAAAGAACTTAAGATTAATGATGCAAATTGTATAATTATAGCTACCTCAAACTATGAAAGTACATTGAAGACAATTGATGCAGCTAGAAGATTAAATCCGGATATTCACATAATCGTCAGAACAAGATATCTTAAAAATGTGGATGAAGTTTATGAGGCAGGAGCTGATGTGGTCATTCCTGAGGAATTTGAGACAAGTATAGTAATATTCACTAAATTAATGGATTATTATGATAAGGATGTAGATGAGATAACCGACACTATCGATACATTAAGATCGGATAATTATTATGAATTCAGATCCATTGCACCTGAAGAGTTAACAACCAAGTTAAATGAAAACTTAACTGATTTGATGGTGGATTCAATATATGTGAAAGATAAAAGAAAGTTGGACGAATATGGATTCAAAAAGCATGACTTAACGGTAACGGCTGTAATAAGGAACAACAAGACAATTCTTGGGTTAAGTCCTAAATTTGAATTGCAGCATGATGATTTGATATTATTTACAGGTAGCGAGAATAACATTGATGAATTTTTTAAGGATGGACATGAATCAGAGAGGGGAGTTTAGAACAGCTCCATACATTATTTTTTTTAAAAAGGGGATATTTCAATGACTAAAAAGACTAAACAAGTGTCAATAAGTGTGGATAAAGAGGTATGGGATGATTTCGTTAATAAGATTGAATCCGTTGAAGGAAAAACCTATGGGAAGATAGGTCCAACTTTAACAAATTTAATCAGGGAATATTATTTATCTCCGTCGGATGATTCAGGGGATAATAAGAAGATAACTAAATTGGAAAAAGACTTGTCTGATGATTATAAACGTATTGATAATCTTTTAATTCAAAAGGAAGAATTGGAGAAGGAAAATTCACAGTATTCAAAGAAAGTTCAAGAATTGGATGATGGGATTGAAGGATTAAATAATCAAATCATCAAATTAACTGATGACTATGAAACAACATTAAAAGATAATGAAAAATATGATGAATTATTAAATGACTTGGAGGATAAAGTACTAAAATTATCTGAAGAAAATCAAAGATTAATTGAAAGTCTTAACATTAAATCAGAAGAAAATAATGAAATCTATATCACGGCAATAAAAAATGAAGAAAAATATATTAATCAGATTTACAAATATAAAAATCAAATAAAAAGATTGACAAAAAACAATAAAATACTCATCAAACGATTCAAGTACACTAAAAAATCCAACAACACTAGCAATAAGTCAAGGAGTCATAGAAATACTGGCGAATCAATAGATACAGATACTATAAAAGCTCAACAGTTACAGAAGCAGTACAATGAATACATGAAGCAATTCGAGAACATAAAAAGAAAATGAGTCTGTTTTGTTTTAAAAAATAATTGCTATGAAAAAATAATAAACGTATTAAAAAAAAGAAAGGATTCTTTTGTGGTTTTTATAAACCACAACTGAGATTCATATCCTCTTCTTTAAGAGTTTCACCAGAGTAAATATTCTCTTCGGATACAATCTTTATTAAATCATGCACTTCATCCGAGTAGGAAACCTTAAAACCTACCGCTCCACCAGCATTATCGATTTCAATGTTGTTGATGTTCCAATTGTTTTCTTCCCTACCATTGTTCATGATATACCATATGCTATTTTTAAGAATGATATACAGATGACCTCCACCATAATAGCTGTTGTCCCTGAAGCTATTTGCCGGATCATAAACAACATCGGCTACCTTTAACAGGATGTTCAGTTTCTGTTTTGGTCGTGATGCACTGAAGAATATTTCTTCGAGCTTAAGCTGAGCTTCTTCTTTTATTTTTCTGTTTTCATCATAATGTTTGCTTTTTTCAGCCTGTTCTTTCTCTCTTTTAGCAAGTGTTTCTGTTATATTGAGAGCTTCTTCTACTTTGGGTGCATCATCATGGGTACACATCCATCCTCTTGGATTGCCACTTATTTTCATTATGTCCGGAAAGTCTGCAGGAGCAAAGTTTGTCATGTATTTCTTAGCTTTTTCGAATTCTTCTTCGGGTATTTCCTGATTCAGTCCATATAATTTTCCGTACTTTACTTCATCAGTACACTTAACGATTAACTTTAATTCTTCTTTATTATTAGTCATAAATTTACTTCCAAATATTATATATAACTATTTTTAAATACATATTTATAATGATTATTGTTGGATGTTATTATGAAAATTAAGTATACTTCAATTAAGGTTAAAAATATTGTAAAATCCTTGAAGTTCTATAAAAAGATATTCGATTTGGATGTTGTGGATGAATATTATTCTGACAGCATTTCTGTTGTCATGTTAACCGATGGAAATATAAATTTGGAGTTGATTGAGGATTCCTCTGGTGAATATGGCTTGAATAATGTGGGTTTTGTTGTAGATGATATGGGAGATGTGTTAAAAAGATTGGATGAATTTGATGTGGACTATAAAAAGCAATCCATAACTGAGGGTAATTCTATTCTATCGTTATGTGATTATGATGGTGTGGATATTAATATAATTCAAGAATGATATTTTTTTCAAAAAAAAGGTTAATTCAAAAATAAAGGGGTTATTGGGAGTTATATTAGTAATTGGGGTGCGTTCAATACAGTTGCAATTACTTCTCCTTCTATTGATTCCAGATATCCTGTTAAAAATACTGCTATGATGTATAATATTACTAATAATAATACGATTTCAATAGCCGTAATCAGGGACTTTCTACTGGTTTCTTCCATTATATCACCTCTTGATTATTTCTTTTTCAATCTTATATTGTTGAAAAATATAAAAAAGTTATATTTTTAGACATACCTAAATTCCTAATTATTACTATGTTTTAATATCTATATATATTTATCACCCCAGTTTTCATTAAATTTTTTCAATGATGTCAAGTTAATGTATTTTTTGGGGGGATTTTTATTTTGTTTGCCGTGTTCTTTTAAATGATCTTTTGTCGTATCCTTCTTTAAAACCATTTGTTGTCATTGTTTTGTTAAATAAATTAGTTTCTAGTGTTTGTATTCGGTATTTTTGTTTATTGTTCTTAGTTTGAGTATTTTATGCTTTTTTTGTGTATTTTCTTATTTTTAATACAGATGTTGTATTAATGAAAGAATTATGAAGTGGTACTTCATTTATTTCATAACAGAGTTATTGTTTACGTTAATGTAGGGGTATGATAATCTGGTTGAAAATGAAACTTTATTTACTGTGTAATATACTTTTTCTATGTAAAGTACTTTAAAATGAAAAAGAAATTAGGGGATTTTATCCAGGATAAAAAGCAATGTGGATTAATTGGATAATAATGTATAAAGTATAATACTAAATAACTATATATAGTAAACACCCTGTTTTTCAAAAAGATTTGGTTAAAATATCCTTGTTATTAAATCAAAATTTTCTTATAATAGGATAAACATATAATATATCAGAGTCTATCAATGAGGTATAATAATGTATTATATAATCGAACAATCCTTAGAAAACTGCACCAAAGAGGAATTATTAAGCTCTAACAAACAATATGTGGCTTTAATAAATTCACAGGAATGGAAAAAAGAGAAAAATATCTTTAAAATGGGAATAGACTTTGAACCCAAAACAACAGATATTCACGTAACAAAGGCAGAAGAAAACTACGACTCGATTACAGGTACATTTTTTATACCCAAAAGGGATGACATACAAGGAGAAGAAATAAAATTCGCATTTGCATTAGACGAAAAAGGAATAGTATTCATTGATGATAGTCAAGAAGCAAGAAAGATAATACGAAAAATAAAAAGACGAAAAAAATGGAGATTGCCAAGTCTTGAAAGGTTCCTATATGACTTCCTGAATCAAATCATAAGACACGACTTCAGATTAATGGAAGAATATGAACAGGAACTTGATGCAATGGAAGATGCAATAGTATTTGACGATGAGGAAATAACAACCAAAAGGGTAAACGATATCAGGGCTGATATAAGGGATTTACGAAACCACTATGAACAGCTGTTGGATTTGGCGGAAGTATTTGAAGAAAATGAGAATGGTTTCTTCAAAGAACATAACCTAAGATACTTTAGGATGTTCCTGAACAGGGTGGAAAGATTAAAAGACATGTCTAACTCCATTAGGGATTACACAATGCAGGTTAGGGATGTATACAAGATGCACTTGGATATCAAACAGAACCATATCATGACAATACTTACTATAATAACCACGACATTCACACCTTTAACATTCATAGTGGGATGGTATGGTATGAACTTCAAATACATGCCCGAGCTTGATTTCTACTGGAGTTATCCCTCAGTGCTGTTGTTGTGTGTTCTAATTACTTCAACAACAATACTCTATTTCAGAAGAAAAAGATGGTTATAAAGGATGTGAAAGTTATGATGTTAAAATGTGACATATGCGGATGTGAATTTGATCACACACAAGCAGGAGACTGCGACTGTGGAATGGGCTGTGGTGGACAAAACGTAAAATGTCCTCAATGCGGATTGCATTTGATTCTGCCGCCTGAATTAAGAAAAATAAAAGAAAAAGAGGAAAACTCAAAGTCAATGCTGGATAAACTAGCAGAAGAATTAGGTGTACAATAACCTAATATCTCTTTTTTTAATAACAATTATTAGTGTTAATTTTTTGAATAAATGATAACTGTATTTTAATCAAGTTGTATTACATTCTTTTCTAGTGTAAACTCGATAGGTCCGTTTTCATCAACATAAAACTCAGTTTTTAGATGATTTGGAATGTTCTGTGGCTTAATGCTTTCATGATTTAACTTTAACTTTGCACCTACATCGCTTTTATGAAATACTTCAAAAGGAGCCTTTTCAATAGCGTCAATTATTAATTTAACATTGTCATTTGCATTTTCAATGTCATAATCCATTATCCATTCATCTTCAACTTTGTATTCTATTTCATCAATAACGCCAATGTCATCATTAATCAATCTGAATTCAAGGGTTTCACCTTCATATGTACAGTTACAATATTGCACTATTTCCTCAACGCCGTCCATCATCAATGCATCTAATATATTATTTATTTCCATATAATCTCTCCGTTAATTATTTTTCATGTCTTTTATAATGAAAAAATCATTATCTTCTTGTTAATTATCTATATTATTACTACTAAATTAATCTATTGAAAATAGTATTCTCAAGTTAGATTTATCTTTTTTGTTAATTTCTCTTTCTCATCATGTGATATATTACTTTTTATATGTAGGATAATATTAAATCTTTGCCATTATTTCAATACAATCGTTTGAATGTGATGATTTGTATTAACTAGAACAATCTGTAAAAATTTGGAAAATTATTATAATAAAATATTCAAAAATAGTAAAGAGTTGATGATTAATAATCATCAACTTTTGCCGGTAGCTTTGTAAGAATGGCCGGTAATATAATCAATAATGCTATGAGTATTGACTGTACGGTTAAAGCAAATACATCGCCTGAAGTAAGCAGTTCTTTCATACCTGAAAGCCATAATACTGTTAAAATTGCAGGAATCAGATATTTAATCATGAATTTCCATTCATTACCTAAACGTAATATGGTGGCGTTCTTATTTAGATCGTCCATAAGATTATCCACACCATAAATCCATCCGATGATGATTATTTCTAAAAGTGCATTCAGAAGTAATCCGAATTGACTTAAAAATCCATCAAACAGTCCTATGATAGTACTTCCACAGCTAGTACAATAAATGAGTGATACTGCACATCCAACAATACAAACTAAGCTGACAATATGTCGTCTATCGGAACCAAACTTATTTGTAATTGAAAGGGTCACAGGCTCAATTAATGATATTGTTGAGGTTATACCTGCAAATAATATGCATAAAAAGAATAAAAATCCTATTATGTTACCCATAATTCCCATCGTGTTAAATACTTGTGGGAATGCTACAAATGCCAGACCTGTTCCTTGTGTAACCAGTTCATTTAATGCTATGCCGCTGGTTGAACTCATATAACCTAAAATACCAAATACTCCAAATGCCGTAAAGACTTCAAAGCCACAGTTAGCAACTGCTACCCTAAGGGCACTTCTTGGAATATCCACGTCATCCGGTAAATAACTGGCATAGGCCAGTACAATCGTTAAACCAAGATTAAGTGAGAAGAATATTTGACCAAAAGCCGCTAACCATATGTCCAGCTTGGTTATCGATGTCCAATCCGGTGTGATAAATTGGTTTACCCCAATCATAGAACCAGGTAGGTTTAAAGCGTAAAATACTATAAAAATCATTATAACAAATAATAATGGTATGAGTATTTTATTGGCCTTTGCAAGACCATCATTGATATTTTTATGAGAAATAAACCATGCAATAACCCAGATACATATTAATGCAATCAGCACATATAATGAAATACTTGTAAATCCAGAAAATCCATCGATATTGTTCAAAATTACGTTTGTAAAGAAATTATCCGGATTTGAACCCCAACTTTTAGTTATACTTGCCGGGATATAAAGTAAATCCCATGCGACAATACATGAATAATATGTCATTATAAAAAACGGCACTAACTGAATATACCATGCCAAATATTCATATTTCTCATTGATTTTTCTGAATACTTTGGTTATACCTGCTTTAAATTTATATCCTGCCCCGTATTCGATAAACAATAATGGCAGTCCCATTAATAAAAT
Source organism: Methanosphaera sp. BMS (assembly GCF_003268005.1). Lineage (NCBI taxonomy): Archaea > Methanobacteriati > Methanobacteriota > Methanobacteria > Methanobacteriales > Methanobacteriaceae > Methanosphaera > Methanosphaera sp. BMS. The sequence goes on along the minus strand of NZ_CP014213.1, from coordinate 1,429,297 downwards.
TGATATGATATAGGGTATCAGAAATGCTCCACCACCATTGGTGTATGCTATATATGGATATCTCCATATGTTACCAAGTCCAACGGCCGAACCAATCATTGCTAACAGAAAGCTTAATGTACTGTTCCATTTAACACTTTCGGACATAAATCTTTTCCTCCATTAGTTATTACTATGTAAATGTTTATTTTTCAATGGATTAATAGTTATGCTTTTTTTTTAAAGAAATCTGATTAATTCAATTTTTCATAGAATGAACATTGGTTAATCATTGTTTATTTGATGCTTAGTTAATTGATGATTATTTATAAAAGAAAGGGGGGTGAATTAGTTATATTTGTTTAAGTTCACATATTTAAAAGTGTATGTTAAGAGTAATGTCTTGTTAATATAAATTGCTGAAGTTTTCTTCAACCTTCAACCATAATCAGCTTACCCGTATTGGAGTCCTTGTAAACCTTTCCCATCTCATGATAACCGCTACCTGAACTGTTAATGTTTTGGGGGGTGTCATCCAGTTCCTGGCCTTGAGTAATTTCAGAGGCGTCCTTCATTTTATTCATTACCTCCTGTTTTTGGTCCTGTGTCATATCTGAAAATACAACGCTTTGCATGTTCCAGCTTATTACAACAAAAATCAAAAATCCCACAGCCAATACCAGCATGGCATCAACCAAGTTGGCAGTACCAGACATTGGATCTTCCTCATGATGAGCATTTCTGCGTCTTGATTTTTTTCTAACCATTATAATCTCCCCATCTTATCAAGCAGTGCATCAGTCAGTGCATCTAAATCAGAGAGGTAATGTTCGTACCAACCTCTGCGTACCTTTGAAAGTACATATGCCAAAGCACCAGAGCCTATTCCCACAATCGTAGTATCAAAGGCCACTGTCAGTGACTGGGCAAGGGTTGTAATGTCGCCTGCTCCTAAAGCGGCAAGTCCAGGACCCATTGGTATCAACGTTCCCATAAGTCCAAGTGTCGGACCAATTTTTGTTATGATGTCTGTTTTTTGAAGGGTATTTTCTGTTTTTTCCTCTTCTGTTTCGACCAATCTTCCGGCCAATGCTTCACGGGATGTTTCAGTAAGCGAATCTGATTCTATTATCCTGTTCAAAACATCTTTTTGTGATTGGGGTAATTGACAATTACTGACAATTGCATCCAATTCATTTATTGAAGTGGCATTATTGATATCATATATTAAATTGCTTATCGTTTCAACAGAAACCTTCTTTCTAGATGTATACTCAGATATAACCATTCCCAGCATTACTACTGTAATAATAAACATTATGGACAATATTATTAAAACAGGTATGGTTAAACTTTGACTTATAACATCCATAGTTCCTGTGATTAAATTTGTATAGGGTATAGTCGTATTCATATATTAGCCTCCTTTTATTTTAATAACGATTTTCTAATATTCAACAATAAACCGAATATTATCAATCCAATAACTATTATTATAAATATAAACATGTACTCTATAGAGTAAATTGTTATATTGCTTGTTTTTTGTAATGCAGTTGAAATGTTTGGTAGGAATAATGCAGTAAATATGAAATATTCACCAAACAGTAGCATATAATTACTAAGTAATATGGGATATGGTTTTTTAATTATATCGATATATTTTGACGTTAAATAACAAATGGTCATAATTATCAGCAGCAATGCACATGAATAAAGATTCAACCTATTTACTGATAACTCAATAGTTGGTTGTATAACCATGATATTTATTGCCATGGTGAATATACAACATGGTATGGATATTCCATGAGCTATCTTTATGCTATCGAAGACATGGTCATCGTTTTTATATTTTTTAATTATCCTGTATGCTCCAACAATCATCAGTATTGCCATAATTCCATAAATGACCGTAATATAGTCACTTAAAAAACCACTAAGGCTTATTGGAAATAAGGACAATATTTCGGTTAAGAGGAATATACCTCCACAATAAGCACAGCATATCATTATAAATGATCTTCTGTTTAACTTACTCAATCCTGAGGATATACCCACTTCGATTCCAAATGCAAGCAGCATAGAAATAAAACTAATCTGCCATATTACACTTATTACATTCATCGTAATCTCCGTTTTTTTTATTTTTTATTCTTTAATAGTAGTATAGCACCTATCATTAACACTATGATTATTATCATAACTGATATGATAAGTATGTTTGAGTCAATACTATTTGTGGTTGTACTATCCGCTATTTTTTTCATATTTTCTGATAATGACTTGTCATCATATTGATTTAAAATAATCAGTCTATCGGATACTTCCGGATGACTTTTAAGAAATTCCTGTGCAGTATCCTGATAGCTTACAACAAGAATATGTTTATTTGAATTATTTAACATATGTTCCAGTTGATGAGCCACTTCGTCTTTGGAAGTAAACTTATATACACTAATATTAATGTTTTCTTTATCCGCTATGTCCTTTACTTGTTGGCCATTATTGTCATCGGCTATGACCATCTTATCATTGGTCACATCTACTCCATGAGCAGATAGCACAGTCAAGCTGGCCATTAATATTGTGAGAATAAGTAATATGTTGATTAATCTATTGTTCATATTTCACACCTCATATCTTTATTTTCAACAGCTCCGGTTTAATCTTGCTAATGGCATTGACTATCATAACTGTTAATATTCCTTCAACTATTGAAATGAATAAATAAAAGGGTATTAATGTTGATGCTAATGCCATTAGGGTCGTTGTTTTACTAAGTAGTAATACTATTATTTGGCCTATCGTTGCCAGCAGTATACCAAACATGGTTGATATGAATATTGCATATTGCCTATTTATTTTTTCAAATAGGGTGTATATGACATAGGTGGACATGCTAATAACGACTCCTATTATCAGGAAATTTGCACCAAATGATGTGAGACCACCCATACCTAAAAGTAGTGCTTGTGATAATAGACTTATAAATGATACGAAGCATGCATTATAAGGGCCTATGAGAAACACTAGTAATGCTATTGTAAAAAAATGTATTGGTAAACCCAAGGGTGATGGTATTGATAATGAAGAGATTACTGTCATAAACACAGAGTATATTGCTATTTCAACGGTTGTCTTTTCCTTATATTCATCCTTTGAGAATTTATAGAATACTATCGAAATGATTATAATTGATATAATCCAGTAAACAATCGCTTGATTTAATGGAATTATTCCATCAGGTAAATGCATCTAATGCCTCCTATCTATTTCTTATAGTATCTATCAATACAATAGCTAAAAATCCTATTATAAGGCTTAATGTTAATATTATAATGTTTTCAATGGAAAACATTGAGTTATCGTCTTGAATGTCTTGGCTTGAATTATTACTAATGTTACTATCAGTAGTATTATTTATACTGGCATTATCTGAAATGTTCGTGCCGCTTTCATTGTTATTGTTTGTTTGTTGTTTGGTTGATTCCTGTTGGGATACCTCTTGTTTTTGATTGCCGCTTGTCGTAGTAGAAGCTTGTTGCTTAGCTGATGACTGTGAACTGCTACTTTTTACATTTGATCTGTAATTGCTGGAGGATGATGATTGTTTGCCTGATGAACTACTCTGTGGTTTATAACTACTGGATGATGCACTATGACTTGAATATGAACTACTGCTATGTGTAGATGATACCTCCTCCGGATATTCATGTCCATGACCTGGGTGAGAATATACAGTAGTAATAGCTAATGATATTACTGTAATAAAAATAATCGTCAATAGTAAATATTTATTAAATCTAATATTAACACCTCGAAAATTAGTAAAAAGAAAGAATAAATGTAATTCTTTCTTTAATTTTTATTCATCTAATTTTTTCTGTATCTGATAAATCCATAACCAGCTAAACCACCAACTAATATTAATGATCCAGCGAAGTATAATATGTTCATTGAATTATTGTTTGTTGGCGTATTTTGTGATACTTCATAAGCTTTTCCACTGTTTGGTTCAGGACTTTCTGATGATTCAGGACTTTCCTGTGTATCTGCAGGATTATCTGAAGTTTCGGTGTTTTCTGCAAGAGCAGCTGTTGCTGCTACAGTAGTACCTACAGATACTGTGTTTGGTGATGCAGATATGCTTGAACTTGTGTATCTGTTTGTGTTGGAAGATGATCTATGATTATTGTTGTTATTTTGATTAGTGTTTTGGTTGTTATTTTGATTAGTGTTTTGATTAGTGTTTTGGTTGTTGTTTGTGTTGTTGTTTTGTGTATTTTCGTTGTTGTCATCTGTAGCATTTTGATTTGCAGAGTTTTGTGCCATTACTTCCTCTTCAGTTAATACTGGAAGATTTTTTATGAATGTCATAGTGTTCAAGTCACCAGAACCAGATTTAAGTAAGTTAAACTGTTCTTCATTGATAAATCTTTCTTCACTAGCTTTAACAACAGGTTCTTCCAATATTTTATCATTAGGGTTACCTTTGTTTAAGTCAATGAATGCCTGGATTTGTGTTGCACGTTTAGCTTCTGAAGTAGAATACATACTTGTATCAACTACTGGCCATTTGAATGTGATTATTGATGCTTTACCAACTTTTTTAGCATCATCCCATACAACTAATACTCCTTCATCAGTTCCGCCTTCAACATATGATGATTCAGTTTCGCTATTTGGTAATTTTTGAACAATAAACGTTCCCATACCAGGGGATATGCCTAAGATGTAGGTTAAACTGTCATCTTTACAGTAGGTACTTGAAGCGATGTATGTGTATGATTCATTTTCATGTAATGGATAATTTTTCTGTATGTAATCTGTTATAAAGAATCCTGGTTGTACACCTGGACATACGTGGTTGTGGTATAGGAAGGACATTATCTGATCGAAGTTTGGATTTGCTTTCCAAGCGTTTGCAATTGTTTGTATACTGAACCAGTTGCCGTCGGGCATAAACGTTTTTTGGATTTCGGCTAATTTTTCAGAATTATTTAATGTGTCAATACCAATATTGACTACTTTAGAACCGTTTAAGTCTCCTACGAAGAATGTTCCGTCAGGATTATATCTTAAGTATGCTGCATATACATCATCACTGTTAGGGTTACGCATGATGAATGCAAACCATAACGGTTTCCAGAGAGCTTGATGGTATTGTAGCATGTCTTTACTGTATAAGCTTGTACCTAATGTTTCATAAAGACCGTCTCTAACTAAAACAGTTTCCTGGCCTTCTAAGTAAACATATCCTGCTGATGTAAATACAGCGAAGTCGATGTCATCTTTGAATATGTCTATTCCTAATTCTTTTTCAAATATTTCTTTACCTTTGGTAGCAGCTTTTATTCCTATGTTTTTCATTTGGCTGTCACTTAAAGAACCAACATTGGCTGTTGTGGTTGTTCTTTTAGCTTTTGGTAAGTTTAATGATAAGATATATTCCATGTCTAATCCATGTGAATCAATAGCTTGTATGCTGTGATCTTCATCTTGGACTACGTCACTAGCTGTTCCCATCAAGTAGTAGTATTGTTCTTCAGTTAAGTTAGTAAATTCATATAGGAATGTTACTAATTCTTCAGGACGGTTGTTAATTTTGTTAATCCACCAAGTGTCATATTGTAATTCTTCTAGACTTCCTGCATCTGGGTTGATTCCTGTTTCTTTCGTGAAATCTGCTTTGGTTTTGTTGGAATCAAAGGTCATGATTATTAAATCGCCGGTTTTATCATTTGCAAACCATCTGATAAATCCAATCATGTTTTCGGTAGCACCTGTTGCCGTGGTGTCTATTCCAACATAACCTATTTTACCTACAGTTGCATCTAAGAAGAACATTGCAGCATCATCATCTGATCCGCCTGGAACTCCTAATATTTTATAGGATGTTATGTCTCCAGGGGAACCTCCACCCATAGATGTTTCTTGTACTGGAGGGTAATACTGAAGTAATGCTTTAACAATACTATATCCACCAAGTGTACCTTCACAAATGTGTCCATGGAATGCAGCCTCTTGAAGTACTTCTCTTGATACTCCGGCTGCCCAACCATTTGCTAAACTAGCAAATGACCATGCATTTTCACCACTTAATGCATTAAAATAGGCATTCCACTCTTGTTTGGTCATGTCTTTTGAAATTGTTCCTAAGTATGATGGTTTAAGGGAAGCATTTTCATAGACAACAACTTGTAAATCCTTACCTTTTTTTGTAATAAATGCAAAGTCAATAGGATCAACTGCACTATCTCTTAACATTAAAATATCGGTATAGGATATTTTGCTACTTCCATAGTTTAAGATACCTTCAATAGCTTCTTCAGTAGTTTTGTTGTTTAATCTGGCAACTCCTGCAGAAGTTACTACTAAAACATCGTCAGCACCATTGAAATTCAATACCTTATCAGCAGCGATTGTTGCATCCCTACCGAGTTTATATGCTTCAGTAGCTGTTAATTTAAAGGTTACTGGTTTATCTGTTGAAGTGATTATTTTACTTTCGGAGTTATATCCGGATGTCATAGCGGTGATGTTGTATTCGGTATTTAATATACTGTCATTAAATTTAAGTGTAAATCCATTGTTTGAATTTATTGATCTGTTAAATTTAATTTCACTGCCGTTTGAAAATATATAGAAATCAGGGGTGACTGTTTTCACATCATCTGAGTATTGATAATCTACTTTAACGTCTATATTTTTTTCGGAAGTTTCAATTTCTTGAGAATCTGAAATGCTATCGTCAGCATTTGGTGTTTCTGAAGTTACCATAACATTTGAATTGTCGACTGTATTAGCGTTACTTGTTGTCATTGTAGTGTTGTCGTTAGTAACATCTGCTGCAGCAACAGTACCTAACATTACTAAGAATAATGCAAGGAATGTTATTAGATATACTTGTTTTCTCATGTTTTCCTCCTTTTTATTTAATTATATTGGTGATGTTCTTTTTATTTTGCATTTTAACTTGTAGTTAAATGCAATTATGGTTAATAATTTATTATTTTTTTATAATAATTACTTATTGAACATCAATAATATTATGTTTTAATACTTATTTAAATATTGTTATTACTTTTTTTCTAAATAACGGTGTTATAGTATTAATTACCTAAAAAAAGCCTTTAAATCCATTTTTCGTATTATACTTTTAATCAATTATTTATTAAAGTATATCTTATAAAACTAAATATTACTTGATTACCTAAATGTATTACACGTATCATATATAGTTTATAATAAAAGAATAAATAATTGTTAAAGAATATAACGTACTACTTTTAACTTGGATTATGGTGGATTAAAGAAACTATCTATTTTTAGGTGGTAAATGGATTAAAAAGAAGATTTTAAATAGCGTAAAACATGTGAATACGCTGAATAATACTAAAGAAACACATGCTAGTGACCAGATTTTTTAACAAGATACATCTATTTTGTTTTCCATATAATCACCAGTCGATTATTAATAATTTCATGTCTTAAATGGAATTTTTCTTAATTATAATATCCTATTTGTTAATATAATCATACTGGATATAATGTTTACATATATGTACTATGTTTGTAGACAAAAAGTTTATTCAATTTAATGATTCAATAGGTATAATGGGATCATAAATTATTAAAATTAAAGAAACAACATCATTAATATAGTTTTATATAAAAAAAGTTTATTTTAAAGTAAAAAGAAGGTGAGGGGTGGTTAGTTTTGGTTTTTTCTACCTTTATTTACATAGTCTCTTCCTTTTTTAACACCATAAGCAGTAGCGGCACCACCTAAAATCAATTTGGATAATGAGAATAATGAACCTGAGTTTCCTGCTTTAACTCCAGCACCTAAAACTTTTGAAACACTGCCTCCTTTTTCCAAACCTTTCAACACATCAAAAGAACTTGAAAGGTTGCTTTTTGATCTTCCGCGACCCTTGAAGGAAGAACCCCTTTTGCCTTTGAATGATGATCTGCCTTTCTTGGATGATGTTTTACTTGATTTATCGTAATCAAAGTCCTGTTTGGCTTTTTCTTTCTCTTCTTTTTTCTTTTGGTTGGCTAAGGCTTTTTCCCTTAATTTATCATATTCTTTTCTTTTATCACCATCAGATAATACGTCATATGCTTCCTGGCTTAATTCATATTTTTTCTGGGCTTTAGCACCATTATTGACGTCAGGATGATACTTTTTCATGTTGCATTCATATGCTTCTTTAATTGTTTCATTATCTGCATCTGATTCTACATTTAATATGCCATAATAATCTTGAATATATTTGGTCATTTTAGTTCCTCCGAATATTTTTTCACATACTTTTTTTCTTTATTTTTCGTATTTCACTCTCATGATATTATATGTAATTGGCTTATAGTATATTTTACGATGAAATTTTACCTATTTCATAAACTTATATAAATTTTGGTTAAATCAACTTTTACACGAATATATATTGGAATTAGAGTATAGTATTATATGGTTTCTGGCTAAGATTAATTTACCCATCTGCTTTTTTTCTATATTGCATGTCAAGTTTCAATTGATTTGATGAATAAATTAAAAAAATAGGCTTGTGATTCATCAATAATGTTTATTTCTTGAGTTCAATCTTTTAAAAAAAGGATTGATTAGATGAATATTCATCTATGATTATTTGGAGCGTAGTTTATTTATTTTTTCTTTAAGTGACTGGTAGAATTCCTTGATTTGCACATGTAATGGGGGTGGTGCATATTTATAGTCTTCTCGTGGATCCATTAAAATGTCTACACGTCTTTGATAGTCGGGATGCGTGTTGTAATATTCATCCCAGTCAAAATTCTCTTTATCAATCATTTTAATCACCTATAATAATACGTTAATCAAAAGATAACTTAAGAAAAATGATAAGTATATAATTCCATATCTTAAAAATTTTATTCCTTGATTATTGGCAAATCGTTTATCATTTAATATTTCTCTATTTTTGTAATTGTTTTTTTCATAATCCAGATTGATTTGAGTCAAATAGTCCTCAGGTCTAAGTTTTATTTTTTCAGTTTCTTCACTTGGTTCTATAGTGATGATGTCCTTGTTGTCAATGGATTTTTTAAAATATTTTAATCCGATATTTATTGAAAATAATATTAATAAATTAAATAAGATAATGATTAAATGAAAATAACTAATCATTTTCCAGTTTATATTTAATAATAAGCTGATTATTAAGGTAGACTCTACAGTTAAGATAAGTAAACTATTATTAAAGTAAGATTTACTTTTGTCATCTTCTTTTTCAATCAGATTTATTAAATTGAGGTATTTGAGTTCAAATCTTTTATTATTTATTGTAATATTTTTCAAGGTATCTCTTTTTATCATAATCTTTTTTACAAGAGGGAATATGTTACATGTTATATATAAATGTTTTGATTTTTTAATTTTTTATAGTATTACTTCTATAAAAAAGTGTTTTGTCTAGATTTTAATGTTTTTTTTTATTATTATTTTTAATAGTTATCTATAATTATTAAAGTCTTCTACTTATTTCTATTATTTTATGTACAGTATTATCGTTTTACTTCCTATTAATTCTCAGTTCTCACTTATACTTTTAAATAACTGGTTATGGGATTAATATTTGAATGAGACTATTTTTTCAAAATTCTGGGTATTATTTGTATCAATCCATAATCATTCTGGGTATTGTTTTTATCTATGGATGCAAGTTCATGCTTTATTTTTCTAAATTTCTAGGAATATTTTTTTACTTCGCTATACTGTACTATAACGAAGTAAAATTTTTCCAAAGGGTCCAAAATCATTATGTATCATTATGGATTTTACCATGTAATTATGATAAATCATGATAAATATTTTCCTCTTTCCTCTGTTTTTCCAAATCTCATTAAACTATCAAAAATCAACAATTACATGTATATGTAATGTTTTAAAAATGCTATTTTTGCAATGTTTTACTTCTTGAGTAAAAATATCCTTAAAAATAATCCCATCAATAACACTTATCTATTATTGAAAGGTACTATTTACAAAATATTACCCGGATTATAATAATGAAATTCTGGTGATTAAATGTTAAAATATTTTTTTATCTCTAAAAAGTTATATATGATTTTCATCTATAAATATATTCCTCTTTATTAAATTTGATTTTATACTTATCCAAAAATCATTTGATAAAAAGTATCATGACTGGAAAAAAGATGGATGTGATTATAGATTATATTTTAAAAATGAAAACTATAAAACAAAGTATAACAACAGATTATGAAAAAAAATAGGGATGCATTCTTTGAATTATATTAAATTAAAGAATATTCATATATCTATTGTATAATTGAAAAATTACTCTTATTAGGGAATATAATGAATGAATTAAAGTATTTTAATTCTTTAAAAAAACTAGAAAAATTAATATTATACAAAAGACTTATAAATAATCAAGAACAGTAATTGTTCGATTAAAAAGAAAAATATATGGATGTAATTGAATATGAAATATAAAAAAATAATACTATTTCTTTCAATACTGGTACTGCTAGCTGGACTAGTAAATGCCAATGAAGTATCGGAGGATACAAACAGTATTGATGATACGCAGGAACAAATAGTACAAGATACACATGCATTATTACAAACAAATGCTGTAAAAGATAAGATAAATATAAAACATAATATACAAACAGATGAAAATCTAAAAGATAATATAAAAGAAAGTTCAACAAAGACTATTACAAAAGATGAAACAAACAAGGACATTAAACAAGACCCTGAAACAGTAACAAGCTACGCTGATCTTAAGGAAAAGATTGAAAACTTAGAAACATCAACAGAAATAAAATTACAACAGGGTACTTATGAAAGTACTGGTGTGATAACTATAGAAAATCCAAATATACAAGTCACTATTGACGGAAACGGACAAACAATTGATGGACAAAAACAACAAGTATTCTGGGTAAGTGAAGATTGTACTTTAATTCTAAAAAACATCACAATCACAAATGCATCTTCATCATGGAGTGGTGTAATATATAATGAGGGAACACTGATAATAACCGACTCCAACTTCACAAATAACACAGCTGATTATGGTGGTGCAATATTGAATAATCATGTTATTACTATTACCGGCTCCAAATTTGCATATAACAACGTTGGTGGAGATGGTGGTGCAATAGAAAATTTGGGTAATCTTACTATTACAGACTCCTACTTTGAACATAACAGTGCAGATTCAAGTTGTGGTGGTGCAATAGACAATTGGGAAGGTAATCTAACTTTAAATAATGTTACTCTAGAACATAACAGTGCTAATAAGGGAGGAGCCATCTACAATTATTATAGTAATTTAAACATGACTCATGTTACCCTAAGAAATAACACTGCTGATACAGGGGGAGCATTATATAATACGATTGGAGATAATGGTGGTATAATAGAAACTCCAGGCATAATAGGTGACAATGCAGATGATACATATAAATATAATGTTTCTATTGTCAAATGTAATTTTACCGATAACAATGCTACCGTAGCAGGTGCAATATACAATGTTGGAAATATAACTATAAAAGACACTAACCTAATTAACAACACAGCTAATAAGGCAGGTGGGGCAATAGCCAATGACTTAGATAGTGGATATGGTCCTCTACCATCACTTTCCAATACAATTAAGGCTGCATTATCTGAAGATGGTATGGAAGATACTTATTCCAATATTACAATTATAAACAGTACATTAAAGAATAATGGGGCCCCATTGGGTGGTGCAATCTTCAATCATCTAATGCCTTATATGTATGGAGATTGGACGAAATCAATTAAAACAGCATCCGATGATCCGATATCTCCAAAAGATTATGTTATCATTGACCTTAAGGACAGTACATTAGGAGATAACTCAGCTGAATATGGTGGAGCAATCTTCAATGAAGGGGGTATTGTAAACATTAACAATACTACATTAGAAAACAATGAAGCATTAACAGGTGGGGCAATAGTTAACACGCTTGAACCAATTTATGAAACGATGCAATCGGGAAGTATGTTTCCATTTATTTTTGAAGTTATGAATAATTGTGCAGTTATTACAATAGATAACAGTACCTTAAAAAATAACAGTGCATTAAATGTGGGAGCAGTCTTTAACTCACAGGGAAATATAACCATTAACAATACCACTTTGGAAAATAACAATGCTAGTAATATAGGTGCTATTGGGAATTTAAATGGAAATTTAACAATTACCCATTCAACAATAAACAACAATACCGCCACTGATGAGGCAGGTGCTATAAGCAGCATTGTAATACTACCTGAAATTGAATTTGTCTTTGAAAAAAACATGAAAACTGCACCGATTGGCTCTACGGATACAATTGAAATTACAAGCAATGTAATTATAAGTGACACCACAATTAAATATAACAAGGCAAAGAATGGTGGAGCAATAGTTAACAGTAACGCCAGTAATCTAAACATCACAAACTCTACAATAGAATTCAACCATGCAGATATCACTGGTGGAGCAATAATCAATGAAAACGGAACAATAAACATTAATACAACAGTATTTACCAATAATACGGCTCCTAATGCAAGTGCAATAAACAACACAGGTAATGCTACAATATATAACAATACCTTCAAGACCAACAAGGCAGACATGAAAGGCAAGGCAATAATAAACGAGGCAACCGCCGTAATTAAAGATAACATCAACGATGAAACATCAACCTATTACGGTACAATATACACCAAGGGGGAAGATGTCAGCATAATTAAAAACATATTCGATGATGGAATAGTAAATACAACAATTACAATATCAACCAATAACACCAACCCTTATGTGGGAGATAAAGTCAAGATATCCTTCCTACTAGAAGAAAATCAAACAAGAACACCAGTTGCAAGTCAAACACTTAAAATCACAGTTGACGGAAAAACATATACTAGAACTACAAATGCAAACGGTATTGCAACAGTTGAATACACATTAAACTCAACACTGACAAAAGTAACCGCAAAATTTGAAGGAAACGGAATATATAACGTAAGTAATCAAACACTGAATATAAACGCTAAAAAAATAAACACAAAACTAACACTCAAAGTATCAAACAGCACACCAATAAACAATACATCAATCAATATCACAGCCACACTCACTGACGTAAACGGTAAAAAATTATCAGGACATAACGTAACCCTAAACATCAATGGTAAAAATGTTACAGCTAAAACGGATGCTAACGGTATCATAACACAAGCATACACACCAACCAAAGTAGAAAAACAGACAATAACTGCAGCATACGCTGGAAATAATCAATACATTAATAGTTCAGCAAAAATTACCATAACAGTCAAGAAGATCAATACAAAACTCGCAGTCAAAGTATCCAACAGCACACCAGTAAATAATACTGCCATTACTATCACAGCTACACTTACCGATGCCGATAATAAGGCAGTACCTAATCAAAATGTAACATTAACAGTTGCCGGTAAAACATTCACGGTTAAAACAAACACCAATGGTGTGGCTACACAAAGCTATACTCCAACCAAGGTTGAAACTCAGACAATAACCGCAACATATAAAGGCGACAGCCAACATAACAACAGTACCGCAACAGCGAATATTACAGTTAAGAAACTTAACACAAAACTGGCAGTCAAGGCATCAAACACGTCTCCGGTAAACAGTACGCCTATAAACATAACAGTTACATTAACTGATGTGGATGGTAACAAGTTATCCGGTCAGAATGTTACAATAACCGTAGGTGGTAAGACGTTCAACGTTAAGACAAATGCCAGTGGTGTGGCAACTCAAAGCTACACTCCAACGAAGGTAGAAACACAGACAATAACCGCTACATATAAAGGTGACAGCAAATATGTTAACAGTACAGCAACTACCAGTATAACAGTCAAGAAAATCAACACAAAACTTGCCGTTAAAGTATCCAACACTACACCAACACTTAACACTTCCATAAATATTACGGCTACACTTACAGATATAAACGGTAACAAATTATCAGGGCAGAACGTTACATTAACCGTTGGTGGAAAAACATACACGGTTAAAACAAACAGTAATGGTGTGGCAATTCAAAGTTATACTCCTACAAAGGTAGAGACACAGAAAATTACGGCTACTTACAATGGTGACAGCAAATACACGGGTAGCACTGCAACAAGCAATATAACAGTCAGGAAGATTGACACGAAACTCACATTAAAGGTATCAAACAGTACGCCTGTTAACAATACTCAGATAAGTATAACCGCTACATTAACAGATGCTAATAATAATAAGCTAGCCAGTCAGGTCGTTACTTTAAATGTTAACGGTAAAACATATAACGTAACCACAAATAAGGAGGGAGTAGCTATGCTAAACTATACTCCAACCAAGGTAGAAAGTCAGACGATAACAGCCACATACAAGGGAAACAGTCAGGACAACAACAGTACGGCAACAACCAAGATAACAGTCATAAACAAGTACAACACTAAGGTAACGATGACTCCTTCCAGTGGGGTAATAGGTGAAAAACTGACACTTAAGGCAACGGTACTTGATCAAAACAATGCCAAAGTTACTGATGGAAATGTAATCTTCAAAATAAATGGTGTGACAATCAAGGATAACGGTAAACTGTCCGGATCATCTAACCCATTAAAAGTAAAGGTTGTTAATGGTGTGGCAACCGCTACGATAATACCTGACGTGTCCATGAAGAGTGCCTCTACTATTACAGCTTCATATGTCGGAACGGATATCTACAACAAGTCTGCAAGCAGTCCTGCAAATATTACGATATCACCAAGAAATGCCACGATTGAAATAACCTTAAGCAAGAAGATAATCAAACAGGGACAAGTGTTAACCATTACTGCTAGGGTATATGATACGACAAACGGTAAGAAGTCCGCCAACCTAACAGCATATGATGGAGAATATGTCTTCTTCAAGGTAAACGGAATAACTCTAAAGGATGCCAACAATGAGACACTTAAGGTAAAACTGGTTAATGGTGTGGCAACGATAAACTACACAGTACCATTGGGTATTGCTGGTATAATGGATTGTACGACCATGGCACCTAAAAACCACACGGTGATAGCAGGTTACTACAATAAGAACTATGATACGGTTTCACAGGTTCCTACCTTCCAGGTTGAAAGATCCAACATTACACTTGAAATAGCAAATGCTACGGTAAACAACAAGACACATAAACTATCACTGAAGGTAACAGTCAAGGATTACCTTGGAAACGTCGTGGCTGGTCCTAACAAGTTTGTTATAAAAGTCAACGGTTACAGTATAACAAACGGTACACAAGCCATGTACTACTATTCGGTTGATGGAATACTAACGATAAACAATATTGACATACCGGTATACAACAAGTACAACAACATCGAGGTCGTAACACAGGATAGACTAGCATATATGTCACAACGTAACACAACGACAAAGATAAGAGTAGTAAATTAAGAAGTAATACCTTTTGACATTCAACCCCCTTCTTTTCTTCTTTTAAACTTTTTTGACAAAAACATCATATTATCTATGCCTTTGAATACCTAATAAAATTTCAATCCCCTGTAACGGGGGGAAAAGACACCACAAAGACTTATGAAAAGAATAAAATCATGAACATATCTAATACTTTTTTTTTACTGATAATACCAAGGATTCATCTATTCATCTAAGACTTATGAAAATGAAAAGGTTTATTATAAATAAGAATAAAATTTAATATCATATAATCTAATTTCATGTTCAGTTTTTATGAAAAGATGAACATATGCTATGTTATTATGAAAATTATTAAAATAGAAAGATGTGAACGAAAAATGAAAAAAATCATAACCATACTATTTGTTACACTACTGGTATTGCTGGTAGGAGTCGTGAGTGCAAGTGACGTGTCAAATGATCTGTCAACGGATACACTCAGCACGGATACACCCGCAGCAGTGGAAGTAGCAATACAAGAAAAAAGTACACCCACAATGGATGTACAAGAAAAGACGGTAGAACAAAAAAGTAATAAGATAACAAAAACAGAAAAAAACACGAAAACCGCACCAGAGTATAATGTAGAAACATATCAACAGTTAAACGAGGCATTGACAAGCTCTGATGACGACGTAACAGTCAATATTAAAAATAACATAACACTTACTGGTAGTATTTCTATTAACCCCACATATGTTACCATCAATGGAGAAAAAAACACGATAAACGGAGCCAACCAACACCAATTCTTAAAAATCAGTAGGGGGCATACGGTTATAATTAACAACCTCACCATCACCAACTGTAATTCTACAGGGGATGGTGGAGCAATCTACAAGAAAGAGGGTACTTTAACCCTGAACGGTACACAATTCACGGGCAACAACGCAAACATCTTTGGGGGAGCAATCTACAATGAGATGGGTACTTTAACCGTGATTGATACACAATTCACGGGCAACAGTGCAACCGAAGCTGGAGCAATCTACAACTTTGGTGCTACTTTAAATGTGACCGGTACACAATTTACAGACAACAACGCATATATGTATGGAGCAATCTACAATGACTATGGTGGGTTATTCGTGACCGAGACACAATTTACAAACAACCACGCAGACAGATATGGTGGAGCAATTTACATTTCCCAGAATTCAATTGAAGAAATAAATAACACAATATTCTACAACAATACCCCAGCAAACTTCATCATAAATCAGACAAGAAATATACAACTACTAAGCAACGATAATTATATCACCATGAGTCAAGTCACCCTAATGGTAGATGGTGAAGAAAAATTAACTAATGCAAACCCTGCACAGTTAAGTACTATTCCAATTCCAGAGGGTAATCATCTAGTTAAACTAATTATAAACGGTACAAATAGGATCAACAATGAATACATAATATCGGATACGATAGATGTAGACGGGTATGATGCTTTAGTGAATGCAATAGATATAGCCAAAGAGAGTCAATACATAAATATGATAATTAACCTACAACCAAGAGAAGATTATGATGCAACCGTTAGTATAGATTGGAGCAATTCGGCTACAAGAAATATCACCATTAACGGTAATGGTGTGACACTCAACGGTAAGAAAGAATACCAATTCATCAAGATAGCATCAGGACACAATCTAAAACTAGAAAGTGTTACAATAACAAACTACACATCAAGTGATTATGGAGGTGCAATATACAACAATGGTACTCTTAGCATAACCAACTCCAACCTCACGTTCAACATTGTATCAGGACAACATGGAGGTGGAGCTGCAATATACAACAATGGAATTATTAACATAACAGACTCCAACATCGACAATAACACAGCAACAATACAAGGTATTGGATATGGGGGTGCAATATATAACATAGATACACTTACCGTAACAAACTCCAATTTCACAAACAACACAGTAACAGGACAATCATATCCTGGAAATGGAGGTGCAATATACAACACCGGTACTCTTAATATAATCAACTCCAACTTCACATACAACAACGCAGCAGGACAAATATTTCCTGGATATGGAGGTGCAATATACAACAATGGTACTCTTAATATAACCAACTCCAATTTCACAAACAACACAGCAACAGGACAAAGAGATGGATATGGGGGTGCAATATGCATAAATGGTGGTAATGTTACCATAACCAATTCCTATTTCACAAACAACACAGCAACAGGACAAACATATTCTGGATATGGGGGTGCAATATACAACTACAATAGTGGTACTCTTACCATAAACAACTCCAACCTCACACACAACAACGCAACAGGACAAAATGGAGGACATGGGGGTGCAATATACAACTTCAATCGTTGTACTCTTACCATAAACAACTCCAACCTCACACAAAACACAGCAACAGGACAAAATATTGGGCGAGGGGGTGCAATATACAACTACAATAGTGGTACTCTTACCATAAACAACTCTAATATCACACACAACAACGCAACAGGACGAAATGAAGGACATGGGGGTGCAATATACAACACTGCTGATACTATTACCATAAACAACTCCAATCTCATACACAACATAGCAACAGGACAAAATAAGGAAGTTGGGGGTGCAATAGATACCAGCACTGATAGTGATATTATTTGTACAAATTCAACCTTTGAGAATAATACTCCAGCAAACTACAAAATAAACGATGAAAATTATATCCAATTAGATAACAATGATAATTATATCCCGGAAGATGCTACTTATGCCATTTACTTGGCAGATGAAAGCACTCCAAGATATACCGGAAACAATCTTAATGAATATGTTTTACCTGCCGGATTTTACCCTATTAAATTAGTTGTAAACGGATTAGATCAAACAAAATTCAATATGAACACATTTATCCTGGATGTACAGATAGAAGGGGATGATGTTCTTGTATCTGGTTATCCTGCTCTTGTATCGGCAGTTGAATATGCAAAGTCCACCAGCTGTGATAAGTATACAATTAACTTATTGCCTGGAAATTACAATGCAACAGCTAGTATGACCTGGGCTGATGCAACCGGCAGTACCCGTAATTTAACAATAAATGGAAATGGCTTTACGCTTGACGGTATAAATGTTCATCAGTTCATGTATGTAAACAGTGGTTATAGTTTAACCTTAGAAAACATCACACTTACCAATTACACAGCAAATGATGGAGGAGCAATAGATAATAATGGTACTCTTACATTAAACAATATTACCTTGGAAAACAACCACGCAAAAGAAAATGGTGGAGCAATATTCAACAACAGATCAGCTAATTTAACCATTACCGATTCAAGACTAAACTATAACCAAGCAGAATCCGGCGGAGCAATAACTAATTGTAATTATGGTAGGATAACATTAACCAATACCAATCTAACCCATAACAATGCATCATATGAGGGTGGAGCTATATACAATAACCAAACAGGTACTTTAACCATGAGGGATGTTATTCTCGAATACAATACTGCCTATACTAGTGGTGTGATATATAACAATGGTACTGTAAATGTCACTAAAGCCACATTCAGTTACAACAATGCATCAGGCTTTAGTGGTGGCGTATTAGAAAATGATGGTACGTTTACCATAACAGAAAGTTGTTTCAATAACAATACGGCTTACTGGAGTGGTGGAGCAATAGATAATAATGGTAAATTAACAATTAATGACACCAGCTTTGAATACAACACCGCTGACATTACTGGTGGAGCAATAGTTAATTATGCTGACTTAATCCTTGATAACGCTACATTCAAATACAATGCCGCATCAAGAGGTGGGGCAGTATCAAATGGAGGAATATTAGATATCAGCAGTTATTCACTGTTTGAAAACAACAATGCAAGAAGTAATGGTGGAGCCATATACAATTCTGGTAATTTGACGATTAAAACCACAACACTAAACAACAACATCGCTGAAGTGGATGGTGGAGCAATCTACAACGATAAGGGTAACTTAACAA
The DNA here is from genome assembly GCF_003268005.1 of Methanosphaera sp. BMS. Lineage (NCBI taxonomy): Archaea > Methanobacteriati > Methanobacteriota > Methanobacteria > Methanobacteriales > Methanobacteriaceae > Methanosphaera > Methanosphaera sp. BMS. The sequence goes on along the minus strand of NZ_CP014213.1, from coordinate 1,409,777 downwards.
TTAATGATACAAACATGACCTATAACGAGGCAGGAACTGGTGGAGCAATATATAATGTAAATAATGAATTATCTGATGGAACTACGAGAAATGCCAAAGGTGTAGCTGTGCCAAGTATCCCTAAAGCTGATGATGAAACAATCGTTGACAATACCGTTACAATTATTGCCAGCAGGATAAACAACAACAATGCAGTATATGGTGGAGCTATAAAAAATATTGGTATTATGAATATAACAGATAAATCCGAATTAAATAACAACAATGCAGAATCAGGGGGAGCAATAGAAACTTCAGGTAATCTAACTATAACAAATAGTACATTAAAAAACAATACGGCATCTGCTAATGGTGGAGCCATAAAAAATATCGTGGAAATAATTATCGGACCAATATGGGATAGTACAAGATCTGCTTCAAGAACATTAACCAATCAGGAAAACCCTGAAGAAACAGAAAGTACTTATGACAGTATCCTTAGCATAGCTGATACCACATTCGAATATAACAATGCAAGCGTTGAAGGTGGAGCAATATATAATGAGGAGGGTGCCTTAGCAACAATAATAAGCAGTCACTTTAATGATAACAATGCAGATGCTTATGGAGGAGCAATAGAAAATTATGGTATTGTCAATATCACAAATAGTACCTTTGAGAATAACACTGCAAGAAATTCCGGTGCAATCGATAATGATGCTACCGCATATATAACTGACAGTAACCTGACCGGGAACACGGCAGAATTAACTGGTGGAGCAATAATCAATTGGGATGAAATGTTAACCATTACAGGTTCTATATTTAATAATAATTCAATCACTGGCACGTCATTTGAGGGTGAAGAAATTGCCGATGATGAAGTTCTCCAGGAATGTGGTGGTGGAGCAATATTCAATGAGGATGGTGACATAATCATTTTCAACACCAACTTTACCTGTAATCACGTTAACGGTACAACATCTGATGGTGGAGCAATCTACAATAATGCTTATATGAGTATTGACTCTGCTAGGCTGGAAAACAATAATGCAACATGTAATGGTGGAGCGATATATAACAAAAATGGTATTTTGAACATGACTAATGTCGTCCTGAATAATAACACAGCTATTGATAATGGTGGAGCATTAAGCAATAATGCTACGTTTGGTAACGGTAAAATTATCCTAGGTATCTACAGGGCAGATGATGAAGAAGGGGATTATTCCGGTACCGTTATCATATCAAACTCTACAATAACAAATAATGCTGCATTTGAGGCCGGTGCTATTTCAAACGAGTACGGTAATATAATCATAAATGATACTCGTATTGAAAACAACAATGCATCATTTGGTGGAGCAATAGAAAATTATAATGCTAACATGACTATCAGTAACGCTACCATAGTAAACAACACGGCAAAGATGATGGGTGGTGCAATAGTTAATTATGCAAAACTGGAAATGCCTCAAGAACAGATGCTGGGTCTTTCCAAGACAATTAAGTCAGCAGCAGAATCCGATGAAAAATGGGATGTCTATTCCAATATTATCATAACAAACTCTACATTAAACAATAATACGGCATTCTGTGGTGGAGTAATATTTAATGCAGTACTTCCTGTATCTGAATCTGAGTTGACAGAGGATATGGGGGACTGTTACAGTAATGTTCTTATCAATGACAGTACATTAAAATATAATAATGCCAGTTATGGTGGTGCTATCTACAATACTGAGAACGGTACTAACCTAAACATTACCAACTCCACGATAGAATTCAACAATGCAGATAATCGTGGTGGAGCAGTTTATCATGAAGACGGACTCTTAAACATCAACACGACTGTATTTACGAATAACACTGCAAATATTGGAAGTGCAATCCATAACATGGGCAACGCCACAATCTACAACAATACCTTCAAGACCAACAAGGCAGCAAGTGGAGAAAGTGCAATAGTAGACGAGTCAGGAACCGCTGAAATAAGAAATAATATCAACGATAAAACATCCAGATACTACAGTACAATATACACCTATGGTGATGATGTAAGTATCATAAAGAACATATTCGATGACGGCACAATCAACACGACAATCACAATAACCACAAACAACACCAACCCGACGGTGGGTGATAAAGTCAGGATAACATTCACATTAAAAGGCAAAGACGGTAAATTACTCAGTGGTCAAAAGCTAAACATAACAGTAGACGGTAAAGCATACAACAAAACCACAAACTCCAATGGTATAGCAACAGTCGACTACACCTTAGCATCCAACGTGACGAAGGTAACAGCTAAATATGATGGATACTACAGCTACAATGAAAGCAATGTTACTAAAAACATTCTTGCCAAGAAGATAAATACGAAACTTGCACTCACGGTATCCAACGCGACTCCGGTAAACAATACGGCAATAACAGTAACCGCTACACTAACAGATATAAACAATAAGAAATTAGCCAATCAGAATGTTACATTAAACATCAACGGTAAAACATTTACAAATAAAACCAATGCAAACGGAGTGGTAACACAGAAGTATACTCCAAACACGACACTGGGAACACAGACAATAACAGCCACATACAATGGAAGCGATAAATACAACAGCAGTACTAATTCAACCAAGATAACTGTCAAGAAGATTAACACTAAGTTATCAGTAAAGGCATCCAATACGACGCCGGTAAACAGTACGCCTATAAACATAACAGTTACATTAACTGATGTGGATGGTAACAAGTTATCCGGTCAGAACGTGACGATAACCGTCGGTGGCAAGACGTTCAACGTTAAGACAAATGCCAGTGGTGTGGCAACTCAAAGCTACACTCCAAGCAAGGTCGAGACACAGACAATAACTGCTACATATAAAGGTGACAGCCAATATGTTAACACTACAGCTAGTACCAGTATAACAGTCAAGAAGATAAATACAAAACTCGCCGTTAAAGTATCCAACAGTACACCAGTTAACAGTACTGCCATTACCATAACGGCTACACTCACTGATGCAAGTGGTAATAAACTTGCAAATCAAAACGTAACTATAAATGTCGGTGGTAAAACCTTTACAAATAAAACCAACACTAATGGTGTGGTAACACAATCATACACTCCAACTAAGGTTGAAACCCAAACAATAACCGCTACATATAAAGGAGATAGTAAATACAACAACAGTACGGCAACTACAAACATTACGGTTACAAAGAGTAATACAAAACTAGCAGTCAAGGCATCCAACACTTCACCAGTACTTAATACTTCCATAAATATTACCGTTACACTTACTGATGCAAGTGGTAATAAGTTGGCTAATCAGAATGTTACTTTAAGTGTTGCTGGTAAAACATTCAATGTAAAAACCAATGGCAATGGTGTGGCTACACAAAGCTATACTCCAACCAAGGTTGAAAAACAGACAATAACCGTAACATACAAAGGAGACAGTAAATACAATAACAGTACCGCAACAGCAAACATAACAGTCAAAAAGATTAACACGAAAATAGATCTTAAAGTATCAAACAGTACTCCTGTAAACAATACGACCATAACAATTACCGCTACATTAACTGATAGCAATAACAACAAGCTTGCAAATCAGCCTATAACCTTAAATGTCAACGGTAAAACATACAATGTAACCACAAACAAGGATGGAGTAGTTACAATGAGTTATACTCCAACCAAGGTGGAGACGCAAACGATAACCGCAACCTTTAAGGGAAATGGCCAGGACAATAACAGTACTGCAACTACCAAGATAACAGTTCAAAACAAATACAATACAAAAACAGTTATGACTGCAGCAAGTGGTGTGATAGGTGAAAAATTAATAATTAAGGCTACAGTAACCGATACCAACAACAATAAGGTAAATGAGGGAAACCTTATCTTTAAAATAAACGGTGTGACAATTAAGGACAACGGTAAACTTTCAGGCTCAAATAACCCACTTAAGGTGAAAGTGACAAATGGTGTTGCTACAGCTACAATAATACCTGATGTGACCATGAAGAGTGCCGAGACAATTGTGGCATCATACATTGGAACAAGCATATACAATGCATCCGTAAGCAGTCCTGCCAATATAAAGATTGCACCTAGAAATGCATCGATAGAAATTACCACAAGCAAAAAAGTAGTAAAACAGGGACAGGTACTGACAATAACGGCCAGGGTATATGATACGACAAACGGCAAGAAGTCAACCAACCTTACTGCATATCCTGACGAGTACGTATTCTTCAAGGTAAATGGTATAACGCTCAAGGATGCAAATAATCAAACGATAAAAGTCAAACTTGTAAATGGTGTGGCTACAATAAACTACACGGTACCACTTGGAATAGCAGGTATCATGGACTGTAAAACCATGGCAGTTAAGAATCATACGATTGTCGCCGGCTATTACAATAAAAACTATGATACGGTTTCACAGACTCCGACATTCCAGGTTGAAAGATCCAACCTGACACTTGTCATATCTAATGTCACTGCTAACAACAAAACACATAAGTTATCCTTGAAGGTGACAGTCAGGGACTATCTTGGAAATGTCGTTGAAGGTCCTAACAAGTTTATCATAAAACTTAACGGCTTCAGCATAACCAATGGTACAGAACCTATGTACTACTACTCGGTAGATGGAATACTCTCAATAAGTAATATTGACATTCCTGTATATAATGTGTATAATTATGTGGAGGTTGTAACGCAGGACAGGTTGGCATACACCAGTCAACGTAACACTACAACAAAAATAAAAGTACTTAATTAATAAGTATTTTATTAATCTCCTCTTATTTTTTACCTATTTTTTTTATTTTTGAATTTATATAATTTTAAAAATTATAATGCCCTCTAAAAAGTTTTTATTTGTTTTAATTATTGATTATTCTCTATATTATTTTTTATAAAATGTTGTATAAGTTTAAATACTATGAGATTAAATACTTGTATGGTCAAGGTGATGTTGTATGGATTCAAAAAAATTTAGAAAAGTAAACGTAAATAAAAAACATAAGAGAAGAAAAAAAGTAACATACAATAAGAAATACATAATATACCTGATAATGATAACAATAGGAATTACAGTAATAATGGGACTTATAGGAGGTTTAATATTTAGAGTTCCGGAAGATACCGAATTGATTAAACCGGAAATATTTGACATGAATCCATATGGATATGAATTTAATAAAGATCTCTACGGATATTGTAATGCAACAGATGAAAATGGAAATACAAGAACATATTATTTCACACTAGAACAGATGGCCGCATTATACACATCAAGTGGTGGAACATTCAACTTCACGGATGGAATATATGTCGCAGTAAATAACTCGACAAGCAGTTATAACATGGTAACTGATATCTACAAGAAAAATGGTGCAAAGATAATAAAACCTCATGAATACAATGAATATGAATTTGCTGAAAATTCACGCTTCTTGGGAAGAAATCAAACATACTGTGCAAGAGGATTTGGATTTTCAACTGATGAATATAATGATAGTGAATTCTAATTCACTCATCAGCTTATTTTTTTTTTTTTAATCATTAGTATCTTATTCTGATAACCCTAAGACATCAATACTGATGAATTATCAACTTCAATATTTTTAGGTTATTTTCATTAAATTCTAAATACCTATGAATAGATTATATAATATGAAATATAAACTTATTATCATGTTCAATGAAAGAGAAAATACTGAGGAAAAAATATTAAATGCCACGTTTAAAATTCTTCAAAAAGAGGGTGTTAATAAGGCCACAACTAAAAAAATAGCTGCTGAAGCCGGAGTCAATGAGGTAACTATTTTTAGAAAGTTTGACAATAAAAAGAATCTGATTGAAAAGACCAAAGATCATTTCCTCAACATGTTTATAGATAGACTACGTGGTATATTCTATTTTAATGGTGATGAGGACATTGAGGAATATATTAAAGGAGCATTTATGGGAGTCTTAAATCTATCCGATAGTGACTTCAGTATTCTTAAGGTTGCCATGGAAGAAGTTAGGGAAATTCCTGAGAGAAAACTTTTACTTATTCAAATAACTGATGTCATCCTTGAAAAGTTGGAGGACTTTTTCAAATTACAAAAAGAGAAGGGTACTGTTAGGGACATTGATCCTAAGGTAATGGCGGTTATGTGTTTTAGTATAATCTTCCAATCAGTCATATTAAGAAAAGTTTATAGTCTAAGTCCTGATTATGAATTGGATTACTACTCCGATAATATTTTTGATATCCTCTTTAATGGTATAATGCCAGAATAACTCCATATTTTTCCAATTTTATCTTTTTTTTATTAAGTAGTTGTTATTTAATCATGTAAGTAAGTACTTACTTTCATATTTCGTTTATGCCCCATTTTTTCAGTAATATCTATTAATAATTCTTTATTTATCAAAAACAATGGAATATGCTCTTGATTCATGGTAAAAATTTCACTGCCATGCGTGCATATCCTGTTCTATTTTCTGGTATTTTAAATGTTTCCAATATTTTTCTTGATTCATTAATTTTATATTATAACTTACTTGTAATCTCTGATTATTTATAAACTTGTTTATTTCCCTTTGATTTGCTATTAAAAATGTAAGTGAGTACTTGCATTCGAAAAGATTCATATACATTGTTGTATATAATAATTAGTAGAGGAAAATATCTTTTATTATATATAAACTTAGAGGAATGATAAAAATGAAAAAATTACCTTAATCCCAATATGTTTAATAATAGCATTATAGGCGTAAGTTGTATAATCAGCTGGAAGTTTAACAAACATGGGCGGAACAACGCATCAAAAATAATTCAACTAAATGTAAATGAACTAATAACATTAGTATCTTAAGATTACTCAGCCTGTGAAACTCAAAAAAAAGAGTAAATCCAATGTGTGGAATACTAGGAAAGAAAAAAAATAATGGATAACGAATCAAACGTCTCAAAAAAACCTTTAATGCCTCCAAATTTATAGGTCGATGAGAAAAAATAAATTTCTTCCATATTCCTTTTTTAAATGAAAAAATCATAAATTATAAGGAGAATGATTATGAAAAGCAAAATATTTATTATTGCAGTGGTATTATTTGTTCTTATAAACATCACTTGTATAAGTGCGGTTGAAAACACGCAGACAATATATAATTCGACACATCATAATACATGTGACTTCACAACACTAAACAATAATCTTAATAAAAACACAACAACTAATCAATTGAACAAGAATTACATATACAACTCCTCCAGAGATGATGGGTATAAAAGTGGAATTCTAATAAACAGGAACAATTATGTCCTGGATGGTAAAAGTCATGTTATTGACGCAAAAAACAATGCCAGAATATTTAACATAACATCAAGCAATGTAACACTCAAAAATATCCGATTTATCAATGGAAATGCTACAAATGGTGGTGCAATATACTCAAAGTATGGATTGAATCTGATAAATTGCTTCTTTGAAAACAACAATGCAAATCAATCAGGAGGTGCAGTCTTTATTGAAAACGATTATTCAAAATCTAAACTAACATCCACATTCATAAACAACAATGCAAATAATGGTGGTGCAATATACTTCAACTCCACGACTGAAAAAAATTCTATCAAATCAAAATTCAAAAACAACACCGCAACAAGAGCAGGTGGTGCAATCTACTTTAGGGGAACTTCAACAGGCAACGAATTCAAGTCCGGATTCTACAATAACACGGCCTTGGAAGCAAGTGGAGGAGCAATGTTCTTCTACACCTTAAGTCAACAAAACATATATAACTCCATATTCCAACACAACATGGCAATGTACGGTGCAGGAATATTCTTCTACAACCAGTCAAATAACAACATCTTCAACAGTACCTTCAAATATAACACTGCAAAATCCTGTGGAGGATCCATATTTTTCTATAATAAAACAAACAACAACACATTTGATGGAATTTTTAAAAACAATACGGGATTAACAGGAAATGGTGGGGCAATAACATTCAAGGATGAATCCACAAATTCAATATTTAACTGCAACTTTATAAATAACCGTGCAGGAGAACATGGTGGAGCAATAAATTTCCGTCAAACACCTCATAATATAACATTTAATGGAAATTTCACCAATAATCATGCAAGATATGGTGGAGCAATCAACTTCTTTGATTCATTGGATAATATTATATTCAATGGGTCATTGACAAGAAATCATGCAACACAAATTGGAAATGGGATAGCTTTTACTAAAGAGTAGTAATTCGCGTATTTCATTGATATTTTTTTTAATTCTTTTTTTGAAACTTCTACAATATTTGGAGTTTTTCAATAATACTCTTTTTTTGTTGCAAATGGACTTTATCCTTTATCATATTGTATTTATTTGTCATGGTACACGAAAAAACAAGTAAATTTCATCAAAAAAAAGATAATTAGGGGGATTAAATAACTTTTTTTAATTATCATAATCTGCCAATCAATTTACCAACGTCAATTTAGCAGTATCTTCTGCCCGCTTATATTCATCTGATATGAATACGGCTGTTATTGTATAACTTTTTGCTTTAAGGCCGGTTATTGTATAATTAACTGATACTTCACCATTGGAATCTAATATTGCATAGATGACTTTTCCATTTTCATCCTTAATAGTTTTGCCGTTTATCTTGAAAATTACCTTACCGGTAGTCATAGGAGCATATCCATCAGTCACAGTAGCTTTAAACGTGACATTGTTTCCTATTTTTACACTTTCCTCAAAGGGGGTAAGTTTAATGTTTGAATCCTTTTTTGGAATATATATTGTTGTATTGTTTCTTACAGATGGATTCACGCTGCTTCCAGAATAAACCGCAGTTACTGAAATGATATTTTCCAGCCAAGTGCCGTCAATGTCATATAATATGCTTGCAGTTCCATCGACGACTTTGACATAAATTACTTTGCCGTTGGCATCTTTAAGTGTTTTACCATTTACCTTAAATGCTATTTTACCATTGGATACTCTTCCACTTGATCCGTAGAGCGTAGCAGTCAGGTTAAGTTTGTCTGAAACCGTTGCTTCAACGTATAACTTGGCAGTTTCAGGATTGCATACGGTAATTTCAGTACTATTTGTCACAATACCATACTCATCAGAATAGAATGTAGCAGTTATGGTGAGGTCACCTATTGGCAGTATTCTTGTAAGTTGTGCTTGTGAATCACACACATCCACTCTCACAATATCATCACCTATATTGAATGTCACGTTTCCCGTATTTATCGGATTGTCATGCTGGTCTACTATCTTGGCAACAATATTACAAGGGTTGTCGTTTTCTATTTCCAGTTTAACCTTTGCAATTTTCTTTGTAGTAAAGGCTTTTATACAAGCAACCTGTGAGTAGTATGAATGACTGTTTTCATAGTCACATCTTAGATTATAGAAGTCCGTCCAGTTGACTCCATCATAACTTACAAAGGATATGTTCTCTTTGTAGAGTAACTTGTTCAGGGATATGTTTTCCGAGATAGGTACTGCTGATTCATTTATCTGTGTTATCTTGAATACAACTTCAAAGATGTCATCGGGTTGTAATAATATCTTCCGGTTAAGGTCAATGGTGTAGTATCCTGCATTTGTGATTCCCTCCTGTATGGCTTCAAGTTTATTGTTCACGTATATTGATATTTCATAGCTGGTATTGTTTCTGAAGTATGTGGATACAGCTTCCAGGTATTCCTCATCTGTTGCGGTGAATATGTTCTTGTACCATGCACTTTCATTTCTGCTTAGGAAATAATCTGTAGTGCCGGGTATATCATATTGGTAGTTTTTGTCATAGCGGATGCTATCATTCAGGATAAAGACGTATTCAAATGAATTAATTGCACATGTCGTATCATAATATGAAACGTAGTAATATCCGTTTTCACCCACATTTGTACCCCAGCTGTTTTTTATTATCCATGCACCATCACCGGGTGCTGTGTTTCTAAAGTTGTTCCTTGAGTAATTGTCATCCCATCCGACAATGCTTACCAGATGGTTCTGGTCTTTGCTGTTGTAGCAGTAATAAGATGAGCCTTTCTCGAAAGTATTGTACCATCCTATACGTACTGCAACCGATCCGTACGTCATCAATGCCTTTTTAATGTTATCGTTGTCGGTATAACTTTTCCTGTCCAGGAACAATATGTTTTGTACGTGCATAATGCTGTTAAGTACGGGGGACAATACTAGTCCTGACATGTATTTATCGTCAACATCATTGACCGGGCCAAGCCAGCTTGTCAGATAACCCAGTGGCATTGTATCGGATCCACCTGTATTGGTTGGGATATTCCATCCGTAATCGGAGTATAATGCCATGATGTTTTTCATGTTTTCCTCCGAGAAGTCATATGTAACATTTGATGCCTTCAATATGTTTGATTCAAGGGTAGCCAGTATTGCAAATGCCCAACAGTTACCGTCACCTCCCTGATTTTTTACCGGTGTTACAAGGTTTAACTCCCTTAAATCATAACTGCTGGGTAAATCACTAATATTTTCGTATATCGATTCAAGTTTAAATAGCGTGTAGTTTTCATTGCCGATAATCATGTTGGGTACGCTGATTATGTATACATTATCTTCGGGATTTATGGATAGATTTCTGAAGGTATTTGAATCCAATATGGAATTTGTTATGTTGGATGTAATTGAATATATGTCTGTATATCTATTGGCGGTATTGTCCTGGAAGATATTTTGTGATATGTCCGTACTTGTCATGTTATCAATTACTAATGCACCACCCTCGGTTGCACTGTTGTTTTCGATTGTTGAATTAATCAGGCTTAATAATCCATAGAATCCATATATGGCTCCTCCATCATAGCCTGCATTATTATTTTTAAGAGTAGTATTTTTTATGCTTAGATTTGTGTTGAGTGATGTTATGGCCCCACCGAATCTGCTTGCACTATTGTTTAGCAATAGTGAATCTGTTATTGTTATCGTGGAATTGAGTGAATATATGCAGCCTCCATTGTATGCAGTATTGTTTTCAAGCAATGAGTCGTTTATTGTTAGGTTTGTATTCTGTATTCTTATTGAAAAGCTATCTTTGGTGTCGGTGTTGATGAATACACAGTTATCCATATTAATATTTCCGGAGCTACTTGAGATGGTACTGGATGTTGAGTTAACAAAACTCGTGTTTATCATTGTAATGTTATTGTTATTTGTTATGCTGCAATTGTTAAAGGTCAAATTTATTGTCGTCATTAACTCTTTGTTGGTAAGTAGAATATTGGATAATATTGTGTTTTGTCTGGATTGTCCTATAAATGTTACATTATTAATGGTTTTTCTACTTGAAAGGGTATAATTGCCGTCACTTAGATGGATGTTTGAATTACTTTCAATTCTATTGGTGGTTAACTTCTTATAAGGGTTTGATAGTGATCCATTTCCATTATCATGTGACAGTGATGCATTGAAGTAAATGTCCTTGTATTCGGGAGAACTTCGTAATGTTGGCAAATCCCTGACATTTTCATCGGTTATCTGGCTTTGCAGTGTATCATCACTGTATGATGTCTCGGTGCTATTTGCAAATGATACTGGTATTATGATGGATAGAAATATAAATATCATTATGATTTTTAATGTTATGTTGACTTTTTTATTCATAATAAACTTATCCTCTATTGTTTAATTTAATATATTTGACAGTTCAGTCATATTGTGTTTAATTATATGTCTTTAAAGGTATTTATTAATTGGTTATTAACTAGAAAATATTAGATATGATTTCTAATCCGGATATTCATGTTTTTTTTAAGTACAGGGGTGGTGTGATTAATTTTTTCATCAAATTACTGTAAAATCATCCGGAATAATTATGATGTAACAAATAACAATGTCTTTAACATCAATAGGATAGATAACGTTACATTTAAAGTCAACACTCTCGCTATGGTTAAGTTGGAGAAAGTACATTCGGTACATATGGATCAGATAATTCAATAAGTAGGATTGGAAATTTTCAAATTAAAATCGTTAAACGTTATGTAATGGTTGATCATTAGATTGAAATACCATTATCTTCAAAATAGGCGTTAAGAAGGGATAGGTTATATGTGATGTCTGTAAAGGATATGTTGATAAATTTTGTGTCATGAAAAAAGTATTTTATATTCGAAAAAATCTCTTTTTTTTAAATATTTTTGGTAAAATATTATTCTAAAATTTATAAAAATTTATATTATGATATGGACTTTATTCACATGGTAAAATTTTATTTTGAGCATTTAAAATTATAACAAATCCCTTCAAAAATTCCCTAAAAAACAAAGTATATTAATTATAATCTACATAGATAAATATCAAGCGACTAATTGAATGATTATTGGAATCGTAGCAATAATCATTACAAAAAACACAATTTAACTATGAAAAATCATTATAATACTAGCGATAAATCATAATAATTCATAATAATCTATATTAAGATATTAACATTGATTACATTAATGCATTTTCATGATAAAACATTAATCTTTCAATTAGAAGCTAACCTTTTAAATAGCTTTTGTACCAAACTAATTAAAATGTTTAAAAAAACAATGTTTAATAGGAGTCACATAAAAATGACAACAAATATCAAGCATTGTCTATTATTACTTAGTGTGGTATTTATCCTATTATTAGGAGCTGCTTTTGTGTCGGCTACCGATACAAACAACAACACACAGGTAATAAAAGATAATAATGTGTTATCCACACCCTCCAATTATGATGTGGATAATGTGGTACAATCCGATTTGGCAACTGCTAAGTCGGATGCAGACGTAGAAAAAATATCAAATACAAGTGAAAACACAAATACAGAGACGACAAATAAACTAACAGAGAATTCAATAATAACAAATGATAGCAATATTGCAACAAGCAATATTAATAAAGATATTGAAAAAACTATTAAAGGTGACGGAGAAGGTACTTTTACCGAACTACAACAGCTAATAAACGGTAACACCGCATATGCCTTAGATAAAGATTATAAATTCACAGTAGGTATTGATGATCAAGCAGGCAGTACCCTTGCAGATGGATTACTAATCACCAAAACCTTTACCCTTAACGGTAACGGACATACAATAGATGGAAGCAATCTTGCAAGAATATTCCTGATAGACGGTGAATCCATTACTGTAAATATATTAAATCTTAATCTAATAAATGCAAGTGCACCCTCAGATAGTCTTGAAGGATATGGTGGAGCAATATACTATGCAGGACATGATGGAATATTAAACTATATAAACATCACAAACTCCAAAGCCACAGACGGTGGAGCAATGTATATACACGCTCAAGAAAACATGCCAACAATTCTCAAGAACATCAATATAGAAAACTGTTCAGCCGAAAACGGAGGAGCACTATATGTTGTAACTCCAACAGCACTTGATAACATCACATTTATCAACAACAATGCAAGTACTTCAGGTGGAGCAGTATATGCTTATACTGATGGTACCGGCCGAGGTGTTGATAACATGGTATTTATTAACAACACTGCAGGTAGTATGGGTGGTGCAGTATATATTCATGGAACCAACATAGGAATAACCAATGTCACAGCAATAAACAACTCCGCACAAACAGGTGGAGCATTTTATTGGACTGGAAAACATGGTAAGATTGATAATTCCAATCTAAGCTATAACAATGCTACCTATGGTGGAGCTATCTACTGGTCCGGTGAAGACGGAGACATATTCAATTCCAACTTCACAAACAACAATGCTACCATTGGTGATGGTGGAGCAGTAATGTGGGTAGGAGATATAGGTATAATCGTAAATTCAACCTTTATCAACAACACTGCAGCTGGTCGTGGAGGAGGTATCTTCCTTACTGGAACAACTGAATATCCATCTGAAAATACAAGTGTTATAAACTGTACCTTCAAGTATAATCATGCACATCACAACGGTGGAGCAATTGACTGGGCAGCCGGTTCACACAACGGTCAACTAATCAACTCAACATTCGAGAACAACACAGCTGATCGTAGTGCCGGTGCTGTATACTGGAATGGTCATAACGGAACTGTAGAAAACACCACATTCCTATATAACCAGGCTTTCGGAACAGTTCAGGAAACAACAGATCCTAGTGGAACAACCACTTATCCGACTGCTGGTGGAAATGGTGGAGCTATTACATGGACAGGAGCACTAGGTTCCCTATACAATGTAACAATAATCAACAACACAGCTAAAGTAAACGGTGGAGGAATAATGTTTAATGATGGAGTTGACCTTATAGTCAACAGCTCCAAAATAATAAACAACTCCGCTGGTAACAATGGTGGTGGACTTGATTGGAGAGAAGGAGCTTCAAACGGTTTTGTAACCAATACAATATTTGAAAACAACACGGCAAATCGTAGTGGTGGAGCTATCTACTGGAATGGATACAATGGAACAGTAAAATCATCCAACTTCATAAATAACCATGCATTAGGTACAGATAATGCCACAACAACAGGTGGTGACGGTGGAGCTATAATATGGACTGGAAGTAATGGTACTGTAGTAAACAATTACTTCAGAAACAATACTGCCGCCTACCGTGGAGGAGCAATATTCTTCACAAAACAAGTTACTGATGTTGACGCTGAAAACTGTACTATAAATAATTCAGTATTCATCAACAATACTGCAGGATTAAACGGTGGAGCATTGGACTTCTTTACTGGTTCAACAAATGGTTATATCATCAATTCAACATTCGACAATAACGTAGCTAATCGTAGTGGTGGAGCAGTCTACTGGAACGGTTTCAACGGTCACGTATACGATTCTAAATTCAATGACAATGAGGTAATTGGAAATGTGGATAATGATCCAAGGCTGGTAAATTATCCTACCAACTATGAAGAGGCAGGATTGTTTAACTATTCAATTTCCGGCGGAAACGGTGGAGCAATAAACTGGATAGGCAGTAACGGTACTCTTCTCAATTCAAACTTCACGAACAATAACGTCAGCAAGTTTGGAGGAGCAGTATTCATTCTAAGAAATGAAAACATTACAATAAACAATTCCCTCTTCGTAAACAACACTGCAATAGAAGACGGTGGAGCAGTAATGGTTAACCTATCAGCCAACAATACAAAGATTCTTAACTCACACTTTGAAAACAACACAGTTAAAGGTATCAATATTACAAACTCATCAGGAACGTATTATTTCGGTGATGGTGGAGCAGTATACTTTGGAAGTGGCTCTAAGGATGGATTAATCGACAACTCCACCTTCGTCAACAATAGTGCAAACGCCAATGGTGGAGCAGTAGTATGGACTGGTGAATACGGAAACGTAACATCATCTAAGTTCTACAACAACTCAGCACCATACGCTGCAGGAGCACTTAGATTGGATGGACATCACTTAGTTGTAAACGACTCAGTATTCGATGGAAACTACGACCCACAGGGAAACTACTCATGGGGTTCAGCTATATACTTAACTGGTAACAATACCAACATCACCAATTCAAACTTCACAAACCAACATGGAGCTAATACTGGTGGAGCAATCGCTATTGACGGTTCAAATGAACTATTGGAAAACAACACATTCATCAACAACTCAGCATTTATTGGTGGGGCAGTTCATTTGGAGAAAAACGAGAACGTAACAATCAATAACTCCCTATTTACCAACAACAATGCAACACTTACTGGTGGAGCTATAAACATTGATGACGATGCTAACAATACTCAAATATTAAATTCCAATTTCACTAATAACAAAGCAATTGGATATACTGTTGGTAGTCGTGATTATGGTGATGGTGGAGCAATCAGCTTCGGAGAAGGTTGTAATGAAGGTCTTATTGACAATTCAACATTTACAAACAATTCCGCATATGCTAATGCAGGAGCTGTTGATTGGAAAGGTAACAATGGTGTAATCAATTCATCAACATTTAGTAATAACTCTGCAAAATGGGCTGGTGGAGCCGTTCGTTTCGAAGGAAATGATGGTAACATTACTTCATCTTACTTCCAAAATAACACAGCAAACAACACTGGTGCAGCATTAAGATTAGATGGAAACAATTCATTTGTGAATGCCACGGTCTTTGATGGAAATTATGATTCTAGTTCAACACCATATGCATGGGGTTTAGCAATATATATTAAAGGAGATAATGCTAACATTTCATACTCCAACTTCACCAACAATCACCGTGGAGATGGTGCCGGAGCAATATATGTACAAGGTGCTAATGCCACAATCGATTATTCAAATTTTGAAAATAACACTATTTCAAATAATGGTGGAGCAATATATCTCAATGGTACAAATGGTACTATATTAAATTCAAACTTCACTAATAATATTGCTAACAATACTGGTGGAGCAATATATGTTAATGGTACTAACGGTACTATTGACTTGTCAAAATTTGAAAATAACACTGCTTTAAAAGAAGGTGGAGCAGTATATGTTAATGGTACTAAGGCTATTATATCAAATTCATCCTACACAAATAACAGGGTTGTTGGATATAAAGTCGGTAGTGATACTTTTGGTAATGGTGGAGCAGTATATTTAAACGGTGCTAATGGTACAGTTTTAAATTCAAATTTCACTGAAAACGTTGCCGGAAAAGGTGGTGGAGCAGTATATATTAATGGTATTTATGGTAAAGTTTCAAATTCAAACTTTACTCTGAACAATGCTACAACTAATGGTGGAGCAGTGAATATTAAAGGAGGAAATGCTACTGTTGAATATTCAATTTTCGAAAATAACAAGGCAGCTAGTTCAAGTGGAGGAGCTATCTACATTTATGGTGATAGTGCTACAATTTCTTATGTAAACATGACTAGTAATTCTGCCGGTAATGGTAATCAACCTGGTGGAGATATAGCTTGTAATGGTAAATTATTGAATATTAATTATTCTAACTTTAATTCAAGTATAGGTTCTAATGGAGGTTCTCTGTACCTGTCTGGTTCTAACAATGGTAATATTACTGGTTGTAACTTTACTAATTGTTATGCACAACTTCTTGGTGGTGCTATTTCCTGGCAAAAAAGTGAAAATATTCAATTGAGAGATTCATATTTCTATAACTGTAGTTGTGGTAGAATTCAAGCTTCAACTGCTACTGGTGATGGTCATCACGGTGGAGCAATTAATTTCCAAGGAAATACAGGAAACCTTATAGATAATTGTACTTTTGACACTTGTTTCTCTGAAAAAGACGGTGGAGCATTTTTCGTTTCATCATCTACTTCAGTCGGTTCTCAAGTATCAAATTGTACTTTTATGAACTGTTATTCAGTATTCCGTTCTGGTGCTGCTATTTGTTGGAAAGATAATAATGGTTTACTAATAAATAATAAGTTTATAAATTGTTCTTCTATGTCAGCAGATAGACCAGAATATTCTGGACAAGGTGGAGCAGTCTATTTCGAAGCTGCTAATAACAATTTGATAATTAATAATAATTTTACGAATTGTTCAGCTCTATGGGATGGTGGTGCCATTTACTATCGTCATCACACTGGTGGATGTTCAAATAACACCCATATCAATTGTACTTTTGAAAATAATTTTGTTGGTAGAAATGGTGGAGCATTATATCTTTGTACATCAAATAACACCTATGAAAACTGTGTATTTATAAATAATACTGCAAATGGTACTGCTGGTGCTATTTATTATAGTTATTATTCATCCTATCCTCAAAAGAATGGACTTATTGTAAGAGATTGTGTATTCTCTAACAATACTAATGCAACAAATGCTGGATTCATTTATATAAGTGGTCCTAATGTAAACATTACAAACACTACTTTCTATAATGGTTCAGCTACAAATGATGGTGGAGCATTATATATTAACAGTATAAGTAATTATAATATTACTAACAACACCTTTGATTATAACAATGCATCCAATGGTGGAGCAATCTATATAAATGCTCCAGTAACGTTAACTGACATTAACTTCACTAATAACCTGGCAGTAAACGGTGGGGCATTATACATCACCAAAAATACAAACCTTACTGATTGTAACATTACAAACAACAATGCTACAAACGGTTCTGGTATATATGTAAACGGTGGTACAGTAAGACTTACAAATATAAGGCTTCTAGACAACCAGGCACACAGTGCAAATATCAGTGCCAATAAAAGGGAATATGTTGATGGTGACACAAAACATCTACTTGGAGTATTCCTCGGTTGTGACAACTACCTAAACGGTATATACGTGCTTGGTGGAAATGTCCTTGGAGTAAATGTACTATATCTAGGATTAAACGGTGTGGTTAACATAGATGATGTATCAGCTACTGTTCATTTGAATGAAACCTACCAGAACGTTACACTAGAAGTATATGATAGGAACAATCAACTCAAATACAATATGACTACCCTGACCGATGAATTTGGTAACTATGAATTTGAATTCCCATATGATCCTGATGACAGTTTCAGATTATATCACTTGGAAGATGACTATTACACATACATAGTAGATACATTTGACAAGTTAATCGCTAACTTAACGGTAAATGTAACAAACATCACCTATGGTGAAGAAGAAATCATAGTAATCAGAGTAAATAGGACATCAGATGATGATCCATTACCAACAGGTAGTCTAACAGTATACCTTAACAGTACCCTTGAAGGATTTGTCAATCAGACATTTGAAATAGGGGATATTGGTGATGGAGTAGTTGAAATATCAACACCACCACTGAACTTGTTAAGTGCAGCAGACTATGATGTATATGTAAGATATAATGGTGATGGAAGATACCTATCCGAGATAGCAACTGCAAACTTCACAGTATCCAAGGCTCAAAGTAAGCTTGACTTTGATGTAACCAACTATACCTACAACGAAACAGGCGACATCAGCTTTGACTTAACTGGTATTGAAGATAAGCCAATGGCAGGAACAGTTCTTGTTAACATAACAGGACGTGAAAGTGATGGTACAATCTATTCATGGAATGATATTGAATTAAACATCCAAGTAAACGATGAAAAAGTAACTGGTAATGTAATAGAATTACCAATACTTAATGCAGGTGAATATGAAGTAACAGCATTCTATAATGAAAGCCTAAACTACACCTCAAATACTACTGTACATAGATTCACGGTCAACAAAATTAATCCTGTAATTGACCTTCAGGCTGTAGATACAGGTGATGAAATATACAGAATAGATGTTCATGTAGAACCTGAAGTATCAACAAACACAGTCAGAATAATTGTAGTCAACCAAACCAATGGTGTATTCTTGGATCAATCCTACACTCTGGTTGACTCAAGAGCATCACAGCTAATGGATGCACTACCGGTCGGAACATATAATGTAACTGTTAACTATTATGGGGATAAAAACCACTTCGAAGGTTCAAACAAAACCCAATTTGCAGTAACCATCGATAACTATCCAATAAATATCCAATTGGTCAACATGACCTATGGTGAAACCCAACTAATTAACATTACAGTACCGGCTGCAAGCAACCTTAACAACCTTGAAATCAAACTCAACGATACTGTATTAACAGGATACACCATAGATGAGGATGGACTAATCCAAATCGATACGGCAAGCTTAACAAACATTGTCAGTGACGGAAAACTGGTAGTAGGCACATACAATTTAACAGTATCATATACCGCCGATGAACACTTCCGTTCAAACTCAAGTTCAATGTCATTCAATGTTACAAAAGCAGATCCTGAAATTGTCATTGATGTGACAAATATAAGTTATGGACAAACCGAGACTGTTACAATCAGCACTACAAGCTATAATGCCAGTGGTGACATAACAGTTGAAATCATAAATTCAACAGGTGATGTCATTGATACAAGACAATACACTCTTAAATCAGGCAATCCAGTTGAATTTGACTTAACCGAGTATGAACCAGACACTTATACTGTAAAAGTCACATATGAAAATGATGATAACTACAATGATTGGGTTGTTTCAAATGAATTTGTTGTAAGAAGACAGATTATTACAATCAATGAACTATCTGATATCTACGTGACAGAGTCACAGATGATGATAGGTAGAGTAACTGATGGTTATGGTCGAAGTGTAACCGAGGGTAGTGTAAACATTACACTCAGCAATGGAACAAACATTACCTGTCCACTTGATTCAACAGCTATGTACCTAATTTACCCCGTATTCGATAATAATGGAACATACATTGTGAACGCTTCCTATATCCTGAATGATAAGATAAGAGCTACCAGTGAAAACAAAACGTTTAACGTGCTTAAGATACCTACAATTACAACTGTAAATGTTCTAAACACTACAATAGGACATGTATCAATTGATGTAGTGGTACAGGAAAACGTTACTGGTAAATTCACAAATTATGTCCAGGATGGATTTATCAATGTGACAATTGAAGGAGTAAATGGTGGAAACCCAGTACAATATCCTATAATGGGTATTAACACAACAATCCTGCTTGATGATATAGATGTAGTCGGCAGAGTAAACGTGAATGTTGCATTCAATGAAAGTAACACTCATCTAAACAGTACTGGACGTAACTATTCTGATGTTTCTCAAGTATTTACACATATTGACGTGGAGGCTATTCCATCAAATATGACAATAACTGTACATCCAGATCCAGTAGTAAGTGGCAGTGACGTTGTAATAAGTGGTAGGGTATACGATGAGGCCGGTGTGGAAATCACCGAAGGTACCGTTGACATAACAATAGGTACTGAAGAATTCACAGGAATACCTGTAACCGCCGACGGATACTCAAAGACATTCATAACAAGTATTGTTGGTATAATACCAGTTGAAGTACACTTCAATGGACTAACCGATATTAACGGTAACGTCAAGGTACTTGAATCAACGAATAATACGACATTTGTTGTTGAAGTAAACAAACACAGAACCAACATCACAATAGACCCACTAAGTGGAATAGAAATTAACAAGACATTCACAGTAACAATAACCCTTACCAACAGAACAGGTGATGCCGTAGTAGGTAAACCTATAAAAGTTCTTGTCAATAAGGTTGAACTTACAGATCTAGGCACTACTGATGAAAATGGACAATTAATCTTCCCATATATGATTCATAATAATGATAGAATATTAATTGAAGCAGAATTTGAGGAAGATGCAGAGTATCGTGGAAACAGTACATATCTATTGTATGAAGATACAATTAACCTGCTTACATCAAATATTAGTGTATCTGTGAATAGGACTCCAATATTCATCAATGAAAGCATTGTAATTTCTGGTTCATTGAATGACAGTTTCATGAATGATACATATACCAGTATTTACACTCATCCTATAGCAGGTGCTTTAGTAACTGTAACTATTAATGGTGTAAGTATTCAGACTACAACTGATGAATATGGAAATTATTCAGTAACAATTACTAAGGATACATATCCACAGCTACTTGCATATTCAACCAGTGATTATGTGGTAACTGTTGAGTATGATGGTGAACCGGGTGTAATTCTTGGTAAAGCAACAAGTACAACCTACAAAGTCAACAAGATTCCAACAAATCTCACAATAGTACCATTTACTGGTGTAAAAATCAATCAAACATTCCCAATTACATTGAACTTGACCAACAGAACTGGTACTGGTCTTGAAGGTAAGGCTATTAAAGTCTTTATCAACAAGGAACCTGTAACCGGTATTGGAACAACTGACAGTAATGGATTGTTAACATTTGATTATATTGTTCATAACAACAATCAGATATTGGTTGAAGTGGAATTTGAGGAAGACGATGTATACTTTGGAAACAGTACCTTCTGGTTATATAATGGTACAATAGATTTATTCACATCAAATATTAGTGTATCTGTGAATAAAACTCCAATATTCATCAATGAAAGCATTGTAATTTCTGGTTCATTGAATGACAGTTTCATGAATGATACTTATACCAGCATTTACACTCATCCTATAGCAAATGCTTTAGTGACTGTAACTATTAATGGTGTAAGTATTCAGACTACAACCGATGAATATGGAAATTATTCAGTAACAATTACTAAGGATACATATCCACAGCTACTTGCATATTCTGCCGAAGAGTATGTGGTAACTGTTGAGTATGATGGTGAACCAGGTGTAATTCTTGGTAAAGCAGCAAGTACAACCTACAAGGTTGATAAATTCGCTACAAATATAACCATCGCTCCAATAAGTGACGTGGCAATAAACCAGTCATTCCCAGTAGTCATAACACTTACAAATAGAACTGGTGCTGCAATAGCAGGCAAAGATATATATGTACAAGTAAACGGTGTTCCAGTAGAAAATCTGGGTAAAACCGATACAAATGGACAGTTAATCTTTGATTATACTGTACATAACAACAATGAATTCATCATTGAAGCAGTCTTCAGTGAAGATGAATTGTATTATGGAAACAGCACTGCATTACAGTACAAGGATACAATTGACTTACTTAACTCATCAATATCAGTAGATGTGAACAATACTCAGTTAATAGTAAATGAAACTGTAAAAATATTCGGTACATTAAACAGCACATTAATTGATGCTGTAACAGGTAAATACATGCCTATAACAGGTGTAGATGTAGTTATAAGAATTGACTCTGTTGAAGTGGCAACAGTTCAAACAGATGCTACAGGTTACTATGAATACACATTAACTGCTACCGAGCAATTAGCAAAATACCTCCAGAAACGTGACACTCCATACAGTGTAACGGCAATATTTACAGGTATTCCTGGAGTAATACTTGGAGATGCAGAAAACACTCGTTACACAGTATCCAAGATTGCTACAAAAACAAACGTAACAATAATCAACAATACTGTTGGAAATGTAGTGATAGGTGTCAATGTAACCAACATGACAGGTGATAATGTAATAATCGGAAACATCACAGTATATGACATGGAAAACAATCCAATAGCTAACCAGACATTAACTGGTGGAGTTGCAAACATTTCAATTCCAGCAGCAAGATCCGGTCCAATGCAGATTGTTGTAACATACAATGAAAATGACTTGTATGAAACAAGCAATGCTAAAAACAGCAGCATACCAGGACTTCCTAACGAAGAGATAATGATAATTGACGTACAGAATAAAAATGTGACAATTGACATTGCTCTAAGTGAAAGTGAAATCCCATTTGATAAAACAACAACAATCAGCGGTCATGTAATTGATGTTGACGGCAGTGAAATTACAGAAGGAACAGTTACAATAATTGTAAATGATGAAGAATTCACCGTAGATATTAATCAAAACGGATATTCATATAAATATCAGGCAAAATATCCTGATACATATAAAATCAATGCCACATTCAATGGTATAACCAATGTGACAAACCCTGTAACCAGTGAAAATATAACATTAACCGCTGTCAAACACGATGTAGTAATTACACCAATCGAAGAGATTACCTCTGATGATAAACGAGTATTAACGGTTAAAGTTGATGACAGAAACTCATCCAAGATACCAAATGGAAAATTAATATTCACAGTCGATTCAACAGATGTGGAATACAATGTTGAAAACGGTGTGGTAGTAATTCCTATTGATGAATTGGAAGAAGCAACAACTGTAACGCTTAAATATGTTGAAAATCACTTATATAATGAGGCAACCACTCAGGTGATTGTAAAATTGGATAAAACCAATACAACAATTGAATTAACTCTAAGTGATGATAGAACTACAGTAAATGTAGCTCCTGAAGACAATGTAACCATATCAGTTATACTCAAAGATCAAAATGGAGATATTATTCCAAACAAGGATGTTACAATAACTATCACAAACGTCGATGAGAATAATGAATTCGTATATTCAGAAGTAGTACATCTTGATGAAAACGGTGAAGGATCAATCAAATGGCAACCGGCAAGTGAAGCTGTATACAATATTACGGCAACATTTGACGGACGTATGGATGTTGAATACAACACTGCAAGCAATAACTCAATATTAGAAGTAAATAGGATTGCAACATTAGGTCGTATCTTCAATCAAACAGAATATCATAGTGAAAGATTTGTTGAATTTATCGGATTACTCTTCTTTAAAGACAAAAACGGTAATAACTTAACAATTCCAAATGAACCTGTAAACATCACGATATTCTATCAGAACGGCACTAATGAAACTAGAACCTACATTACAAATGCTACAGGTAACTTCGTATTTAACTTCAGAAAAGAATTCTCCCATGATAACTTTACCATAGGATTTGCATACTTTGGAAGCGATCGTTACATAAGCTATGACTTCAGAAAAGTATTTGATGATAAAATACTAACATACAGTGACTGGGTCTATGCTAACAGGACAGTCAGAATACATCAGAACAACCTATTAACTTTCACTATTAATGATGCAAACGGAATTCCGGTAAACGGTACATTCACAATCTATGATGAAGAAGGTCATATTCTAGCATTAGTTCCTGTTAAAGATGGAGTTGGACTGTACAACTACTCTAGTGGTAGGGAACAGGAAGTATACCTGACAGGTATATTTACAAATGATACAGTAGACTATAACAGAGTAACTGAAAGTATTAACTTCTATATCATCAGGTTAGATGATGTTGTATCATACACAGTACTAAACAATACCGTATACAATACAACCATAGAGGTAAATGTGGAAGACTTGGAAAACCCAACAACCATAATCAACGAGGGTGAAGTGGTCATATACAACATGACCGAAACCCAAGATAGAGGAATAGAACTTGGACGTGGAACTGTTGTGGACGGTAAGGCAATCATACAGTTACATGATGTTGACGTATCCAAAAATTACACAATCATTGTAGCATATGGTGGTACAACCACATACTTTGCAAATGAAACAGTAGGACCACTTGAAGTACTTAAACTTGATGTTTCATTAACACCTAGTGTTGTAAACAACACTGCAGGTAACGTTTCAATCAAAGTTGACGTTGACTGTCTATTTGAAGAAAACGTAAACAATGGAACAGTTGAAATATACCTTGATGATGGTGAAACACTAATCGGACAGGCCGATGTGGAAAACGGTGAAGCAACAGTTAATATCATTGAAGGATACCTTGATAAACCGGACACTTATAACCTTGTTATAAAATACACGGGATCAGATACATTCAATGAAAACATTGTTGACTATGAAGTCACATTAGACAAACGTGACAGCTCAATCACGGCTAACGTTGTTGACAACGTCGCAGGCAATGTAACACTTGAAGCATATATTACCGATGCCGTAACAGGTGTACCTGTAACCAACGGTACTGTATCAGTTAAGGCAAACGGCAGTGATGTTGGAAATGTCACATTCAACAGTGAAGATGGACATGCAATAATAGTAACAAACATCACAACAAAAGGATATTACACCTTTGTAGTTACTTATGAAGGAAATGATTATTACATTGAAAGTAACACAGATGCTGATGAGGAAACTAAATTAAACCTAACAAATGTTGAAATTGTAGGACGTCTAGCAGATATAACTGCAAACGCTACAAATACCACATTAGGAAATACAAGTATCCGTGTAAACCTTACTGATGATGAAAGTAAAAATCCATTGTCTGATGCAGATATAATAATAACATTACCAAACGGTACAAATGTAACTGGCAAAACTGGATCTGATGGTCTGGTAGATATACCAGTAGACTTGCCTGTAGGGGTAAATGACTTGCTCATAACCTATCCTGGTAACGATACATACAACTCTACAAATACAACCATAAGAGTATTTGTAGAACAAAGACCAAGCAGAACAACTGCACAGGTTATAAACAAAACCATAGGCAATGTAACATTAAATGTAACGGTAACAGATAACGAAACAGGTGTACCTGTAAAAACAGGAGCCGTTGTGGTTAAAGTTGATGATGAAATCGTAGGTGTAGGATATCTCAAGAATGGAAATGCAACAATACTCACGGACATCCAGGAAATTGGAGAATATGACTTTGTTGTAGAATTCCTAGGAAATAAAAACTACACTGAAAGTTCAACGGTAATTGAAGCACAAGAAGTTATTCAAATGCCAACAATTACAACTATCAGAATAGTTAACCAGACAACTGGCAATGTTACAATAGAAGTAACCGTAACCAATGAAACAGGTCAGCCAGTTGATTTAGGTAATGTAACGGTAGAACTTGATGATGGAACACCTATTACACTTAAAAACCTTACAGACGGTAAAGTGAATATAACAATCCCATCCGATGATACTGAAACATTAAACGTTAAAGTTACCTACAATGAAAACGACAAGTACCTTGAAAGTGATGATACCATAGAAATACCTGTTGAAAAACAGAATGCAACTATAGATATATCTGTTGACCCAACAGAGTTATTCGTTGATGAATATGTAACCATTAAAGTCAACATAACAGATGGAATGGGCAACCAGATTACCGATAAGGATGATGTGGATATCTACATTAACAATGTGGCAATCTCCAAAGACTTAATAGAAGTAGTTGACGGTAATTTCACGGCAAGAATACAGACAACTGCTAACGGTACATTTACAGTTAACGCTACATATCATGGTAATGATACTGTAAATGAAATAAACAGTACCTCAGTAGACTATGTGGTAAATAAAATACCTACAATGACCAATGCAACAATAATCAACCATACCTATGGAAACGTAACCGTAAGAGTAAACGTAACAGATCTAAGAGACCCTAGTGAATTTGTAACAACAGGATATGTCTATGTATATGACTTCATACAGGGTAAAATCCTAACTCCAGAACCTATAGATGTTTCAGGAGGAAATGTTGAATTTACCGTTGACATTGATGCAGGTACAGATAAACTACTTATCTATTATCAGGAAAATCCTAAATACCTCTCAAGCAATGCCAGAAATGAATCAGCATTTGCACTCGATCAGGATGTTATAGTAATTGGTGTTGACAAGGCTGCAAGTACAACAAATATTGAAAAAATATTAAACGCAACAGCCGGAAACGTAACAATAGCAATAAACGTAACAAATGATACAGAGGATTTAATTGCTACAGGTCACGTAATAGTAACCGATGCAACAGATGGTACTGTATTGGGTGAAGGAGATTTAACCGATGGTAAAGTTAACATTACACTAAGTGTAACCGAACCTGGAGACATTTATGTAAACGTAACCTATGAAGGAAATGACAATTACCTTCCAAGCAACGCTACAGGATTAAATCCTCCTGCAGGTCAGGAAAACACTACCCTTATTACAGTAACGGTTGACCCTGAAATTACAATCAACCTTGAAAAGACTGATGTAATAATAGGAGAAATTGTAAGAATAAGTGGAACAGTCTATAATGAAACTGGAGAACCTCTACTTGAGGATGCAACAGTAACTGTGAAAATAAATGGAACAGATTATACTGCAACATTCAACAGTGAGGACGGAACATACTACTATGACTACACACCAGTCTATAACGGTACGGTCACAATTAACTCCTCATACAATAAAGAGGAATTAATTGCAACCAGCGAAGATGTTGAATTAACTATTGGAAGAATACCTACAACTACCAATGTAACAGTCACCAACCATACGGTTGGTAATGTAACATTAAACATTACAGTTGTAGACAGCTATAATAACATCATCAGGGAAGGTAAAGTAAACATTACCATAGCCGGTAATGACGCCTTTGAAGTGGATTTATCCGGTCAGGACAACACAATTGTCTACCTACGTGACAACATGACACATGTTGGAAACTTCAGCGTAAAAGTTGAATACACAGGTAACTACACATACCTACCAAGTATTGCAAACAATACTGATGATAACAAAGTTCTTAAGAACATCACAGTAACTCCAAGAAATTCAGCAATCACCGTGGAAGTAAATCCTAGAAATGTTACCCTTGGTGAAAACGTAACAGTCAGCGGTCAGCTTGTTGATGAAATGATGAATAATATACCTAACACAGATTTAGTAATCTACATTGATGGAGTAGCTTATCATGCTAAAACCAACAATACAGGTGGATATTCAATAAACTACACAACAAGTAAGGTAGCAGACAACATAATTGTCAACGCCACATTTGATGGAAACGATAATTATAACTCATGCTATGACAATACAACATTCAACGTTACTAAGATTGCTACAAAAACCAATGTAACAATATTAAACAATACCATCGGTAATGTAACCATCCATGTGAAAGTTACAAACCTAACTGATAATCCGGTAGAACGCGGTCATGTAGTAGTACATAACCAGTCTGGTGTAATTGTCGGTGAAGGAGAACTTGTAAATGGTGGAGTGGACATTACATTAAATGTCAACACAGTTGGTGTTGTCAAAGTAAACGTAACATATCAAGAAAATGACGTATACTTTGAAAGCAATGCAACAAACAGCAGTCTGTCAAGTGATGATCCTGATATTAACATTACAAATATTGACGTAGTTAAACAGGAAGCAGCAATCAGCATAGGATTAAATCCTGAAGTATTGATTGTTGGTGAAAACGTTTATATACGCGGTACAGTAACAGTTAACAATGAATTTATCACATCAGGACAGGTAAATGTAACAATTAATGGTACAAACACTACTGTAATGGTAAATAGTGACGGTTCATATAACTTAACATACACGGCTTCACGTGCAGGTGAATATACAGTCAATGCAACATACCTTGGTGCTGGTGACAGTGCTGGTGTAACAAGCACAAATGTACAATTCACAGTAAATAAAATACCTACAAAAACCAATGTAACAATAATAAACAATACATTTGGTCATGTAGCTATTGAAGTAAGTGTAACAAATGAAACCGGAAGTCCAATAAGTGGTAAAATCAAAGTAACATTTGCCAATGGAACTATTATTGAAGAAGAACTTGATATTGATGGAAAAGTTAATGTCAATATACCTTCCGAGAATATGGATCCACTGGAAGTAAATGTAACCTACCTTGAAAATGATCTCTACAACTCAAGTGTATATCATAACACCACTAGTGGAGTAACTCCAGATAAGGAAAACACAACTGTAATCGGCCTTGCAAAACTAAACTCTACTGTAATAGTTGATGTTAACACAACTTCACTGATTCTATCAGAAAAAGTTGATATAATAGTTAATGTCACAGACAGCGATGGAAACCAAGTAACAAAACTTGATGATGTAACAATCTACATCGATGGAGATGAAATAGTTAACAGGGATGACATGCACGTTCTGGATGGTAAGATTATAGTATCAAATCAAACAGTAGCACTCGGCACATTCACAGTAACAGCCACATATATTGGTAACGATACTGTAAACGGTGCAGACAGCAATGCTGTAGAGTATACTGTTGGTAAAATACCTACAACCATAACTATTACTCCAATTAATAATGTGGAAGTAAACAAGGAATTTACCATTGAAGTAACATTAACTAACAGCAGCAATGCTCCAATAGCCGGTAAAAACATTATCATAACCGTAAATGACATACCAATAACCGGTATTCCAAAAACCAATGAATATGGTAAAACAAGTATAACATACACACCAAGAGACAATACTACATTAGTAATTAAGGCAGTATACCTTGAGGAAAGTGACGATGTATACCTTGGAAACGAAACGGAATTAACCGTTAACGTTGGATTGTCACAGTCACAAATAACAGTTAAAGTTGATAAACCAGCTTTATATGCAGGTGATAATGTAACAATCTCCGGTAAACTGGTTGATGGACAATCAAATAAAATCGTTGGAGGACCAGTTACAATCTATCTAAACGGTAACTACTTAACAGGTGTATTAACCAATAGTGACGGTGAATACTCATATCTATTAAACCATGAGATTGCCGGTGAATACACAGTACAAGCTGTATATGATGGAATAGCTAATGCAATTCTTGGTGATAGCGATACAACACATTTCAGCGTACATAAAATGCCTACAAATGTTACAGTAACCCTACCTGATGAGGTAGAGGTATTCGTACCATTCGACATTGAAGTAAGACTAACAAACAATACTGCAAATGCCAACAATATCAGTGACAAAGCAATTATCATAACAGTAAATGGTGAAGTGTTAAGCAATGTACCATTAACTGATGAAAATGGAACAATTGTTGTAAGTTACACGCCACAAAGCAATGAAACGATAGTTGTTATGGCAGTATTTGCTGAAGATGACCTCTATGAAGGATCCAATGATACTCAAACAATCGATCCGGAAAATATCCATCTATCAAATTCCACAATAACAGTTAACGTTAACGAGTCTTCATTATATGTTGATGAAAGCGTTAAAATAAGTGGTATATTAACTGATGGACAGGATAGGCCTATATCAACAGCTGATGTAAAAATATACATCAATGATGTATTGAAAGCAACAGTTGAAACAAACAGAAACGGTGAATACTCATACATCATAAACAACCTAAATAAAGGAAATTATGATGTAAAAGTAGTATATGATGGTGTAGATAAATCAATAAGTCCTGCAAATAACACTACAAGTTATGTTGTAAATAGAATACCTACAATAACAAATGTAACTGTTATAAACAATACCCAAGGTAATGTGACAATTGACGTTGTCTTTACAGAAAACGTGACAGGCAGACATACAGATATCATATCTGCAGGTTGCTTTGAAGTAACAGTAAACGGCAAAACAGAACAATACCCGGTAATAGGACGTAATTCAACAATCACGTTGGACGGCAATGCATTCATCAACACAACAGATGAAGTAACCTTCAACGTAAAATATGTTGAAAACGATTCATATCTATCAAGCAATGGATTAAACTCAACTACCGGTGAAGAAATCACAGTATTCAATGCAGATAGTCAGCAATCCTCAATAACAGTTGTTGTAATTCCAGAAAGTCAGACATCCGGTCAAAAAGTAACAATTACCGGACATGTATATGACGGAATGGGCAATGAAATAACTGAAGGACATGTATACCTAACTGTAAATGAAGAATCACCTGTAGAGGTAGAGCTAACAGAAGACGGATATTCACATGAATACATGACGGATATTGTCGGAGTTAACAATGTAACCGCAGAGTTTAATGATGTACTTACAGATAATGCAAACGTATTAATCAAGTCATCTACAAACAACACGACATTTGTTGTAGATAAAATAAATACAACTACAACAGTTACAATACTAAACAATACTGTTGGAAACGTTACAATCGACATTAAAGTAGTAGGAGCAGATGGAAACACTACTATGACCGGTGATGTAAACATCACCATTGCAGGTAAAACTTATACTGTAAACTTAATTGATGGTAAAGAAAACCTAACGGTTCCATTAACCTCAATTACAACAGTAGGAGACATACCTGTAAGTGTAGAATATCTCGGTAACGATTACTACGCACCAAGTATTGCTAACAATACTGATGATAACAAAGAGTTAACAAATATCACGGTTGTAAAACAAACAGCCAACATTACACTTGAAACCAATGTCTCAAGTTGTTATCTTGGTGAAAATGTAAACATATCAGGTAACCTAACTGACGGTATGGGCAACAGAATAACTGATAGTTACATAACAGTAAACGTTGACGGTAATGACTTTATTGTTAAAACCAACAGTACCGGTGGATACACACTTGACTATCAATCTGATAGATTAGGTGAAATAACCGTAACTGCAACATTTACAGATGACAACTATAATGTTGCAACAAATGAAACAACATTTGAAGTAACTAAAATACCTACAGCAACAAGTGTGGAAATATTAAACACTACCCTATCCAATGTAACAGTTGAAGTAAGTGTAGTTGATGTATACGGCAATGATGTAAACGGTACAGTTAAAGTACGCAATGCATCAGATTATGCACAAGTAATAACAGAAGCACAAGTTGTTGATGGAGTAGTTAATATAACAATTCCAGTTGATAATATAGGTAAGTTAGATGTCATAGTAGAATATCAGGAAAATGACACCTACCTGGCAAGCAATGCTACAAACTCATCACTAAGTGAAGAAGATCCATATAAAAACATTACCCAGATTGACGTAACCAGAATCCCTACAGTCACAAGTGTGGAAATACTAAACACTACATTAAGCAATGTAACAATCAGGGTTTCAGTCACAAATCAAACCGGTGAATCCGTAGAAAAAGGAAACGTAACAATCCTTGATACGGACGGTAATGTAATAGGTGATTTAGATGAACTAGTGCTCGATAATGGTGAAGTTGTAATCAAACTACCATTTGATGAAGCCAAAGAATACAAATTCATTGTTCACTACAATGAAAACGATGTATACATGGCAAGCAATGCTACAAATGAATCAGCTGCAGCTGGAGATAATGAAACAATAGTCATAAATGTAGGTAAAATACCTACAAAAACAAATGTAACCATACTTGATACAACATTCAACAATGTAACCATCCGTGTAAATGTAACAAACATTACCGGAGTCAACGTTGAAGACGGTACGGTGACAATATATGACAGAGAAGGAAATGTTCTTGTAGAAAACCATCAACTAACCGATGGTATGGCGGATATACAAATACCAGTTGACAAAACCGGTGAATTACTAGTAATTGTACATTACAATGAAAATGATGTATACTTGCCAAGCAACGCTACAAACAACAGTGCAGTAAGTCCATTTGATGAAATAACCGTTATTGACGTTACAAAAATACCTACAATCACCAATGTGGAAATCATAAGTAACCTCATTAACAACGTGACAATAGGTGTAAACGTAACAAACACAAGTACATCACAGTTAGTGGAGAAAGGACAAGTCATAGTCTATGATACAGACGGTAACGAATTAACCCATGCAGAGTTAACCGATGGAAAAGCTAACATAATCATACCTACAACTACCGATGGAATACTTGAAGTGGTTGTAAAATACATTGAAAATGATATTTACTACAACAGCACTGCCTTAAATGAATCAGCAGAAGCCGGAAGAGAAAATATCACAGTAATAGATGTAACAAAAATAGCTACCCAAACAACCGTCGAAGTGTTAAACAACACAATAGGCAACGTAACGGTACATATTGCCACAACAAACGCTACCGGTGATGCAGTAACAAAAGGTCATGTAGTTGTACATGATCAAAATGGCAACATCATCGGCGAAGGCGACCTGGTAAATGGCGGTATAGACCTAACATTAAATGTAACAACTCCAACACTAATAGGAGTAAACGTAACATACAATGAAAATGACATATACCTATCAAGCAATGCCAGAAATGAAAGCCTACCGTCAGGTGCTAGCGATGAAAACATCACATACATTGACGTAGCAAAACAAAACGCTACAATCACAATAAACACCAACAAAGACACAGTAGTCATTGGTGAAGACGTGACAATATATGGAACAGTAACCGATGGAATGGGATTACCAATAGCTGAAGGAACAGTAAACGTAACAATAAACAGTACAACATATCAAGCACAACTCAAAGATGGAATGTACACAATAACAAATGTTACAATAGCTGCAGGAGTATACACAGTCAACGCTACATACCTCGGAAATGAAAATGTAAGTAACATTACAAGCGAAAATGTAGAATTCACTGTAAATAAAATACCTACAACTACAACTGTAAGAATCCTTAACAACACAGCTGGTAACGTTACAATAGAAGTCACAGTAACAAATGCAACCGGTGAACCTGTAAATATGGGTGAAGTGGTTGTAACCGATGCAAGTGGAACTATCGTAACAGGCAATGTGGAAAATGGAAAAGCAATACTTGTAATTCCAACAGAAAATACAGATACGTTATACGTAAATGTAACATACACAGAAAACACACACTACTACCCAAGCAATGCTACAAACTCATCAGCTACAAGTCCTGAATATGAAAACGTAACCGTAATTGACTTAGTTAAACAGGAAGCTTCAATTACAATTGAAGTTGTTAATTCTAGTGTGATTATGGGTGATGTTGTAACTATTCGTGGTCAGGTATTTGATGGTATGGGCAACCTCATAACTACTGGTGATGTAAATGTTACTGTTGATGAAATAACCATTACAACTCCTATTGTGGATGGATATTACAGTATCAACAATCAAACATACACGGCCGGTACATATGAAGTAACCGCTAAATATCTTGGTAATGCTACGGTTGATAGTGTAACTAGCCAAACTGTTGACTTTACTGTTAACAAGATGCCGACAACTACCGTTGTTGAAGTCTTGAACAATACTGCTGGTAATGTGACTATTGATGTAGTTGTAACCAACAGTAGTGGTAAAGCTGTAACTAGTGGTCAGTTTAACATTACAGTTGCTGGTAAGAATGTGACTGTTGATGTGGCTGGTGCTAATACGACAGTTAAACTTGACATTGCTGATGCTGGTGATGTGGCTGTAAGTGTAACATATCTTGAAAATGAGAATTACACTTCAAGTGTGGGTGTTGATAAGGCTTCCGGTGAAGTCCTTGAAAACATTACGGTAGGATTGCAGAATGCTACAATCACTGTTAACGCAACACCTAGCGCTGCTATCGTATATCAGGATGTAACAATAAACGGTACACTCACAGATGGTATGGGTAAACCTATCGCTGATGCAGTTGTTGAAGTAACAGTTAACGATACTGTTGAGCTAACAAGAAC